>CAYMLG010000013.1:24331-88028 GCA_964391195.1 uncultured Anaerolineaceae bacterium | reverse complement strand
TTACCAACAGCAAATCGCGCCCCGATTTCTTCACTATTGATCTTAATGCATTCTAGTACTGCTTTGCGTTCGAGGAACACAATTCACCGCATGAGTTTACCATAATTAGTCATTTTTGGGGTTGAAGAATTATAACGAAAAGGTCGATTTCTGTTGACCCGCTTGTCTCTCCATGTTAGACTAATAGATTGTCATGCAGCGTTATCTTCATTTATCCCGCCCTCTTATTTTGCTGCTGGCGCTGCTTCTGGTGCAGCCGCCGGTTGCTCTGGCCCGCCCCGCCGGCCAGGATATACCCGCGTTCGGTATCCGCTCGCCGGTTGCCGGGCAGGCTGTGCAGGGTGTCGTGCCTATCCTGGGCAGCACCGCGGTGGACGGTTTCCTCTCTATGGAAGTGGCCTTTGCCTACGCCGGCCATACCAGCAACACCTGGTTTTTAATCGCCGAAAGCCAGGAGCCGGTTTTAGACGGAACTCTCACCGAATGGGATACAACCACCATCAGCGATGGGAATTACATGCTGCGCCTCTCCGTTTTTCTCGCCGACGGCACCCGGCAGGATGTGACTCTGGATGGCGTGCGCGTCCGTAATTACTCCCCGGTGGAAACCGATACCCCCACGCCCATTCCCACCTCAACGCCCCCTGCCACCCGGGCGCCGGCGCCGACCGCCACCCCTACCCTTACCCTGACCCCCACGCACACCCCGGTACCCCTCACCGCTACCCCCCTCCCCACCAACCCCGCCCAGGTGCCCCCGGGAGCGGCGCTGGTCAACCTTCTCAAAGGCGTGTTGGCGACCATGGGCGTTTTCGCCGGGTTGGGCGCGTATTACCAGACCCGGGCTGTTCTGCGTAAAAGCCGGCAGGATTGAGGAGCATCATGTTCAACTTGCCTCCTTTTCGAAAAAAGCCCGGGGCACAGGGCTCAAGCGCCTCAGCCGAGGCTGTGACCCTCACTTACCTGATTGTGGGCCTGGGGAATCCGGGGCGGGAGTACCGCAACAACCGCCACAACGCCGGGTTCATGGTGCTCGACACCCTGGCCGAAAAGTTGGGGGTGACTTTCAGCCGTATGGAATCCAAGGCTTTGGTCACTCGCGCCGATTTCCAGGGCAGCCGCCTGGTGCTGGCCAAGCCGCAGACCTACATGAACCTCTCAGGACAGGCGGTCGGAGCTCTGGCGCGCTTTTATAAAATCCCATTAGACAAATTGCTGGTCGTGTACGATGACGTCGACCTGCCTTTGGGAACCGTGCGTCTGCGGCCCGGCGGCGGGCCGGGCGGGCAAAAAGGGATGGTTTCGATTATCGAACGCCTGGGGACTCAGGAATTCCCGCGCCTGCGCCTGGGCATTGGGCGTCCCCCAGGCCGCATGGACGCCGCCGCCTACGTGCTCCGTGATTTCCCCTCCGGCGACCTGCCGGTACTGAAAGATGCCTTGGAGCGAGCTGCCAGCGCGATATTGGTGTTTGTCACAGAAGGCCTGGAGGCAGCCATGAATCAGTACAATGGAACTGGAGCATAAATTGGCTGCCCCTTTGGAAGACATTACCCACAGTGTCGCCGGTTCGATGGGATGGATCCTGTCTGCCCTGCGGACGGGAAACTCGCTGCCCAATTTAGGCCTGCGCCGTTCGGCTCGCCTGCCGTTTCTGGCTGCCCTGCAGTTCGAGCTATCACGCCCCATCGTGCTGCTCACCGATCGCACCGACCGTGTCCTGGCCCTGGCGGAAGAGCTCGCCCTGTGGGCCCCGGAACTGCCGCGCTTCCTGTTCCCGGAGCCAGCCCCCCTGTTCTACGAACAGGCAGCCTGGGGTGAAAACACCCGCCGGGATCGTCTGAACACCCTCACCCTCCTGGCCGCATACCACATACCCGGCGCTCCGCCGCCGCCTGCTGCGCCGGTGATCATCGCCCCGCTGCGGGCGGTGATGACTCGCACGATGCCCCGCCGGGATTTCCTGCGCGTCACCCGCACCCTGCGGGCGGGGCAAACGGTACAAATCGATGAACTGGTCCGCAGTTGGGTCACTTTGGGTTACGAGGCGGTCAATACGGTGGTGCTGCCCGGCCAGTTTGCGCGCCGGGGCGGCATCCTCGACCTGTGGCCTCCGGCCGATCCCCAGCCCGTACGCATCGAGTTATTCGGCGATGAGATCGACACCCTGCGACGCTTCGATCCAGCCACCCAACGGACGATCAAAGCGCCCGGAGCGAGCCCCGACCGGGTGCTGGTCACGCCCTCGCGCGAATTTCTGCGCCCGGCCGGGGACGATATCCCCATCTTCTTCGGTCAGGATGGTACCGATTCCGGCGGGCCGGAGGATATCAACGAATTCCACCTGCCGCTGATCCACACCACCCCCGCCAGCCTGCTCGATTACCTGCCTCGCCAATCCCTGATCCTCATCGACGACATCCAGGCCCTTCAGGATATCTCCGCAGAAATTGAAGAGCAGGCGGTCAGCCTGCGGAACGAGTACATCCAGGAAGGGATTCTGCCCCCGGATTTCCCCGTACCGTTCCAGAGCTGGTCCGAAATACAGGATGCAATCACCCAGCACCAGTCGGTGATCCTGGGTCCGGCCGGGATGCCCGAGGAGCTGCCGCCCGAGCTGGGATTGGCCGAGCGCTTCCATGCGGAGCCCCGCTTCGGCGGTCGCCTGAAAGAGGTGATGGAGACGCTTGCGGACCACGCCATCAACGCTGAGCCGGTTTTTGTCGTCTCGCGCCAGATGGCCCGTCTTACGGAATTATGGGCCGAGCAGGCCAGCACCCTGGATGCCATTCTGCAGCATCCTGTTTTCATCGAGGGCAGTTTGAGTGAGGGCTGGGCTTTCGACCCGGCCGGGAGCGAAGCCCACCGCATCCACCTGCTCACCGATGGTGAAGTCTTCGGCTGGCGCCGGCCCGAGCCGCGCCGCCGGCCACGCCCGGTTGCTGAGGCGCCCGAGTCGAGCTACTCCGACTTGCAGCCCGGCGATTGGGTCGTCCATGTTGATCATGGCATCGGCCAATTCATCGGGCTGGTGCGCCGCACCGTGGAAGGTGTGGAGCGTGATTATCTGGCGATCGAATATGCGGACGAAGCCCAACTCTACGTCCCCGTCCACCAGGTAGACCGGCTCACCCGTTACGTCGGTCCTGAAGGACGCACCCCTACCCCCAGCCGCCTGGGCGGAACGGAATGGAAGAATGTAAAAACCCATGTCAAAGAGGCCGTTCAGGAAGTGGCGGAGGAATTGCTCGAACTGTATGCCAAACGCAGCGTGATCGAAGGCTTTTCGTTCAGCGCGGATACCGTTTGGCAGAAAGAGTTGGAGGCCAGCTTCCCTTACATCGAAACGGACGATCAGATCCGGGTGCTAAACGAAGTCAAACAAGACATGGAAGCCGCCCGCCCGATGGACCGTCTGATCTGTGGGGATGTGGGCTACGGCAAGACAGAAGTCGCCCTGCGGGCGGCTTTCAAAGCTGTGATGGATGGCAGACAAGTGGCAGTTCTGGTGCCCACCACCGTTCTGGCCCAGCAGCATTACAACACCTTCCTGCAGCGCCTATCAGCCTTCCCGGTCGAAGTCGAAATGCTCTCCCGGTTCCGCAACCCCCAGCAGCAGCGCGATATCATCAACCGCTTACAAGAGGGCAGCATCGATATCCTCATCGGCACCCACAGAATGCTCTCCTCCGACGTCCAGTTTAAGGACCTGGGTCTGCTCATCATCGATGAAGAACAGCGCTTCGGCGTCACGCACAAAGAAACTTTGAAGCAGATGCGGACCGAAGTCGATGTCCTCACCCTGACCGCAACGCCAATCCCCCGCACCCTGTACATGGCGCTGAGCGGGGTGCGCGATATTTCCACCATCAACACCCCTCCGGAAGAGCGCCTGCCGGTGATCACCCATGTTGGTCCTTATTCCAAGCGCCTGGTACGCCAGGCGATCCTGCGCGAGTTGGAGCGCGGCGGGCAGGTGTTTTTCGTCCACAACCGGGTCCAGACGATCCAGGCCATGCGCAGCCACCTGGAAAGGCTGGTGCCCGAAGCGCGGATCGTCGTCGCCCATGGGCAAATGCCCGAGCAAGAGCTGGCCTCACGGATGGAGCAGTTCACCAATGGGGAGGTGGATGTCCTGCTCAGCACATCCATCATTGAGTCGGGGTTGGACATCCCCAGCGCCAACACCCTCATCGTGGACCGGGCCGACACCTTTGGCCTTGCCCAGCTCTACCAGTTGCGCGGCCGGGTGGGGCGCGGCGCCCAGCGCGCTTACGCCTACTTCTTCCGCCATAACCGCAAACCCCCAACGATTGAGGGCCGCCAGCGGTTAGAAACGATCGCCGAAAACACCCAATTGGGCGCCGGGTTCTCAATCGCCATGCGTGATCTCGAAATCCGTGGGACGGGCGACATCCTCGGGACTCGCCAGCACGGCCACATCGCGGCGGTGGGCTTCCATCTCTACACCCGGCTCCTGGCCGAGGCGGTGCGCCGCCTGCGCAGTAATCGCGGCCTGCCGATCACACCGATCCTTACCGCCTTCGAAACCCAGATGAACCCGGTGAACGTCGAACTGCCGCTCCCGGTGAGCATCCCGGCCGAGTATATCCCGGATAAGGACACCCGTCTTGGGCTCTACCGGCGGATGGCCGACATGCATTCCCCGGCCGAAATCAACGCGCTGGAGGAAGAGTTCAACGATCGCTTTGGCCCACTGCCGGAGACGGTCCGCAACCTGCTGTACCAGCTCAAAGTCAAGCTGCTCGCCGAACGGGCCGGCCTGGCTTCGATCAGCGCAGAAGGCGGGCAGATTGTGATGCGCTACCCGAATGGTCAGTTGCCTGAAAACCTGCCCGATTTCGGCCCTGAAGTTCGAGCGGGTAAGATTGCCCTGTGGATGCCAATCACCCAGCTCCCCGATTGGCCCGACCGGCTGGTCGATGTACTCAACCGGCTGGCCGGGACAGAACAACCCGTCTGAGGCGAAGTTTCGATGCTGTTTCCACCGGATGTACCGATCTCCAAGCGGCTGTTCGACCTGGTCCTCACCTCGCTTGGCCTGGTCCTGCTCTCGCCGCTGCTTGCGATTATCGCCGTACTGGTAGCCGTTTTCCACGGGCGGCCGGTGCTCTTCAAGCAGAAGCGGGGCGGCTACCGCGGCAGCACTTTCTTCGTATTCAAGTTCCGCACCATGACCAATGCAACGGATGCTGCCGGCAACCTGCTGCCCGATGAAGACCGTCTGACCGCTTTGGGCCGCTTCCTGCGAACTCTTAGTTTCGACGAGCTCCCCGAGCTGTTCAACGTCCTGCGAGGAGAAATGAGCCTGGTCGGACCCCGGCCCCTGGTCGCGGTTTACCTGGAGCGCTATTCTCCGGAGCAGGCTCGCCGGCATGAAGTGCTGCCGGGCATCACCGGTTGGGCTCAGATCCATGGGCGCAACGCCCTGAGTTGGGAAGATAAATTCCGCCTGGATGTCTGGTATGTGGACCACTGGTCCTTCTGGTTGGATCTGCGCATCCTGCTGTTGACGGTGTGGAAAGTGATCAGGCGGGAGGGGATCAGCCAGCCGGGCTATACCTCCGCCGAAGAGTTCATGGGCACCTATCCGGTCGCTGCCAACGAACAGCAGCGGGACGCTGCCAACGAACGGCAGCGGGTAGCAACCAACAACCGGCAACGTTCGGTTGCTAAGCAGCGGAGGCAGTAAACGAGATATGAACGAAACCTTATACCGAGCGTTATACCGCATCCGCTGCTTCGAAGAAACCGTCCTGGAAAACTTCCCCAAGGGCGTATTTTCCGGCACCACTCATACCTATCTGGGGCAGGAAGCTAACGCTGCGGGTATCCTCAGCCAGCTAGAACCCGGCGATATTGTCTTCAGCAACCACCGCTGCCACGGGCACTTCCTGGCTTACGGCGGTGATCCCCGAGCGCTGTTCGCGGAAATGATGGGCAAAGCTACCGGGGTATGCGGCGGGCGAGGCGGGTCTCAGCATCTGCAGTGGCGCAATTTCTATTCGAACGGTGTCCAGGGCGGGATCGCCCCGGTTGCGGCCGGGATGGCCCTGGCGGAAAAAGAGAAGCGCACCGGGGCGGTGGTGGTCGCCTTCCTGGGCGATGGCACGCTGGGAGAGGGGGTCGTGTACGAGGCCCTCAACCTGGCCTCCCTTTGGGAGCTTCCGGTCTTTTTCGTCCTCGAAGACAACGGCATCGCCCAAACCACCCCCACCGAACTGGCCCTGGCGGGCCAAATCAGCGCTCGCTTTTCCGCCTTTGGTATCCCGGTGCGGACGATCGACACCAGCGATGTGCTCGCCGTGCACGCGGCAGCCGGAGAGCTGCTTTCGCAGGTGCGCCAGACCGGCACCCCCCGCGCCCTGGTGATCCGCACCTGTCGCTTTGGCCCGCATTCCAAAGGAGACGACACTCGCCCGCAAGCCGAGGTGGACCGCCTGAAGGAGCAGCGCGATCCACTCCGCATTCATGGCGCCCGCCTGCCGTCCGCGAGGCGGGAAAAGATCGAGGCCGAAATCCAGGCCGAAATCGCCCATGCCCTCCGGCAAGCCCTGGAGGACCCGCAGCCCACCTTCATCGAGTGACCGTATTCAAATGCCTACCGTCTTAGAATCCTTGAACTTCGCCCTTCACCGGGCGCTGGCCAGCGACCCTCGGGTTTATGTGCTTGGGGAAGATTTGCTTGACCCCTACGGCGGCGCGTTCAAAGTCACCCGCGGCCTATCAACCGCTTTCCCCGGAAGGGTGCTCACCACCCCCATCTCCGAAGCGGCCATCGTCGGTATGGCAGCCGGCATGGCGCTGCGCGGCCTGCGACCGGTGGCGGAGATCATGTTCGGCGATTTCATCACCCTGGCTGCCGACCAGCTCATCAATCACGCGGCTAAGTTTGGTTGGATGTACAGCGGAGGCAAACAGCCTCAGGAGCGGGTCGCGGTGCCTATGGTGGTACGCACTCCAATGGGCGGGCGACGCGGCTACGGTCCGACCCACAGCCAGACTCTGGAAAAATTGTTCCTGGGCGTCCCCGGCCTGCAGGTCTTAGCTCCGGCGGCGGCCGGCGATCCGGGGAAGCTGCTGGAAACTGCCATCATCGAAGGCGATGCCCCCACCCTGTTCATCGAGAATAAGCTGTTGTATCTCCTCCCGGTCCAGGAAGCAGATAGTGGCGGCGAAATCCAGATCGAACAGGTTGTGGACGGACAGGCCCCGGCCTATGCATTCACGGTCCGAGGCGCCCCCCCGCCCAGCCTGACCCTGGCCGCATACGGCTACATGGCCGACCTGGCCCGCCAGGCGATCACCCGCTTGGCCTATGAGTGTGAGATTTTCGCCGAACTGGTCATCCCCACCCGCCTGGCGCCCATGGATGCCGCCGCCTTCAGCCCGGTGCTGGACTCGGCCCGGCACACAGGACGGCTGCTGGTGATCGAAGAAGGTACCTACACCGCCGGCTGGGGGGCTGAGATCCTGGCCCGCAGCCTGGAACACCTGGGGCCTCGCCTTAAAAGCGCCCGGCGGGTCGCCGCCCGCGAAGTACCCGTCCCGGCCTCGGTCGCGCTCGAACAAACTGCCCTGCCCGGAGTCGACACGATCCTTCAAATTGCAATTCAGATGGTCTGACCGATCATGGAATCCCCTATCCCCATCACCATTCCTCTACTGAACCCGAACGAACCCGAGGCCCTACTCGCCTCTGTCGCCGTCGAGGAGGGCCAGCAGGTCTCCCAGGGAGACCTGATCTGCTCGCTCGAGACCACCAAATCCACTGCCGATGTGCTCGCCGAGAGCGATGGGTATATCGCCGGACTGCGCCTGGAAGCGGGCCAAACGGTGCGCGCCGGCGACTTACTATGCTACCTGGCGCCATCTCCGGGATGGAAGCCGGAAGAAGCGCCTGTTCCCCATTCTGAGCCCGCTCCTTCACCCTCCGGTTCACCCCACCCGGGGCTGCGGATCACACAACCTGCGCTGAACCTGGCCCGGCAGAACAATCTCGAACTCAGCCTGCTCCCTACCGGTCCGCTGGTAACCGAGAGCATGGTGCGAGCCCTTCTGGAAGAGCGCCAGAGTCCAGCCCTGGCTTCCAATCACCTGCCCACCAGCTTTGATCCCACCCGCGTCCTGGTCTATGGCGGCGGCGGGCATGCAAAGATGCTGATCGACCTGCTCCACGGCCTGAACCTCTACCGGATCGAAGGCATCCTGGATGACGGCCTGCCGGTGGGGACCGAGATTCTCGGCGTCCCGGTGATCGGTGGGGGTGAACGGCTGGAAGAAATCGCCGGGCAAGGCGTTCGCCTGGCGCTCAATGCTATCGCCGGCATCGGCAACGTGGATGTGCGTATCCGGGTCTTCCGCCGCCTGGCAGAAGCCGGGTTTGCTTTCCCGGCCGTTCAACACGTCCGGGCAGTGATCGAGTCAAGCGCCGTCCTCGAACCCGGATCGCAGGTCTTTGCCCTGGCGTATGTGGGCAGCCAGGCCCGGGTCGGCTTCGGCGCGATCGTCAACACCGGCGCCATCGTCTCCCACGACTGCCAGATCGGCCCGTATGCGGCGATATCGCCCGGGGCCATCCTGGCCGGCGAAACCGTGATTGGCGCCGGGGCGCTGATCGGAATGGGAGCAACCGTCAACCTGCGGGTGAAGGTTGGGGCCGGGGCCCGCATCGGCAATGGGGCTACGGTGAAAGCGGATGTGCCCGAGCGCGGGCTGGTACGGGCCGGCAGCATCTGGCCGGAAGGCTCTTGACCGCCGGGATTGTCCTACCCGTGGGCGAGCCGCTCGCCAATAGTGAATTATGTCATTTGTGGTAAACTGATAATTACCTTTTGGGCTGACTGTGCCTGGCCAGGGAGAGCCGGGGCAGCTTACATGGTGACGCTGCTCGAAAAGGCTCAGCATAAAACCGGACAACTGAATATTGGGTAGCGATGACAGCAGTTCGGTTCCCCGCTCAAAGGGACTGTTCGTCCAGGCGCGGGTACCTGGCCGGCGGGCGCCGATAAACCTGCTTGGATCCAATGTCTTGGAAAGAGGAGATAGGTTCTATGAGCGTTCCTCTCAATATCGGTTTACCGAGAATGCACGTCGAGGCCGGAGAACGGCGGGATTTCTTGCCGGACTTCGTGGGCAAGCTGGAGAAGAATGGCGCCCATGTCGTTCTTGAACACGGCTATGGATCCGGGATGGGTTTCACAGAAGCTGACTACCGGGCTTATGCTCCGCAAGCGCGCTTCACCACCCATGAAGAAGCCTACCAACAGGATTATGTGCTGGTGTTACGCTGCCCGAGTGACGCCGATCTCCGCCGCCTGCGGGCCGGAGCCTGCCTGATCTCGATGCTCCATTATCCCACCCGCCCGGAACGAGTAGAGTTCCTGCGCTCGCTCGGGGTCGAGGCGATTTCCCTGGATTCGCTCAAGGACGACAACGGTCGTCGCCTGGTCGAAAACCTGCGCTCGGTCGCCTGGAATGGGATGGAAGTCGCATTCAATACGCTCAAACCGCTTTACCCCTCTCCCGGGATCGAAAGCCCCGATCGCAAGCCGGTTCAGGTACTGCTGCTCGGCTCGGGGGCGGTTGCCGTTCATGTAGTCCAGGCCGCCATCCGGTACGCCAACGAACACATCTGGCACGACCTGGCTTCGCGAGGCGTCCCCGGCGTGCAGGTCACGGTCATCGATTACGATACCACCTCCCACGAAGAGATCATGATCCGCCTGCTCTCCCGGACCGATATTATGGTGGACGCAACCCAACGACCAGACCCTTCGAAGCCGGTCATCCCCAACGCGTGGATCCAGTACATGCCGGCTCATGCCGTCCTGGTGGACCTCTCTGTAGATCCATACCAATGCGCCCCGGGGCAAATGATTGTCAAGGGGATCGAAGGTATCCCACAGGGCAACCTCGACCAGTACATTTTCCGCCCCGACGACCCGGCCTATGACCGTATCCCAGACTGCATTCCCACCAAACACCGCCGCTTTTCAGTCTCCTGCTACTCCTGGCCGGGCATCCATCCGAAACAGTGTATGAAGGTCTATGGACACCAACTTCGCCCGGTCATGCGCACAATAATCGAGAAGGGCGGGGTGGAGAAGGTTGACCCGAAAGGCCGCTTTTTCGAACGCGCGGTAGCTCGCGCCATGCTTTCCCACTGGGGAAAACCGCAGCTTAATAACAACCATGCCTGATTGAAAAGGATCCAACCACTTTTCATCACCTTGTTTTGTTCAGAGAAGGAGGAAACAGGGCCGCAGGTTGGCCAACCCACGATGAGGGATAGTCCTCTGCGGAGGGCAGGTATCAAAAAATCTTATTTATGTTGAAAGGAAAAGAACCATGTCTATGCAGATTACATTTGGATTTCCACGGATGATGAAGGAAGCGGGGGAAAAACGTGTGTACCTACCCGATTTCATCCAGTATCTCACTCGTTTGGGCGCAACCGTTTTCCTGGAAGAAGGATATGGTTCTCGGTCTGGATACACGTTCGACGCCTACCGGCGGGGGAACCCGGCGATCCACTCCTGCACCCGGGCCCAGGCTTTTAAACAAGATTACGTGATGGTGCTGCGATCGCCGACCCCAGAAGAGTTCAAACTTCTCCGCCCCGGCTCCTGCCTGATCTCGATGCTGCACTACCCCACCCGTCCAAAGCGGATCGAGCTCCTGAAAGAGCTGGGCGTAAACGCAATTTCGTTGGACAGCATTGTCAACGATTACAATCTCCGCCTGGTGGAAGATATGAAAGCCGTCGCCTGGAACGGGCTGGAAGTGGCGTTTAACGTATTGGAAAATCGCTGGCCAAATTTGATCCGGCCGGATGGGCAGCCAATTCAGGTGCTGATCTTGGGGGCCGGCATGGTGGGAAAACACGCGGTGGAAGCCGCGACCAAACTGGGCAACATCGAGCGCAACAACGACCATATAGAGGCTGGGGGCCCGGGCTCAATTGTCACCGTGCTGGGGCGCAATATTTCCTCTCGGGTTGAGGTGATCGAAAAATTGTTCCCGCACACCGACATTCTCGTTGACGCCACCCAGCGCCGTGACCCATCGAAGCCAGTGGTTCCCAACGATTGGATTGCCTGCTTACCTTCTCATGCGGTGATCGTTGACCTTTCCGTTGATCCGTACACCCTGGACACCAACCCGCCGGTTGTGCGCGGGATCGAGGGCATCCCCCAGGGCACCCTGAACCAGTATGTCTTCGAACCGGACGACCCCAATTGGGATAAAACCGTCCCCGCCTCCATCCCATCGGCCCACCGGCGCACGGCTGTAACCTGCTATTCCTGGCCCGGCATCCATCCCGAAGCGAGCATGTCCCATTACGCCCAACAACTCGAGCCGCTGATCAAAGTCTTGGTTGAAAAAGGTTACGAAGGCCTCTCGCTCAATGGGGATTACTTCGAGCGCGCTCTGTACCGGGCAACCCTCCATGGCTGGAGCGAGTAATATAGGAGCGACCACCGGTCAGGTTTAAAGAGAAGCGGGGGCAGGCGAATGTTGTCAGCAGAAAGCAAAGCCGGGCATTTTCCTGCCCGGCTTTGCTTTCTTGGGATCGATGGATGGCCATGCGCTCAGGAGAAAACGACCTCTTCGCGCCCGGCAAGTTTAGACTGAATGCGCTCGATCACTACATCCAGGTGCTGAGTCTGGTGCACGAAATCGAGATCATCGGAGCGGATGGTCAGCACCGGGCACTGATCGAACGTCTGCAACCAGTCCTCGTAGAACGTATCTAACAAGGATAAGTACTCGGCAGTGATCCCCTGCTCGATTGCCCGCCCCCGCCGGCGTATGCGCTCCATCAACAGGGGCACAGACGCCTTCAAATAGATCAGCAGATCGGGGGCGGGCAACTGGGAGACAACCATATCGAACAGCCGGCGATACGAGTAATAATCTCGTTCGCTCAAATTCCCCATATAATGCAGCGCCCGGGCGAAAATATGAGCGTCCTCATAGATACTGCGGTCGAGGACAGTGGATTGAGGTGAAGAGACCATCTGCAGGTACTGCTCGGCCCTGTGGCCCAGGTAAAAGACCTGCAGGTGGAATGACCAGGCGCGCATGTCGGCATAGAAATCGGAGAGGTAAGGGTTGTCTGCGACCGATTCATACGCGGTCTGCCACCCCAGCCGGGCGCCCAACTGCTCGGTAAGCGAGGTTTTTCCGGCGCCGATATTGCCTGCCACAATGATCAGACGTTTCGCCATGCTTTACTTTCCTCTCTGGAGCAATGTTATGGCAGCAAAAGGGCAACCATATTGATAAAGGCCTGGCGGCCTTCATTGGTCATATCATCCGGACCATCACTGAAACCCCACAAGAGGAACCGGTCTGATCTAACCAGCGGGTAATGAGTGGCCTCATCCGGGCGCCTTCCGATCAGGATTAGCCCGGCCGGATCGTTCACGATGATCACAACTGTATTGTTCCGGCCTTCGAACAGGGAGACCACCTGGTTGTCTGGCACTGCGATGTTATACGGATCAGACCATGCGGCCCCGCCCGGATCGACAGCCGCGACTTCCGAGAGGCGGACTTCCATCCCGCGATCGAAGCCGATCGGCAGACTAAACTGCCCGAACAAAGAATAACCTCCCTGCCCGATCCCCAAGATTGGCAATCCCGAGTCTGAAAGCCGTGAGGCCTGTGTCCCCTGGGGGTCGCCCCACACTCCATTGCTGCCCGTGTCGGGACCGACGACAATCGCCGAATAGCCGGAGATATTGGTCGTCGGGATCGCATCCTGAGGCAGCAAATCCACCTGCAACCCATGCGCGGCGAGCAGGTTCCCAAATTGAACCGCCAGGCCTCGATTGGTCAAATAGATATAAGCGATACGCCCCTGAAGCTGAGGAGCGGGCGGAACGGGAGTATTCTGGGGCTGTGCGCCGGCAGTTGCAGTCAGAGCAATTATCGCCTGAGCCGTCGCCGTTTGAGCGGCGGCTTCCGCCCCCAACGTCTCCGCCAGGGCGGTCTGCTGGGCAATCGCAACTGCTGTTTGCGTGCCAGCCGCCGCCCCCTGCGCCTGGGCGGTCAGCGCCGCCGCAGTGGACGTTTGCGCCAGCGCGTCTTGAATGGCCTGAGTTCCCTGGATGGCGGCCGCCGTTTGCGTCAGGAAGAAGGCCAGTGTTGCTTGCTGATCGGGGGTCGGCGTGGATGTCTGGAGCGGGTTCGGGTCCTGCCCGTCCAGGATGCCATCGCCATCCGTATCAGCATTCAAAGGGTCCAACCCGGCTTCAACTTCATCCCCATCCCGCAGGCCATCTCCATCTGTATCAGGCCGGAGCGGATCCGTACCTCGCCGGACCTCATCTCCATCCAGCAAGCCGTCGTTGTCGGTGTCGGGATTATCCACCAGGGTGCCCAGCTCCAATTCCTGGCGATTCGACAATCCGTCATCGTCCGTGTCATCCTCCAGCCACTCGGCGGTAGCCGTGACCGCATCTATCGTAGCCTGATTTGCAGATTCGAGCGCCAGGACTGTAGCCGTTTCAGCTTCAGCGGTATCCAGCAATACCTGGGCAGTGGCGCTCTGCAGGGCGTAAACCGCGCTGGTCTGGCGCGAGGCCTGCAGCTCTTCACGGCCCAACATGACGATGAGCACACTCAAGAAACACAGCACCACCGCGGCCAGGATCCCCACCGCCCAGATGGGGACCAGCGCCCGGCTGGCGATCCCTCCACTGTGGGTCTGGGTTTCCCCCCGCGGGGAGACGACCTGGACCCGGTAAGGGTGGATGGCCTCGGCTCCTACCAGGCGCGGCACGGTTGGCCGAGCGCGAAACTCCGCCAGGCCGGTCTGGCCTTCTTCCAGGCGCAGTTTCGCCTGTTGGGGGGTGAACTGTAAATTACCTTCCGCGTCTTGAAAATTGATCGTGAAGGTCTCCTGGGTATTGCCCAGGTTGGTCACTGCCAATCGACCGGGGTCTCCGGCTCTCAACCTGGCCGTGGTCAACTCGCTGCGGAACTGGAAGTAAGCTCCCACCGTCAGCGTGGCCTTTACTTCCATCGGGCGGCTGCTGCCTTGCGCCAGGGCGTAGACCGCAAACGGATAGCGCCCCGCCCGGCTTTGGGGCGCCCTGGGTGGTCGTATTGTCAGCCGGACTTGCGCATTCTCTCCGGGCCCTATTCTCACCGCCTGCGGGGTCAGGGTAACCCAGGCGGTAGGAATCCCTTCCTCATTCACTCGCACCTGGATCGGATCTGAACCGGTGTTGGAAATCACCAGGTTGGTTGAAACGGACCCGCCTGCTTCAACCGTAAGCTGGGCGTTCTCGAGGAAGGCTTCCATGCCCAATGGGCCGCCTGCCGGGCCTCGCCCGGGCGCCTCTCGGCCTGGCTGAGCAGCGACGGTAGCGTCAGGCTGCGTCTCATCCACCGCAGGCGTGGGTACCGGCCTTGGCCCTGGTTTACGGTCGGTCTCCAGGCTCTCCTTGTATGGAACCAATAAGCTGACTGCATTCTCCATCGCCGGAGGAGCGCCTTTGATCGCCGCGGCCACCGGAGCCAGATTCTCCAGTTCATTGGCCAGAGCCGCCGGGCTAGAATACCGGGCATCTGGGTTCTTCTCCAGAGTCCGTATGATCACCTGTTCAAGCGCTTCCGGCAAATCGGGGCGGATAGAGCTGGGCGGAGGCAGGGGCTGGCGGGTGTGATAGCGCACTGCTTCTTCCGGCGTCTGGATCGGGAACGGAAGCTGTCCGGTGCAGAGTTCGAACAGCAGCACACCCAGGCTGTACACATCGCTGCGCCGGTCTGTGCTGCGGCCTAAAGCGCCCTCCGGGGAAATGTAAGCGGGAGCGACCGGCGGGGTATCCCCCACCCCGAACTCCATCAACCGGGCAAGCCCTAAATCCGTGAGCACCGGCAGGTAAGGCAGCCGGTCGCTCTGCACCGGTTTGATGGCGATCTTCGATGGGCGCAGGATGCGCTGCGGCACGCCCTGCGAGCGGACATATTCCATTGCCAGCGCAATCTGGCGGATCAAGTGCACACTTTCGCTCAACAGCACCCACTGGCCCGACTGGCGTAGTTGGTTGAGCAACTGCCTCAGGTTGTCCCCCGGGATAAATTCCATTGCAATGTAGTGGAAAGACCTTGCCTCGCGGAAATCATACACTTCGACCAGGTTTGGATGATCGAGGCGGGCGCCGATGCGGGCAATTTGCACGAAACTCTCAGAAAATCCTGGGCGGTTGGACACTGCCGGGTTGATAATCTTGACGGCGACATCACGCTGGAGTGTAGGATCGTGAGCCCGAAAGATCGTTCCCAGCGCATCCTCGCTGACCACTTCGATAATCTGGTAACGATCCAGGGTTTGCCCCACCAGGTGTTCGAACATTCCATCCTCCCTATGAATATACAACGGGGTAGTGATTTCTCTTCATTGCCCGCATATTGTGATGATTATACCCGGTTCTCGCTCCCCACTTCACACAACTCCCCTCAGTAAACACGAAATATGCTATACTGCGATTTACAGTCCATCAATATTTGTTACATATAGGAAGATGAGGAGAGAACCGATTCTTCAGCGAGTTGGAGCGGACTGCATCCATCAGAATGAATAAGAAAACAGAATAAGGTCCAAAGGAGGCTTGGTGCCGCTATGAAAGGTCCGAGAGTTATTTCCATCGTCGTAATTCTCCTCATCTCCGTGCTTACCGTCGCCTGCCAGATATTTGGCCAGCCCGTCAGCCCGCCGGTCCCCACTTTAGAGATAACCAGGATTGTCTTGACAGTAACACCGGTCCCGGAGGAGGCTATCACCCCTACCCTGCCGCCTACCCATGCACCCACCGAGACGTCTCAGCAGCCGGTCGAACCCACCCCGCTGCCGCCGACATCGACCTCCGCCCCAACCCTGGAACCGCCATCCATTCCTTCAGCTCCGCTTTCGTCGAACGGCCCCTGGCTGTTGATCCCGGCCGATAACGGCCTGTACGCCATAAACCCGGATGGCTCCGGGTTAACTCACCTCACAGAGGAAAAAAATATCAACCTGCAAAAATCAATCTCCCCCAGAGGGGACAGATACGCGTTCGTTACACTCATGATGCCGGACGAGTTGGTGGGATTAGAGTTGTTCTTCGATTCCCCGCGAGGCGATGCCGGGCACGTTGCCAGCCTTTCCCCGGATACCAATCCGATGGACATGGAATCGGGGCAGGATCGTTTCGAGGCATACCGGGCGATCTACGATTACTCTCCGCCGGTCTTCTCTCCAGACGGAAGCCGGTTGGCGTTCATGGGCATGCAGGATGGAGTGAGTTCCGACCTGTACGTGTACAACTTTGACGATGGCAGCATCGACCGCCTGACCGACGGCCCCAGTCACGGCTACCAGCCGAGCTGGTCGCCCGACGGGAAATGGATCTTCCATACCGGAGCGGAGACCTTCGGCACCGGGGCGGGATATGTGATGGCAGGGGTGTGGGCCGCAGCCGCCGATGGGTCGCGTGTGCGAACCCTCTATCCGATTCAGAATAGTTCAGCCGAGCAACTCCTCGGTTGGGCCCCCCCTGCCACGGGGATTATCTACTCGTGGAGCCCGGACTGCGGCCCAAAAAACCTGCGCCTGGTGGATATGGAAACAGGAGAGATCGAGGTCTTATGGGCCGGATCTTTCATGGACTATAACCTGGCCTTCGATCCCTCCAGCGCCACCGTCCTGATCAACGTGGCTGAAGGCGATTTTTGCTTTCCCGAGCAAGAGGCAGGCGCTTATCTCATCCACACTGATGGCCGGCCCCCACAGCGCCTGGGTGAACTGGGCCGCAGGGTAGCCTGGGATGCATCGGCCGGCCTGTTCCTCATCTCCGGCGACTCCCTCCAGGCATACACCGCCAATGGCGAGGAAGTGAGCGTCGCCGCCAGCCTGCTCACCATCCCGGTGGCAGCGCCCACCGGCCCGCTTTGGGTCTGGGCGGGGAGTTTTGAGGAAAAAGGGGTATACGTGGGCCGCCTGGACGAGCAGCCTCGGCAAATCTTCTCCGGTGGCGCTTTCTCCCCCACCTGGTCCCCAGATGGGAGCGCCCTGTTCTTCTTCACCTCGGACAGCCTATACGCGGCCTTCGCTCCGGATTTCGTCCCTGTGCTGGTGACAGACCAGGTCTCTATCCGCGAGGAGCCGGTCTGGATGAATCCGCAAGATAAAAGGCCACCTGAGGCGGCTTGCAGATCGCCGCAAGAGCCAGGCTTCTCCAAATCACAAGCCGCATCTTGAGCAATGGGGGGATTCCCCCGCCCGGCAGCGGAACTCCCCCCATTGCTCCCGAAAGGAAATCCGGTTATTTTAAAATACAAGGCCTGAGGGCCCCGCGGTTTATCGCGTATCTATTATTACTGGTGTAGTAACGGGGGTAAAGGAGAAGTTATGTCACTTCTAGGTTTGCTTATCTTATTGGTCATCGCTGCCATCGCCGGCAGCCTGGGGCAGGCGCTGGCCGGGTATTCATTCGGCGGCTGCCTGATGTCCATTCTGGTGGGTTTCGTGGGCGCCTGGCTGGGCACCTGGATCGCCGGCCAGCTCGGGCTGCCAGAACTGGTGCCCATTGTGATCGATGGACAACCTTTCCCGTTGGTATGGGCGGTGATCGGTTCCGCCATCCTGGCTCTGCTGTTCGGTTTGATCACCCGGCGGCGCGCCTACTAAACGCCGGTCTCACCGGCCAGACAGCGCCCATCCCACTGTAAGGGATGGGTGCTGTTATTTGTTGCCGAGAACAGACAGCCTTCCGGACACACTCCCCACGTTCAGCATTCCATCTCCCGACAGCGGATGGAGATGATAGGGATCTATCATCAGAAAATGATGCGAGTGTATGGTATAGTTGACCCACAAAGCCAAACAAAATAACACAAACTCGATTTCCGATTGAATTATGAGATTTGATGGTCAGAATGTTTTAATTACCGGTGGTTCTAGCGGAATAGGATTAGCTCTAGCCAGGCTGTTGATCTGCCAGGGGGCGCACCTGTGGCTGGCTGCCCGGCGGGAGATGCTCCTGATTGAAGCGGCCGAAGAGTTGAAAGGGATGCGGCTGAGCAGCAAGCAGGTCGTAGGGTGGACGGCCGCTGATGTGAGCGACCCGGATCAGGCCGCACGGGTTGTGGGGGAAATGCGCAGCCAGGCCGGAGTCCCGGATGTGATCATTGCCTGCGCCGGCGCTGCCCGACCGGGATATGTCGAAGAACTGTCTATCGAAGTCTTCCAGGGGATGATGGCAGCCAACTATTTTGGTACGGTGTACACCATCAAGGCTGCGCTCCCGGAGATGCTGGCCAGAGGCTCGGGCCACATTGTTCTCATCTCCTCCCTCGCCGGGCTGATTGGGGTCTGCGGATATTCGGCCTACGGCGCTTCCAAGTTCGCTGTTCGTGGTTTCGCCGACGTCCTTCGCCAGGAACTGAGACCGAAAGGGATCGGAGTATCGATCGTATTCCCCCCAGACACAGATACGCCCCAGCTCGCCTACGAAACCCAGTATAAACCACCGGAAACGAAAGTTCTGACGAACACGGCGGGCACACTCTCTGCAGAAACGGTTGCCGAAGCGATCTTGAGAGGTGTAGCCGCGCGGCGCTACCTGATCTTACCCGGGCTCGAGGCAAAGCTTATCTATTATTTGAGCCATGCCGCTGGGCCTTTGGTTTATCCGATTATGGATTGGCTAGTACATCGAGCTCAGAACAAAGCCATGCATGGTTAAAAGATGTGAGGGATTTATGGATATTTTTCACAAGTGTCACTCGTTCACGCTCGCCAGAGAAGCGATCGCCGAGGGATATTATCCGTACTTCTTAGCGCTGTCAGATAACGAAGGCACCGAAGCCATTTATCAGGGACGGCGGCTGATCATGTGCGGGTCGAACAACTATCTGGGGCTCACCACCCACCCTAAAGTGCGCCAGGCAGCGATCGATGCCATCCACCGCTTTGGAACGAGCTGCACCGGTTCGCGGTTTCTCAACGGGAACCTCGAGCTGCACGAGCAGCTTGAGCGCGAACTGGCGGAGTGGGTAGGGAAACCGGCTGCGCTGGTGTTCTCGACCGGCATGCAGACGAACTTAGGCACGATCAGCGCGCTGGTCGGCCGGGGCGACTTCGTCATCCTCGATAAAGATGACCACGCCAGCATTGTGGACGGCGCCCGTCTCAGTTTCGGAGCGACCAGGCGCTTCCGGCACAACGACATGGCTGATCTGCGCCGGGTGCTGTCTGGCCTCCCTGAAGATAAGGGCAGGCTGGTGATCGTAGACGGTTTATTCAGCATGGAGGGAGATATCGCTCCCCTCCCAGAACTGACCGCAATCTGCAAAGAATATGGGGCCAGGCTGATGGTTGACGATGCCCATGCGATGGGGGTGCTCGGCGGAGGCAGAGGATCGGCCGCACACTTCAGCCTGACTGGCTCGGTGGATTTAATTATGTCCACCTTCAGCAAGTCTTTCGCTTCTCTGGGGGGGTTCATCGCCGGGGATGAAGACGTAATCCACTATGTGAAGCATTTTGCCCGCTCCCTGATTTTCAGCGCCAGCATCCCTCCGGCCAATACTGCGGCAGCATTGGCTGCACTGGAAGTGATGCGGACTGAGCCGGAGCGGATTGCTCGCTTAGGACAGATCGCCGACTTTATGCGCAAAGAGCTGCAGGGCATGGGCTTCGATACCGGGAATTCTGTCACCCCGGTGATCCCCATCGTGATCGGGGATGACCAGCTAACCTTCCTGACCTGGCGCCTGCTGCTGGAAAACGGCGTTTTCGTAAACCCGGTCATCTCCCCTGCGGTGCCTGCCGGTCGCCAACTCCTGCGGACAAGCTATATGGCCACCCACACCGATGATCAGCTTTGCCAGGTGCTCGACACCTTCCGCAACGTGGGCAAGCAAGTCGGATTGATCTAGGCCGGGTAATCAAAAAGGGGAACTCCCTCCTGGTCAGAGGGGGTTCCCCTTTTTGACGAATGTCAGGAATGAGATTCCATCCGGCCACCGGCCGGATGAAACTCACTCTTCTTCGGAATCGCTTTTCCCAAACAACTGCACCCGGATTAACCTCTCATCTTTCATTTGCAATGCCTGGATGCCTTCCTTCTCAAGCTGCCGGGCTAGCTGCTCGTCCATGGGGTCCGACTTTTCCAGGACCTCTAACAGCAGGTCGGCGTCGTCATCCGCCGCGATGCGGTTGATCGAAACCTTCCCGCACGCCGTACACTGGTGGATCAGCATCAGTTCGCCCTGGTTCTCCCTGGCATATTTGTTCCGGGTGCGCTTCATGGTCAGGCCCACCGGCCTCATCTCCCCCTTGCATGCCGCCATCCGGTCACCGGCCTCGAACAGATCCACGTGCCGGGAGTACAGGCAGTAAGGACAGTGATTGCGGTTTTGGACACCGGCCATGATGGGATCGGCGGATACAAAGTTCTTACAATGGATACAGGTGAAATCGATATTGACTTGTCTCATCCTGAAAAATTCCAGCTCCAATCTTGAGTGCTGTCTCTTCTATCGCGATAAACCCGGTCACAAGATAAGCTTACGAACACTCCCATTTTGATCCCGGTATTCGATCACCGACCGGCAGGTTTCCAGATCTACCAGCAAAGCGCAGGATTTGTGTTCTCCTCGATGCCATGCCATTCTCACTTCCCGGTCGGTCGAGGGAAGGAGCTCGAAGTCCCCATCGAAGGCCTCGTACTGGTTCCGGAACCGGATCAGGTTCAGCAGCCGCTGCACGACCGGCTTCTTCAGCGCTGCTTCCACCTCCTCAACTGAGTAGTTATGCCGGTTGATCGCCCGGTTTTCACCGGTCGCCGCTACCGCCTCCGGATCGTTTTCTCCGGCCAACAACCCAACGTAATACACCTGCGGGATGCCCGGCGAGAAGAATTGCATCGCCCGGGCGGCAATGTAGGCATCGTCGTCCTGTCCCAACGCCGAGTAATAGGTGATATTGATCTGGTGGGCGTCGAAATCCGGTCTGAGTTTATGCTCTTCGGATAGAATTCTGTTCAGGTTCGCGCCCCGCTCCAGGCAGGTCTGCACCACCCGCTGGGCCGCCTCGATCTCCAGCAGCCCATCCAGGTCCGGTTGTACCGGGATGCCATCATGGCAGTCGAGCATGGTCACCTGGCGCCGCGGGCAGCGCTGCAGGTGGTCGCGCAAAGCCCGGCTCGACCGGCTCAGCAGCGTGTGCAGCACCAGCAGTGGCAGGGCAAAGTTGTACACCCACAGGCCATGCGCGGCCAGCTTATCCTGAATGGAATAGTGGGCGTGCACCTCGGGCAGCAGTTCAACCCCCACGGCCTGGGCCTCCCCCCGAATCCAGTCCAGAAACTCATAAATCTCGGGTTCAACAAAGAAGCAGTTCGTCCCTGGTTTTTTGGTCACAAATGCCACCGCGTCCAGGCGCACCATTTTCACCCCCTGGCGGGCGAAGTGCTGCAAGATCTCCTGGAGTAACTGTTTCGCCACCGGGGAGTTCACATCGATGTCGATCTGCTCCGACCAATCCCTCGTCCCGAAGGTCGCCCACACCCGCTCGGTTTCGCCTGTTTCCTCGATTTTGATCTCGGAGAATGGGTGCTCCGGCCTTCTCAAAAAGATCTTCGCTACATCCTCCGGTCGCGGCTCTCCCCCAGGCCACGCTTTATCCAGGGTGATGAACAGGTCGGCGAAGGGCGACCTTCGTCCTTTGCGGGCAAAATCCTGAAAGTAAGGGGAATGGCGGGAAAGGTGGTTGACCATCAGGTCAACCACCACATCAAACCGCTCGCCAATCTTGCGGATGTCGGCCCAGTCCCCAAAACTTGAGTCGATCTCGAAGTAAGTTACCGGCGCAAATCCCCGGTCGCCTGAGGACGGGAACGGGGGCAGGATATGCACCCCACCGGGGAAGATATCCATGAAATGGTCGCACAGCAGCGCAGACAGGGACTTGAGGTCCCCACCCAGGGAATCGGGGTAAGTAATGAGTTGGACCTGGTTTCGAATGGCCATTCCTTCCGATCCTGAACAAGTTTCGCAGAGAGTATAACATGCTGCCGCCGGTCAGTGCTGTGACAGGCGATGGAAGGTTTCTTTCAGAACCGGGTAAAGCCTGGAGTACTCCTGGTAAAGCGCATCGTATGCAGCGACAGACCCTTTCTCGGGTGCGGTCCGCTCGTTGACCCGGATGGTCGCCTCGCAGCTCTCCTGGACCGAGTTCCAGGCGCCCACCGCGACCCCGGCCAACAGGGCTGCGCCGAACGCCGCCCCTTCGGTCGAATTCACAGTGGTCAGTTCGGTATCCATCACATCAGCCAGGATTTGCCTCCACAGGGGACTGCGCGCCCCGCCGCCGGATACCCGCACCTCGCGTATCTCACCCAGCCCGGCGCCGCGCACAAGCTCCATGCTATCGCGCAGGCCGAAGCTCACCCCCTCCAGCACGGCGCGGGCCAGGTGAAGGGTGGTGTGCCGGATCGTCAGCCCGACAAACGCGCCCCGTGCCAGCGGATCGGGATGGGGTGTGCGCTCCCCGGTCAAATAAGGTAGATACAGCAGTCCTTCGCTGCCTGGTGGAATTTTCCCCGCCGGGGCGAGCAGATCGTCATAGCTTACCCCCGGCGCCAGAGTATCTCGGAACCAGCGGAGCGACCCCGCGGCGGAGAGCATCACGCCCATGAGATGCCAGACCCCGGGCACCGAATGGCAGAAAGCGTGCAGCCTGCCCTGGGGCTCGATAAAGGGCGCCGGTGTGCTGGCGAACACCACCCCCGAGGTGCCCAGCGTCAGGGCGACGATACCCGGCGTCACCGCGCCCACCCCGACCGCCTGGGCCGCCTGATCGCCCCACCGGCGGCTACCGGTGTCCCGGCTGCCAGGCCGGTCTGGGCTGCCGCTGCTGGGATCACAGCACCGGTCACCTCTGGGCCCTCGAATGGTTCCGGCAGCCATTCGCGGCAGATCTCCAGCGCCTCGAGCACCTCCGGCGAGTAATCGCGCTGCTTCAGATCGAACAGCAGCATCCCCGCTCCGTCCGCTTTATCCACCGCGAATCCGCCTGTGAGCCGGTAGCGCACATAATCCTTGGGGAGCAGGATGTGGGCGATTCGTTCGTAGATTTCGGGCTCGTGCTTGCGGACCCAAAGGATTTTCGGCGCAGTGAAGCCCGTCAGGGCTTTATTGCCGGTGATCCCCAGCAGCCGGTTGAAGCCCAGGCGTTCGGTGAGCTCCTCACATTCCTCGCCGGTGCGCTGATCGTTCCATAGAATAGCCGGGCGCAAGACTTCGCCGGCTGCGTCCAGCAGGACCAGCCCATGCATCTGCCCGGTCAGTCCGACAGAGCGCACCGCCTCACCGCTCACCCCTGCGCTGGCTAAGACCTGGCGGATGGAAGCAGACGAGGCCTTCCACCAGTCTGCAGGCTCTTGCTCGCTCCACAATGGTTTGGGGGTAGATATGGGGTGTTCGTTCGAGGCGGTCGCGACCACCGCACCGCGTTCGTCAATTAACAGCGCTTTCGATCCGGTCGTCGATACATCGAGACCTAAAAAGTATGGGGCCATTTTCTTTCGTTTTTTGCCTTTCTGCTTTGAAAGCAGTGACTTATGCTTCTAAAAGATTGTATGAGACGATCATCGGCCCTGTCAAGGAGATTCGGCTTCCGTCATGCAAATGAAATGATCCAAGACAGCCCGCAGAAAAAAGCTCGCAATCTCATGTATAATCGGGGGGTTCACACTTTGGAAGTCAAGGCCAGCGATATCGACACCGGGACCTTCCACCTAGGCCAGTGGTCGGTGGAAGGCCTGACCGTGAACGCCTCCTGGGTCGCCGTGCACATCAAAGGCCACCGGCTGGTTGATATCCTCGACTTCCAGAGGCGGTTCCTGGATGCCGAGGCGGCGCAAATCGTATTGCTGAAGAAACGGGAATGAATGATGAGCGTACCGAAACGGAGCGAAATTCGGCCGGGCATGCGTGTCCAGATTGTGGAAAAACAAAACCAACGTAGTGGGCAACTGACCGAGGGGATCGTCCTGCGGATATTAACCAAGAGCCCTTCCCATCCTCACGGGATCAAAGTGATGCTCGAAGACGGGAAGGTCGGCCGCGTTCAAGCCTTGATGGAGTAACCGATGAAACTAACCTGCCGCACCTATCAGACGGAAGAGGATTACTGGCGCATCCGCAGTTTCCTTCGCCAGGTGTACCTGCTGAACGGCCGCCGCGAGTCGAGCTGGCAGGTTTACCGGTTCGATTACTGGCGCTGGCATGGGGTTATGAATATCCACCCCTTTGATCTGAACCAGGTAGTATTCATCTGGGAAACCGGCGCAGGAGAGATCGCGGCGGTTTTGAACCCTGAAGGCCCGGGGGAGGCCCACCTGCAGGTCCATCCGGATTACCGTGCGCCTGAGTTAGAAGCGGAAATGATCTCCACCGCCGAGCAGCATCTGCCGCTTAATTTGGAGGATGGCAGAAAAGAGCTGAGCGTGTGGGCCCACCGGCATGATACCCTGCGGCGGGAAATCCTCTTGCAAAAGGGCTACTCCGTCAAAGATTGGCCAGAGCACCAGCGCTGCCGCCCGTTGACCCCCGGCATCCCCCGGGTTCAGGCGGCCGAGGGGTACAGCATCCGGTCGTTGGGTGAGCAGAGCGAGCTGCCGGCCCGCAGTTGGGCCTCCTGGCGGGCGTTCCACCCCAACGAACCCGATGACCGCTATGAGGGCTGGGAATGGTACCCGAATGTGCAGCGGTCTCCGCTGTACCGGAGAGACCTGGATATTGTGGCAGTTGCCCCGGGCGGTGAAATTGCCGGTTTCTGCACCGTGTGGTTCGATGATTACAGCCGCACAGCCGCTTTCGAACCCGTTGGCGTTGTCCCCGAGCACCAGCAGCGCGGCATCGGCAAAGCCATCATGTCCGAAGCTCTATGCCGGGCACAGCATCTCGGGGCCACCCTGGCAACGGTCAGCTCTTACTCCGCTGCCGCCCACGCCCTTTATGCCTCAGCCGGTTTTACCGAATTTGAACTCTACGAACGTTGGGAAAAAGTCTATTCGTAAGCCCAGGACGCATCCACTCTCCCGGTCGGGCTCAGGCACAATTAGTCGCCGGCCTCCGGTCCCCGCGCTACCAGCAGTTTATCGATCCGGTTTCCGTCCAT
This sequence comes from uncultured Anaerolineaceae bacterium, assembly GCA_964391195.1. Taxonomy (GTDB): domain Bacteria; phylum Chloroflexota; class Anaerolineae; order Anaerolineales; family UBA4823; genus JAAYXE01. Next base: position 62,824 of record CAYMLG010000013.1, on the reverse strand, counting down.
GTCCAGGACTTCAATCCGCAAATCTCCCCATTCGAAATTGTCGCTAGGGGATGGAATCCGGCCCAGCATGGTCATCACAAACCCACCCAGGGTCTGGTAATAGTGTTCCTCCTCGCCCGGCAGTTCTTCCAGGTCGAACAATTCCCTGAATTCGTCGATGGGAAGCATCCCATCTAAAAGCCAGGAGCCGTCTTCCCGTTGGACGATATCAGGGTCTTCTTCCTCGTCCGCTTCGGGGATGTCGCCGACGATCGCTTCTAAGATGTCGCGCAGGGTCACCAGGCCCTGGATCCCCCCGTACTCGTCGATTGCGAAGGCAATCTGCGAGCCCGTCTCTTTGAACTTTTCCAGCACATCGAACGCCGGCATACTCTCCGGGATGAACAGGGCTGGCTGCAGGGCGCTCTGGATATCCATTGGCCGCCCCTCCACGCACTGCACCATCAAGTCGGTTACCCGCACGTAACCGAGCAGATGATCCAGGTCGCCGGCGGCCACCGGCAATTGGGAATGGTCGCTAACGATCACATTGTTGCGGATCTCCTCCGGGGTGTCCTCGATATCCAGCCAGATGATTTCCGGCCGGGGGGTCATCAAAGAATTCACCCGTCGGTCGCTCAGGCGAAAGACGTGACGCACCATCTCCTGCTCGATCGGCTCGAAGACCCCGGTCTCCGCGCCCTGGGCGATCAGGATGCGGACTTCTTCCTCGGTGACCGCCGGTTCGTTCGACTGCCTGATCCCCAACAGGCGCAGGATCAGATCGGTGGAAAAAGTCAGGAATGAGACGACCGGGCCGGCGATGCGGGCCAGCACCTTCATCAGCGGAGCCACCCGGGAGGCGATTTTCTCCGAATTGTTCAGGCCAATCTGCTTCGGGGCCAGCTCCCCCAGCACGAGATTAAGATAGGTGATGAGAAGCACAACTGCCGCCACGCTGATTGCGTCGCTGTACGGCTCCAGTACGGGGATTTGGGCCAGATTGTCCCCCAAAGGCCTGGCGATGGTCGCGCCGCCGAATGCACCGGCGAAAATCCCAACCAGGGTAATCCCAATCTGGACGGTCGATAAAAAGCGGCCGGGGGAATTGGCCAGTTCCAGAGCCGCGGCCGCGCCGCTGTCTCCCTCCTCTGCCCGCTGCTGCAGTCGTGCTTTACGGGCAGAAACCACGGAGATCTCCGACATCGCCAGAACACCGTTCAGCAGAATGAGAACTAATATGATAACAATTTCCGTCAAGCTTGACCCCATATCAGACCTCTCGTCTTATCATCCACAAAATCCGGTCATAAGACAGCCCGTATTGGATCAGAAGCAGAAGCCCAAGCACGAGCGCCCAGCTCTCCCGGCCGGAAGCATACAGCGACCAGACCGCTACCCCGAAAAAAACAGTTTCCAACAGCAAACGCACGACCCCGGGCACCGCGACCGGCGCAGGGCCGGGATCGCCCGGCACCCTGAATGTGCCCCATGCCACCGAAAAGACCAGCGGCAGGCCCACAGCCCATAAGAAGCGCGCCAGCCCTGTATGTTGAGTCCATCCCCAGTAACCTATCGCAAACAGGGCTGCAAGTTCAAGAAGGAAGCGGAGGCCAAGATTAAGCGGATGTTTCCCCATTCGTATTCTCCCAAGTTATTGTTATCATACTACAATCCCTGATTTCATTGGGGGAGAAAGAGCGGTCATAGATATCCATGCAATCACTGCACAACCCAAACCCTACAGGCGAAGATCATTTCGAGCGGCTGCAGCGCCTCCTGGACCTGGAGGCGGAAGCCGAAAAACAAGCTGTTCTCAGCAGTTTCTATCGCCTCTCCCCGGCTGAGGCGGAAGCATCGGGGAACACCCTCACCCATCTGGTCATCCGCGAGGAGGAGGCAGGCCTGGGCGGGCGAGCCCTGCTCACACTGGGAAAACGGGACCGTAAAGAACTACTGCCCTGGACTCGCCTAGGGATCGGCACCCCGGTAATCCTGAGCGAAGAAGAAGCGGATGGCCCCGCTGCAGCCGGCTGGCGGGGCGTGATCAGCCGGCTGCAGCGCGATACCATCCAGGTAGCCTTCCCGCACTGGCCAGAACCGCGAGCCGAACAGCCATCCTTCCGCCTGGACCGTGCGGCGGATGAGGTCGCTCGCCAGCGACAGCGGCACGCCATGCAAGCCGTATCCAAGGCGTCTGGTTCGCGCCTGGCCGTGCTGCGGGAAATCCTCTTGGGGAATATACCCCCGGCTTTTCATCCACCCGGTATTTACCCGACCCTGGATGAGAGCTTGAACGAATCTCAACGTGAAGCGGTAAATTTTGCCCTCACCGCCGAGGACCTGGCCATCATCCACGGTCCACCGGGGACGGGCAAAACCACGACCCTCGTGGAACTGATCCGCCAGATCGTCCGCCGGGGAGAGACCGTTCTGGCCTGCGCCCCGAGCAACCTGGCGGTCGATAACCTGTTCGAGCGGCTTCTGGCTGCCGGAGAAAAGGCCATCCGCCTGGGGCATCCGGCTCGCGTTCTGCCCGAGCTGCGGGCTCACACACTGGATCTGCTGGTCGAGAATCATCCCGACCTGCGCCTGGCCAACAAACTGGCGCGGGAGGCCTACATGCTGCGCGCCCAGGCCGCCAAACAGACCCGCGCCCGCCCCGCCCCGGGCGCCCGCCGGGCCATGCGCCTGGAAGCGAAAGAATTGTTGAAAGAAGCCCGCCAGTTGGAAGATCAGTTGGTCGAGCGCTTGCTGGACGGTGCCAGAATTGTGTGCGCCACCAACACCGGACTGGACCCGGGGCTGCTGGGGGACCGGACATACGATTGGTGTGTGATGGATGAAGCCAGCCAGACCACTGAACCGGCCGCCTGGATCCCCCTGCTCCGCTCCCGTAGGCTGGTTCTGGCCGGGGATCCGTTCCAACTTCCCCCCACCGTGCTCTCCCAGGAAGCCGCGGCACAGGGGTATAACGTCAGCCTGTTGGAGCGGCTGATGGCACAGTCCGGCCCTGGCCTTTCCCGGCGCCTGGAAGTCCAATACCGTATGCACGAAGACATCATGGAGTTCCCATCCAGGGAGTTTTATGAGGGCAGTCTGATCGCGGCCCCGTGCGTCCGGCATCACCTGCTGCAGGATCTTCCCGGCGTGGTGGCCAACGATCTCACCGCCACCTCCCTGACGTTCATCGACACTGCAGGGGCCAGCTACGATGAAGCCGTCGATCCGGACGGCGAAAGCCGGTTAAACCCGATGGAAGCCGAACTCGTCCTGGCGAAAGTAGAGGAGCTGCTCGCCGCCGGGGTGGCCCCCGGGCAGATCGCTGTCATCGCCCCCTACGCCGCCCAGGTCCGTCTGCTGCGCCTCCGTCTGAAACAGCCGGACATCGAAGTGGATACAGTTGACGGCTTCCAGGGGCGGGAAAAAGAAGCGGTGGTGGCTTCTCTGGTACGATCGAACCCCGAAGGGGAGATCGGCTTCCTGGGCGACGTGCGCCGTATGAATGTCACCCTCACCCGGGCCCGCCGCAAGCTGATCCTGATCGGAGATTCCGCCACCGTGACCAGCCACCCGTTCTACGCACGTCTGGTTGCCTATCTGGACGCCACCGGCGCCTATCGTTCGGTTTGGGAGGAGATGTAAGCGGGAGATACTGTGAGAGGTCATTCTCTGCCCAGGATGACCAGGGTGACATCATCCTCAGGCTCTTGCCTGGGCTGGGTGAATTGGAAGAACCCCTGGACCAGCCCATCCAGGCGGCCGGCAGCCCGTCCCAGGCCGTGCATCTGGCGCACAGCCGCGTGCAGCCGTTCAGATCCGAACATCTCCTGCTCAGCGTTATGGGCTTCGACCAGGCCATCGCTGTAAAACAGCACCCATTCCCCCCGCTTTAGCGAAAACGTGTTTTCTTCATACGATAGATCGGGGATCATACCTAACGGCATCCCCCGCGCTTTTAGCTCACCGGTCGTGTTCGCCCCGCAGTAAATTGGCAGGCAGTGCCCGGCGTTGGCGAACTGGATTTCTCCTGTCCGCCAATCGACAAACGAAAGGAACAGGGTTACAAACATTTTCTCGGGGATCTCTTCCGCCAGGAGATTGTTCATCCGTTCCAGGGAAGGCCCGGCCCCTCCGCCTTGCTGGATGGTGACCCGTAGAATGCTGCGGGTGATCGCCATCACCAGGGCGGCCGGCATCCCTTTCCCGGTGACGTCACCGATCGCGTAAGCGGTCCGCTGGTCTCCGGCTGGGATGATGTCGTAGAAATCCCCTCCGACATCCAGCGCCGGCTTCCAATACACCGCCAGATCCCACCCCTCGGGAGCAGTCACCTGTTGCGGCAGAAAGCTTTCCTGCACCTGCCGCGCCATCTTCCTTTCATGCTCCCACATCTCTTTCAGGATCAACTGCTCCTGGGCCGCTTTCAACTCTTGCATCGACTGGGCCAGTTGGCGGTTCTTCTCCATCAGTTCCACGAGCGCCGCATTCTCGGTCTGCCGGAAACGGCTCATCGCTTCCTGCATCAGCAGGAAGGCCAGATCGGAGTGCCGGTTCATCAGTTCTTGCATATCCGGGATGGGGATTTTGAGCAGTTCCACCTGGCTGATCGCCCGAGCGGATGCCGAACGCGTGTGCTCCGGAAAGAAAATGCTCATCTCCCCGAAGAAATCGCCTGCCTTCAAAATGCGCAGCTCCCTTTCCTCCTGGGATCGCGCAACCTTTACAACTTTCACCTCACCGGAAAGGATGACCGCGAAATTATTGGCGTAATCGCCTTCCCGGAAGATCATTTCTCCAGGGAAATACCGGTCGACCCTGCCTCGCAGCAGGATCGACCGGCGTTCATCGGAGCTCAACAGTGAAAAAACAGGGTGCTGCTCAAACAAAGGAAAGTCCATAGCCTGGGCTACAGCCCTTAGCACTCACTGAAACCACAGGCGTAGCACTTGCGGCAGCCTTCTTCGTTTACGACAGCCGCTTCCCCGCACTCGGGGCAAAGATCCCCGATCTTCAGGGGAAGCTGTTCCGGCGGGACATCGGACAACGGCTCGGACCGAGACGACCCGTTCTTGCCCCCCGTAACCTTCACGTTGTCTTCATCCGGCTGTTCACCCTTCCGGGCGGGGTCCGATTCTTCCAGATATTCACCCAGGATTTGGGCCACCCCATCGGGCAGAGATCGCACCCGGTTGGGGCCAAAGCCCAGCGAGCGCCCGCCACCGATCCCGGAAAGCTGGCGGGCAATCTCTTTCAGCCGGTCGCGCGGGGCAACCGGCGAAGCCAAACGCAGGATGTAGGAGATCAGCCGCCCAATCGCCTCCGATACTGCGGCCGTCTCCGACCCGGCTTTTGAGGTGTTGATGAAAACTTCGAAAGGCTGGTTGCCACCGTTTTCGTTGATCGTCACAAAGGCTTTCCCCAATGGGGTGCCGAGGCTGAAGGTGTAGCCGTGCAGGCTGCGCGGCCGCGGCTTCTTCTTCTCGTGCCAGATTGTCATCTGTTTGGGCTCGCCGGTTGTCTGGGGCTCGGCCGGCTTTTCAACTGCAGGTGAGACCGCTTCCTTGCCCTTCGCGGTCGCCTTCGTCTCCAGCACGACCTTCTGCCGTGAACCGGTTACGTAAACCGTGAGCCCCTTACAGCCTAAATCCCAGGCGAGCTGGTAGGCGGTGGCCACGTCTGCTTCTGTGGCGCCTTCGGGGAAATTGACGGTCTTGCTCAGGCTGTTATCGACGAAAGCCTGCAATGCGGCCTGCATGCGCACATGCTCTTCAGCGCTGATGTCCGCGCTGACCACAAAGGTGTGGCGAATGGACTCCGGAATTGTCTCCAGGTTCTGGCAGGTGCCTTTCTCCATCACCTGTTCCACCACCGCCCGGCGCGAACCTTCATCCAGGCCGGCCGATTCCATCGCCCGCTCAAAGGCCGGGCTGGTGTAGGTGAGCTGTAAATCCTTGCCGTTATCGTTCACGTGGCGGATATAGGCCAGGGCGAAGACCGGCTCGCATCCATACCCTTCGCATCCGGCAACGGTGGCGATCGTGCCGGTAGGCGCCACCGTTGTCTGAGCCGCGTTGCGAATGCCATACTTGCGGATATCTCTGATGATCGCTTTCCAGTTTACCTCTGGACGCCCAAAATCTCGTTTGTAGGGCGCCAGCGGCCGGGGCGGCTGCCATTTAACATCTTGCGGGTCATAGATGCTGCCCTGGATGGCAGGAAAAGCGCCGCGCTCCTTCGCCATCTCGATGCTCGTGCGCATGGCGTGATAGCGCACGAATTCCATCACCTGAGCGCCGAACTCCTGCGCTTCTTCAGACCCGTAGCGGATCCCGGCGTGATACATCAGATCACCCAGGCCCATGATCCCCAGACCAATCCGCCTGGCCCGATGCGCGGCGTCCTTCAACTGCGGCACGGCCGGCACATAGGCGTTTGCTTCCACCACGTCATCCAGGAAAACCGTGGCCAACTCCACGCTGCGGCGCAGTTTTTCCCAATCCACCTCCCCGTTCTCACCCAGGTGCTGGGCCAGATTGATCGATCCCAGGCAGCAGTTCTCATAGCTGCCAAGGAACTGTTCCCCGCAAGGGTTGGTGGCTTCCAGTTGGTACAGGTGGGGTACGGGGTTTTGGCGATTGGCAGCATCCAGGAACAGGACGCCCGGCTCGCCGTTGTGATGCGCCTGCTTGACGATCTTATCGAACAGATCCCTGGCTCGCACCGTCTTGTACACCTTGATCGGCACACCTGCCGCTTCAGCCTGTTCCAGGGTCCCATCAAAACCGCGGTATTGAGGAGCATGCACATCGGGGAAGCGCAGTTCCCACATGTCATCGTTCTTCACCGCCCGCATAAATGCATCGGTGATCCCCACCGAAATATTGAAGTTTGTGATGGCGTTCTCATCCGTCTTGCAGGTGATAAATTCCTCGATATCCGGGTGATCCACCCGCAGGACAGCCATATTTGCCCCGCGCCTCGAACCACCCTGAGCCACCTCGCCAAACGCCTTGTCGTACACCCGCAGGAAACCGACCGGGCCGGTCGCCTGGCCGGAGGAGGATTTCACCAGCGAGCCTTTAGGGCGCAGGCGAGAAAAGGAAAAGCCGTTGCCGCCGCCGGTCTGCTGGATGAGCGCTGCGTCGCGCAGCGTTTGGAAAATCCCGGCGGGATTGCGACCCATATCATCGGCGATAGGCAGCACAAAGCAAGCTGCGAGCTGCCCCAGGGGGGTGCCTGCCCCGGTGAAAGTGGGCGAGTTCGGGAAGAAGCGTTTGCTGGTGAGCAGTTCATAATACTCCCGTGCCCGCTGAATCACATCCTGTCCCCAGGTCTCCTCAACCGCCGCCACGTGATACGCTACCCGCCAGAACATCTCTTCCACCGTTTCGGCCGGTTCACCGTTTGGCCCCCGGCGCACATAGCGGCGCACCAGGACTTTACGAGCGTTTTCAGTCAGTTCCACCATTCCCAGGTCGGGGGGGAGGGGTGGGGTGGGAAGTAAACCTGCCTTCGTCCCTTGTTTATCGAGTTCGTGAAGCATGATCCATCTCCTCTCAACCCATATCGCTACTTAGATAAGTTCCCTTCTAGTCGCCGGTGTAATCGTTCCGTTCACCGGCGAAAAATGCGAGGCGCAGGGGACCGGCACAGCCCGCCGGTCCCCGCGCAGTCCTACAAGCGCGGTGGCCCCTGGCGGATTCGCTCAAGGATGGGGTCCGCGCCCTTCGTCTCCGCACCCACGGCAGACCAGATCGCTTCGATCCACCAGGTTGCCCCGGCCTCCGCCAGTGGACGGACCTTCCTGGCGGCCTCCTCGGGCCGCTCTCCGGGGGTCGTCCCTTCGACAACGATATCGAACGGGGTTTGCTCCTCCCGGCGGGCATCGATATACGCTTTCATCTCCCGGATCGCTTCCGGGGTGTTCTCTTGCGGCTGGCCGTCATCTCCGCGGATGTACGGCAGCAGCCCATCGTAACGCAGCACTCGCCGCATAGACCGCTCCGATTTCCACAAACCGACCACCCAAATCGGGATACGCGGCTGCTGCACCGGGGGCGGGGGAGGCATAAAATCCGTCTTCCTCACCTGGTAGTGCTTGCCATGGTAAGAAAACGGCTGCCCTTTCCACAGGCCGGTCAGGATATCCAACCCTTCATCGACCAGTTCGGCCCGGGTTTTGCGATCGGTGACCTCTCCGAACTCCGTAAAACCGGTATCGACTGCGCCCAACCCAACGGCCAGGATCACCCGCCCGTCCGAGAGTAGATCAAGGGTGACGGTTTCACTGGCCAATTTCCAGGGCCGCATGCGCGAAAGCGGAGTGAGCATCGTCCCCAACCGGATCTGCCGGGTAACGGCTGCTATGGCCCCGAGCGAGACCCAGGCATCAATGCCCCACACCGGCTCCCACATAAAGAACCCATCCCAACCGGCCTGCTCGGCCTCCTGCGCGTATTGTAAGGCTGTCTGGGGTAAGCCCCCGGGAAACACAAAACCAAATTTCATAACCAACTCCCATCACCCACCATCAATTTGGATCACTGACACCTGTCTATCCTGAAAACAACGACAGTTCCCCCTGGGAGAATCCAGGGGGAACAGGGATTAGCCCTCTAAGATACGATCGATTTCACGCCGGATGGAACCCAGGTCATCTAAACCCAGGTAAACGATCGCGTAGCGGATATAAGCGATTTGATCTAAATCTTTGAGGCCGGCGATGACCATATCCCCCACCACACGCGAGGAAACCTCGGCACGGCCCATTGCCTGCAGGGTCGCCTCGATTTCCCCCACCAGCCGCTCGATATCGGCTGCCGATACGGGGCGCTTGGCACAGGATATGCGGATCCCTCGGATCAACTTATCGCGGTCGAACTCTTCGCGGGTGCCATCTTGTTTAATGATCAGAGGGGTGGCCAGAATCGGGCGTTCGTAGGTGCTAAAGCGCTGCCCACACTCCTCGCACTCCCGGCGCCGGCGCACGCCCCCGCGAGGATCGTGGGAGGTATCCAGTACTCTTGAACGTTCGTTTCGGCAATATGGACAGCGCATAGTTTCCTTAGGCTAAATTTGCCGGGGAAAAATTCCCCGGCAAATATGGCTCGATTGTTCTTAGAACAGATGTAACCCCCATATATGGCGGTATCCCACTCCCCACCCACCATATATAGGTATTTCTACGCTCATTCTAGCACAAGGGGTCGAATGCGTAAAGGTACTGGAGTACTAAATTACCTTAAAAAAATCGATCCTTGGCGTTAATTCTGAATAAAACTTTGCCGATCTATTTTATAGGGCTTTGAGATGCGAAAGAGATTTTGAACTGATCGCGCCCCGGGTCATCGGGGCCCGGGCTCCGGTGAGCCTCGGCTCCACGAGCCTCGGCTCCACGAGCCCCGGCTCCGGCGAGCGCGGCTCTGGCGAGCCGTAGCTCCGCCAGGCCCCGTTGGAACAACCACCCGAAACCGGGGTTGAGTGGATACGCGCGGGCAGGCTGAACTGACCGGGAGGAGGTCCGGTCAGAACAGCCTGCACCATCGGTGCTGGTTTAGGGCAGCATCTCGCCTGGAAGCGAGGCCCGGCCACCGACCAGGGGCGAAGGCATATCCCTGATCAGCGGGCCAGCCCTTCCCAGCTACCGCCGGTTGCGGATGAATGCAGGAATGTCCAGGTCATCGGTGTTGAACGCCCGAGGCTGGAACTCCTTTGCCGGCGCCGGTGCCGGCTTAGGCGTAGGGTTTAGTTGGTCCCTCTCCTCGCGGACGGGCGGCTCAACTCGCCGCGGCGGAGCCACTGAACCGGTGCGCTCGAAACCGGTGGCGATCACCGTGATGCGGACATCGTCGTTCATGCTCGGGTCGATCACCGCGCCGAAGATCAGGTTGACGTCGGGATGGGCGGTTTCCTTGATGATCGCCGCCGCCTGATTGACGTCGAACAGGGTCAAATCGGGCCCACCGGTGACATTGAACAGAATACCGCGCGCGCCATCGATGGTGATATCCAGGAGCTGGCTGGAGATAGCCTGCTCGGCCGCGATGCGCGCCGCATCTTCGCCCTTTGCCTGGCCTACCGCCATCAAAGCCGCCCCACCCTCGGACATAATCGTGCGCACGTCCGCGAAGTCCAGGTTAATCAGCCCTGGCACGGTGATCAGCTCGGAGATGCCCTGCACGCCCTGGCGCAGCACGTCATCCGCCATGCGGAAAGCGGTTTGCAGATTGGCCCGCTTGTCAACAATCTGCAGCAGGCGGTCATTGGGGATGACGATCAGCGTGTCGGCCTGTTCTTTCAGCCGGGAGATGCCGGCCTCGGCCGATTGGATCCGCCGCGAGCCCTCAAAGGTAAAGGGCCGGGTGACGACGCCAATGGTCAACGCGCCAACTTCCTTGGCGATTTGAGCCACGACCGCGGCCCCACCGGTTCCGGTGCCGCCGCCCATGCCGGCGGTGATGAAGACCATATCGGAGCCTTTCAGCACTCCGTACAGTTCCTCCGCCGACTCTTCGGTCGCCTTCCGGCCGATTTCCGGATCACCGCCCGAACCCAGGCCGCGGGTTAGCTTCTCACCCACGCGCACCCGGTTCGCGGCTTTGGAGAGCAGGAGAGCCTGGGCGTCGGTGTTGACCGCCACGAATTCCACTCCCTGCAGTCCTTCGTCGATCATCCGGTCGACAGCGTTGCAGCCACCTCCCCCAATGCCCACTACCTTGATGCGGGCAAACGATTCGAGCTGATTGGGTTGGTTGTTCATCGACATTCCTTCCTCCTCAAAAAGGATTGATTACCTTCTCTTCACACATATCTTCTCTTTCGCCCTCAACGAAATGAGGGATGATCAACGGCAGCAGTTCTTTACCAGTTTGAAAACTGCGCCGTCACATTAAGGCAGTAAGCGGCGGAGGACATTTTTAATGGTATCCCAGTCAAAGCCACCTCCTCTTTCGGGCCCGTGAGCCCGGTATGAGCGCCCCTGAGGCAAGAATTCGCTCATCAGCACCGCCCACCGCAGCATACCGACACTCGTCGAGTACGCAGGCGAATATAACTTATCGGTCATCCCAACCAGTTTTTCCGGTTGGGCAACTCGCACCGGAACGCCAAGAACCCGGCTGGCCACCTGGCGGATGCCTCCCAGGGCGCTTGAGCCACCCGTCAGCACCATTCCCGCCGGAAGCAGGCCGTCGTATCCCGAGCGTTTGATCTCCTGCACCACCAGGCTGAAGATCTCCTCCACCCGGGCTTCGATGATCATGCTCAGATCCTGGCGGCTGATCTCCACCGGGTCCTGTTCTCCAAAAGGTCGCACATTGAAGAACTCCGCCGGGGAGACCTCGCCTTTCACCGCGTGCCCGTGTTGGATCTTGATCTCCTCGGCCTGCGAAAGGGGCAGCCGTAAGCCATGGGCGATGTCCGAAGTAATATGGTTGCCCCCCACGGCCAGCACCGCCGTGTGCCACACATCTCCATCGATATAGATGGCCATATCGGTCGTTCCGCCGCCCACATCGCACACCACTACACCCATCTGGCGCTCGGTCTCACTCAGCACCACTTCCGCCGATGCCAGGGGGTTGAGCACAAACTGCGAGACCTCCACCCCGGCCGCGCCCACGCACTGGCGCAGGTTTTCCACGCTTGCGGCAGAGGCGGTGATGATATGCGTCTCCACCTCCAGCCGGTAGCCGTGCATGCCGATCGGCATGCGGATGCCTTCCTGGCCGTCCACATTGAAACCGCGCTGGATGACGTGGATCACCTCGCGGTTGTGAGGGATCGCGACCGCCCGAGCAGCGTCAACAGCCCGGGCGACGTCGTCCTGGTCGATGATCCGCCCGGCCACTCCTACCACGCCCCGGCTGTTGACGGAGGATACGTTTGAGCCGGCCAGGCTCACCAACGCAGAGGTGATCTCCAGGCCGGAAGTTCGCTCGGCTTTATCGATCGAGCGAGCCACAGCTTGAGATGCGGCCCCCAGATCCACCACCACGCCTTTCTTCATTCCTTGAGCTGGCTCGATCCCAACCCCCAGGATCCGGATCTGTCCCGGCCCTTCCTCGCGCCCCACCAGGGTGCAAACCTTGGTTGTGCCTACATCGATGCCAACAACGATTGGATTGTCCATGCGGATTATCCGTTTCTTCTACAGTTTTTCGCTTCCAGGTCTAATTTCCCAGCCGGTAATAAGGATTATGCACGTGCTCGACGCTGATCAAAGCTGGAACGATCTCCTCGGCCAGCAAACGGTCGACCAACGCCTGGTACACGTTTAACTTCATATCCACATCACGATCGTCGCCAAAATACACGACCCAACCGCGAGGATCTTGCCAGCCAAAACCATGCATCTCTTCGTACACCACGGTTGTTCCCTGAGGCGCGCGGCCGGCCAGGGATAGGATGGCGTTCACCATCTCCGGGGTGAGGAAGGGTTGGGCGGCCAAAGCCGGCGCCTGTGTCCCTATGCTCGCCCCGCCCGGGAGGGAGACCCCAGGCAGATTGACTCCGGCCACCGACGCCTGGAGTGGGTCTTGAACAGGGGCAGCCAATAGGAGCGGAGGCGGGCTGAGGGCCTGGACCACCGGCTGTGGCACTTCCGGTCCGTTCGCCCGCACCGGGAATGCCATTCCCTCCGCATCCACCAGCAGCGCCTGCCCTTCCTCCTGCCAGGTGAGCACCGGCATGCGCTCGGTCACCGTGACCACTACTGAAGCCGGCAGGCTGACTTGCACTTCGGCCGCAGAGATCTCCGGGAAGGCCGCCAGCAGTTCGTGCTCCAGCCGGTTCGAATCCAGGGTGAAGACAGGTTCCCCGCTCACATCCAGCACCGCGGTCACTTCCTGCTTCGAAAGGCGCTTCAGCCCATGTACCTCGGGCGCCTCCACCTTGAAGTCAGGAGAATTCCAGATCTGATAAAGGGCAAAGCCCAACAGGCCCACCAGCAAAAACGAAACCAGCCGCCAACCGAGGCGCACCTGGGGTAGAGCAGGCAAACGCACCTCCGCCCCGGGGACAGAGGACAGAGGTACATCGTACCGCCGCCGTGTCCGGCCGGATTTCTGGCGGGTCCCTGCCGGCTGGCTGGGCAGCGCCCCGCGCACCAGCACCGGCGGTCCTTCATGATTGAACGTCCGGACGGCCGCGCGGCGACGAGCCATGCCGCCGGAGGTGCGCCTGGCGCTCCCATCCCTGGGCAATGACACCTTGCGGGAGCGCGATTCCCGGCGAGCGCGAATCTCGTCACTGCGGCGAGGGGTCGTTCCTCTGGATGAACGGGCCATGGTTAGCTCTCCCTCCGGTATTGCCGCACGAGCCGGTCGCGTTCCGCTTTACGATCCAGCGCATATTCCACCAACCGGTCGATCAGACGGGGGTAAGACAATCCCTTGGCTTCCCACAGTTTGGCGTACATGCTGATCTCGGTGAAACCCGGGATGGTGTTTACCTCGTTCAAATACAGTTCTCCCGTATCTTTGTCCAGCAAGAAATCCACCCGGGCCATGCCGGCGCAGTCGATCGCCTGGTACGCTCGAACGGCCAGAGCGCGCACTCGCTCGGTGAGCTCCTCGGAGATCGGGGCGGGGATGAGCAGATCCGACTTGCCGTCGATATACTTCGCTTCATAAGAATAAAACTCTCTGCTGGGCAGGATCTCACCCGGGGCGGAGACCTCGGGCTGATCGTTGCCCAACACGCTCACTTCGATTTCACGCCCATTCACCCCGCGCTCCACCAACACCCGGCGATCGTAGCTGGAAGCTTCCATGAGCCCTTCCAGCAAATCCGAGCGATTCCAGCATTTGGTGATGCCCACTGACGAGCCCAGGTTGGCCGGCTTAACGAACAACGGGTAAGGAGCGACTCGCTCAACCCGGCTTATCACGCCGGAGGGGTTCTGCTCGATCTCGCTGCGCAGCACAGTGATGCTCTCCAGCACCGGGATGTTATTGGCCCGCATCACGTCCTTGAACACACCTTTATCCATGCCGACTGCCGAGCCGAGCACACCGGCGCCCACATACGCCAGGTCGGCGATTTCGAACACCCCTTGCAGGGTCCCATCTTCGCCGAAAGTCCCATGCAGCACCGGGAAAATCACGTCGATCTCGCTCAGAAATTCGAGACCAATGCCGGTATTTCCGGTCCTCATCAGGTAAAGACCGCCTCGGGCAGGGTTAAGGCTGAGCGCCACCGGGGTCAGACCACGCAGGTTCCCGGCCGACAGTGCTTCCAGCACATTTTCTCCGGTCAGCCATTCTCCCTGGTGGGTGATCCCGATCTGGATCACGGAATACTTATCCGCATCCAGCGCTGCCAGCACAGAGCGCGCCGACAGCAGCGAGATCTCATGCTCGCCCGAACGACCACCAAATATTACTGCGAGGCGGATCTTACCCACTGCTACCATTCTCCTAATAAACCGATTTCTAGCTCCAGGTCAATCCCAAACTTCTCACTCACTGCCTGTTTGGCCTGCTGGATCAGCCGGTAAACATCGCTGGCGCTGGCCGTGCCGGAATTAATAAAGAAATTGGCATGCAGTGAGCTGATTTCGGCTCCACCGACCCGGGCGCCTTTTTGCCCGGCCGCTTCGATCAGGCGTCCGGCAAAATCACCGGGTGGATTTTTAAACATCGAACCCATGCTGGCGCCGGGCGGCTGTGTCCGCCGCCGGTAAACGACGAACTCATTGTGCTTTTCCTGCACCGCCTCCGGCGTGCTGCGCTCCAGCTTCAATTTAGCGCCTAGAACGACATAGCCGGGGTATGGGCGCCCCGCAGCCTGTTCCGCCTGCTTGAGCAGGCTGCTGCGATAAGCAAATTTCAACTGTTCTGGCGACCAATACTCTCGAATGGGTTCTCTCTCTGGAGTCAGATGCAAGATTTCGGCCAGGAGCAGAGATCCGGCTATATCACCGCCATGAGCCCCGGCATTGCCGTACACCGCTCCGCCAACCGTCCCCGGAATCCCCCCCGCCCATTCCAGGCCGGCGAACCCCCGCCGGGCGGCCTGCCGGGCCAGGTTGCCGAAGTTGGCCCCCGACTCAGCCCACACGACCGGCGATCCGTCTTCTTCGGTAAAGCTCACTGAGCGGGCCCGGTTCAACACCACCACGCCCTGGTAGCCGGTATCGCTCACTAATACGTTCGATCCGCCCCCCAGGATGACGAAAGCCTGCTCGAGCTCCC
This sequence comes from uncultured Anaerolineaceae bacterium, assembly GCA_964391195.1. GTDB lineage: Bacteria > Chloroflexota > Anaerolineae > Anaerolineales > UBA4823 > JAAYXE01. The sequence goes on along the minus strand of CAYMLG010000013.1, from coordinate 47,648 downwards.
AGAGGCGCATCACCACCGCCGCCAGCTCATCTGCCGAATCCACTTCGATCAGCCAGTCCGCCGGGCCGCCCACTCGTGCCGAGGTGTAGCGAGCCAGGGAGACCCCCGCTTGCAACCGGCCCGCCGGGAAGCCAAATAAATCCGAACCTTGCACCCCATTAACTCGCTGCGCCAGCCCTTTCAGTAATTCTTCGCTGATTTGGATCGCGTTCCCGGCCGAAAGGACCAGCACGGCATCCCCCGGGCGGACCTCATCCAGCAGGTGCTCTACCGCCGACTGAAATGTGGGCGCCGCAAAGGGTTCCAGGTGCGGCGCAGACTCGGCCAGCCGCGCTGCCAGCGAAGCCTCGTTCAGCATTTCTTCCGGTGGCGTCTCCCGGGCGGCGTAAATCTCGGTCACCACCACCCGGTCGGCAGCACCCAGCGCTTCCAAAAAGGCGGGCAGCAGGGTGCGGGTGCGCGTGTAGGTGTGCGGCTGCCAGACCGCCCAGATCCGCCGCTCTGGGTAGCGAGACCTGGCGGCTTGCAGTGTGGCCCGGATCTCAGTTGGGTGGTGGGCGTAATCGTCGATCACCACCACACCCGACGCTTCTCCGCGCACCTCGAACCGCCGGCCCGAGCCCTTAAATTCTGCCAGGGCAGACACGGCAGCATCCATATCCGCCCCCAACTGGTGAACGACAGCCAGCGCCGCCAGCGCATTCCTCACATTGTGTTCACCTGGCACTCGCAGAAGTACCTGGCGAGGCGTCTCTTCCGGGGCCCGAAATTCAAAGGTGAAGCCACCGAGCTCGTTCGCTTCGAGCTTGTCCGCAGTGTAGTCGTATTCGTTTTGATCAAGCCCGTAAGTCATTGTCCGTACTCCCCTCCGGTCCAACTCGATTGTCAGGGTCTCCGCCAATTCTGCCGCGCCGGGATCATCTCCACATACGATCAGCGCTCCAGGAGGAACAACCCGGTGGGCGAAATCCATAAAGGCCTGGCGGAAATCTTCCTCAGTGGGGAAGCAGTCGGGGTGGTCGTGCTCCACATTGGTCACCACCGCCAGGCCAGGGCTGAGGCCAAGGAACATGTAGTCGTACTCATCTGCTTCGATCACAAATTCGGGCCCTTGCCCGGCATGGGCATTGCTGTTTAGATTCGTGGAAACCCCACCGATAATGAAGGAAGGATCTCTCCCCTGGCTGGAAAGCAGCCAGGCGATCATCGCGGCTGTGGTCGTCTTGCCATGTGTTCCAGCTACGGCGATCCCCAGTTTTCCGGCCATGATCCTGCCCAAGAATTCGGCGCGCTTCAGCACCGGAATATTCGCCTGGTGGGCGGCCTGCACCTCCACATTGTCGTCGGGGACCGCCGAAGAGCGTATCACCAGGTCGGCTCCCTGCACGTTTTCCGCCCGGTGACCGGCATACACACGCGCCCCCGCTTCCATTAAGCGCTGGGCCAACGGGGAGAGGCTGCGGTCTGAGCCGCTGACCGTCTCCCCCCGCTCCAGCAGGAGCCGGGCGATGGCCGAAAGGCCGGTGCCGCCGATGCCGATCAGGTGAATGTGCATCATCCTCCTAAATAAAGACGATAATCACGAAAAGAAAAGCGATACCCACCGCGAAATAAATCCACGGGATCACCAACCACTCAGGCGGGAGCGCTTTGAGCAGCCGCGTGGCTGCATCATAGAACGGATCGTTCTGCCCCGGTGCTTGGATGATCGGGAAGGGATAGCCGGCATCGTCCAGGTAGTGCCAGATCGTCCCTACGATCAGGTATCCGTTGAAGGCCCCGAGAATAAAACCGAGCAGTGTATCCTGCAAGCGCTCGCGAGCAAATCGAGCACCCGCCAGGCTGCGGATGTTCGGCGTCTGGTAGCCAAAGAAGACCAACAGGATCAAGATGACCGTTCGCAGCCAGAACAACGGCCTGCCGCTCTGCGCCACGATGGTGTTCCGCACGATACCGACATAGGTTTCCAGCACGATGATGATGAACAGCGAAAGCACCACGCTGAACGTGACCATGATCTCTTTGGCCCAGCCGCGCATCGCACCGATGATGGCAAAGAGTATGATAAAGATCCAGAAGACAACGGTTAGGCTCACCACAGGTCAATCTCCCCCCTGGCTACTCACAGATGCCAGGTTGGTCTGGCGGTTTGCCAGTTGGATGAGAATGTCCGCAATTTTTTCAGCAGCTTGCGGATGCGCTAAGGCGCCCATGGCCTGGCTCATCCGCCTCCGGCGAGATTCATCGCCCAACAGTTCCTTAACCAGCGGACCCAGGCGCTCGGGCAGCTCGGTCTCTTGGAGGACGATCGCTGCCCCTTTCCCAGCCAGGTATTCCGCATTGACCTGTTGATAGCGCCAGGCATATGGGTACGGAACGAGCACGGCGGGCAAGGCGAACAGGGGGAGTTCCCCCAGGATCGATGCCCCGGCCCGGGATACGACCAGATCGGCGGCGGTAAAGGCTGCTCCGACCTGTTCGCTGTGCAAGTAGGCATACGGGTGATAGCGCCCGGCCAATTCCGGCGACAGCCCGGCCTGAGCGGCTTCCACCCTGGGCCAATCCAGGCGCCCGCTCAAATGCACGATCTGCATCTCCTGCAGCAGCTCCGGCAGGGCGTCCAGGAGCGGCAGGTTGATCCCCCGCGCCCCCGAACTGCCGCCCATCACCAGCAGGCAGGGCAGATCGGGGCTCAGGCTAAGGGTCTGGCGAGCGGCATCCAGATCCCAGGTGTGCAGATCGCCTCTCACCGGGTAGCCGGTCACGCGCACCTGCTCAGGCCGTTTCCCTGGGAAGTAGGCCCGGGACTCAGGTGTGGTGACCGCCACCGCGTCCGCGATCCGGGCCAGAAATTTTAGCGCCAGCCCCGGCTCGATATCAGGCACGTAGACCAAAACCGGCGGGCGGCCTGCGCTCACCCGCGCCGCAGCCGCCACCGGACCGGCCACAAATCCACCGGTAAACAGGAGGGCATCCGGTTGGAAGCGGCTCAGGATCCGCCGAGATTGGACCACCCCGCGGCCCATCCGCAGCAGATTCCCGGGGAGTGCCCGCAGACCCACCCCGTGCAGTCCGGCTGCATCAACCGCTTCGAACGGAATTCCCTCTCGCTTCACCAGGTCAGCCTCCATACCGCCTGCTCCGCCCACCCATAAGACGTCCAGACTGCCGTGCCGGTTTTCGATGGATCTCCCACTTTCGTTCAGGAATCCACTCTCTGCCCCGGCCTCAAGTCCGGCTGTTAGGGCGCGCAGAACGGCCAGAGCGGGATACACCCCGCCGCCGGTCCCACCGGCGCAAATCAATAACCGCACCGAACAATCTCCCACTTTCCTCTTGACTCTCGGCCGATGCTCGGGATATGTTCAGCAAGATCCCGACAGCCGCCATCGCAATCACCAGGTTCGAGCCGCCAGCGCTGATGAACGGCAAAGCGTTGCCGGCAAAAGGCACCAGATTGACCATCACCGCCATGTTAATAAAGGCTTCCACCGCGATCCACATGCTCAGCCCGGCAGCCATCAGCTTCCCCAGGTCGTCTGGCGCCCGGAAGGCGATTGAAAGGCCACGCCACAGCAAGATCAGGTACATGACGACTACACCGCTGGCGCCCACCACTCCGATCTCCTCGCCGACAACGGCAAAGATACTGTCGGTCGGAGGCACCGGCAGGCCGGTCAGCTTCGTGTCCGCCTTACCCAGGCCAACCCCGAGCCAGCCGCCTTTCAAAAAGGCCTCCAGGGACCGTTGGACATGGTAAGAAGCGCTTTGCAGGCTCTGCGTCCCTGCGAGGTAGTCTTCAACCCGCTGGCTTCCGGTCGAATGGACCCGTACCACGAAATATCCAATAATGAAGGCCAGGATCAGCAACACGCCGATCTGTTTCAGGTCTCCTCCCGCCAGGAAGAACAGGGTTCCTCCAAGGAAGAGGATGGTGAGCACCGCGCTCAGGTCGGGTTGGACGAAAATCAGCCCGCTCACGCCACCCAGAATGACCGACAGGGGGATCAGCCCAAAAGAGATATCCTTTAGCCGGTCCCGCTTGGAAAAGAGCCATACCGACAGGTAAATGACCGTTGCCACCTTTGCCAGCTCCGAAGGCTGGACAGAGCCATCAATGAGGGTGCGTACTGCGTTATTGCGCACATTGGCGACGATCAGCACGCCGACCAGCAGAGCCACCGTGCCCGCGATGATCGGCACAGCCAACCGCTGGAAGTAGCGGTAGTCAAACCAGGTCAAGAAGGTGGCCACTGCCAGGCCGATCAGCAGCCAGGTTACCTGGCGGATGAAAATGGTGCTCGCGTTTCCATACCAGTACAGAGAATAGTCGTAGCTTGCCGAGTACACCATAATCAGGCCAAAGATCAGCAGCGTAATGACCACCAATAGCAGCGGCACATCCAACTGCAAACGAACTGACCGTTTGCGAGCGGCATCCTTGGGCCTGGCCATTACCCCCAGGTGGTCGATCATGGATGCCTGCTGCTCAAAACGGCGCGAACTTCTCACGCTAGTTCCTTTACCCATCGAGCGAAACATTGGCCACGCTCCTCAAAATCCCGAAACTCATCGTAGCTGGTCCCTCCAGGCGAAAGCAGGACCACATCTCCCGGCTCTACCAACTCAGCGGCTGCATGTACCGCCTCTCTCAACCCCTCACACCGGGTGAGTGTGGGGCCTCCTGTGCCGGCCTGGCCGGCCTTCATCACAGCCGCCTGGATCAACCCAGCTGCTTCCCCAAAGACAACCAGGTGATCGACCCGCTGCCAGACTAATCGGGCGAAATCTTCCCAAGGCAAGTTTTTGTCTCGCCCGCCCGCCAGCAGCACCAGCGGCTCATCGAAGGAACGGATCGCGGCCATCGCCCGCTCGGGCGCGGTGGCGATCGAGTCGTTATACCACTCTGCCCCTCCCCAGGCGCCGATGTATTCCAAACGGTGGGGAACACCCCTGAACCCGGCCACGCCTCGCCGCATCGCCTCTGGAGGGAACCCGGCGGCAGCGGCTGCCGTGCATGCGGCGAGTACGTTCTGCAGGTTGTGCTCGCCGCGCAGCTCGATCTTCTCCTTCGATATCACAGTTACATTTTCCATGCCAGCTTCACCGCCGGCCAACTCCCGGCGCAGCACCAGGCGATCGCCGATCAGAGCCATGCCCGCCTGTCCGGACGGGATCTCGTTCAGCCCAAACGAAAACAGCCGCCCTTTCACCTGTCCGGCCAGCGACCAGGCCACGGGATCATCCCGTCCTAATATGGCTGTATCCCGCTCCGTCTGGTAAGCCAGGATTTGCGCCTTGGCCCTCGTATAGGCTTCCATCGTCCCATGGCGGTCCAGGTGATTGGGAGTGATATTGGTAATCACTGCAACCTGCGGCGAACGGGTCATCAGTTCAAGTTGAAAGCTGGACAGTTCCATCACCGCCCAATCGTGCGGATGCATCTCGTCCAGCATGGAAATCAGCGGAGTGCCGATATTCCCACCCACCCAGACCTTCGCTCCGCGTTGACCAAAGGCCAGAGCGGGCTGCAGCTTTACCCCTTCGGACAGGATTCTGCCGGTGAGGCTGGTGGTGGTCGTCTTCCCCGCCGAGCCGGTGATACCGATCACCGGGCAGGGGGCTGCTTCCAGGAAGATCTGCGAATCATTCGACAACGGGATGCCCCGCCTCCGGGCTTCCACTGCCAGCGGCAGGCCCGGCGACACCCCACCCGACAGGCAGACCAGGTCTGCCCCGGAGAGTAAACTCAGGGGATGCCCGCCACACAGCCAACGCACGTTTTCGACATCCGCTAGCGCCCGGCGTTCCTCCAGCAGTTCACTTTCCGTTCTCCGGTCGTTCAACAGCACGGCCGCACCCTTGCGGGCCAGATAGCGCGCCAGGGCCAGCCCTTGCCGGGCTGCTCCCACCACGACCACCTTTTGGCCTTGCCAGTTCTCCTGCATTTCTCTCCTCAATCAACCACTACACAAAAGCGAGCGCCACACCAACCATCGCGGATAGCAGCTCGATCAACCAAAAACGCTGCACAATCTGCGTCTCGCTCCAACCGGACAGCTCGAAATGATGGTGGAGGGGCGCCATTTTGAACAATCGTCTCCCATGAGTCAGGCGGAAATACCCCACCTGAAGGATATCGCTCAACGCTGTGCTGGTCGGAATAATGGCGATGATCGGCAGCAAAGCCCATTGCCCGGTCATCAGGCCGACCACGCCCAGCACAGCCCCCAGGGACAGCGCACCGGTATCACCCATAAACAACTGCGCCGGGTGGACGTTGAACCAAAGAAAGCCGAACAGCGCTCCGACCAGCGTAAAGCAGAACCGGGCGAGAAATATCTGCCCCTGGATCAACGCGATCACCCCATAAGCGGCAAACGCAGTGGCGGAAATCAACCCCGCCAATCCATCCAAACCATCGGTCAGGTTGACCGCATTGGAATACCCGACGATGACAAAGGTAGCGATGGGGATGTACCAGGGCCCGAGTTCAACGATGCCTTTCACAGCCGGCAGGTACAGGTCGGGCGCCTCAAGGAAGTAACGCAGGCCGATGGCCGCCCCAAGCGCGAAGAGCACCTGGAAGAAGAACTTGGTTCGCGCTCGCATCCCCAGGCCCCTGCGCCGCCCCCGTAGACCTTCCCAATCATCAATCGCTCCCAATGCGGCGTAGATCACCATCACACCCATGGGTAAGATCACCGAACGCCCCAGCACGCGCACATTCATGATCGAGGCCGCATTGAGCAGGAGGGTGATCAACACCACCGGCAGCACAATCATTACACCGCCCATTGTTGGAGTGCCGAATTTGGTAAAGTGCCTTTCCGGTCCTTCAACCCGGATCGTTTTGCCTATTCGGAAGTGCCGCAGCACCCGCAGCAGCGGCTGGCCCCAGATGACCGTGAGCATAAAGCTGAACCCGGCCAGGGCCAAAGCCATTGGGCTATCCAGCATTAGTGGGCCTCCAAAGCGGCGACGATGTTTTCCATATGCATGCCCCGTGATCCTTTGATCAAGACCACATCCTTCGGTCCCAGGCGGTTCTGCAAGGTCTGAACCGCTTCCTGGCTATCGCTCACTTCAGTGATGGCCTGGCGGGGCAGTCCGGCCCGGCGGGCCGCTTTGGCGATCAGCCGCCCCAACTCGCCTACGGTCACCAGTTCATCCACCACTTCCGCAGCTCTCACGCCCACCAGCTCATGGCCTCGGGATTCGTAAGGACCCAGTTCCAGCATGTCTCCCAACACCGCCACCTTTCGCCCCTCGAGATCTTCCAATAGATTTAAAGCCGCCAGAGTAGATTCAGGCGAGGCGTTGTAGGTGTCATCGAGCAGCATCGCCCCGGTCTGAGATCGCACCGCAACCAGGCGTAATTGTGCCCGCCCGGAGCGCAGACCATCGGCGATCTCCTGCCAGGTTAATCCCTCCACCAGGCCAACCGCCGCCGCCCGTAAGGCGGTATGGACCGAGTGCCGGCCGATAAGCGGCACCCGCAGGTAAATCACCTCGTTCCGATAATGCAGGCTGAAGCGGATCCCTTCCAACCCGAAGCTTTCCAGGTCATCGGCCCACAGATCGGCCTCCGGATCCAGCCCATAGTAGAAGACCTGCGCCCTGGTCTGGCCGGCCATGGCGCGGACCAGCGGATCGTCGTAGTTCAGGATTGCAACACCCTCGGGTCCCGGGGGGAGGGCCTGCACCAACTCGGCCTTGCCCTGGGCGATCGCTTCCTGGGAACCTGCCCGGGAGGCATGCACCATCCCGATATTGGTGACCACCCCTACCTGAGGTTGAGCGATGTCACACAGCAGGGCGATCTCGCCGGGCACGTAGAAACCCATCTCCAGCACCGCCCGCTGGTGTTCCTCGCTCAACTGCAGAATCGTCAGCGGTAAACCGATCTCGTTATTCAAGTTGCCCGGATTTTTTAAGGTGCGATAGTGCTGCCGGAGGACTTCCGCGATGAGTTCCTTGGTCGTCGATTTTCCCACGCTGCCGGTGATACCGATCACCCGCAGGTCCAGCTTCTTGCGCCAATAGCGGGCGATCTGCTGGAGCCCGGTCAGCGTATCCTCCACCCGCAAACAGGAGGGAAAAGTCAAGTCCTGCAGCCCGGCATCGTCGAATCCGGAGCGCAGATCGAGCACTGCCAACCCTTCGGGCATATCCCTGTGCACCAGGGCCAGGATTGCGCCTCGTTCAAACGCCTCCGGGACGAAATCATGTCCATCTACGTGCTCTCCCGGTAATGCGATAAACAGGGCGCCGGGACCGGCTTGCCGGGAATCAACCACGGCATCAGAAATCTCCCTGCTGGAAGCCCTGGCCTGCGGAGGACGGGAACCGGTTAATGCTTCGAGAATATCGGCGAGGGTAAGCACTCCTTGGTCAGGTCCCTTTCATTGGCTCTGCGTCAACTGCTGCCGGATATCATCCGGAGGCAGGTCCAACAGCACAACCAGGTGCTGCACAATTTCACTGAAAACGGGTGCGGCTACTTCCGAACCCCAGATCGAAGAAGACGGCTTCTCCAACCAGACATACACCAGGAACTGCGGGTCGTCCACCGGGCCCCACCCAACGAAGGAGGCGTTGGTCTGGTTACTGGTGTAGCCGAAGGGGGTGGGGATTTCCGCAGTGCCTGTCTTTCCTGCCACCCGGTAGCCGGTGACCAACGCATCCGAGGATTCGATCTCCAACGAGTTCGCCAGCATCTCGGTCAGCGTCCGGGCAGTCTCTGGGCGTACCGGTGTGCTCAACACTCGCGGTTCGATATCGTACTGGTACCCTTTATCGATCAGTGAGCGGACAACATGCGGGGCCATGAGCTGCCCCTCGTTGGCCAGGGCTGATGCGGCAACTGCCATCTGAAGCGGAGTGGTCGCTACACCCTGCCCGAACGAGTTGGTGCCGAGGTCGGCGTCATACCAGTCCCCATCACCAGGGCGTTTCAGGCGACCGGGGACTTCGCCGGCCATATCGACTCCGGTCAGGTTTCCAATACCGAAAGCCTCCATATAATTGTAGAATGTCGCCGCTCCGGTTTGGGAAGCGATCCAGGCCATGCACACATTCAAGGAGTGCTGCAGGCAGCCGGTCATATCCTGCTGCCCCCAGGCCCCACCGTTCCAGTTGTAGATATAGATGCCACCAATCTCGAACACGCCCGTATCCAGGAAGGTTGTTTCCGGACGGATGGCTCCGCTGTCCAGGCCCGCAGCAACTGTCAAAATCTTATAGACCGAGCCGGGTTCGTAAGCCTGGCTGATTACCCGATTGAACGGGTTGTCTTCATCATATTGGTCCAGGTAGTCGATATAGTTGTTCAGATCCATCCTCGGGGTGGTCGCCATCGCCAGGAGCTCCCCTGTCCGGGGGTTCAGGACAACCACTGTACCCGACTCAGCGCCGTGAAAATCGATCGCATCGTCCAGGATGCGCTCAACTTCTGCCTGGATCTCCCGGTCGATCGTCAGAACCAGGCTTGCTCCTGGGGGCACCGAGGGCAAGTCTTTCGCCTGGTTGGGGTCGAGGGGCACAAATATATTCGTCCTCTTCCCCGCCAGCAATTGGTTGAAGCGTTCCTCCACCCCATAGTAACCCTGGCCATCCAGGCTGACAAACCCCAGGATATTGGAAGCAGTCTCCTTTTCAGGATAAGTGCGGGCCAACATCGGCTCGAACACCAGCCCACGCAGACTGGCCTTATTCGGATCATTGCTTCCGGCTCCGGCGATTTCCATCTGCTCCATCAGGCTCTTCAGCTTTTCCACCTGTTCTTCAGATACATGGGTAGCCAGAACGGCATAGACAGCCTCATCAGACGCCTCCTGGCTGGCCAGTCTAAAGATCCGGTCATATTCCGCATCCAGGACGACATCCAGCGTAGTGGCGATCGTATCGGGGTTTTCCACATTCGCCAGTTCCACCCCCACCTGGTAAACGGTTTTGTTCCCGGCCAGCAAGCGGCCCCAGCGGTCGTAGATCAACCCTCGCGGCGGCTGGATTGGCTGGATCGATCCCTGGTAGCGCGGGATGCGCTCGCGCAGCAGTGCAGCCTGTTCCGGATCGGTTTGGATACGGACCATCTGGAGTACGATTAACACCGGGACAAAAGAGAGCAATGCTCCCATGAGCACAAAACGCCAGTCATGCTGGCGGCTCCGCCCGGCAGTTGGGCGGGTGGTCCCATTTCGATAGGATGGATCCCCAACGGTTGTCACACTCATTGCTGCACCTTGAACGGCTGCAAACTCAAAAACGGGAAGGATGAGTTGCGGATTTCTCGCTGCAGCCACTCGAATAACGACTCGGTGTATTCCGAGGGTTGGGAGGGCGGTGGAAGGGTGGCTGGGCCGGGCGCAGGAGCGATGACTGCCGTGCGCCTTTCCACGTAACCGGGCACCCGGATAAAGAGTGTTTCATCCATCCCAATGGATTGAAAGCCCATCTCCCTGGCCCGCTTCTCCATCTCGGCTGCGGAGATCAGAAAAGCCACCTGAGATTGGAGATCGGCATTCTCCCGCTCAAGCTTGCGAATTTCGGCCTGCAGGCTTTGAATCTCGCGGCCGATTGTCGCCGCCCTGGCGCTCACGTTGAGGTAGATGCCGGCCACAACGGCAATCGAGACCAGGGCAAGCAAAAACCCACCGATAATCTGCATCTGGATTCTCCAGGGAGCCTGGGAATAGGCCTGGGTAAGGTTTTGAACTCGATTCATATTTATCTCTCCTGCTGGTTCGGGCCACCCCTCGCCATACAGGTGTGCAACTACTATGCCAATAAAATTTCAACCGGTCCGGGTGCGATCGATTTTCTCGACCACGCGTAGTTTTGCGCTCCGCGCCCTCGGGTTTTCCCGGCTTTCTTCAGCGCCCGGCTGGATCGGCCGGCGGTTGATCTCCCGCACCGAAGCCAGGTGTCCACATGTGCAAACCGGCTGCCCGGGCGGGCAGATGCAGTCCCGGCTTTCGCGCCGGAAGAACTGTTTCACCAGGCGGTCCTCCAAAGAATGGAAGGAGATCACGGCCAGGCGGCCGCCGGGCGCCAGCAGGTCCACCGCTTCAGGCAGCGCCGCCTCGATCGCCTCCAACTCCCGGTTCACGGCAATGCGCAGGGCCTGAAAGGTGAGCGTCGCCGGATGCAGCCGGGGTCCGGACTTTTCTTTCCGTTTGCCGCCCGAACGCCTGCTCCGCCCTCCGACCGCCTGTTCCACCACCTGGGCCAGTTGGCGGGTGGTGTGCAGCGGGCGGGCCCGAACAATTGCCCGGGCAATCTGGCGCGCATGTGGCTCTTCTCCGTAGCGATACAGCAGACTGGCCAGATCCTGCTCCGGCAATGAATTCACCAGATCGGCAGCTCGCTCTGGGTTCTCCGGGTCAAAGCGCATGTCCAGGGGGGCATCGGTGAGGAACGAAAAGCCGCGCTCTGGTGTGTCGAATTGCATCGAAGATGCGCCCAGATCAAGAAGGATCCCATTCACTGCTGGCCAACCGACCGCCTCGAGCTGCTTCCGGATCGTGGTGTAAGAAGCGCGTACCAGGATCACACGTGAAGCAAACTGAGCGAGGCGCTGGCGGGCCAATGTGAGAGCCTGCGGATCCACGTCCAGTCCGAGCAGACGGCCGTCTGGCGCACTGGCTTCCAGAATACCCCAGGCATGCCCACCAGCTCCAACCGTACCATCCACATAAAATCCACCCCGGCCTGGCTGCAACGCGTGTATAATTTCATGGTAAAGAACCGGTAGATGAGGAAGCGGACCGCTTCCGCTTGATTGGACCATCACAGCTTTCGTTTCTGAACCTTTACTGGTTTCGACGAAAATCGGGAGTAGCAAAGCCGGCGGTGAGGGCATGATGTGCTGCCGGTTCTGATACCGGCAACTCGTGGCTACGGTGAGTTGGTCACCGCAGGTTTGTTCTGCTCCCGATGAGACCTGGCTTAGCCAGAGGAGAGTTCCAGGGTCATGAAGCGCTGAGCGTTGGCCTCAACGTCTTGCAATTGATCGACTTGCTGCTCCCAAACCGAAGGAGCCCAGATTTCGAAATAATCGCCCACCCCGACGAGGATCGCATCCCCATCCAAACCGGCGCTCCGGCGTAAAAATTGTGGGATCAGGATTCTCCCCGCTCGATCGACGTCTACCCGATCTGCGGTGGAAAAAATCAGTCGTTTCAACAGGCGAGCCGATGGGTCCGTCAGACTCATCTGCGAGACTCGTTTCGAGATGGCTTCGAAGGTGGGCACGGTCAGCACCATCAAATTATTGTCGAACCCCTGCAAGACGTAAGCACCTTCCGCGGCCAGGAGGTCGCGAAAGCGGGCCGGGATCGTCAGGCGTCCTTTTTCATCGATATTGTGATGATACTGGCCTAAGAACATTAGTTCTACCCTGTACATTAACGACAGAACGCCGGCCTATCCCGGCGCTCCACTTCATCCCACTTTATCCCACTTACACACACAGTATATACGAAATTTCTGTGTTGTGCAAGTGTTTTTGCCCACTCGTTGCATAGGTCTTATGTACTATCGATCCAATCCCTGCATCTGTATCAGGCACTCAGGCGGCCGGCCTGGCATCCGGCTGCCTGAGTGCCCATTCACTTAATAAGGAGAATGTATGTCCAACTACCGCCACCTGTTCTTAGGTCTCGATGCCTTAGTCCCCCGCTACGGAGCACCCCCCCGCCAGTATATTAATCTCGATAACGCCGCTTCCACCCCGCCGCTGATCGCTGTCCAACGAGCTGTCGATAACTTCCTCCCCTTCTACAGCAGCGTTCATCGCGGCAATGGCTTTAAAAGCCAGCTCTCCACCCATGCCTACGAACAGGCCCGGCAGATAGTTCTGCGCTTTGTAGGGGCAGACCCTGAGGAACATACCTGCATTTTCGGTAAGAACACTACCGAGGCGATTAACAAACTTGCCCGCCGCTTCCACTTCCACCCCGAGCGCAATATCGTCCTGACCACCGGGATGGAGCACCACTCTAACGATCTCCCCTGGCGCTCCGCGGCGCGGGTGATCCACGCCCGCCTGACACCGGATGGACGGTTGGATGAGTCCGATTTCGATTCCCAACTGGAAAAATACGGAAGCCAGATCGCTATTGTGGCCATCACCGGGGCCAGCAATGTGACCGGCTACCTGAATGACATCCACCGCCTTGCAGAGAAAGCGCACGCCGTAGGCGCACAAATTCTGGTGGACTGCGCCCAACTGGCCCCCCATCGCAAAGTCGATATGCTGCCACTCGATGACCCCCGCCATCTGGACTACGTGGCTATTTCCGCCCACAAAATGTACGCCCCCTTCGGCACCGGCGCCCTGGTTGGGCGGCGCGATACCTTCGAAACCGGTGATCCCGACCTCCAGGGCGGCGGCACGGTGGAAATCGTCACCCTGGACAGCGTGGTCTGGGCCGAGCCCCCCGATCGGGATGAAGCGGGCAGCCCGAACACGGTGGGCGCGGTTGCTCTCTCCGCCGCCATTCACCAATTGGAGCAGGTTGGCATGGAGGCCGTCGCCCGGCACGAAGCCGAGCTAACCACCTATGCCCTCCGCCGCTTGCCGTCTGTACCCGGCATCCGCATTTTCGGCAGCACAGATCCGGACCACGCAATCAACCGGCTGGGGGTGATCCCATTCCAGTTGGATGGTATTTCTCACTTTAAAGTCGCATCGATCCTGGGGCACGAATTCGGGATCGGGGTACGCAGCGGATGTTTCTGCGCTCACCCCTATTTGCTCCATCTGCTCGGGTTATCCAGCGAGGAGGCTGCCGAAGTCCGCCGCCTGATGTTGGCCGGCGACAAGCGGGATATGCCCGGCATGGTGCGCGCCTCTTTCGGCCTGTACAATACCACAGATGAAGTGGATGCCCTGGTGGAAGCCTTGAACTGTATTGCCCGCGGTGATTACCAGGGGAATTACCTGCAAGATAAGGCCAGCGGCGAATATCGTTTGGAGGGATGGGAGCCCGATTTCTCCGCGTACTTTTCGATTTCGTAAAGGACGAGCAGGAAAGCCTCTACTCGAAATGCCTTAGTATCCCTTGCACCTGCCTCAGGTAACCTGATCCAAACAGGTTCAGGTGGTTCAACAGGTGGTACAGGTTATATATCGGGTATCGCCGGGCATAGCCCGGGGCCAGGGGACGCACTTCCTCATAAGCCTGGTAGAAGGCGGGTGGGAACGATCCGAACAGCGTGGTCATTGCCAGTTCTGCCTCCGCCCACCCGTAATGGACTGCCGGATCGATCAGGGCCGGCTCACCGTGAGGACCGGTGATGGCATTCCCGCTCCATAGATCTCCATGGATCAGAGACGGCGGTTGGGGCGGAACCAGCTCAGGCAGGCGCTTCGCCACCTTTTCCGCCAGGCGAGCATCCTCTCGTCCCAGCAGCCCGCGCTGAACGGCTAACCGCGCCTGGAATAGAATCCGGTGCTCGCCAAAGAACTCGTACCCATCTTCGGTCCACGGGTTGGGCTGGGGGGTGCTGCCCAGGTAGTTGTCCTGGTGAAAGCCGAAGTGGGAGTGCGTGTGGTTGTGCAGCGCCGCTAGCCGGCGGCCGAATTCCGGCCAGTAATCAGGCCGAGGCGCGGCTGGCTTTAGATCTTCCATCAATAGAAAACTGGCGCCGTGCAGGTAGGGCCGCGGTATTCGCGGCCCATCCTCCTGCTTTAAAGCATTCAACCCCTCCACCTCGCAGGCGAAGAGGCCGGCTGGCGCGTAGGAATTCGTCTTGAGGAAAAAAGTATCCCCCGAACGGGTGACGAGACGCGCGCCGTTGTTGATGCACCCGCCGCCTACCGGCTGCGTGGCAGTGACCGCCCCGTGCCCATGCTCTTCCAGCCAGTTGCGAACCGCCTCAGGCACCATCTTCCCTCCGCTCAGCTTCGCGTTCAAGGTGATCCAACAGCCCGCGCACCGAGCGCTCGACGACTCTGTATACCTTCTCGAAACCATCGATCCCTCCGTAATACGGGTCCGGGACGGATTGGTTTTTCCCACCCTGAGGATCGAATTCCCGCAGCAAACGCACCTTTTCCTGATCGGCTGCCGAGCGAGCGATATTAAGCAGGTACGCTTTATTCTCGAGATCCATCGCCAGGATCAGATCGCAGCGATCGAAATCACTGCGCTGGAACTGGCAGGCTACGCCATCATATTCCAGCCCATGCCGAGCCGCGACCTGGCGCATGCGCGGGTCGGGCGACTCCCCTACATGCCACGCGCCGCATCCGGCCGATCGCGCCTCGTATTTGTGCGCTACACCCCGCTCCTTCGCCAGGTGCATAAAAAGGTGCTCGGCTAACGGGCTGCGGACAATATTTCCAAGACACACAAAACATAAGCGAGTGATTGGTTCCACTCATTCCTCCATAACAATATGATCGAACCCGAATATCCTACCATACTCTTTAACCGAACAGGGCGGGTCCAGGACCCGCCCTGTCGCATTCATGAAATGGTAAACGTGTTCGGTCAGTCGCGCGACATGGCATCGATCACCGCCAGGGCGGCGATATCAACGATATCTCGCACTTCATCTCCGGTTTGCAGCACGTGAACCGGCGCGCCCATGCCCAGCAGGATGGGTCCAATCGTCTGGGCATTCCCCAGGCGGGCCAACAGCTTGTAGGCGATATTTGCAGCTTCGAGGGAAGGGAAAACCAGAACGTTGGCGTCCTTCACCTCG
Organism: uncultured Anaerolineaceae bacterium; assembly: GCA_964391195.1. GTDB lineage: Bacteria > Chloroflexota > Anaerolineae > Anaerolineales > UBA4823 > JAAYXE01. The sequence continues at coordinate 31,934 of CAYMLG010000013.1, read as the reverse complement.
CTGAACGGGTAGCGCTGGTCGATAATGTCACTCACCACCGCAGTATCCGCCTGCATCTCCCCATCCACGGCAAAGTCTGGACAGCGGCTCTTGATCATCTCGACCGCTCTACGCACTTTATCCGAGAAGGGGTGGGGGGTGCTGCCAAAATTCGAGAAGGAAAGCAGCGCCACCCGGGGATCCATCCCCAGTTTCCGGGCAAAATCGGCAGACAGGCAGGCGATATCCGCCAGGTCTTCAGCGCTCGGGTCGATATTTACCGTGGCATCGGTGAACAGATACGTGCGGTTGTTTACGATGATAATGTACACGCCCGCCGCTCGCCTGACTCCCTCCTGGGTGTGATGGATTTGCAGAGCCGGGCGGATGACCTCCGGATAGTCGTAAGTCAATCCCGAGATGGCGGCATCGGCATGGCCCATCTTCACCATCATCTGGGTGAAGATATTCGGATCCAGGACCTGTTTGCGCGCATCTTTCAGCGTCACTCCTTTGCGCTGGCGTAATTGATAGAATGCCTGCGCGTACGCTTCCTTGTGCTCGAAACACTCCGGGTCAACGACCTCCAAATCTCCGTTCAGCCCAAGGGTTTGCAGCCGCTCCTGGATCACATCCTTACGCCCAACCAGCACCGGCGTTCCAATCCCTTCATGATCGATATACGCTGCGGCGCGAATGATCTTGCTCTCCTCGCCCTCGGCGAACACAATCCGCTTGCGTTCCGGGCAAGCCTGGGCTTTGTGAAGGATGAAATAGCGGACCTGCTCCCCCATCCCCTGGCGCCAGGCCAACTGCTCGCGGTATTCATCGATATCGATCCTCACCCGGGCAACGCCGGTCTCCATCGCGGCTTTCGCCACCGCCGGCGATTCCCACAGCAGCACGCGCGGGTCCAACGGCTTGGGAAGAATGTAATCCGGGCCGAACTTCAAGCTGTCCAGGCCATAAGCTCGCAGCACGCTGTCGGGCACATCCTCTTTCGCCAGGGCCGCCAATGCCAGGGAGGCAGCCACCTTCATTTCATCGTTAATTGCTTTTGCGCGCACATCCAACGCGCCGCGGAAGATGAAAGGAAAGCCGAGCACGTTGTTAATCTGGTTGGGATAATCTGAACGTCCGGTAGCAACAATTGCATCTGGGCGAGCTTCTCGCGCCACTTCGTAGCGAATCTCCGGATCGGGATTCGCCATCGCAAAAATGAGCGGGCACTCGGCCATGGTCTTGACCATCTCAGGGGTGAGGATATCGGCGACCGATAGCCCGTAGAACACGTCGGCCCCGCGCACTGCATCTTCCAACGTGCGGGCATCGGTATCCTGGGCGAAGCGCTCTTTGTATTTATTCATCCCTGCCGAGCGGCCCTGATAGACAACACCGCGCGAATCCACGAGCAGAATATTTTCGCGGCGCGCCCCCAGCCGGACCATCAACTCTGCGCAAGAGATCGCCGAAGCGCCAGCCCCAGAAATCGTGATCCTGGCCTCGCTAACCGGTTTTCCGACCAGCTCCAACCCGTTCAGCAGCGCTGCGCCTGAAATGATCGCCGTGCCGTGCTGATCGTCGTGGAACACCGGGATATCCAGCATCTCTTTGAGCGTCTCTTCGATATAGAAACACTCTGGGGCTTTGATATCCTCCAGATTGATCCCGCCAAAGGTCGGAGCGATGGCCGCGACTACCTGGATAATCGTATCCGGATCGTGTGAGTTAACCTCGATATCGAACACATCGACATCGGCAAATTTCTTGAACAGGACTCCTTTGCCCTCCATAACCGGCTTGGAAGCCAGGGCGCCCCGATCTCCCAGACCAAGGATGGCCGTCCCATTCGAAACCACTGCAACCAGGTTACCCTTCGATGTATATTCATAGGCGCAGTTTGGGTCCTTCTCGATTTCCAGGACCGGGACTGCCACACCCGGGGTATATGCCAATCCCAAATCACGTTGGGTTGCCATCGGCTTGGTGGGCTGTATAGCTACTTTTCCTGGCCTCCCACCAAGACGATGATACTCCAATGCATCTTCACGAGTTATTTTGCTCATATGGCTCTCCTTTCCTTCCAGTAATCCGAAACTGAACCGGATTCCTCACGTGGATAAATCATGTCATAATTCACGCTTTGCGAACAGTTGCTTTTGTCACCTTTCTGACGGATATCTTGCCTGTTACCACAGCCAACTTTGAGGAATCTTTTTTCGCCGCAACAGTTCACAAAAGTGACGAATCTTCCGTCTCCCATCTTGTCAACTTAAGTGCTCTAATGTAAACTCATCTGTATGACTGGACAACCTGGTCGGTCTCCACAGGTAATCCCTTCCGGGTCGCTGCGCCTGGATCTGGCCCTGGGGACGGGCGGGCTCCCGTTCGGGACTCTGTGCGAAATCTACGGCCCGCCGGGGAGCGGGAAAACAACGCTTTGCCAATCGATCCTCGCCGGTGGGCAGAAAACTGGCCGAGCGGCAGCTTTCATCGATGCCGAGGGTGCGCTGAACCCGGCGTATGCCGCTCGCTGTGGGATCGATATTGGGCAATTGATCGTCTGCCAGCCCGAGGATCTCGAACAAGCGTTGGATATGGCCAGACGGCTGTTGGACAGTGGCGCTGTTGCTGCCCTCGCTGTCGACTCGCTCACTGCCCTCGCCCCACGGGATGAAGCGCAGAGCCGCATGGCTGCCTCCGGTGTGGAGCGGGTAGACCGCTCGCTCATGCTGGCCTTACCCGCCCTGCTGCGCGCAGCCCGCATAAACGAAGCGGTGATTGTATTCACCAACCAACTGCGCTATAGACCTCGCCCGCAGGAAAGCCCGCTGGCGGCTTCTGGCCCTGAGACCACCGCCGGACTGCCGATCAAACTCCATGCCGGCATCCGCCTCGAGCTCGAAACGGAATCGCGACTGCGGAAAAACGGCCAGTTTTGTGGCGTTCGGGTCCGAATTAAGATAATAAAGAATAAATTCGGTCTGAGTTGCCACACAATTGCAGTCGAGATAATGTATAATCAGGGTATCTGTAAAACCGGTGAAATCTTAGACCTGGCCAGTCAACTTAACGTGATTCGGAAACTAGGCTCTGCTTATTATTACGGTAATCTTTGCTTGGGAGAAGGAACTGAACAACAGTGCCAGACATTGAGCCAGGCCCCTCTACTAGTAGAGGAGATTGAGCGGGCGATCTGCGAGGAGGCGCTCTCGCCCGCGGCGAGACCGGTTGATTTATAGCCAAACAAGCTGCGCCGTTTTATTTTGCTTCTTTTTCGTTATTGGCGCGCCACGGCTTTGCTGACCGTCGCTCCCGGTTTGAGCGGCGCTCGTTCGACAACTGATCTCAGAGAAGCGCGTGTAGTGGTGTGTGGATCAGCCTTCATGTGAGATCTGGGCTGACATTGGGTAAGTCGACTTTCGGTGAACCAATGAGTGCAGGTGGGCCGCTTTTTGGTCTATCCGAGACAACTGCATCACAAACGAGTTTTTGGCTATGGGTGAGGGACCGCATCGCCCAGATGCGATTGTAATACTATATCCCCTGGCCGATATGCTTGCTTGGTAACAAGCACCCGACTACAACTGAGATCGTCAGCGTTCAAGAGCACCCAGCCGTGGCCTGTGAAGACAGGACATTGCTGCGTGCTTTTTGTCTTAATGCACCGAAACCTGTTCGGCCCCCCGCCGCAGTGTTCGGGAATTAACTGGATAACTGGAATGGTGCGAAAGATCACGGCCCTAACCTTGCAGAAGCGTAACCGCCAGCGAGTCAATGTGTTTTTGGATGGCGAGTTTGCTTTTGGGCTGGCACGGATTGTGGCCGCCTGGCTGCAAGTAGGCCAGGAAATTTCTGACGAGAAGATTGCCGAGCTGCTCGCCGCAGACGCGCGCGAGACCGCTTACCAACAGGCGCTCAACTTTCTCAACTACCGTCCCCGGACGGAGAGCGAGATCCGCCAGAACCTGGAAAAGCACAAGGTTCCGGAGGAGATCATCGCCGAGGTGATGGAGCGGTTGGGAAAAGCCGGGCTGGTGGACGATGCCCGCTTCGCCGAGCTGTGGGTGGAAAACCGCAACGAACTGCGGCCCCGCAGCCGCCGCGCGCTGGCCTATGAGCTCAAACAGCGCGGCTTGAGCGAAGATGTAATTCAGCATGCGGTTGCCGGTGTCAACGACGAAGAACTGGCCTTCGAGGCGGCCTCCCGGCACGCCCAGAAACTGCGCCACCTGGAATGGCAGGATTTTCGCCAGAAAATGTATGGCTTTCTCGCCCGGCGTGGCTTCAACTATGAGGTCAGCCAACCGGTTACGGCCCGCGTGTGGGCTCAATTACACGCCGGCGATCCGGATCAAGGATCGTACGACTTTGATGAAGACGAATGAGGTACTTCTATGAATTCAATTGAGATCTTGGTATGGGTAATTTCCCTACCAGTGGTTCTGGCCATCGGCGCGGTGGCCGGCTACTACATCAAGCAGATGCAGGTAGAAAAAGCGCAGCGACTTCAGAAGGACGAAGCAGAGCGAATTCTCGAAGAAGCCAAGGAAAGAGCCAAGGAGATCGAAATCCAGGCCCGAGATAGAGCCCTTGAACTTCATCAGAAAGCGGAAGGTGAACTGATCCGGCGGCGTAACGAACTCAGCCGGGAGGAAGACCGGCTGCAGAAACGCCGCGAGGAATTAGACAACCGTATCGACCGTCTGGAGAAGCGCGAACAGAACCTGAACAAGCGCCAGAGCGCCCTGGATAAACGGGCGCACGAAGTGGAGAGGCTGCACGCGGAAGAGATGGAAGAGCTGCAGCGTATCTCGCAGATGACTATCGATGAAGCGCGCAGCGTCCTCCTGTCCGAAGTGGAAAAAGACTCCCGGATGGATATGGCCCGCATCATTCGCCAGGTAGAAACCGAAGCCCGCGAAGAAGGCGAGGCCAGGGCGCGCAAGATTATCGCTTCCGCGATCCAGCGGGTGGCATCAGAGCATGTGTCTGAGGTCACTACTTCGGTAGTGCCTCTCCCCTCCGATGAAATGAAAGGCCGGATCATCGGCCGCAATGGGCGGAATATCCACGCCTTCGAACAGGCCGCCGGAGTAGACGTCATCGTTGACGACACGCCAGAAGCGGTTACCATCTCCTGTTTCGACTCAGTCCGCCGCGAGGTTGCCCGCCGGGCGTTATCCAAGCTGATCCTGGATGGGCGGATCCACCCCGCCCATATCGAGAAGGTGCTCAAGACCGAACAAAAGGAAGTCGAGCGGGCGATCGTGGAGGCTGGTGAACAGGCCGCCTACGACGCCGGAGTGAGCGGTCTGCACCCGGAAATCACCAAGATGCTCGGGCGGCTGAAGTTCCGCACATCCTACGGTCAAAACCAGCTCGCCCATGCGGTCGAAACCGCCCGCCTGGCGTCGGTCATCGCTGCCGAGTTGGGGGCCGATCCGGAAGTCGCCAAGGCCGGCGCGCTGCTCCACGACCTGGGCAAAGCGATGGACCATAACGTCGAAGGCACCCACGCGATGCTTGGGGCGGAGTTCGCCAAGCGCTACGGCGTCCATCCGAAAGTGGTCAACGCCATCGCCTCCCACCACCACGAAGTGGAACAGGAATCGGTCGAGGCTGCCATCGTGGAGGCCGCCGACGCCATCTCCGGCGCTCGCCCTGGCGCTCGCCGTGAAAGCCTGGAACAGTACATCAAACGAGTGCGTTCCCTGGAAGAAATCGCCAACTCGCAGAAGGGTGTAACCCAGAGCTACGCCCTTCAGGCCGGGCGGGAGGTCCGCATCTTCGTTCGCCCGGAGGATATCGATGACCTGGAGGCCATCCGCTTAGCCCGAGACGTCGCCAAACGCATCGAAGAGACCATGCAGTACCCGGGCCAGATCAAAGTGACTGTGATCCGCGAAACCCGGGTTGTGGACTACGCTAAATAACTCGCTCCGGTTCATCATCCAGATAATTTGCTCTGATCCATCAAAAAAGCTCCTGTCGTGCAGGAGCTTTTTTGATGGATCTGTCCGTTCTATACCAGGAACGGGTTCGACCTCCGCTCGATCCCCACGGTTGTCTCTTCCCCATGCCCGGATAACAGGCGGGTTTCATCGGGCAGAGTCAGCACTTGCTCGCGGATGCTTCGCATCAGCAAACCGTAATCCCCGCCGGGGAGATCCGTCCGCCCGATGCTCCCCTGGAAGATCACATCCCCGCAAAAGCACACCCCTTCGTCAGAGGAGTAAAAAATCACATGCCCTGGCGTATGCCCCGGAGCGTGGCGCACTTCCAGCCGGCTTTTCCCGATCCGCATGATCATCCCGTGTTGAAGATCGATCGTCGGCTCCGGCCCAGGATCGATGTGTATGCCAAACAATGGCGCTCCACCCTGGGCGCGCCAGAGCGTATAATCCGCAGGATGCAGCGCCACCGGCGGTGGAGGGTTGGACCCATCTGCCACCGCTGCCGCCCCGCCTAAGTGGTCGAAGTGAGCGTGTGTCAGCCAGATATTCGCAATACGCCAACCCCGGCTCTGTGCAGCCTCCAACAGCACTTCCCCATCCCATCCGGGGTCGATCGCCGCCGCCTCCCCGGTCTCCGGATCGGCGACCAGATAACTGTTGGTCAACACCGGCCCTAAAACGAAACGAAGTATCTCCATGTATTCCTCTTCGACAGCTAGTCTGTTCGTTTTCGTTTCTTAATCGCCCCCACGGCCCAGGAGAGCACGTTATCCAGGCCCAGGATCGATCCCAGCAGCGCCCCTACACCGCCCAACAACCTTGCCGGTGTCCCCCCCAGGCCGAAAAGATTCACTGCATTGATCTCGATCTCCTGAGCGGTGATCAGGATCCTGTCCTCCTGCCCACCGGGATCCCTGGGCACAAACCGCAGGTGCAGCCAAACCGTCCCCCGGTACGTGCCCACGTCTTCAGGCCGGATGTTCCACCCAAAGATCAGGGGTTGCCCAGGGCGTAAGGCTTCGGTCTGCTCTGGCCCCGGCGAGATCTCTACCCCCGCCAGGTCCAGGCGGGCATCGGCGAACACGCTGTGGGTTTCATACAAATTCGGAATATCCACCAGCTCTCCGCGCGTCTCATGCCCTTCGGATCTCGCCACCGGGGTGATCCTACCTGCTTCGTCCACTTCCAGGGTCAGGTAAATCCGCTCCGAATCCCCCTCGCGGACCTGCGGAGGCCACTCCAGGGTGAGCAGCCGCTGTTCGGGTATTGCGCCTGCAGGCTGGGGCATCTCCGGTTGGACGCCCGGTGCTTCCCCTGGCGGCTGGGTTGGGGTTAACATCAGGGTAGGCGCTACGGGCACCGGCTCCGCTCCGGTATTCCCCCCCGATCCAACTGGCCCTCCCATGCAGCCGCTCAGCAGCAGGATCAGCAAACACAGGACCCGAACCTGCGAAAAGCGAGCCGGTGTTGTTCGCGTGCAGCATCTCATCATCCCGGCGCCTCCCAAGACAATGGAGAAATAGTCACAGAAACGGCGAACTCGCCGCCGGGGAGTCCCACCGGGCCCGGATCCAATGGCACGAAGGAGCCGGGTTCAGAGATCTGCATATTTTCCGGAGCCACCGGCAGCGTGCGCACTTCGGATCCTAGGGGCCATAAGCCCCAGG
>CAYMLG010000013.1:0-24231 GCA_964391195.1 uncultured Anaerolineaceae bacterium | reverse complement strand
TCCGGAGCCACCGGCAGCGTGCGCACTTCGGATCCTAGGGGCCATAAGCCCCAGGCCAGGAGGATCAGGGAAAGCAGCAGCAGGAACAAACCGATGATCCGTTTTACTCGGGGTAAAGTCATGGGCTTATTATACAAACATTTGAGGAAAGGAATCACCGCTTTTCACTGACTTCCTTTCTTGGAGAAATGATGAAAAAATGCTACACTTTGTACTCAGGACCCTGTAACAGGGATCAAGTTGGCTGCATCATTTGATCCCGCTATTCAATCATCTTATTGGAGGCACTGCATGGCCAATTATCCACCCGAGCCGTTTCGGATCAAAATGGTCGAACCGATCCGGCTGATCGACTCAGCGCGGCGAGAAGAAGCCCTGCGCCGCGCGGGGTACAACGTCTTTGCTCTCCCCGCGGAAGACGTATTCATCGACCTGCTCACCGACTCAGGCACCGGCGCAATGAGCCAGAACCAGTGGGCTTCATTAATGACAGGCGATGAATCCTATGCAGGCGCACGGTCTTATTACCGGTTAGCGGAAGCCATGCAAGATATTACCGGCTTCCGCTTTTTTGTCCCCACGCATCAGGGACGGGCGGCCGAGAATATCCTCAGCGCCCTGTTCGTCAAGCCGGGGCAGTATGTGCCTTCCAACATGCACTTCGACACCACCGAGGCGAATATCCGCGCTCGCGGCGGGCTCCCCACCAACCTTGTCATCGACGAAGCCCAAGATCCCCAGGCGCGCCATCCATTCAAAGGGAATATGGATATCCAAAAGCTGCGCCGCTTTATCGAACAGGTGGGCGTAGAGAATATCCCCCTGGGGATGATCACCATCACCAACAACGCCGGGGGCGGGCAGCCGGTTTCGCTCGAAAACCTGCGCCAGGTCGCCGAGACTTACCGGAGCTATGGCATCCCATTCTTTATCGATGCCTGCCGGTTTGCCGAAAATGCTTTTTTCATCAAACAGCGCGAGCCCGGTTACGCCAATAAATCCACCCTGGAGATCGCCAGGGAGATCTTCGCCCTCGCCGATGGGGCCACGATGAGCGCCAAGAAGGATGCCATTGTCAATATCGGTGGGTTCCTGGCGATGAATGACGAGGAACTGTTCCAGAACGCCAGGAATGAACTGATCCTGCGCGAGGGCTTCCCCACTTACGGCGGCCTGTCCGGGCGCGATCTGGATGCGATGGCCACCGGCCTGCGCGAAGGCCTGAATGAAGAATACCTGGCCTACCGCCTGGGACAGGTCCAATACCTGGCCGAACGCCTGCTGGAATCCGGGATCGCTATTGTAGAACCACCCGGTGGACATGCGGTGTACGTGGACGCAGGCAAAATGTTCCCCCACATCCCTCAAAAAGAGTTTCCCGGCCAGGCCCTGGTCGTCGAGTTGTACCGCCAGGGGGGCATCCGCGCGGTTGAAATTGGCTCGGTGATGTTCGCCCACCCCGATCCGGAGACCGGGGAAATGGTCTACCCCAACCTCGAGTTGGTCCGTCTGGCCATCCCCCGCCGGGTATATACCCAAAGCCATCTCGATTACGTCGTGGACACCTTGCAAAAGATTGCTGCCCGGCGCGACCAGGTGTGCGGCTACCGCTTCACCTACGCTCCGGAGCTGCTCCGGCATTTCACTGCCCGGTTCGAAGAAATATAACCCCACCTTAGGCGTGGATCATCCCGGCTGCTCTCCAGTTGGGATGATCCACGCCCGGTAGCTCATTTCTACCCTCCCCCCGTAACGTTGACAACTCCCCAGCTTGTTATACAATAGTTAAAATAAGGGTGATTTTCTTTTACCCATCCAGAAGAAGCGGGAAAAAAATAGCTGGGCATGGAGTTCCTTGATAAGTGACACAGCAAAAATTGACGATTCCAGAGCTACGCCTGCTCGCATCCACAGATTGGAAAGATTACGAGCTGCTCGACAGCGGCGGCGGGTTGAAGCTGGAACGCTACGGCGCCTACACTTTTGTCCGCCCGGAGGCCCAGGCTATCTGGCAGCCTTCCCTGCCCGAAAAACAATGGCGGGCGGCCCATGCCGTGTTCCAGCCGACCGGTGAGGAGAGCGGAGGCCGCTGGCAGTTCAACCGGCCGGTCGATTCCCCCTGGGAAATGACTTATAAAGGGCTGCGCTTCAAAGCCCATGCTGCCGGATCTCGCCATATGGGCGTGTTCCCCGAGCAGGCCGCTCATTGGGATTGGATGGCGGACAAAATACTCAGTGCGGGAAGAGAAGTCCGAGTCCTGAACCTGTTTGGCTACACCGGGTTGGCGACGCTGGCGGCAGCCCAGGCGGGCGCGCAGGTCACCCATGTGGATGCCAGCAAAAAAGCGATCACCATCGCCAGGGAAAACCAGGCCCTCTCCGGACTGGAAGATCGCCCGGTGCGCTGGCTGGTGGATGATGTAGAAAAGTTCGTCCGGCGTGAAGTGCGCCGGAATTCGCAGTATGAAGGCCTGGTGCTCGATCCGCCCAAATTTGGCCGCGGGCCATCGGGGCAAGTGTGGGAATTCTTCGCCGCACTCCCCGCACTGCTGGCCGAGTGCCGAAAACTGCTCAGCCGGCGCCCGCTGTTCGTCGTGCTAACCGCCTATGCCATCCGGGCTTCATCCCTCAGCGTCTACTACGCACTGGATGAGACGCTCTCCGGACTAGGGGGGAGTCTCGAAGCCGGGGAATTGGTCCTGGTGGAGCAGAGCGCCGGGCGCCATGTTTCGACCGCAATCTTTGCCCGTTGGGCCGCCGGGTAATCATCTCGCCTCCGGCCGGAACCTCACGCAAACCGGATAGACCACCGAGCGACTCCCCTATGCATGCTCTCGTATCCATTCTGCCCCAACATTACTACCAGCAAGTTGAAGAGATCTGGCGAGAGCTAGAAGCCGAATTCGGTTTGAAAGGCGTGCGCATCACCCCTTTCCCCCATTTCACCTGGCAGGTAGCGCGTGGTTATGATTTTGATCGCCTGGCTTCAGCCATCATGCCCATCGCCCGAGAGCAGCCGCCGTTAGTAGTTCGCACCGCCGGTTTAGGTGTCTTCACCGGCCCGCAGCCGGTCATCTTTATCCATGTCGTCAAGACCATAGAGATGTACCAACTGCACGCCCGGCTCTGGGAGGCAGCTCAACCGCACAGACGGTCCCTCAGCCCTTACTACCAGCCTGAGGCGTGGATCCCACATATCAGCCTGGCGCTGGAGGATATCGATCAGGCAAACATTGCCGGTGTGATCACCCGGTTGGCTTTTCGCCCCTACGCTTGGGAGATGGTCATCGACAACCTGGCGGTGCTCACCCAACCCCCTGGGGAAAATGCCCAAATCCATGACCGGTTCGATTTATCCGGCTCACCAAAGGAGACGAAACCCTGATGTTCAAATTCACCATTACCCTAAACGCCGTGTTGGCATTGGTCGCAGGCATCGCCTTTGCCCTCTACGGTCCGCTGATGCTGGCATTCTTCGGCGTTCCGGAGATCCCCGAAGAAAACGTGCTTTTGTACTGGCACGTCGCCTCGTTCGCCCGGCTGTTCGGCGCGGCAATATTCGGCTTTGGGCTGGTCCTCTGGGCGGTGCGTAGTTACGCCGCCACCGGCCCGTCCGAGGGCCGCCGGGGAGTGGCATTTGCCCTGCTGCTCGCCAATGCCATGGGCGCTTTTGTCGCTACTACACAGCAGTTCGCAATCTGGGAAACAGCCAGCGGATTGATCCTGATCGCAGTTTTCGGCCTGTTTACCCTCGCCTACGCTATCATCTTAGGGACGGGGTTTGGGCGGTCTTCCGAAGCGGTCAATTCACCATCCTGAGGCCCACCTGGCCTGGGGACAGTCTGCCTGATGCGATTTACCACCGTTCCCGGCTGGGAACGGTGATGAATAGGGAATGCAAATAATCCCGTTGATCCGCCAGGCGATTTTGAAATGGGGATACAACTTTTCAGTCCGTTCGACGTATAAGTATTGAACAAGGGAGGTGCGTATTCCGTTGGATCGAGAATCGCTTTCGGGTATAGACCAGGGAATCTATCCAGATAAAATATAAGGAGAATTTGAAATGGCAGACCTGATCGAATACAAAATTTTCGGTGATGATATGCAGTTGGTTGAAATTGAATTGGACCCGGGTGAAGGAGTCCGGGCCGAAGCCGGGACGATGACCTATATGGAAAACGGCATCGAAATGCAGACAGGCACCGGCGGAGGCCTGTTCAAAGGGTTGAAGCGCATGATCACCGGCGAAAGCTTTTTCATTACCACCTTCTTGAACCAGGGACAGGCGAAGAGCCGGGTCGCCTTCGGCGCGCCTTACCCGGGCAAGGTGATCCCCATCGATCTGAGTGCGGCCGGTGGACAATTCATCTGTCAGAAGGATTCCTTCCTCTGCGCAGCTCAGGGGACCGAGATCGAGATCGCCTTCACCAAGCGACTCGGCGCCGGTCTGTTCGGCGGTGAGGGTTTTATCCTGCAGCGCCTGGAGGGGGATGGGCTGGCGTTTGTCCATGCCGGCGGCGCCATCATTGAGAAGACCCTGGCCGCAGGAGAAACCTTGCGGGTGGACACCGGCTGTATCGTTGCCTTTGCCCCCAGCGTTGATTATGACATCCAGTTCATCGGTGGTTTCAAGAATGCCCTCTTCGGGGGAGAGGGACTGTTCCTGGCGAAGCTCACCGGACCGGGGAAAGTTTATCTGCAGAGCCTGCCCTTCTCGCGCCTGGCGGACCGGATCATGGCTGCTGCTGGATCCCGGCAAGTGGGAGAGCGACGCGGGGTAGCCGGAGTCGGCGGGGATGTCCTCGGCGGGCTCCTGGGCGGCGACCGGGGCTTCTAAATTTCATCCTATCGCAAAAACAGGATCCATCCCAAATTGGAGGATGGATCCTGTTTTTAGAATTTGGGCTTCCTGTTTTCCGGGCAGAGCGCTTCCATCTCCCCGGCTGTTTTTACCGATCGAACTTTTTGGCCTCCTGCCATAACGCTTCCATCTCTTCTATAGAGAGGTCGGCAGGGCTGCGTCCCTGAGCGCGAGCCGAGCGCTCGATGTAGCTGAACCGCTGGCGAAACTTCTGGTTCGTCGCCCGCAGCGCAGCTTCCGGATCCACTTTATACCAGCGGGCCAGGTTCACCACCGCAAACAGCAGATCGCCAAGCTCCGAACTGCGCTCGTCGAGGTCCCGCGCCTGATCCAGCTCGGACAACTCTTCACTCAACTTCTCCCGCACGCCCTGGATTTCAGGCCAATCGAACCCCACCCTCGCCGCTCGCTTCTGGTATTCCTCGGCCTGAATCAGCGCCGGCAGCGCCAGGGCAACCCCATCCAGCAAACTGGCTTCCCCCTTGCCGCTAGCCGCCCGTTCTTCGGCTTTCAACCGTTCCCAGGTCTTTAGCACCGCCTCGGCATCCCCGGCAGCCGCATCGCCAAACACATGGGGATGCCGGCGTACGATTTTGGTGTGAATACCGCGCAGCACATCGCTCATATTGAAATCCCCTGCTTCGGAGGCAATCTGGGCGTGCATCATAAGCACCAGCAGCAGATCCCCAAGCTCCTCCTGTATAGCTGCCGGGTTTTCTCGTTCGATCGCTTCCAGGGCCTCGTAGGCTTCTTCGATCAGCGCCTGGCTGAGACTCTTGTGAGTCTGTTCCCGGTCCCAGGGACAGCCCTCCGGCGCCCGTAGATGCGCCACCACTTCCAGGAACGCCTCGAATGCCGCAGCATGGTCCAGCGCAGGCAGGTACAGGCAGGTGCCTGTTCCGATCTCTTCGCTCTGATCGATCGCCGAAAGCGGCAACCGCTCCACCCGCTGCCCGTCTGCATCCCATTGGTGGACGAGCGCCACTTCACGTTCGCCAGGGTATAGGGTCAGCAGGGTGCGCTTCACCTGGGAGGCCAATTGGGTTGAATACAGTTGGGCGATCACCGCGGGGAAATTCGGTTGAAATGTCGGCACATGAGCCTGCGCCAGTTCCAGCGCATCCACGAATGCAGTGTGCGGGTAAGGATCGATCTGCAAGGCCGAGAAGACAGGCTCCAATAAGCTGATCCCCTCGACTACCCGCAGGGGGATATCCGCTTCCCGGGCCCGGCTGGCAATCTCCACCCCGGTTACCTCGGCGACAAATGGATGTCCTGGCACGGCATAGATCACCCCCTCCGGGCGCCTCCCCAATTCCAGAACCCGCTCCACAATACGGGCATGCGCCTGGGTGAGCGTCTCCGCAGACAGATACAGTTCATCGAACGAATGCAGCGCACCTGGATTGGGCAGCCTCTCAACGACGGGGTGCCGGGAGGTGCGCAGGTAAATTTCAGAGGCGTTTTGCAAGATCTGCCACGCTTCCAACGTGAGTTGCCCGAGAGCGCCGGGGCCGAGTCCCACCAGGGTGATACCATTGGTTCCCATCAGGAATATTCGCTTTCTGTGAGAATAAAAACGGCCGCCCGGGAATACCCGCACGGCCATTCTATCGATCTCACCACAAAGAGAAGGCGCCTGAACCACCCTGGCACCAACTCTTTGGAACCTATTCTAGTTTAACGCTTGGTATAGGTCGGAGCCTTGCGGGCGCGCTTGAGGCCGGGTTTCTTGCGCTCTTTGACGCGTGCATCGCGGGTCAAGAAACCGCCCTTGCGGAGCACCGGTTGAAGGTCCGGATTCATTGTGATCAGCGCCCGGGCCAAACCGAGCTGGACCGCTTCGGTCTGTCCGGTCACACCGCCACCGCGCACTACCACGGTGACATCCAGCATGGAAGGATTCTCACCGGCAGCCTGAATGGGGGCCAGAATAGCTTCCAGATCTCCCAACCGGGTGAAATAATCCTGCGCTGGCTTATCGTTGACCACGAACCGGCCGGAACCATTCATCACGCGCACACGGGCAGTGCTCTCTTTGCGGCGACCAACGCCCTCATAATACTGTACTGCCATAACATCTACTCCTTAATCACGGAAGATAAGGGCTTCGGCTGCTGAGCTTCATGAGGATGGTTCGGCCCAGCATAAATCTTGAGCTTCTTGATAATCCGGCGGCCGTACTTATTGTGCGGGATCATGCCCCACACTGCAGCCCGGATCACCCGCTCGGGGTGCTTGGCGAGCTGGTCGCGCAGGCTTATAGCTTTCAACCCGCTGGGATACTGTGAGTGACGGTAGTACATTTTCTCTTCCATCTTATTGCCCGTCACGCGCACCCGTTCGCAGTTGATCACCACCACGAAGTCGCCAGTATCCATGCCGGGGGTGAAGTTCGTCTTGTGCTTGCCCAGCAAAATTTGGGCGATTTGGGTGGCCAGACGACCCAGGTTCTGATCATTGGCATCCACCAGGATCCAATCCCGAGTAATCTCGCCGGCTTTTGGAACGTATGTCTTATCCACGCTCATCATCTCCATCATACCGGCGAAGGGATTTTACTCGCAAGGATTCAATCCACCAGCGCCGGATCTTCTTCAGGATATTTTCTCGTTTCCGGTTATTCGTCTGCTCGCTTATCCGGGTAGAGCACCTCTACCAGGGATAAACCGTGCGCCGGAGCCAGGCCCTGAACCATGGGCTGATTTCCGGCTTCCAGTTTGTGGCGCAGGTCTTCGGGCTCGAATTTGCCCTGGCCAATTGCCACCAGGAAATGCACGAGACGGCGCACCATGTGGTACAGGAAAGCATTGGCGGCGATCTCGAACACGAGGTCGTCTCCCTTTACCGACCAGGCAGCCCGGGTCACACTGCGGACCGGATGACCTTCGGATCGGGGCGGGGTCCCGAAGGCCGAGAAGTCGTGCGTGCCGGGCAAAAAGGCGGTACCGAGTTCCAACCTTGCCATGTCCACAGGAGGCCACACCCGCCAGGCATAGCGCTCGCGCAAAGGATCGCGCCAGCTCTGGCAGAACAGGTGGTAGTGGTAAACCCGCTCGATTGCATCGTAGCGCGGGTGGAAGTCAGGAGGCGCCGGCTTCACCGAGCGCACCCCTATGTCTTCCGGAAGGTTGCTGTTCAGAGCCGCTTGCAGATCGCCGGTCCCATGCTTCCAGTCCAGATCGAATGCGATCACCTGGCCTGCCGCATGTACCCCGGCATCCGTCCGTCCGGCGCCCAGGATAGACTGGCCCTGCCAGCCCAGCCGCCTCAGAGCGGTCTGCACCTCTCCCTGAACCGTCCGTTCGTCCACCCCGTCCTGCAGCCGCACCTGGCGTTGAAAGCCTCGAAAGTGCGTTCCGTCGTAGACGAGAATAACCTGGTAACGTGCCATCGTCCGTTCATTGCCGGCTGATCGGCCTGACCCACCCGGCAACGGAACAGAATTAATCTTCTACCAACTCTAAGATCACCATCTCCGCCGCATCGCCATAGCGGGGCCCGATCTTGACAATACGGGTGTACCCACCGGGGCGGTTTTCATAGCGGGGAGCGATGTCATCGAACAATTTCCTCACTGCGCCGGCATCTGCCAGGCGAGCTGCGGCCAGGCGGCGCGCATGTACCATCTTCGCATCTCCGGCCTGATTGCCGCGTTTGGCCAGGGTGATCAAGCGCTCAGCCTGCCCACGAACAGCAGCCGCTTTGGCGCGGGTTGTCGTGATCCGTTCGTGCTCGAACAACTGCTTGATGAGATTGCGACGCAGCGCCTTGCGCTCATCCTTGTCCCGGCTCAGTCGATATCCAGCTACTCCATGTCGCATTTTTAACTACTCCGCTTCGTTTTCGGCTCCATCCTTCAGGTAGCCCTTCTCGTACATCTTCTGTCGCAGTTCGTCCAGGCTTTTCTCACCAAAGTTCCGGATGGACATAACGGCTTCATCGCCTTTTTCGAGCAACTCAATGACCTCACCGACGGTGGTGATGCCGGTGCGTTTGAGTGAGTTGAACACCCGAACCGACAGGTCCAGGTTCTCGATGGGGGTCTCGATCATCTCGCTGGTCAGGCGGCTGGTTTCCTCTTCGTCCAGAGAAATAGCAGCCAGCGATTCCTCGCTGATCCCCGCCAGATGGCGTAGATGGTCGATGACGATCTTCGCGCTCGTGCTGAGCGCCTCTTCCGGCCCGACGGTCCCGTCAGTCCAGATTTCCAACATCAGGCGGTCGTAATTGGTGCTCTGACCAACCCGGGCATAACCGACATCCCAATTCACCCGGCGGACCGGGCTGTAGATGGCATCGACGGGCAGCTCACCGATCGGCAGACGACCCGTGCGCTCGTCGGCCGGTGAATACCCCCGGCCGCGCTCTACGGTCATCTCGATCTCAAGCTTCGCGTTGTTATCATCTACAGTAAACAGGTAGAGATCAGGGTTCACGATCTCAACTTCAGGTGGAGCGATGATATCGGCAGCCGTGACCACCCCGCCGCCGCGCACTTCCAGGTGCAGGCGGGCGGTATCTACATCATACAGCTTCATCCGCAACTGCTTGATCTGCAGCATCACCCGGATTACGTCTTCGCGCACACCCGGGATATCGCTGAACTCGTGCTGCACATCAGCAATGCGGATTGAGGTGACCGCCGCACCTTCCAGGGAAGAGAGCAATACCCGGCGAAGGGCATTACCCAGCGTGATACCATAACCACGCTCCAGCGGGCTGATGATAAACTTGCCGTAGTTGCGCGCTTCAGCTTCGCGCTCAATCTTCGGCGTTACCATATTACTTAAACCGATCACGGTTCACCTCATCCCCTTTTTCAAGAATTCGTTTCAAGTTACACAGCGAAACGGGTCACCCAAGGCGCATGGTCGCACACGAGTGTACGATGCCCATCCGCAGAGCGTACCCGTTCCACCAGATAAGGTTTTACCTTACCGCCGCGAGTAGTACTCGACGATCAACTGCTCTTGCAGGTTGCCATCGATCTCGGCTCGTTCGGGGAGGCGAATCACGGAGCCCGAAAGCTCACGCAGGTCACGGCTCAACCAGGTAGGCACGTTGCGGTCTTCGGCGATTTCGCGCAGTTCCTTGAAATACGTTCGATCGCGTGAACCTTCGCGAACCGATACCACATCGCCAGCTACCAGGAGCATCGAAGGGACATCCGTCCGGCGTCCATTGACTTCGAAGTGCCCATGGCTGACCATGAGCCGCGCCTGGGCCCGGTTGGCAGCAAATCCGAGGCGGAATACGACGTTGTCGAGCCGCGTTTCAAGAATTTGCAGCAGGTTGAGACCGGTCAGCCCACGCCGCTGCAGCGAAATGTCGTAGTAGCGGCGGAACTGGCGTTCCAAAATACCATAAATCCGGCGAGCCTTCTGTTTCGCCCGCAGCTGACGGTTGTAGTCCGAATCCCGGCGGCGGCGGAACTGAGCACCCTTACCATGTTCGCCAGGAGCATAGCCGCGGCGTTCGAAAGCGCATTTAGGGGTGAAACAGCGTTCACCCTTCAAGAACAGTTTTTCGCCTTCCCGCCGGCACAGTTTACATTGAGGGCCACGATACTTAGCCATGTCGTTTCTTCTAGATCCTTCCTGAATAAATCTGCTTAGACGCGGCGTTTCTTCGGAGGCCGGCAGCCGTTATGCGGGACAGGAGTCGTATCGGCGATGGAGGTCACCTTTAAACCCTGAGACTGAACAGCGCGAATGGCCGACTCGCGGCCAGGGCCGGGTCCTTTGACGAACAGTTCAACTTCCTGCAGGCCCATCGCCTGCGCGGCCTTTACGGCCTGCTCGGTCGCCAGGCGGGCAGCAAAAGGCGTGCTCTTGCGCGAACCTTTGAAGCCAGCCGATCCGGCCGATCCCCAGGCAACCGCATTGCCCTGTTCATCGGTGATCGTGATAATCGTGTTGTTGAAAGTCGCGTAGATATGAATCTGTCCCTTAGACAGCGTTCGCTTAATTTTACGGGCACCGCCGCCTTTGCGGCGTGCTGAACGTACACTTTGAGCCATAAAACCTCTCTCGTATCCTGAGTTGCCAAACCTGCAGGCGACCAGATCGGTCGCCCTGGCTCACCAGTGGACCAGCCGCAGGGGGGAAGGAGCCCCAATCCAGTGGTGAGCTTGGGTGCAGGTATTGCTTCCGACGGGAATTACTTCTTAGCACCACGCCGCCGCCCGCGACCGGCCACCGTTTTCTTGGGGCCCTTGCGGGTGCGTGCATTCGTGCGGGTCCGCTGGCCGTTCACCGGAAGGTTCCGGCGATGGCGCAAACCACGATAGCTGCCGATCTCGATCAGCCGCTTGATATTCAACTGGACCTCACGGCGCAAGTCGCCTTCCACCTTGTAGTTCCCAGAGATGTAATCGCGCAGCCGTCCGACTTCAGCGTCGGTCAAATCTTTGATCCGGGTATCTGGATTCACATTCGTGGCCTGCAAAATCTGCTGGGCCCTGGGGAGTCCGATACCGTAGATATATGTCAATCCAACTTCAACCCGCTTATTGCGGGGCAGGTCAACGCCTTCGATACGTGCCATTTTGACTATCCTTGTCGCTGCTTATGCTTTGGATTTTCGCAGATGACGTACACAATACCTCTACGCCGCACAATCTTGCACTTCGCACAGCGCTTCTTCACTGACGATGATACCTTCATTTCGTCTTTCTCCTTTACAACCGGGCTGTTAGTCCAGCCAAAGTCATAATTATACCTGATTCTGCCTCAACAGGCAATATTCAGTTTTTCTCGGCTGTTCCATCAACTGCTTTTTTTCTGGAGCGTGTCTCGGTTGAACAACCGCGGCAGGCTCCAGAAAAAAACCTCTTTACAACACGGTCAACACCCAGGGCTCGCCCTCGGTGACCGCAACCGTGTGCTCGAAGTGAGCCGTCAACGACCGGTCGGCCGAGATGACCGTCCATTGGTCTGCCAGCACCCGGGTGCGCGGCGTCCCAACCAACACCATCGGTTCTAGGGCGATGGTCAACCCCGGCCGGAGCTCCAGGCCACGTCCAGCCACTCCGTAGTTGGGCACCTGCGGCCCCTCATGCATGTTCCTGCCTACTCCATGACCGGTGTATTCCCGTGTGACGTGAAAACCCTGGCCTTCCACATACTGTTGGATGGCAGCGGAAATATCGCCAGCCCGGTTTCCTGGCCGCATTTTATCGATCCCGATCCACAGCGCCTTTTCGGTCACTTCGATCAGTTTCTGGGCCAGCGGAGAAATCTCCCCGACACCCATGGTGAACGCCGAATCGCCAACGTAGCCTTCCAGGAGAGTCCCGCAGTCGATCGAGACGATATCCCCTTCCTTCAGCTTTCGCTTGCCGGGAATACCGTGGACGAGCTCCTCATTCACGCTGACGTTCAGGGTAGCCGGATATGGATAGGGACCCGGGTAGCCTTTGAAGATGGGTATGCCGCCGTGCTTTCGAATCACTTCCTCCGCAATCGCATCCAGCTCTGCGGTTGTGATCCCCGGGCGCACAGCTTCCCGCACCGCGGCCAACGCCTGGGCATTCACCCGCCCGGCCTCGCGCATCAGTTCAAGCTCGGCCTGGCTTTTAATGACCACATGACGATCCCAACTCATTGCTTTGCGCTTCCTTTGTTCGTCGCAGCCTGCAGATCTGCGAGCAGATCAGAGGTGACCTGTTCGATCGGCTGGGTTCCGTCGATTTCGAGCAGCACACCGCACTGTCGATAATAGTCGATCAGCGGGGCAGTCTGCGCCAGGTACACATGGATCCGGTTCTTCACTGTCTCCGCTTTGTCGTCCTCACGCTGGTAGAGCTCAGACCCATCGAAATCACAGATACCAGGCTGCTTGGGCGGGTTGAACTTCTCGTGGTAGACGTGTCCTTCGGCCCGGCATGTCCAGCGTCCGGTCAGGCGTTCGATCAGGACTTCCTCAGGCACCTTGATATAAGGGACTGCGTCTACCTGGCCGCCGAACTCGCTCAGCATCTCCGCCAGCGCTGCAGCCTGAGCGGGTGTCCGCGGGAAACCGTCCAGCAGAACTCCTGAGGCGCAGTCGGGGCGAGAGAGCCGGTCACGGATCATGGCGATTGTCAGGTCATCGGGGACCAGCTCGCCACGATCCATATAGCCCTTCGCCTGCTGGCCCAACTCGGTCTGCTTTTTCAGATTCTCGCGGAAAATATCTCCGGATGAGATATGGGGCAAGCCCAATTTATCAGAGATAATCTGGGCCTGGGTGCCCTTTCCCGCTCCTGGCGGGCCGAGTAGAACGATGTAGGTAGGCATAGAGTTCCCCTGATCCTCCTAACGCACAAGCAGCGAGTCGTCGTAACCGTGCAGCTTGAGTTCAGCCTCGATGTTAAAGAACGTGTCGCGAACGACGCCCACCACGATCAGCAGACCGGCCGATGAGACGAGCAGTACGCTGCTGTTGGCGCCGAACGGGACGATCAATCCGATCAACCAGGGAAGGATGGCGACCAGACCCAGGAACAGCGCTCCCGGCAAGGTGATCCGGCTCAGCACCCGAGTCAGGTAACGCTGAGTCGGTGCGCCGCGGCTTACACCCGGGATCTGGGCTCCCACCCGCTTCAGATTCTCACCATAGTTCTGTTGGGCGAACAGCACGTTGGTGTAGAAGAAAGTGAAAGCCACCACCATCAGGAAGTACATGATGTAGTAGAACGCGCCCTGGCCGCCAAACAGATTCTGAACGTTGATGGCCAGATTACGCACCCACTCTGTCTCCGCACGGGCGAAGAAGCTCGCCAAAATTGCGGGGAAGGTCAACAGTGACTGGGCAAAGATCAGCGGGATCATGCCGGCCATATTGACCATCAGCGGCAGCGTGCCCTTCACCGGCATCGACATCCGGTTGCCCATCCGCCGTCCGGGGTACATCACCGGGACATTCCGGCGACCCTGCTGGACGAAGACGATGGCGAACACCGTCAGGATCATGATCACCAACAGGAAAGCGATCGAGAACCAGCGGCGCTGCTCGTCTGCCCAAACCGAAGCAAAGTTGGAGGGGATCTGAGCGACGATGCCCGAGAAGATGATCAGAGACAGGCCCTGGTTGCGGATCCCATATTCTGAGATCAGCTCACCTAACCAGATGGCGAACATCGTGCCGGCCGTCATGCTGATCAGGATCGTCACCGAGGGGATCAGGTTCGCGCCGGAGAAGCCAAAGTTTTCGATGATCGGCACCTGGGCGTAAGCGGAGAACAGATTGATCTGGCCGATGGCCTGCAGAAGCGCCATAGGAACTGCCAGGATGTAAGTCCACTTCTCCATCCACTTTTGGCCTTCACGTGGATCTTCTTCCATCCGTCGCTGCAGGGCAGGGATGATCGGGACGAGCAGTTGCAGGATAATCTGGGCGGTGATGTACGGGTACACACCCATCGCCAGAACAGAGAAATTCGACACTGTGCCGCCCGAGAGCAGATCCAGGAAACCGAACAGCGTTCCGGCTGCGCCGCCGCCGCTGAGGATGCTGGCCAGCACCTCCCGGTTTGCCCCGGGGACAGGTACGTGCGCCGCCAGGCGATAAATCGCCAGGATCAACAGCGTAATCAACAGCTTGCGCCGGATATCGTGTGCTGCCCACAGGTAGCGCCAAGCAGACCGTTTCATCTCACAGTCTCCTTAATCACAATTCGATCAGCTTTCTTGGATGAGCTCGACGCTGCCGCCGGCAGCTTCGATCTTCTGCTGAGCGCTCTTCGAAATGCGATGAACGCGCACCTTCAACGGCTTATCGATTTCGCCGCGCCCCAGGATGACTACCGGATCCTCCGGACGCCGCAGCAGCCTGGCGGCTACCAGGGTCGTCGGATTCACCTCGCTGCCTGCTTCCAGATCCTTTAGTTGATCCAGGTTGATTTCGTTGTACTCTACCCGGTTGAGCGGAGTGAAACCTTTACCACGCACGAACGGCAGGCGGCGGTAGAAAGGCAGGTTGCCGCCCTGGCGATACAGGTGGCCGCCCTCACCCGACCGCGCCCCCTGGCCCTTGGTACCCCGGCCGGCGGTCTTACCCTGTCCGGCTGCGATCCCGCGACCCACGCGCTTGCGGTCTTTCCTCGCTCCTCTGTTGGGTTTCAGATCGTGTAATTTCATCTCGTCTACTCACTCTCTTCCACTTCGACCAGGTGGCTGACCTTCGCCAGCATACCTCGCAGAGTGGGTGCATCCACATGCTCTACCGTCTGGTGCATGCGGCGCAGGCCCAGCGCCCGGATCGTAGCTTTATGCTTCTTCGAATACCCAATCGGGCTCTTTACCAGCGTAACTCGCACAATCTTCTGTTTTGTATCAGGAGCCTCAGACATTGTTGGTCTTCCTCCTCTGCCAGAAGGGAGTAACATCTTTCACCGACTTACCCCGGCGAGCTGCTTCCTCTTCAGGCGATTTCAACTGCTTGAGGCCATCGACTGTCGCCATAACGACGTTCAACACGTTGTTGCTGCCCAGAGATTTGGTGAGGATATCTGAAATCCCCGCGGCCTCCAAGACAGCGCGCACGCCGCCGCCGGCGATAACGCCCGTACCGGCTGAAGCCGGTTTGAGCAGAACCTTCGCGCCGCTGGTAACACCGGTCACCTGATGCGGAATCGTGGTGTGGAAAGTGGCGACCTTGAACATATTCTTGCGCGCCCTTTCGGAAGCCTTACGCATTGCATCGGGCACTGCGTTGGCTTTACCGATCCCGATGCCAATGCTGCCGCGGTTATCGCCCACGACGACTGTCACCCGGAAGGAGAAGCGGCGACCACCTTTTACCACTTTGGCTACGCGAGCGATATCAACGACGCGTTCGTCAAGTTCTTGTGTATATTCCGGAAACTCGTAATCCGACATGTTTTACTCCTTGTAGGGCCAGGCGGAAGGAGTTCTGGCGCACAGCGGGCTCTCCGCTGCTTTGCCGCTACGCTCCTTCGCGACGCCGCCGCTACTAGAATTCAAGACCACCTTCGCGCGCCCCATCAGCCAGAGCTTTGACCCGGCCCATGAAGCGGAAGCCGCCACGGTCGAAAACGACCGCCGAGATTCCCTTCGACTTCGCGCGTTCGGCAATTGCTTTGCCAATCAGGCGTGCCTGTTCGGTCTTCTTCAGCCCGGCCAACTGGCCGCGCAGCTCGCGGTCGATCGTGGATGCAGAAACCAGCGTGCAGCCGGCTTCGTCGTCGATGATCTGGGCGTAGATCTCGGCAGAACTGCGGAACACGTTCAGGCGTGGTCGATATGGAGTGCCCGAGACATTTCTCCGCACCCGGGCATGCCGCCGGAGGCGAGCTTCGGAACGAGATTTATTGTTAGCAGCCATAAGCCTTACACCTTACCAGCCTTACCAGCCTTGCGGCGGATCTTTTCTTCCAGATATTTGATGCCTTTGCCCTTATAAGGCTCCGGCGGGCGAATCTTGCGGATGTTCGCCGTCACCTGGCCGACCTGCTCTTTGTCGTACCCCTGCACCTTTACCTGCCGTGTGCGGGTATCGACTTCGAAGGAAATCCCAGGCTCGGGTTCCACGGTCACCGGATGAGAGTACCCGACGTGCAGAACAAGATTCTTGCCGTTCATCTCGGCGCGATAACCAACGCCGTTCACTTCCAAAATACGTTCGAAACCGGTGCTAACGCCGACCACCATATTGTGGATGAGAGCCCGGGTCATGCCGTGCAGTGCCCGGTGAGTGGGCTCATCGGAAGGGCGATTCACAACGATCTGCCCATCTTCCACAGCGATGTCCATCGCGGCCGGGAAGGTGCGATTCAATTCACCTTTGGGGCCCTTTACCCGGATGGACGAACCCTTGATCTCCACGTCCACACCCTGGGGGATAGCTACCGGCATGCGTCCAATTCGAGACACGGTACTACCTCCTACCAGATTTTGCACAGAACTTCGCCGCCCACGCCGAGCTGGCGGGCGCGCTGTCCTGTCATCACACCCTTGGGCGTAGAGAGGATGGCAATGCCCATCCCCGAGAGGACCCAGGGGATATCCTGCTTACCGGTGTAGACCCGGCGTCCCGGCCGGCTGACCCGCTCCAGGCCGGTGATTACCGGTTTGCGGTCGCGGCGTTCGCCGACGTACTTCAGGCGGAGGCGCAAGATTTTGCTGTTGGCAACTTTGCCATCCACCACTTCATAACCACTGATGTAGCCTTCTTCTTTCAAGATCTTGGCGATTGCAACCTTGATCTTGGAACCAGGCAGCGCTACGGTATTGTGCCCCATCATCACGGCATTGCGGATGCGGGTCAACATATCACTGATAGGATCTCCAACACTCATTATGAATCCCTCCGCTATTTGCTTACCAGGAAGACTTGACAACGCCGGGAATCTTCCCCTCAAGAGCCAGCTCCCGGAAGCAGATGCGGCACAGGCCAAACCGGCGCAGATAGCCGCGCGGGCGCCCGCATACTTTGCAGCGATTGCGCACCCGCACCGGGTACTTCCGCCGCGTTTCTCGAACTACCATGCTCTTTTTCGCCATGGTCTAACCTTCCTTCCTAAATGGCATGCCCAGAGCAGCCAGCAGCGCACGCCCTTCTTCATCGGTTCGGGCAGATGTAACAATCGTTATCTCCAGCCCGCGCAGCTTGTCGATCTTATCGTAGTCGATCTCCGGGAACACCAGTTGCTCTCGTAAACCCAGGGTGTAGTTCCCCCGGCCATCAAAAGCATTCGGTGAAATGCCCCGGAAGTCGCGCACACGCGGCAGAGCAATGTTCGCCAGGCGGTCCAGGAAGGACCACATGCGTTCACCACGAAGCGTGACCTTCACCCCAATCGCCCGGCCTTCGCGCAGCTTGAAGTTGGCGATGCTCTTGCGGGCTTTGGTGATCACCGGTTTCTGGCCGGCGATCTTCGTCAGATCTTCCACGGCTGCATCCAGGGCTTTGGCGTTGTCCAGTGCTTCACCCAAACCGATATTCACCACAATTTTCTTCACGCGCGGCACTTCCATGTGGTTGCCCAAACTGAGCGTCTCTTGCAATGCCGGCGCGATTTCCTTATCGTAACGTTCTTTCAGCCAATGGCTCATCGTAATACTCCCGTACCGGCCACTAGTCGAACAGCGATCCGCAGTTCTTGCACAGCCGCTGAACTTCTTTTCCCTCACGATGAATGCCGATCCGCGCAGGCTCATTGCACTGCGGGCAGACCAGCATCACGTTGGAAATGGAAATCGGGGCCTCGAACTCGACAATGCCCGGGTTGATGTTGCGGCGGGCCTGGGTCTGCATCTGTCGCTGGTGCTTCTTGCGCAGGTTGACGCCCTGAACCACCACGCGCTGCTCATCCGGCAGTACCCGGATCACCTCGCCGCGTTTTCCTTTATCTTCCCGCCGGCCACTGATGACCTCGACGGTATCACCTCTGCGAATTTTTACTTTCACAGTTCTCGCTCCTGCTATCTCATTCACTGACACTAGAGAACCTCTGGGGCCAGCGATACAATTCTTACGAAACCTTTTTCACGCAGCTCGCGAGCTACCGGGCCGAAAATGCGCGTGCCCCGCGGGTTCCTGCCGTCCTGGTCGAGAATGACTGCGGCGTTGTCATCAAAGCGGATGGTTGAACCATCATCGCGCCGCCACTCTTTGGCGCAGCGCACGATCACCGCGCGCACCAGATCACTCTTCTTGACCGCACCCTGAGGCGCAGCCGACTTCACTGTAGCAACAACCACGTCGCCTACTCGCCCATACTTGCGAGATGAGCCACCCAGGACATGGATGACGAGCAGCTCGCGAGCGCCCGTATTGTCGGCAACTTTGAGACGCGTTTCCTGCTGGATCATGGCTAAGCCTCCGGCTCCGTCTCTGTCTCAGTTTCCGGCTCCGACCCCAACTCCAGCTCCGGCTCAAATTCTGCATCGCCCTCGATCACCGCAGCGGCGATATCGCGGCGCAGGATTTCTTCGACAACCCAGCGCTTGCGGGCAGAGATCGGGCGGCTTTCCACGATCCGAACCTCGTCGCCAATCTGGCAGCCGAGTTCGTCGTGAGCCATCACTCGCTTGCGTTCGTGGACAACCTTCTTATACAGCCGGTGACGGTAAGTCCGGGAGATCTCAACGACCACGGTCTTTTCCATCTTGTTACTGGTTACCACACCGGTTACGCGACGGCGTTCGTTCATGCTTCACCTTCCATCTTGGCCTGTCGCTGCCGCTGAGTGAGCTCCGTCAGCAGACGGGCAATATCCCTGCGGGTCTCGCGCAAGCGGTTAAAATCAGTCAATTCACCGGTCGCCTGCTGGAAACGCAGGTTCATCAGTTCCTCGCGCTTGTCGTTCAGGCGATTCCGGATTTCTTCAGTGGACAGGTCGCGAACTTCAGCGGGTTTCATGCCTCGCCTCCTGTCGTCAGATCGTAACGGCCGACGATCTTGGTCTTAATCCCCAGCTTGTACTGGGCCAGCCGCAGAGCTTCCTTGGAGACTTCCTCCGGAAGACCCCCGCCTACTTCGAACATGATCCGACCGGGTCTGACCACAGCCACCCAGTATTCCACGTTCCCCTTGCCTTTACCCATCCGGGTCTCGGCCGGCTTTTTCGTCACCGGCTTATCCGGGAAAATGCGGATCCAGAATTTTCCCCGGCGCTTCATTGCGCGGACGATTGCCCGCCGGGCGGCCTCAATCTGGCGTGCGGTGATCTGGCCCGGTTCCAGGGCTTGCAGCCCCCAGTCACCGAAGGCGACCATAGAACCGCGATAGGCCAGGCCTTTCATCCGGCCGCGCATTTGCTTACGCCACTTTACACGCTTTGGCATTAACATAGTCGTTACCTCTCAGACTCAGTGATCAGAAAGCAGGCAGCGATCTCCCGGCAGTTTGCTCCTTCAGAAAGGGGCCGGCTGCCGGCGCCTGGCTTCCTGCACGATTACTCACTCACGTACACCCCTTCAGTCGACTCGGCCTTTTCCTCTACCTCGGGCAGAACCTCGCCCTTGTAGATCCAGACCTTGACGCCGATGCGGCCGTAGGTAGTGAGAGCTTCAGACTTGGCAAAGTCGATGTCCGCGCGCAGAGTCTGGCGGGGGACCCGGCCTTCACGCATATTCACCGTGCGAGCCATTTCGGCGCCGCTCAACCGGCCAGAAACCTCCACCCGGATGCCCTCGGCACCCTGGCGCATGGCCTGCTGGAGGGCGCGCTTCATCGCCCGCTGGTAGCTGATACGCCGTTCGAGCTGATCGGCAATATTGCGTGCAACCAGATATGCGTCCAGATCCGGCGACTTGATCTCTTTGATCTCCAGATCGATCTTCTTACCAACCACTTCTTCCAGGCTGGCCCGCATCTTCTTTACGTTCTCGCCTTTGCGGCCGATCAGGATTCCCGGTTTAGCGGTGTGTACCACCACCTTCACCTTGCCCGGAAAACGCTCGATCTCGACACGAGAGACACCCGCGCGAGGGGCCTCGTTTCGCACCAGATCGCGCAGTTGGAAGTCCTGGTGCAGGTTGCTAACGTAGTCATCGCCCTCGGCGTACCAACGACCTTCCCAGGTCTTGTTGATCTTCAGCCGAAAACCAATTGGATGAACTTTACGACCCATAAAATTTACTCCTACTATGCTTGTTCGCGCTCACGCAGAATCACGGTGATGTGAGAAGAGCGCCGCAGCCAGGGCTTGAACCGACCGCGTGCGCCGAACCGGCGCCACTTGCGCGTCGGCGCTTCATCTGCAAAGATGCGATAAACGTACAGATCATCCCGGCTGACACCGAAGTTCTCCTCACCGTTCGCGGCGGCCGAAGCCAGCACCTTGTAGATCGGATGTGCTGCCCGGTTCGGGGTGAACTTTAGGGTCGCGAGAGCGTCAATTACGTTCTTGCCACGCACCATATCTGCAACCAGGCGAACCTTCTGCGCCGAGAGAGGCACGAAGCGGGCTTTCGCCAAGATATCAGTCTCCATGGCTTACTTGCCTCCCTTTCGCGCCGTCTTTTTCTCGGCCAGGTGACCGCGGAAGGTGCGGGTGGGGGCAAACTCACCCAGGCGATGCCCGACCATATTCTCCGTGATGTAGATCGGCACGTGCCGGCGGCCATCATGAACGGCAATGGTATGCCCCACCATCTGGGGGAAGATGGTGCTGGCGCGGCTCCAAGTGCGGATCACCTTTTTCTCGCCGCGTTCGTTCATGGCCTCTATTTTCGTAAGCAGCTTGGGCTCGATAAACGGCCCTTTCTTTAACGAACGTCCCATTTTACTTTCTCTCCTAGCCGTCACTCAGTCGCCCGGCCCCTTTGCCGGTCTCGGCGAAGAGACCAGGCAACCAGTTGACAGACTAACTCTTAGCGGCGTTTCTTCCCGCGGCGGCGGACAATATACTGATCCGTCCGCTTGTTGCGGCGGGTCTTGGCGCCCAGGGTGGGTTTGCCCCACGGGCTCTTCGGACCCGGCATACCAATCGGCTGGCGGCCTTCGCCACCACCATGGGGATGGTCGCGGGGGCTCATCGCCGTGCCGCGCACCGTCGGGCGGATGCCCAGGTGGCGCTTGCGCCCGGCCTTGCCCAGCTTAATATTGCGGTGCTCCACATTGCCCACCTGGCCAATGGTGGCGTAGCACTGCTGGCGAACCAGGCGCTCCTCGCCGGATGGCAGGCGGATCTGAGCATAGTCGCCTTCCTTGGCGATCACCTGTGCAGCCCCGCCGGCCGAGCGGACCAGTTGGCCGCCCTTGCCCTGCCTGAGCTCGATGTTGTGCACCACAGTACCAATCGGGATATTGGCGATGGGCAGGCTGTTGCCGGGGCGCACCTCGGCTTTCGGGCCCGACATCACCGTATCACCCACACGCAGTTCCATCGGCGCAACAATGTAGCGCTTTTCGCCATCGGCATAGAACAGCAGCGCCAGGCGAGCAGTGCGGTTCGGATCATATTCGATTGCCGCCACTCGCGCCGGGATATCGTGCTTATTGCGCTTGAAATCTACAATGCGGATATGGCGCCGGTTCCCCCCGCCCCGATGGCGCACGGTTACCCGGCCATACATGTTCCGCCCGCCGGTTTTACGCAGCGGCCTGATCAGCGAGCGCTCCGGCTTGTCCTTCGTAATCTCTTCGAAGGTGTATCCAGTCCTCCCCCGCTGTCCGGGGGTCATCGGCTTGAACTTCTTGACAGGCATTACTTCACCCCTTCGAATACACTAATCGTATCGTCCGGAGCTAGCGTGACGATAGCCTTCTTATAACCACTTCGGCGCACAGCCATCCGCCGGCTGCGAGCGCGGCGCGTGCGTTTTGCGGGAACATTCACAATGTTCACTCGCACCACGTTCACATCGAACAGAGTTTCCACGGCATCCTTCACCATGCTCTTGGTCGCATCGGTGGCCACCTCGAACACATATTGGTGCAGTTCCGAGTTCTGGTAGTTCGACTTTTCTGTGATCAGCGGGCGGCGGAGCACATCATAAATCGTTGTCATGGCTTCCTCCACCTATCCTAAATACGACACCAACACATCTAGCGCCTGCACCGGCAGGATGACTTTGTCGAAGCCAAGCAGATCGCGTATGTTCAGGTAGGTCGCCAGCAAGGTTTTCGCCGCCGGCAAATTATTGGCAGAGCGGGCCACCATCTCATAATCACCGTTCTTCTCGGGGATCAGGATCAGGGCGCTCGCATCGCCAACCAGTTTGTCCAGCGCTGCCTTCATCAGGCGGGTTTTCGGCTCGGTGAGGGTCAGCGCTTCGACGACCACGATCCCTTGTTCGGCAGCCTTGACCGACAGCGCGGAGCGCAGCGCAGCCCGGCGCATCTTGCGCGGCATCTTCTGGGAATAATCGCGCGGTTTGGGGGTGTGGATCTTGCCACCGCCAACCCACTGTGCAGCCCGGATAGAACCCTGGCGCGCCCGGCCGGTGCCCTTCTGCCGCCACGGCTTGCGACCGCCGCCGGACACCTGGCTGCGGCCTTTTGTACTGTGCGTTCCCAGGCGAGCGTTTGCCATTTGCCGCACGTATGCCTGGTGCATCAGATCGACATTGATTGGGGCTTCGAAGATCACCGATGGCAGTTCGATCGTGCTGACCTTCTCGCCTTCCATGTTGAAGACTTCTACTTCCATGATCGCCTACTCCAATCCTGGGCTACTGTTTCCGCGCAGCCTTGATGATCACCAGCCCGCCTCGGGGGCCGGGGACTGAGCCACGCAAGCCGATCAGGTTGCGTTCGGCATCCACCAGCACCACGCTCAGGTTCTGCGTCGTCACCCGGTCATGACCCATATGACCAGGGCCGCGCGAACCTTTATAAACCCGCCCAGGGGTCGTACCCGCGCCACGAGAACCAGGCGCACGCTGCCGGTCCGACTGGCCGTGCGTCTTCGGGCCTCCCCCGAAACCGTAGCGTTTCACGCCACCCTGGAAACCTTTACCCTTGCTGGTGCCAACAACATCCACATGATCGCCTACGGAGAACACATCTACCTTCAGCGTGTCACCTTCTTGGACCCCGGGATCCTTCTCCCGAAATTCACGCAAAAAGCGCAATGGAGGTAAATTCATATTATTG
The DNA here is from genome assembly GCA_964391195.1 of uncultured Anaerolineaceae bacterium. GTDB lineage: Bacteria > Chloroflexota > Anaerolineae > Anaerolineales > UBA4823 > JAAYXE01. The sequence continues at coordinate 815 of CAYMLG010000013.1, read as the reverse complement.
CGCTTCAGGTGCCCTAGTTGACCACCAGTTAGCCGTTTTGGCTTCACTTCCTCGAACCCCAGTTGCACTGCTGCGTAGCCATCTCGCTCGGGCAGGCGGATCTGGGTTACATAGCAAGGCCCAGCTTCGATCAGAGTAACCGGGATTGCAGAACCGGCTTCGTCGAAAATCTGGGTCATGCCGACTTTCTTGCCAATCAGCCCTTTCAACATCTCTTTTTTTCTCCTAAATTCAAAGTTCGGGACTGTTAGCCTGGGCTTGGCTACATCATCCCTGTCCGCAACGCAGTCAGCCAGCCTGTCGGGACAGCTTGGGTCTGGTCGTGTTCCCGGGCAGAACTGCTCTTGCGTTGCCTGTAACAGTCTCTCGTCGGGTAGTCCCGCAGACGTATCACCACGCCGGGCGAAACGACTGCGAGACCACCTGACGCGCAGACGAATTACTAAATCTTGATCTCGATATCCACACCCGCAGGCAGATTTAACCGCATGAGCATGTCGATGGTCTTGGAATCGGGATCCAGGACATCGATCAAGCGATTGTGTGTGCGGATCTCAAAGTGCTCGTGAGAGTCTTTGTCGATAAAAGTCGAGCGGCGTATTGTAAACCTTTCGATGCGAGTTGGCAAGGGTACAGGACCAACAACTCTGGCGCCAGTTCGCTCGGCGGTCTCGACGATACGCTTTGCCGATTGGTCGAGGACACGATGATCATATGCCTTGAGGCGAATGCGGATCTTCTGCTTGGCCATAATTTATACCTAGTCCAAAATCTTGGTGATCACACCGGCGCCGACGGTCAGGCCGCCTTCGCGG
>CAYMLG010000012.1:77649-93640 GCA_964391195.1 uncultured Anaerolineaceae bacterium | reverse complement strand
CCCATCTCCCCAAAACTCCTGTTCTCGAGAAAGCTATGTCCTTCCTCCGTCCGGAACTTTAATCAAAAACATGACCCACCCTGATTATAGGGCGAGCCATGTTTGTGTTCCGGAGCGAAAAACGCCCCTATTTCATAGTTGCCGGCAGGTAAAGCCAGTAAGGCATATTGGCCGGGGGAGTGGGGCCTGGCGTGGGGACAGTCGTGGGGATAGGCGTGGGAGACGGACCGGGATCACCGCCAAAATTCTGGCACTGGCCTTCCATCGAGCCCGCGACTACGTTACCGCTCCCGGTGGGAGGCGGGTTGTTTCCGGTGCACTGCAAGTCGCCGTCGATCAGGTTGTTGTTAATCGTCAGGCCGCCGGTGTTCTGGAAGGCTTGCAGGTTGCCGCCGATGGTATTCCCATCCGCGTTCAACATCTGGTCGTTATCGTCGAACTGCAGATCACCATCGATCTCCACCGAAAGCACCTCCGCCGCGCCGGATTGGAAGATCTGGATATTGCCGCCGACGAACGAGCCGGCGTAGACGTTGACCCTGGCGGCATTTTCGGACTGGATATTCCCATCCACATCCACGGCGAAGGCGTGCAGGGTGGCGTTCGTCTGGACGAGGATATTGCCTTCTACGATGGTGTCGTTCAAGGTACAGGTGGCGTTCTGGGGAACGATCACGTTATCGAGGGTCGTGGCTCCTACCGAACCGGTGCAGATGAAGTCATCCGCCTGGGCAATGCCGGGAACAGCCAGCAGCGCCAATATCAGGACTGCGCCTGCGATAATGCGCGTCCATTTCCATTGATCCTTCATACAGGCTCCTTTTAGGTTGTAAATTCCCCCTGGACAAACACGGATTGTCATTCCCCCTGCGGACCGCGTGCGGTCAGAGTCATTATAACCCACCGGGTCTGATGGTCCTGCTGCTATAACATCAGAGAGATGCTTTCGCTCTGGCAAGTATGCATGCAGTAGAGAGTATAAGGACGGGGCGGGGGCGTTAGCGCCTGGCTTACAGCACTGTTTAGACAATCAATGTCCAATAAACAGGGCCAATACGCGACAGATTCCAAAAGAACTGGACAAGAAGGCTTGACAGCGGGGAAAATTAACGGTAAATTAGAGTGGTAAAACGTATGACCAAACCCACTGATTTCACAAATCGGATGAAGTGTTCTAGGTCAAACGTTTGACCCCTACCGCTCTAAATGTCCTTACTACACAATTTTCAACCAGGATCATCGTATGCCGGGTAAGAAAAAACCCACCATGGCAGACGTCGCTAAGCTTGCCGGTGTTTCCCTGTCCACCGTCTCTCTGGTCCTCCACGGCCGGCGGAGCGGTAGGGACCGCATCTCTGACGAGACCCGCGCTCGCATCCACGAGGCAGTCGCCCAGTTAGGCTATATCACCAATCAATACGCCCGAAACCTTCGCCGCAGGCGCACAGATCGCATCTGTTTGTGGCTTTCCCGCCTCGGCCTTCCCTATAATGACACCCTGGCAGATGCCCTTAACCACCGGGCTGAGCAAGAAGGTTATTCGACCATCGTCATCTCGGGCAGCACGGCTCAGGCCGAACGCCAGATGCTGTATCAGCTCCAAAGCGGGCTGGCAGATGGCGTGCTGGTCGTTGCGCCTAATCATCTAAGCAGCGAAGATTTCTCCACCCTGGCGCGCTCCACTGCGGCCGTTGTCGTGCAGAGCAATTTCATTGAAGCCCGCGATTTCGACGTCGTGTGCACAAACGAGGAAGACGTGTGCTACCAGGCAATATGGGAGCTGCTCAAGGCCGGGCGGCGCAGGATCGCTTTCATGGGCGCGCTGAACGACAGGGCCCAATCCGCACGCTATGCCAGCTACGGGCGCGCCGTTCGAGACTTTGGCGCCGACCCTGAGGAACCAGGCTTATGTCAGGATATCGGTTTTTCCCGCCGCAGGGCTTATGACACCACAGTTCAACTGCTTGGGAGCAGCCAACCCCCGGATGCCATCTTTGCCGCCTCGGATATCGCCGCGATCAGTGCGATTTGGGCCGCGCGAGACAACGGCTGGTCGGTCCCCGATCAACTGGCGGTAATAGGGGTGGGCAATATCCCCGAGGGAGAAATCATCCATCCCGCTCTGACCACGGTCGGACCGGTCAACTTAGATTTTCAGGATGCCCTGGATTTGTTGTTCACCCGCCTCTCAGGAGCAGCGCCGGCCGAAGGACGGGTGCGCCAGGTGCAGTGGGAATTGATCCGGCGCGGATCTGCTTAAGGAGGTCTTTTCAATCATTCTGGACAACCTTCCCTGGTCTCGGAACCCCTATCCTCATCAGTGTCTATCCAAAAGGAGAGCCTAATGTCAGCCCCAAAACCATATAACAAAATCAGCCGCCGTGATTTCCTCCGGCTGGGCGCTTTAACGATGGGCGCCGCAGCCCTGGCAGCCTGCCAGCAGGCGCCCACTGAAGCTCCACCGGCCTCCACTGCCCCTGTGGCTACCCCGATGGTCAACAAGGGTGGGACGGTGTCCGTCTACTGGAATGCAGGACACAACTATGAAGCCTACCAGCAGGTGGTCGCTGCCTTCGAGAAGGATAACCCGGGCTGGAAAGTGAATTGGGAACTATACCAGTGGCCGGACATGCGCACGAAACTGCTGGCCAACTTTACCGCTGGAGAAGTCCCCGATCTGGTCGAAGAGTCCGGATGGACCCAGGAATTCGCCATCCAGGGAAATCTCCTCAGCCTCGAACCTTATATCGAACAACATGGCGCAGATATGGGATTTCCCAACGACTGGTTCGAAGCTGCGGTTGCCAAACACCAGATTCAGGGGGAAACCTTCGGCGTCCAGTTGCATTACACCTGTAACCTGCCCTTCGCCAATATGACCCTGCTGGAGCAGGCCGGGATCACGAAACTCCCCGAAACATGGGAGGAGTTCCTCGAGGTCTGCAAAGCGACGACCCAGGGGAATGTATTCGGCTTCGCCCCGAACCAGGCCTGGGAATATGCCATCCCCTGGTTCCTCCAAAACGGCGTTTCCTTCTACGATCCCGACAAAAAGGTCGTCCCCTTTGATAACGAGGCGGCTTTCGAAGCGATGCAGTTCCAGGCTGACCTGATCCACCTGCACAAGGTAGCGCCGATCCCGTTGGCCTCCGCCGATTATGAAGGGCCGCAGAAGCTGTTCTCCGCCGGGCGAGCGGCAATCATCCTCACCGGACCTTGGGATATCAAGCCGATTCTGACCAGCAGCCCCGACCTGAACTGGCAGACTTTCCCGGCCTTGACCCGCCAGGTGCAGTCCACTTATGCCGCCGGAACGGGGATGTTCATCCCGAAGAAAGCCAAGAATCCCGAGTTAGCCTTTGATTTGATCCGCCGGTTGACGGCGGTCGATGTCGAAATCGCGGCGACGAAAGAGGCCAACATGCTGATGCCGCGTAAATCCTGGGCCAGCAATGCAGAGGTCCAAAGCCTGCCGCGTATTGCGCCATTCACCCAGGGCCTGGCCTATGCCGAAGATTACGGCAAAGATTTGCGCCTGACGGGCAAATCCGGCGTAGTCCTCGACCTGTTCAAAGTCGCCGTCGAAGAAGTACTGTACAAGAACTCGCCAGCCAGCGAGGTGATGACCCGCTTCGCGGCCGACGCTACCGCTTCTTGTAACGAATAAGCGGGGCACTACCGGGGTGGAGGGTGTAACATGTGGTTGCACCCTCCATCCGAGTGGAGGTGTGATGTCCGCCCGCAATACAATGTCCCTTTCCGATCGCCCCCTCGAGGCCTCTAAGCGGCGCTTTCTGCCTGGCCTGCACTTGAACCTGGCCAGGCGCCAGGCAGTGGTCGCCTATATCTTCTTGGCCCCGATGATCATCTATTTTCTTGTCTTTTTCTTCTACCCGATATTTATGGAGCTGTGGATCAGCCTGCATCGGGGGCAAGTGCTGGTCGGCGAGAGCCAATTTGCCGGCCTATACAACTACCTGCGCGCGTTCTCGGACCCTCGGGTGATCAATTCATTCAAAGTCACGGTCACTTTTTCGGTTGGCAGTGCAGTGTTGAGTGTTGTGACCGGGATCGGGCTGGCGGCGCTGCTGAACCAGAATCTGCGCGGTCGCACCTTCCTGAGGGCGCTCATTTTCTTCCCCTACATGACCACTTTTGTCATCGTCGCATTGATGTGGCGCAACATCCTTGACCCTTACACTGGCTTGCTGAACAACGTGTTAGCTGCTTTAGGACTGCCCACCCAAAACTGGCTGTCCAGCTACGATTCGGCATTGTGGGCGGTGCTGGGCATCACCATCTGGCACAGCATGGGGTACAACATGGTGCTCTTCCTGGCCGGTATGCAGGGCATTCCTGAGGTATACCACGAGGCGGCCGAGATCGATGGCGCGAATGCATGGAACAAATTCCGCCATATCACTGTGCCGCTGCTGGCCCCCACCACACTGTTCGTCTCGGTCATGTCGGTCATCAACAGCCTCCAGGCCTTTGCCCAGGCGTATATCATCACCCGCGGGGGTCCGGCCGACGCCACGAACTTCTTCGTCTATCACGTATTCAACCTGGGATTCGGCCAGATGGAGTTTGGATACGCTTCGGCTCTCTCTTTCTTGATGTTTATCTTTATCTTGATCCTGACCCTGGTGCAATTCCGTCTTGGCAACCGCCAGATCGAATACTAACCGGAAAGGTGGATGATGCGCACACGCCGCCGATTAACCCATTTGATCTCCTATATCCTGATCTTCCTGGTCTGCGCCATTACCGTGCTGCCGTTCCTGTACATGATCTCGCTTTCGCTTCAATCCGAGGCCGAGATCTTCTCGGGCGTCCCGGTGATCATCCCAGCCGACCCGCAGTGGTCCAACTACATCGATATCTGGGAGAAGGGCCCCTTTGCAAGGTTTATTTTCAACAGCCTGTTCGTTGCCACCTCGATCGCGCTATCGCATCTATTGTTCAGCCCTCTGGCAGGTTATGTGTTCGCAAAGTACCAGTTCCCCCTGCGGGATGTGTTATTCCTTCTCGTGCTGGGGACGTTGATGATCCCGTTTTTCGTGCGGATGATCCCCCTATACTTGATGATGGCCCGCCTGGATTGGATCAACAGCTACGCATCGTTAATTGTGCCGTTCTTGATGAGCGCTTACAGCATTTTCTTGATGCGCCAGTTCATGCTTGGCATTCCCAATGAGTTGATCGACGCAGCGCGCATCGATGGCTGCTCCGAGTTTGGCATCTATCGGCGCATTATCCTGCCCCAGGTCAAGCCCGCCCTGGCGACTGTTTTCCTGGTCACCTTTATCTTCCAGTTCAATGAATTCCTCTGGCCCATGGTGGTTGTCAACGAGACCTCCATGCGCACGATGACCATCGGCTTGACCCTGTTCAACCAGGAGCACTTCACCATGTGGAACTACACGGCTACGGGGGGGATGATCATGTTCATCCCCAGCCTGCTCCTGTTCTTGTTCGCCCAGAGGTTCTTCATCCGCGGCGTGGTTATGACCGGCCTGAAAGGATAACCGAGCATGAATCTCTCTTCTCGACAACGGTTATTACGGACCATCGCCGGACAGCCGGTAGACCGCATCCCGATCTGCGCCCCCTTGCCCTGGGACCCGCTCACCACAGATCCAGACCCGGAGGATTGGAAGGCCCGGCCGCTGTACCGGGAGCTGTTACCGCTGGTGCAAGAACACTGCGACTTTCTCGTCGCCCTCTCGATCCCGGAAAAACGGCCTTTCAACCAGGTGAACGCCGCCAGTACTTACAAGGCGGCAGCAAAACCCAGCAAGACCGAACCTTACGCTGGAATATTCGACCGGCGATTTTTCCTGGCGTCGCCCGAGCGGGTGACTGTCTCCATCGAGGAGCAGCCTGATGGGCGTAAGCTGTATCAATATACATTACGCACCCCACAGGGCAATCTACGCTCTGCGGAGGCGGTGCTGCCCGGGGTGGATTCGACCTGGGAAGTCGAATCCCTGGTAAAAACCCCGCAAGACGCCCGGGCCTTGCTGGCCCTACCCGACGAATTCGACCCGCCCGGCATCGAAACCTTCACAGCCGGGAGCGAGAAATTAGGAGAACGCGGGCTCCCTTATTTGTTTGTTTCCTCACCGCTGGTGACTGTATCCCATGCATTGGGCTTCCAGCGATTTTTGGAATGGACTCTGGTCGAACCAGACCTGGTGGAAGACCTGCTGGCTGCAGCCGCGGAGCGGACGGCGGTCCGCCTGGAGTGGGCCCTGGATCAGGGCGTGGGCCCGGTGGTCCGTTTTGGTGGATCCGAGCAGGCGACTCCGCCGATGCTCTCGAAACGGTATTTCGATCGCTATGTGCTGAAATACGAGGCGCCCCTGTGGCAGAAGGTGCGCCAGGCGGGGAAAATCCTCTGGGTGCACTGTCACGGCCGGATCCGCACCGTCATCGATGAGTTTGTAAACGCCGGAGTGCAGATGCTGGACCCGGTGGAACCTCCCCCACAAGGTGATATCGAGATCGAGGAAGCGCGCCGGCGAGCGGCGAGAGGGCCTCTCACCTTGCTTGGCAACATTGAAATGAGCGATCTGCAGATGAGCAGCCCGGCTGAAATCGAGGCGATGGTGCAGCGCGCAGTGGGGGAAGGCGACCGGAAACATTTTATCCTGTGCGCCAGCGATATCGCCATCTCCGCCATCGATGAACGCTTTGCCCGAAACGTCGAGGCTTACATTTATGCCGGACTGAAGTACGGCACCTTTTCGACAACATTCAACGCATCTCTCCTGCCCAACGCAAACAGGGAGGGAATCACAGCCAAACATCATGAGGGTCAATAAATGAACATTATCTTTATCGTTTCCGACAGCTTCCGGTATGACAATCTTCAGTGCTACCGGCCCACAGCGACGCGCACGCCGAACCTGGACCGCTTCGCAGCCCAGTCTACGGTGTTCACGAACGCCTATCTTGGGTCCTACCCCACCGTGCCCAACCGTCTCGATACGATGACCGGGCGCTTTAGTTTCCTCACGCACCTGTGGCAGCCGCTGCCGGCCGATGCGATCACCCTGCAAGATGTGCTCACGGCCTCCGGCTTCGTCACCCAACTGATCGCCGACACACCGCATCTCATCGGCGAAGGTTTCAATTACAGCCGTGGCTTTTCCGGTTGGGAGTGGATCCGGGGCCAGGAGACGGACCGTTGGAAGACGCACCCGCGCGAGGTCCGCCTGCCTTCCGACCCCCATAAGCTGCGCACGCCGGAGATCATCAAATCTCATTACCGCAACACCGCCTGGTGGCGCGATGAAGGGGATACCTTCCCTGCGCGCACCATCCAGTCCGCCTGCCAGTGGCTGGAAGACAACCAGGACAGCCCCCAGTTCTTCTTGTGGATCGACATGTTCGACCCGCACGAGCCCTGGGACCCTCCCGAAAAGTATCGCCAACTTTACGAAGCAGAATACCAGGGCCAGGAGCCCAACTATCCGGTATACGGCAGATGGCGAGATTTTTTGACCGAGGAGGAATTGAACCACATCCGGGCCCTATACCGGGCCGAGTCGAGCCTGGTGGATCACTGGATTGGTGTGCTGCTGGAGAAGATCGAGGCGCTGGGCATGGAGGAGGATACCGCCGTCATTTTCGTCAGTGACCACGGTTTCCTCTTCGGTGAGCATGGACATGTCGGCAAGTCTTACATCCAGGAACGGGACGGGCGGATGACCTACGAAAGCCTGCCGATGTACGATGAGCTCCGCCGTATCCCGTTGATGATCCGCCTGCCGGGACAGCACAGCGGCCAGGTGAAGAACGCCCTGGTCCAAACCCCGGACCTGATGCCCACCATCCTCGAGATGGCAGGGCTGCTGCTCACCGAGGCCATCGGCGGCGAGATGAAGACCCAGGCCCTGCAGTGCGGCGTTTTCTCGACCACCGACTGGAGCTTCCACCCGGACAGTATCCATGGGCGCTCGTTGATGCCGCTGCTGCGCGGAGAAGTCGATCGCCATCGGGATCTGGTCGTCTGCTCCAGCACCCTGATCCAACACACATCCGTCATCGCGAAAAGCGCGATTATCACCGAAGACGGTTGGTGCCTGCATTACAGCGGGGCCTACGATGAACAGGCCGGCGCCGGTGAAATGGCGGGGGTTGACCTGATTGATCCTTCACACGCGGTCATCCCCTGCACGCCAACGCTGTACTACCTGCCAGAGGATCCTGGCGAAGAACATGACTGCGCCCCCACTCATGAAGCGCTTGCCAGGGAAATTCACGCCCGTTATGTGCGTTGGCTGCAAGACTATGACATACCGGCAGAGCACCTGCGTGGCCGGCTTGATTTCCGTTTGAGGGGCAAATGATCCAACCGGGAAGTGAGTTCCCGCATCTGCCGTTCCAATGGCAGGATGCGCCCGGTGAGGGGTGTACCGGCTCGGCCTGGGTCCTGGTGTTTTTCCCGCATGAAGCCACCGGACTCCTGGAGCGGTTCGCCGAGCGTCACGCCGATTTTGCCAAGCTGGGCGTGGCGCTGATTGGCGTGGGAGTCGGGGACCTGCCGGAGAGACCTCGGGGGATCGATGGGTTCGACGCCCTGGCCAGCCTACCCGGCGAGTGGTCCGTGAACGGCTGGCTGGCAGAGAATGATCTCCTACCTGGGGTGCTGGTGGTAGATCGGAACAGGATCGTGCGCAGGGTATATACCGCCGGAGAATACCCGGCCTTGCCCAACCCGGCCATGGTCATCCGGGCGGCGCGCAGTTTGTTGGAAACGCCTGCGCCACCCCCTGTCCGGGAAAATGAATGGACGTTGGGTGCAGCGGGAGCGCGAATCACGCTAATCGAATATGCGGACTACGAGTGCGGCCCGTGTGGCGAAGCATACAGAGCCCTGGCCCAGGTCCTCCCCGGGTTTGGCGACCAGGTCCGCCTGGTCCACCGGCACCTGCCCCTGCGCCATTCACACCCGCTGGCCCAGTTGTCGGCTGAGGCTGCAGAAGCTGCCGGGGCGCAAGGCCGTTTTTGGGAGATGCACGCTCGCCTGTTCTCCGCCCGCGGCGACCTGGCCCCAGACCGCCTGGTCGCTTATGCCGCTGAGCTAGGCCTGGATCTGCCCCGCTTCAAAGCTGATCTGGAAAGCCATACCTACGCCGAGGCGGTGAACGCGGATTTCAAAGAAGCGGTCAGCCATGGGATTAAGCGCCCGCCCGCGCTGTTCATCAACGGTGTCCCCTACGATGGGCCACGGACCCCGGAAGCCCTGCACCGCGCCCTTTCAGCGCTACTGGAAGTGGCACAAGCCTGAGGAAGACACGGACACAGCGCCTGCTCTGCATCACCGGTCGAACAGGCGCTGAGGTCTGCACACACAACTTCCATCGCTTTCTCAAAGTCGCAAGCCAGGCTTTATAAGGATAAGGGGTTGGGGTGTGGGCTGTGTAGGCCACATTCCAACCGCCATTCTTGAGAAAGTTATGACACAGATTCACGCGGCGATTGACGAATCGGCCCAAGTATGGGAAAATAAGCGCCATAATTGGCTGCCCAAAGGCGTCGATGGAAACGAGTAAGCCCGCCACGACCTGTCAGCGACCCCGGGTACGGTGCGAGCCGGGGCAGGATCAGCAGGCCGAAAATCCTTCCGGAGCCGCAAGTTGAACTCCACCCCCAGTGTGGACAGTAGATGCGCCGGGCTCGTCCCCCGTTAGCCAGGACGCAGGTATCCGCCGGAGCCTTCTCAAAGTAAGGTCTTGGGCGTGTATCTGGACGAGGCGCCCGCCGCATGGCGGGAACCAGGGTGGTACCGCGTGAGCAATTTTTCGCTCTCGTCCCTGACCGGGGACGGGAGTTTTTTTATTTGTGAGGGACGCATATGGCATTTCGAGACGTACCATCAAAAGTTGATTTCCCCGCCATGGAGCGGGAGCTGCTGCGCTTCTGGGAAGAAACCCGGGCCTTCGACCGCCTGCGCCAGATGCGCCAGGGCCGGCCCAAATGGTCCTTCATCGACGGGCCCATTACCGCCAACAACCCCATGGGCGTCCACCACGGTTGGGGCCGCACCTACAAAGACCTGTTCCAGCGCTTCTGGGCGATGCGCGGCTACGAACAGCGCTACCAGAACGGCTTCGACTGCCAGGGCCTGTGGGTGGAGGTCGAGGTGGAAAAGGCGATGGGCTTCACCAGCAAGAAAGACATCCTCGACTACGGCCTGGAACGGTTCGTGCGCCAGTGCAAAGTGCGCGTCCTGCGCTACGCGGCGGTGCAGACCGAACAGTCCATCCGCCTGGGCTACTGGATGGACTGGAACGACCCCGCCGAACTGCGCCGCCTGGCCGACCTGCTGGAGGCGGACCCCTCCCAGCCGGTCACCGTCCAGGGCCCGCACGGCCCGGTGAGCGGGACGGTGGAGCAGGTGGTCGGGCGGCTGGGCCTGCCCGAGCTCGGTGGCAGCTACTTCACCTTCTCCGACGAGAACAACTACATGATCTGGGCCTTCCTGAAGAAGTGCTGGGAGAAGGGCTGGCTGTACCGCGGCGCCGACGTTATGCCCTGGTGCCCGCGCTGCGCCACCGCCATCAGCCAGCACGAGATCGTCACCGACGGCTACGCCGAGCTCACCCACCGCGCAGTGACGCTGAAGTTCCCCCTGCTGCAAGACGGCGACGCCCCCGGGCCGGCGGAGTACCTGCTGGTTTGGACCACCACCCCCTGGACCCTGACCAGCAACGTGGCCGCGGCGGTCGGGCCGGAGCTGACCTACGTCCGGGTGCGCCAGGGGGATGAGATCTACTACCTGTCGAAGGGCGCCCTGAACATGCTGCGCGGGCCGTACGAAGTGCTGGGCGAGCTGCCGGGCCGCGAGTTGGCCGGCCGCAGGTACCGCGGGCCTTTCGACGAGCTGCCCGCCGCCCGTGAGGCCGGAGGGCACACCCTTCTGCGCAAGGTGGTCAAAGGGGTGGAGGCTTCCGCGGTTGAAGCCCACCGGGTCATCCTCTGGGACGAGGTCGGCGAGGCGGAAGGCACAGGCATCGTCCACATCGCCCCCGGCTGTGGGGCGGAGGACTTCGCCCTGGGCAAAGAACACCGCCTGCCGGTGATCGCCCCCCTGGATGAAGAAGGCGTCTTCGTCCCCGGGTTCGACTGGCTGAGCGGGATGCGCGTCTCCCAGGTCGCCGATCCCATATTCGCCGATCTGGAGCGCAAGGGCCTGCTTTACCGGGTCGAGCCGTACACCCACCGCTATCCCACCTGCTGGCGCTGCAAGACCGAGCTGGTCTTCCGTCTGGTGGATGAGTGGTTCATCAGCATGGGCGAAGTGTACGACAAACCTCGCCAGGACCTCACCCCCGAAGAAAAGGAGCGCAGCCTGCGCTACCAGATCATGGATGTGGTCGATCAGATCCGCTGGATCCCCGAGTTCGGCTACGCCCGCGAGATGGACTGGCTGCGCAATATGCACGACTGGATGATCAGCAAGAAGCGCTTCTGGGGCCTGGCCTTGCCCATCTGGGTCTGCCAGGGCTGCGGGCATTACGAGGTGATCGGCAGCGAAACCGAGCTGCAGAGCCGGGCGGTGAAGGGCTGGGAGACCTTTGCCGGGCACACCCCCCACCGCCCTTACGTGGACGCCGTCAAGCTGGCCTGCCCGCAGTGCTCCGGGGAGATGAGCCGCATCCCCGACGTGGGCAACCCCTGGCTGGACGCCGGAATCGTGCCCTTCAGCACCCTGAGCTACCGCAGCGACCGGAAGTATTGGGAAAAGTGGTTCCCCGCCGACTGGATCAGCGAATCTTTCCCCGGCCAGTTCCGCAACTGGTTCTACAGCCTGTTGGCGATGGCGACGGTGCTGGAGGGCCGCCCGCCCTTCCTGGAGAACTTCAGCTATGCCACCCTGCTGGCCGAGGACGGCACCGACATGCACAAGAGCAAGGGCAACATGATCGAGTTCAACGAGGCCGCCGATAAGATGGGCGTGGACGTGATGCGCTGGCTGTTCTGCTCGCACCGGCCGGAGAACAACCTGCCCTTCGGCTACAACCGCGGCGACGAGGTCCGCCGCCAGTTCCTCATCCCGCTGTGGAACGTGTACTCGTTCTTCGTCACCTACGCCAACCTGGACGGCTGGCAGCCGGACCCGGAGGCGCTCTCCACCGGGGAGCGGATGGAGCGCCTGGCGGAGGGGTCGGACCAGCACCCCGAAGGGCCGCCGCCTGAGGACGCCAACCTGCTGGACCTGTGGGTGTTAGAGCGGCTGGACCAGGTGGCGCTGGCCGTCGCCCGCTCCCTGGAGCAGTCGGACCCACCGGCTGCGACCCAGGCAGTGGACGTTTTTCTGGATGACCTGAGCAACTGGTACGTGCGCCGCTCGCGCCGCCGCTTCTGGAAGAGCGAGCGGGACGGCGACAAGCAGGCCGCCTATGCCACTCTGTACTCGGTGCTGGTGCGCCTGTGCCGCCTGCTGGCCCCCTTCACCCCCTTCGTGGCCGAAGCCATGTACCAGAACCTGGTGCGCTCGGTCTACCCGCAGTCCTATGCCAGCGTGCACCACGAGGCCTGGCCCACCCCGGTGGAACGGCCGCCCTCCCCGCTACTGGAGCAAATGGAACTGGCCCGGCAGATCGCCAGCCTGGGGTTGAGCGCCCGCAACAGCGCCGGGATCAAAGTCCGCCAGCCGCTCGCCAAGGCGCTGGCTTACGCCGGCGGAGAGCAAACCTTGCCCGCCGAGTTGTTGGAGATTATCAAGGACGAACTGAACGTGAAAGACTTCGAGTTCGTGGACGACCCCGGAAGCCTGGTCAGCTACCGCCTGCAGCCCGACAACAAGCTGCTCGGCCCGCGCTTCGGGGCGCAGTTCCCCCAAGTCCGCCAGGCCCTGGCTGCCGCCGATCCCGCCCAGGTGGCGGCGGCCGTCCAGGCCGGGGAGCCGGTGACCCTCTCCGTGGATGGGCAGGCGGTGGAGCTGAGCCCCGCGGAAGTGATCGTCCAGACCCAACCCGCCGAGGGGTTGGCGGTGGCGGCATCCAAGCGCCTGACTGTGGCGGTGGACGCCCAATTGACCCCCGAACTGCGCCAGGAGGGGCTGGCGCGCGAGCTCGTCCGCCGGGTGCAGGCCATGCGCAAAGAGGCCGGCTTCAATCTCGAAGACCGCATCACCACCTATTACCAGGCCGGTGACAACCTTGCCTCAGTCATGGTAAACTGGGCGGGTTACATCTGCAGCGAAACGCTGTCCACCCAACTCATCCCCGGAGGCGCGCCTCAGGGGGCCTACACCCAAACCCATTTGCTTGAAGGCGAGAGCATCACCCTCGCCGTCTATAAAGGTTAGATCGAACGTGACATTCAAATCCGTCTCTCCCAAAATCAATATCACCCTGCTCGAAGAGGGCGTGCTCCGCTTCTGGAAGAGCCACCGCATCTTCGAGAAAAGCGAAGAACAGCGGCGCGGGAAGCCCGAGTACGTGTTCTACGAGGGCCCTCCCACCGCCAACGGCCTGCCGGGGGTGCACCACGCCCTGGCCCGCGCCTTCAAGGACGTCTTCCCCCGCTACCAGGTGATGCGCGGCCGCCACGTCATCCGCCGCGGCGGGTGGGATACCCACGGCCTACCGGTGGAAATCGGCGTGGAGAAGAAGCTCGGCTTCACCAATAAGAGCCAGATCGAGGCCTACGGCATCGCTCCCTTCAACGAGCTCTGCCGCCAATCGGCTTTCGAGTACATCCAGGAGTGGGAGAAATTCACCGACCGCCTCGGCTTCTGGGTCAACCTGGAAGAGGCCTACGTCACCTACACCAACACCTACATCGAGTCGGTGTGGTGGATTCTGAAATCGCTGTGGGATAAGGGCCTGCTCTACCAGGGCTACAAGGTCGTGCCCTACTGCCCGCGCTGCGGCACGCCCCTCTCCGACCACGAGGTCGCCCTGGGGTACCGGGAGGCGGTGGACCCTTCGGTCTTCGTGCGCATGCCGCTGGTCGACGAGCCCGGCACCTCTCTGTTGGTGTGGACCACCACGCCCTGGACGCTGCCCGGCAATGTGGCCGTCGCCGCCCATCCGGAGGTGGAGTACGTGACCGTGGAGCGCCCGGCGGAAGAGGGCGGCACCGAGCGCCTGATCCTGGCCCGCCCCCTGCTGGAGAAGGTCTTCGGCGACCAGCCCTACACCATCGTCGACTCTTACAAAGGGAAGAAGCTCAAAGGCAAACGCTACCAGCCGCTGTTCACCTTCGTCCACCCCGACAAACCGGCGTATTACGTCGTCCTCGAGGATTACGTGACCACCGAGGACGGCACCGGCCTGGTGCACACCGCCCCGGCCTTCGGCGCCGAGGATATGTCCGCCGCCCTGGAATATGACCTGCCGGTGATCATGACCGTTGACGACGACGGCCAGTTCATCCCCGAGGTCCGCCCCTGGGCCGGCAGGTTCGTCAAAGACGCCGACCCGCTGATCATCCAAGATCTGTCCGCCCGCGGCCTGCTCTTCGCCGCCGGGACGATCACCCACACCTACCCCTTCTGCTGGCGCTGCGACACGCCCCTGCTGTACTACGCCCGCGGCACCTGGTATATCCGCACCAGCCAGTACAAAGATAAGATGGTAGCCCTCAACCAGAAGATCAACTGGGTGCCCGAGCACATCAAAAACGGGCGCTTCGGCAACTGGCTGGAGAATAACATCGACTGGGCCTTGGGCCGCGAGCGCTACTGGGGCACCCCTCTGCCCGTGTGGGAATGTGAAACCTGCCGCCACCAGTTGGCGATCGGCTCTGTGCAGGAGCTTTCCGAGCGCTCGGGCAAGGACCTGAGCGGGCTCGACCTGCACCGCCCCTTCGTAGACGAGATCCACCTCCCCTGCCCGGAGTGCCAGGGTCGCATGACCCGCGTCCCCGAACTGATCGACGTGTGGTTCGACTCGGGCTCCATGCCGGTGGCCCAATGGCACTACCCCTTCGAGAACCAGGAGACCTTCAAGGAACAGTTCCCGGCCGACTTCATTTGCGAGGCGGTGGACCAGACCCGCGGCTGGTTCTACTCTCTGCACGCCATCGCTTCCATGCTCTTCGAGGAAGTGGCCTTCAAGAACGTCATTTGCCTTGGCCTGATCCTGGACGCCGAAGGGCAGAAGATGTCCAAGAGCCGCGGCAATGTGGTCGATCCCTGGGACGTGCTCCATGCCCACGGCGCCGATGCTTTCCGCTGGTACCTGTACACCGCCAGCCCGCCCGGCCAGGAACGGCGTTTCTCGGTCGACCTGGTGGGTGAAGTGGTGCGTAATTTCACCCTCACCCTGTGGAACGTCTATTCGTTCTTCGTCACCTACGCCAACCTGGATAAGTGGTCCCCGGACCAGATCGAAGGCGAGCCGGCATACTCCGACCTCGACCGCTGGCTGCTCTCCGAACTGAACGCCCTGGTGCGCGACGTCACCCGGGCCCTCGACACCTACGACGTGACCGGCGCCACCCGCCCCATCCAGACTTTCGTCGACAACCTGTCGAAGTGGTACCTGCGCCGCTCGCGCCGCCGCTTCTGGAAGAGCGAGTCCGACCTCGACAAGCAGGCCGCCTACGCCACCCTGTACCAGGCCCTGGTCACGCTGAGCAAGCTGCTCGCCCCCACCATGCCCTTCGTCGCCGAAGAACTGTACCAGAACCTGGTGCGCTCGGCTGACCCGACGGCTCCCGAATCGGTCCACCTGGCGGACTGGCCCGAGGCCGATGCCGCCCGCATAGACGAAGCACTGAACAGCGAGATGGAGTTGGTCATGCGCCTGGCCTCGCTGGGCCATGCCGCCCGCAACCAGGCGGCGATCAAGGTCCGCCAGCCGCTGGCCGCAGTGGCCTTCTCGGTCAGCAACCCCGATGAAGTGCGCGCCCTGGAGCGGCACACCGATCTGCTGGCAGACGAGCTCAACGTGAAGGATGTGCGCGTGCTCGGCTCGGCCGGCGAGGCGGTCTCCTACAGCCTCAAGCCGCTGCCCAAGCAGTTGGG
>CAYMLG010000012.1:65501-77549 GCA_964391195.1 uncultured Anaerolineaceae bacterium | reverse complement strand
CACGAGGGCCTGGCCCGCGAGTTCGTCCGCCGGGTGCAGGACCTGCGCAAGCAGGCGGATTTCGACATCGCCGACCGCATCCGCCTGTACGTCTCCGCCACGCCGGTATTGTCGCAGGCCATCCAGGCCCACCGCGAGTACCTGATGGGAGAGACCCTGACCGTTGACCTGCGCACCGATACCGCCCCAACCGACTCGGCGCCCTCAGCCCAGGCTGAGTTCGACGGGGAAAAAGTCTCCTTCGCCATCGAAAAAGCCTAGATATTGCGCGCGGCGACCCACAGAGGCATTCTGTGGGTCGCCGCGTACGACCGGCGATATGAACTACGTGCAATGGCTGCGCGCCCGGGTGGGCCACAAGAAAGTCTTCCTCGCCTTCGCTTCCGTCGTGCTCCGGGACTCGCAGGGACGCATCCTGCTCCAGCGCCGCACCGATTTCAACGTCTGGGGCCTGCCCGGCGGCAGCCTGGAGCCCGGCGAAGACATTTTCGCCTGCGCCCGCCGCGAGCTGCTGGAAGAGACCGGGCTCACCTGCGGAGAGCTGCGCCTGTCCGGAGTGTACACCGATCCCCGCTACGATGTGACCTACCCCAACGGCGATCAGGTCCAGCAGTACACCGTCTGCTTCTCCAGCACGCTGGACGGCGGCGAGATGCGCGCCGATGGGGTGGAAAACAGCGACCAGGCATTTTTCGCCCCGGAATCCATCCCGGCTCAGCGCATGCCCACCTACTACGCGGCGATGATCGAGGCGGCGCTCTCCACCGGGGGGCCCGCTTTTTCCCCGCCTGTACGGCAAGACCGGTTGAGAGACCAGTTCCAGGTCCTGCCCCGCTCCGCAGCGGATGAGGCGTATATCGGCGTGGGCGCGGTTGCGGTCTGCGCCCGGGCGGACGGGAAAGTGCTGGCCCTGCGCAGCAGCGAACTCGACCCGTGGCGCTTCCCCTGGGGTTGGATGCAGTTCGGCGAGAACGTGGCCCACACCGCGCAGCGCGTTGCCGCCGAGCAGGCCGGCCTGCGGGTCATGCCGCAGCGCATCCTGGGCGTACACTCGCCGCCCACAGCCTGCTGCCTGGAACAGGGGTTGGCCGTCCAACCCGTTATGACCATCTTCCACTGCCAGGTGGAAGGCGAGGCCGAAGGGCGCCTCCCGCCAGGCGCCGCCTGGCTTCCCCAAGAACAAAGAGTCTAGTGGGATGAGCGGGCTGCACAGCCCGCTCATCCCACTAGACTCTACTTTTAAAGACCGGCCAGGCGAGCCACGATTTCACCCAGGCGCTGGACCGCCCCGTTCTGCGCCTCTGACCAGTTGGCGGCGTTCAAGCGGATGAAGTTGCGGTAGCGATTGGTGGCCGAGAAGATGTGCCCGGGGGCCAGGGTGATGCGCGCCTTCAGCGCCTGCTGGTACAGGTCGAACGAGTCCACCTTCTCCGGCAGCTGGACCCAGAGCACGAACCCTCCGGCCGGGTTCGTCACCCGCGTCTCCTCGGGAAAATACCGGGCGACCGCCTGGGACATCCCCGCGATTTTCTGCTGGTAGACCCGGCGCATACGCCGCAGGTAGTAATCGTAGCTGCCGTTGGCCAGGAATTGCGCGATGGCGAGCTGAGGGATGATGGCATTCCCCAGGCTGGTGGCCATCTTCATCCGCTCCACCTGTTTTTGGAAGCGCCCGGGCGCCAGCCATCCGAGGCGCAGGCTGGGGGAAATGTCCTTCGAATAGGAGGAGGCCAGCATGACCCAGCCCTGCTGGTCGTAAGCCTTCGCCGCTGTGGGCCGCTGCCGGCCGAAGTACAGCTCCCCGAGCAGATCGTCCTCGATCAGCGGGATCTGCCGCTCGGCCAGCATTTCCACCAGCTCGCGTTTGTTCTCGTCCGGCATCAGGCTGCCGAGCGGATTATTGAAGTTGGTCACGATCAAGACCGCACTGACACGGTGGTTGTCCAGGGCGAAGCGCAGCGCCCCCAGGCTCATCCCTGTCGCGTGGTGGGTGGGGATCTCGAGCGCCCGCAAGCCTTCCGCCTCGAGCATTTGCAACACGCCGAAATACGTAGGCGACTCGATCGCCACCAGATCCCCTGGCCGGCATACCGCCCTCAATGCTAAGTTCATCGCTTCGGTGCAGCCGTTGGTGATGATCAGCTCGTCCGGGGTCAGGCTGCAGCCGGCAAGGAAGGCGCGCTGCGCGATCTGCACCCGGAGTTCCTCGGCCCCTTCCGGATACCCGCAAAGGTGGTGAGGGATTTCTGAGTTGCGGGCAATGGCTCCCAGGATACGATTTAATTTCAGCGTGGGCAGCAGGTCCGGGCTGGGGATGCCGGCCCCGAACTGAACCAATCCTGGGTTTTTCATGTCCTGGAGCAAGCGCATCATCAGTTCGTCCACGCTGACATGCTGCGGATCCAGCGGCGGGGCGGACACTTCCGGCACCGGCATCCCGGTCTTGGGCAGGCTGCGCACGAAATAGCCGGACTGCGGGCGGGCTTCGATCAGGCCGCGGTCCTCCAGCAAGTGGTAAGCCTGCAGGACGGTGGTCACGCTCACGCTTTTCCGCTTGCTGGTCTGCCGCACGGAGGGGATGCGTTCCCCCGGGCGGAACGTGCCGGCTTCGATTTGCCTGGCAAGCTCATCAGCCAGTTGCTCGTACAGTGTGCCTTCCATAACTTCGATCCCGAATCCCATACCTGCCTCCTGAAAACCCCCATTCTGGCCCCTTGCACAGTACACCTTACCCTGTCCGCGACCATAACAGTTTGCAAAAGTCGAAACTGTTATGGTTATAGTTGGCCTTTTCTATATCTGTTATTTTAGACCTTTTTACGTAGAATGTAAATACTACGAATTCAAGAGTGCGCACGCACAACCTGTCAGCGGAAGAGAGTTTTGTGTGGGGGTGTGCGCGATATCGTCGCCCACACCCCCACCAGAACAACATTTACTACGGACAGGTTGCCCGCACACCCTTCAAGACAAATAAGGAAACGATTGGTGGGATTGAACCGGTGGATTCAGGAAGGTACGGAAATGGAAAAGACGATCAATAGCAGGAGCGTAATTCGCGTCCGCGCTCGTTTCCACAGCAGCCCAGAGGAAGTTAAACTCATGCCTCGCCAACTGCTCACTCTCGACGGCGACCGGCGCGGCGAGCAGATCCTGGCGGTATACGGCAGCGTGTGGATCACCCAGGTCGGGGACCGGGAGGATTACCTGCTGCGGGCAGGCGAGTGTTTCACCATCTCACGTAAGGGCAAGGTGGTGATCGAGGGCATGCGCCCTGCCCGCCTGCGCCTGTTCTCCGGCTGACCCGGATGGTGGAGTCAGTAGATGTATATGAGTATGGGAGGGCCGTGCAGCAGCCCGCCCATACTCATATACATCTTATGGGGGTAGGATTGCGGTACAATTCCCTCCATGCAGGCCATCAATCATCCTACGATTTCCACCAACGGCGTGGTGCGGCCGACCCTGGTCGAAGTGGACCTGGATCGCATCACCGGAAACCTGAACGCCATTCGCCGCAAGGCGGCCACGGCAAAGGTGATGCCGATCCTCAAAGCCAACGCTTACGGCCACGGCCTGGCCGAGATCGCCCACCACGTGGTCGCCCAGGGGGCCGAATACCTGGGGGTGGCCGTGCTCGAAGAGGGGATCTATCTGCGCGAGCAGGGCATTACCACGCCCATCCTGGTCCTCGGCGGCATCCTCGGCAACCAGGTGCCGTTGTTCTTGCGTCACAACCTGACGCTCACCGCTTCATCGGTCGAGAAGCTGGAGCAGATCGAAAGCGCCGCGGCTCAGATGGGCCTGGCCGCCCGCGTCCACCTGAAGATCGATACGGGGATGGAGCGCATCGGCGTGCACTATTACAACGCCCCGCAGCTCATTGAGGCCAGCCTGAAGTGCCACAACGTCGAAGTCGAGGGCATCTTCTCCCATTTCGCCAACGCCGACTCCGCCGATCTCACCCACGCCCGCCTGCAGCTCGAACGCTTCCAGGAAGTGCTCGGCTATTACGAGAAACACAATCTGCCTGTGCCGCCCCTGCGCCACATGGCTAACAGCG
Source organism: uncultured Anaerolineaceae bacterium (assembly GCA_964391195.1). Classification (GTDB taxonomy): domain Bacteria; phylum Chloroflexota; class Anaerolineae; order Anaerolineales; family UBA4823; genus JAAYXE01. The sequence continues at coordinate 73,486 of CAYMLG010000012.1, read as the reverse complement.
CCGCCATCCTCCAACTCCCCGAAAGTTACTTCGACCTGGTCCGCCCGGGCATCCTGCTCTATGGGGTTTATCCCTCTCCGGAAGTGCAGCGCACGATAGCGGTAGCGCCCGCCCTGACCTGGAAATCCCACGTTGTCTACTTCAAAGTTGTGCTCCCCGGTCACCCGGTGGGCTACGGCTCCACCTGGGAGAGCGATCACATGGTCCGCCTGGTCACCGTCCCGGTCGGTTACGGAGATGGTTATTTTCGCGCCATGTCCGGCCAGGCGGAGGTGATCATCCGCGGGCGGCGCTACCCGGTGGTCGGGCGGATCGCCATGGACCAGATCATGGTGAACCTTGAATGGGGATCGGCCTATAACGACGATCCGGTTCTCCTGGTGGGAGAGGCGGGCAGCGAGCGCATCACGGTCGAAGACCTGGCCCGGTGGGCCGGTACCATCCCCTACGAAATCCTCACCAATATCAATACTCGCGTCCCGCGGATCTATACCAGGAGTGGTCACATAACAAACCCGGCCGGTGTTAAATAAGCGAGCGGGCGAAACATCCTTTCACCTGCAATGAGGTCGCCGGTGACCATGACTTTTACCAGAAAAAGGACCGGGGAGACTACGATGTCGCGTCCCCTCTCTGAGGGGCAAGACGACGCCACGGCCCCTTCAGATTTCGAAGCGTTGTTTCATCACTACTGGGAGCGGGTGTGCAGCGTGTTGCTGCGCCTGGTAGGAGACCCGGCCGAGGCAGAAGACCTGGCCCTGGATGTGTTCTGGCGTCTGTACCGGCGCCCGCCGCGAGAGGGCAGCAATCTGGCCGGCTGGCTGTACCGGGTCGCTGCGAACCTGGGGCTCAACGCCCTGCGGGCGCGCAAACGCCGCCACCGATACGAGGAAGAAGCCGGGATCCAAATCCTGGAAAACGACCCAAGTTGGGATCCAGCGGCGGAAATCGAGCGAGCCCAGGAGCGCCAGCGAGTGCGCCTCGTGCTGGCCGCGATGAAACCCCGCCTGGCCCAGGCGCTCATCCTGCGCCACTCGGGCCTGTCCTACGCCGAAGTCGCCGCGGCCATCGGGGTATCCGCCAGTTCGGTCGGCACCATCCTCGCCCGCGCCGAGCGCGACTTTGCCGCCCGCTATAACGAACACAAGGAACTGTAGATCAAGAAAGAAGGACGACCAAAATGCACCTTTCCCAGGGCGAACTCCGGGCCTACCAGGATCGAGAACTCCCACCGGCGCAAATCCGCCGGGTGGAATCTCACCTGAGCAGTTGTGAGCGCTGCCGGGCGCAGGCGGATTCCCTGCTCGCCACCAGCGATATGGTAGCAGCGCGCCTGAACAGTATCAGCCCTTCCCGGGACCCACTCCGCCCCGGTCTGGCTCGCCTCCGCCTGGAAGAGCGCATTCACGGTCAAGCAAAGGAGTATGAAACCATGTTCGCGAGATTATTCTCACGCCTGCCCCGCCCGGCCTGGGCGGCTCTGATCACCCTCGTTCTCCTCGCCGGTCTGATGGCCTTTGCCCCTGTGCGGGCCATCGCCAACAGCTTCCTGGGGCTGTTCCGGGTCGAACGGATCAGCGTCATCGAAATCGACCCCAGCCAGCTCCCAGAGCAAATGGGCGAATCGGCTCAGTTCCAGGAGTGGATTTCCTCGGACGTCCAAATCGAATCGGATGGCGATTCCCGTCGCGCGGCGGATGCCGCAGAAGCCAGCAGCCTGGCGGGCTATACCGTCCGCCTCCCCAACCCAACCCCCGACGGGCTCGAGCTGCGGGTCGAACCCGGTGGACGGGCGACCATGACCATTGACCTGAAAAAGGTGCAGGCGATCCTGGATGAGTTCGATCGCTCCGACATTCAGCTCCCGCCTGAAATTGACGGCGCGGAGGTCGTCCTGGAAATTGGCGCCGCCGTCCAGGCCCGCTTCGGCGATTGCCGGTCCGGTCGGGGCCGGTCCAACGACTTTGTCTTCGATCCTGACAATCCGCAAGCCGGCAGCTTCACCACGGGCTGCACAATTCTGATGCAAATGCCCAGCCCCGAGATCAACGCACCAGAAGGTCTGGACCTGTTCAGGCTCGGGCAGGCCTACCTGCAGATCGCCGGGATGAGCCAGTCGGAAGCGGAGGCTTTCTCCCAGAGCGTTGATTGGACGACTACCCTGGTTCTACCGATTCCGGCAACCGGCGCCACCCACCGCGAAGTGCAGGTCGATGGCGTCACCGGTACGCTGATCGAAAGAATCCGGACTAATGGCCAGGCCGATACCATGCTGATCTGGGTCAAAGACGGGATGCTCTACGGCCTCACCGGCAGCGACCCGGCGGGCGTCCTCGAGCTGGCTAACAGCCTGCAATAAGCGCAGTCCGCTCCCGCCTATCTCATCGCTTCGGGCCTTATACCTCGGCGATGAGATAGGCGGGGCTCGAGTCGCCATGACCCCAGCTATCGAAACCAGCCATCTGCGCAAGGAATTCGGCGCCAAAGTCGCCGTCGAAGACCTCAGCCTGACCGTCGAGCAGGGTGAGGTGTTCGGCTTTTTAGGCCCCAACGGCGCGGGGAAGACCACTTCGGTGAAAATGCTGCTCTCCCTGGTGAAACCGAGCGGAGGGAAAGGGACGATGCTCGGCGAGCCGCTAGGGAGCGTATCCGCCCGCGCCCGGGTTGGCTTCCTGCCCGAACACTTCCGTTTCCACGACTGGCTGACCGCCTCCGAGTTTCTCACCTTGCACGCCGACCTGTACCATCTCCCCCGCTCCCGGGCGAAAGCTCGCATCGCCGATCTGCTCGATCTGGTGGGCCTGACCCCGCATGCCGGGAAAAAGCTCAGCGCCTACTCAAAGGGGATGCTCCAGCGCATCGGACTGGCCCAGGCCCTGCTGAACAACCCGGCCCTGGTCATCCTGGACGAACCCACCTCCGGGCTGGACCCGGTGGGCCGCCGCCTGGTGCGCGATATCATCCGCGACCTGCGGAACCAGGGCACCACGGTGTTTCTGAATTCCCACCTGCTCAGCGAAGTCGAAGTCACCTGCGACCGGGTGGCGTTCATCAAACACGGCCGGGTCATCCGCACCAGCCCGCTGCAGGAGTTGATGGAAGGCGAGTTGAGCGTGGAGATTCGCGTCCGCAACCTGCAGGCAGAAGCCGTCGAGGGGTTGTGCCGTTGGGCGCATAATATCCGCCTGGATGGCGAGCATCTCAGCCTGACCCTGGACGGGGAAGGCGATCTGCCGGCGGTGAACCGCTATCTGGTCGAACAAGGGGCCGATGTGTATGCCCTGCGCCCGCAGCACGTTTCCCTGGAAGACCTGTTTATCCAGATCGTCGGCACCGACGGAGGTCTATGATGAACGTGTTCACCCTGGCCCGCCTGACCTTCGCCGAAGCCGCCCGCCGCCGCATCCTGCTGGCGGCCCTGGTGCTGGGTCTGATCTTTTTGCTCATCTATGCGATCGGCTTTTATTTCATCATGCGCGAAGTGCGCAGCGATCCCTTCGTCAACCCGCTGATCATCAACGAGATGCAAAATTTCCTTTACCTCGCCGGGTTGTACGTGGTCAACTTCCTGACCGTGATGATGACCGTGCTCACCTCGGTGGATACCCTGTCGGGAGAGATCAGTTCTGGCACAATTCACACCCTGGTCTCTAAGCCGGTCCACCGTTGGGAAGTGGTGGCTGGCAAATGGTTGGGCTACGCGGGAATGCTCACCCTGTACCTGCTGCTGATGGCCGGGGGGGTGAGCCTGATCGCTATCTTTATCGGCGGCGGCGCCTCTCGGGATATTCCAACCGGCGTGGCCATGCTGCTGCTGAACGCCCTGGTGCTGCTGTCGGTCTCGCTGCTGGGCGGCTCCACGCTGTCCACCTTAGCCAACGGCGTCCTGGTGTTCGGCATGTTCAGCATCGCATTCATCGGGGGGTGGATCGAACAAATCGGGTCTTTCATCTTGAACGAGACCGCCAGCCTGGTGGCGCGCAACATCGGCATCATCACCAGCCTGATGCTGCCCAGCGAAGCGCTGTGGAAACGGGCGGCGGCGGAGCTGCAGTCGCCCCTATCCAGCCTGATGGAGTTCTCTCCGTTCACCGCTCGTACGGTGCCCAGCGACCTGATGATCGCCTACGCCGTGCTGTACATGTTCGTGGCCTTCGCCCTCACCATCCGCCGCTTCAACAGCCGGGACCTGTAGAGGTGTTGCCGGCAATGAATACCGGGCTGCCTGAAGAGTTCAGGCAGCCCGGTATTCATTGCCGGCTCAGAGGCAGGTCGGGCGGGCGCCTGTGCTCTGAACGCCATCGCCTCCCGGCACGGATGTCCCGAAGGACAGGTTAATCGATCCGCAGCGGCCCGCGCTCGATCAGCTTGCGCATTACTTCGAAATCGCCCGTGTCGGGTGGGATGTATTCGCACCACCAGGTTACCCCTTCGGCCACGATGGATTGCATATAGAGGCGCTGTTCATCTTCATCTTCCCAGCGCGTCCCGCCGCCGACCGAGATGTCGTAACCATCCGCCGTCCCCCGCCGCTCGATCAGCAGTTCCCGCATATGGCGCACATCTTCGGGCTGCATCCAGTGTCCCTGCTGCCGGTACATGCAGGATCCGTCCCAGCGCAGCGCCCGTTCGAGAGGCCCGCGGTTCGGGTAGCCGCCGCCCACCCACACCGGAATGCGCGGTTGTTGGACGGGTTTGGGCAATATCTGTATCTCACGGATTGTGTAAAATTCGCCATCGAAGGAAAACGGTTCGCCGCTCCAAACACGGGTGATGATCTCGATAGCCTCATCCAACATCCGGGCGCGCCGCCTGGGGTCCAGCATTTCGTTGAACTGGGTAAAACTCAAATCGCCGCCGGCATCGCCCAGACCGACCCCCAGGATCACACGCCCGTTCGACAGGTGGTCGAGCGTCACCAATTCTTGCGCCACTTTCCAGGGACGCCGCCGCGCAAGGGGCGTAACCTTCGTCCCGATCCGCATGCGTTGGGTGCGGGTGGCGATCACCCCCAGGGTGATCCAGGGATCGTAGGTGGGAACCTCCGGGTGGCTTTGCCAGACGATGTAGTCTTCGAGGAAAAATCCCTCCCAGCCTGATTCTTCGGCGATGTGAGCCAGTTCGCCCATTGATTGGGGATCGCCTGCCGGGCCCGCGCTGGCCATGGTCAATCCATTTTTCACCATAATAACCCTCTTCATCCCATTATACCGTGAAGGCCTTGGTTTACCGGCCGGGAACCGCGGCTATCGTTGTTTTGTGGTGGTGTAGGCGCTCCGCCACTCACACCACCACATTACACCATTTACCAGGGACAGGGCGGCTCTCATGTGAGGCAGCCATAGGGACGATGTAGAGCCTTGGCGTGCCTACCACGCCGGAACGCGGGTACGAGGGTGGTCAAAGCTTGCGGGTATTGGCCACCCGATACCCGCAAGCTTTGATTCTGGCTGGCCGGCGCCCCTTTGCTACGGGCGCTTGAACTCTTTGGGGAACTGGTGAATGATGCCCATGCTGAGCATATCTGCCATGCCCAGGATTTGCTCGTGGATGCGGTCATAGGCGGCGATGTCGGCCTCCCAATCCTGGTTCAGGCGGGCTGTGGCTTCCTCCAGGGTCAGGTCAAGGTGCTCCCGCATCATGGCCTGCATTTCGTCCAGCGGCCAGTCCTTCGGGTTTGCGGCGTTGAGAAAGGCGGCTATCTCATCTGCGTTGGCGTACCAAAGGGCGTGGGCGGCCTCGAACGCTTCCGTATCGCCGCTCTTCGCCGCCGTTACGAGATCGGCGGCGATCAAGATATGGTCCTGCAGCAAAGCGGTCAGTTGGTCCCCGGCCGCTTCACCGTAGAAGGGCTTTATGGCATCCCCGATATCCTCCTGGTTGGCCAGGAGCCGGGCGGCAGCCGCATCCTGGTCGGGCAAACCGGCCACTGCGCTGACGATAAACATGCGGGTCCAGATGACGTGATCTTCCCACAGCTTGCGCATGGCGTCGTGGAAAGCCAGCTCTCCGGTGTTCAATTTCTTGTGAGCGTCAACCGTCGTGTAGCTGGTCAGGGCAATGACGAGGACGAACAGGGTGGCGAAAACACGGGTGAGTTTGTTCTGTAAGGCGTTCATCGCAGTTACTCCTTTCATGAAAGCTGATATCTTGGCTATGTGTTGCACACGGCAACGGATTCTTACCCGATCGAAAATTGGATCTCTCTAATGATTCGATGTGGATATCGGAGGTCAGGGAGCGTTGGGGGTGGTTCGTCACGGAACACCCGTTTCCCCCGAGCTCTCGCCATTCAAACAAATCCAATTTATGAGATAATTCGTATAACTATAGTAGAATTTGTGGGACTGCTTTGGGGGCGTCAAGAAGCCGGCCGGCATCAGCGTAGGGGAGAATTGATGATCGCCACCTCTATCATCGAAAACAAACAAGCACTTTTTAGCCTGCGCAAGCGCTGGGCGTTAAGTGCTGCCCTCAGCCTGTCCACCCTGCTGGGCGGATTCATTCTGCTCGGTTCCCAGGGGCTGCCCGCCTGGCGCTGGCTGCTCCCGGCATTCCTGGGGTACGGTTACCTGTTGGCCGTGTTGTGGAAGGGATTGGAGGCCAACCGCCGCCTGGGGGAGGACAAGCTGCTGCCCGATCTGGGGGCGGGCAATGTCGCTACCCTGCTGCGCGGCGGGCTGCTGGCCCTGCTGGCCGGATTTCTACTTCTTCCGGCTTCCACCGGCTGGCTGGCCTGGATCCCGGGAGTACTCTATACCCTGGCGATCATCGCCGATTATCTGGACGGCTACCTGGCCCGAGTTACCGACCATGCAACCCGCCTGGGCGAGGTGCTGGATATGAGCTTCGACGGTCTGGGCGTGCTGGTCGCCGTACTGCTTGGCGTGCGCGATGGGCGGCTCCCTGACTGGTACCTGGTTATCGGCTTCGCTCGCTACGCCTACCTGGTTGGAGCCTGGCTGAGAACGCGTCGCGGGCTGCCTGTCTACGAGCTGCCCCCCAGCCTCTCCCGCCGCGGCCTGGCCGGGCTGCAGATGGGCTTCCTGTCGGTCGCCCTCTGGCCCGTCTTCAGTCCAGACGCCGTCCACCTGGCCGCCCTGGGCTTCGGCCTGCCCTTCCTGGCCGGCTTCCTTCGCGATTGGCTGCTTCACACCGGGGTCATCCGGCCGGCGTTCTCCGAGAGGCGGCAAGAGGCCAGCCTCACCCGCTGGGCCCCGCTTGCCTTGCGCCTGGCCGTGGGGCTCCTGGCCGCAGCTTCCCTGTTCGCCCAGGGCGCTGCTTCTACCCTGTCCGACCCTCTGATCCTGGGGGCGGGGGGGTTAGTGGCAGCGCTGATCCTGCTCGGGGCGGCCGGGAGAGTCGCCGCGATCGCCGGGATGCTGCTGCTCGGCTTCGGCCAGCTGCTCGCCTCGCCTTGGACAATCCACACCGGACTGCTGGCTGCCTACCTGGGTGTCCTTTTCCTCGGCACCGGGCCGTTCTCCTTATGGACGCCTGAAGAGAATTTGATCCATCGCCGGGCAGGTGAACGGCCGCAAACAGAGACCGCGGGATGAAAAGCGCCCTCCTCCGAGGTCTACGCCGGTCGCTCGTCTCACTGCTGGTCTGGCCGGTCCTGCTGCTCCTATTCGCCTGGAGCTTTCGCCCGGTGACGCTGTCAGCGATCTGGAGCACCCTCTCCCGCTTAGAAACCACAGCCCTGCTGGCTCTGGCGGGGCTAAATGTTTTGATTTTCCTGTTCTTTAACATCCGCTGGTGGCTGCTGCTGCGAGCGCTGAACCACCCGGTGCCCTTTATGGCCCTGAGCGGATATCGCCTGGCGGCGTTCGCCATCAGCTATTTCACCCCCGGCGGCCAGTTCGGCGGCGAGCCTTTCCAGGTCTACCTGCTGCGGGCCCGCAACCGCCTGCCCGGGGCTCAGGCGATCGCCGCGGTCACCCTCGACCGGCTGTTCGAACTGCTGGCCAATTTCACCTTCCTGG
>CAYMLG010000012.1:7539-65401 GCA_964391195.1 uncultured Anaerolineaceae bacterium | reverse complement strand
CTCAGCGGCCTGGTGTGGATGCTCATGCTGGGAGAATACTGGCTCACTCTGTACTTTCTGGGCCTGCCGCTCAACCTGGGCAGCGCCATCATCGCCCTCACCGCCGCCCGCCTGGCGTTCCTCACCCCGCTCCCCGCCGGGTTGGGAGCTCTGGAAGCCGGGCAGATCCTGGCCATGCAGGCGCTGGGCGCTCCGGCTGAAGTGGGGCTGAGCGCCAGCCTGCTCATCCGCCTGCGCGATCTCATCATTGGCGGCCTCGGCTTGTGGCTGGTGGGCTATTTTTCCCGGACGAAAAGTGGGATCCCGCTCCAGGGGGAGGCCGATCCGGGTCCGGCCACGGCGCTACCGGCGTCGCCCGGGGAAATGAACTCGTGATACTCCGGCGCTGTGCGCCGGTTTCATCATTCATTTTCGCAACCGCAGCTTGCGGGAGAACGTTTTATTCAATCAAAAGGAGGTATCTCATGTCCAGTGCTCGTGTTTCTGAAAGTGAGGGGACCCGTTTCGGGATCATCAAGATCGGGATCATCCTGCTGACCCTGATCACCGCCGGAGTTCACTTCAGCCTGCTCTTCCCGGACCCCATGTTCATCCTCAATGCGCTTGGCTATCTGACCCTCCTGGCCGCCTACTTTTTACCCATTCCCTGGCTCCAGCAGCGGCGGGACCTAATCCGCTGGGTCTACATCGGCTTCGCCGCCATCACCATCCTGGCCTGGATTGCCATCGGTGACAAAGCCTGGCCCGCGGACGCCCTCGGATACTTCACCAAAGCGGTTGAAGTTGTTCTGATCGGCCTGCTCCTGGCCGACCGGTGAGGTAAAAAAAAGCGTTTGCAAGGCTCAAACTGCACCTTGCGGAATCAAGCGGAGGGCGGAGCTTTAATTGCGAGTTTATGGTGACCGAGGGGGAGTTAGAAGGAGACAATGAGCAACATCGAAGTCACACGAAGGGTGGGCGCTCGCCTGCCTACAGAAGCCGGTGAATTCAAGCTGTACCTCTTCACCACCAACCAGGACGATAAAGAACACCTGGCGCTGGTGATGGGGGAGATCGAGCAGGCTGCCGGGGTGCTGGTGCGCGTCCATTCGGAATGTTTTACCGGGGACGTCCTCGGCTCGCGCCGCTGCGACTGTGGCGAGCAGCTCCAGCGAGCCCTGGCTGAGATTGGGAATGCCGGCCAGGGAGTGGTGATTTACCTGCGCCAGGAGGGCCGGGGGATCGGCTTGCTGGAAAAGCTGCGAGCCTATAATTTACAGGACGAGGGGTATGACACCGTGGACGCCAACCTGCTCCTCGGCCACGATGCCGACGAGCGCGACTACACCGTCGCCGCCCGCATCCTGGAAGATCTGAAGGTCAGGTCAATTGCCCTGATGACCAACAATCCGGCCAAGATCGAACATCTCCGCGCGCTGGGTGTGCGGGTGGAACGCCGCGTGCCGCTGGAGCCGACCATCAACGCCGACAACGCCGCCTACCTGAGCACTAAGGCGCAGCGCATGAACCATCTGTTACCGCTGGAACCCGCCTTGTTCGCCCTCAGGCAGAGCGGTATGCGTGGCAGGGCTCAAAATCTCAACCGGAACGGGCGCCGCAGTTCAAATGGAAATGGCCACCACCCCCGGCACGGAAATGGACGCCGTCCTTAACTGGCTGGCGGAACGCCAATCCGCCTGGGAGGGGCCGCGCCCGCTGGTCACCATAAGCTACGCGCAGAGCCTGGACGGGAGCCTGGCGAGGCGCCGCGGCCAGCCGCTGGAGCTCAGCGGCCCGGCCTCCATGCGCCTGACACACGCCTTGCGCGCCGCCCACCAGGCCATCCTGGTGGGGGTCGGCACCGTGCTGGCCGATAACCCCCGCCTGACGGTACGCCATGTCTCCGGTGAGCATCCACAGCCGGTGATCGTCGACAGCCTGCTGCGCACCCCGGTGCATGCCGCCCTGCTGGCAAGCCCGGCCCGCCCCCCTTGGATCGCCGCCACTACCCTGGCCGATGCGGGGCGGTGCTCGGCGCTGGAAGCTGCCGGCGCCCGCCTGATGCGCTTCCCACCCGCCCCGGATGGCCGCGTCCCCCTGGATGCCTTGCTCGCCCGGCTGGCGGATGAGGGCATCCACAGCATTATGGTGGAGGGCGGCGCCCGTATCCTCACCAGCCTGTTGTCTCTCTGCCTGGTAGATCTGGCTATCATCACCCTGGCGCCCTTGCTGGTTGGCGGGCTCCAGGCCGTCGAAGGCCCCCTGGACTCCCCCTATCCCCGCCTGTCGCAGCCCGGCTGTGTCCAATTGGGTGAGGATTTCGTCATCTATGGGGAACTCTGAGAGGCGATCTTCCCCTGACCTTCCCAAATCGATCTTCCATGAAACGCTCCAGCCTGCTCTTCACCGCCCCTCATGAGGTGTGCCTGCAACCCGAGGAGCTGCCGATCCCTGGTCCGGGGCAGCTCCTCGTCCAGGCAAAGCTCTCCGCTATCAGCGCCGGGACGGAACTGCTCGTCTATCGCGGCCAGTTCCCCACGGGGCTGGCGGTCGATGCTTCCCTGCCCGGTTTCTCGGGGGAATTCGCTTATCCCCTCAAGTACGGTTACTCCCTGGCCGGGCAGGTCGCAGCGGCCGGTGAAGGGATGGACCCGACCTGGTCAGGCCGGCGGGTGTTCGCCTTCCACCCCCACGAAAGCCACTTCCTGGCCTCGCCTTCGGAGCTGATCCCTATCCCGGATGGAATCTCCCTGGAAGACGCCGTGCTCTTGCCCAATATGGAAACGGCAGTCAACCTCGTCCTGGACGGAGGGCCGCTCATCGGTGAGCGGGTGATCGTCTTCGGGCAAGGGATGGTCGGCCTGCTCACCACGGCCCTGCTCGCCCGCTTTCCCCTCGGCGACCTGGTGAGCGTAGACCGCTACTCAAGCCGACAGGAGGCCAGCCTGGCTGCCGGCGCCCAGGCCAGCTTCAGCCCGGAGCAGCTCAACGCCATCCTGGAGCGCTTCCCCGGCGGGGCCGACCTCGTTTTCGAGCTGTCCGGGGCTCCAGAGGCGTTGGATGCCGCCATCCGGGTGACCGGCTTCGCCGGGCGAGTGGTCATCGGCTCCTGGTACGGCAAGAAACGCCTCAGCCTGGATTTGGGCGGCGAGTTTCACCGCAGCCGGATGCGCCTGATCAGCAGCCAGGTCAGCACATTGGCCCCCGAACTGAGCGGGCGCTGGACCAAAGAGCGCCGCTTCGCCCTGGCCTGGGAGATGCTCCGCCAGATCCGCCCCTCCCGCTGGGTTACGCACCGCATCCCCCTCTCCCGCGCCGCCGAGGCTTACCGGCTCCTCGACCGGCAGCCGGAAATCGCAATCCAGGTGCTTTTCACCTATCAAGAATGGGACCGGTGAGGCCGGTCCCTGCGGTCGCATCCGGCCCGCCAGCCCAAGGCTGCACTGGAAGGCGCCCGATCATCGTCAAGGAGGTTCCATGTACACCATCGCCGTCCGGCGCGATTTTATTGCTCAGCACTATCTCATCGGGGGTGACTGGGGACCGGAAAACCAGAAACATTCCCACCACTACCAGCTCGAGCTCCAGCTCGAAGGCGGCGAACTGGACCGCCACGGCTACCTGGTGGACATCGTCGAGATCGAGAAACACCTGGACGCCCAGGTGGCCAGATACCGCGACCAGACGCTCAACGATCTGCCCGAGTTTGCCGGGCTGAACCCGAGCATCGAGCACTTCTCCCGCATCCTGGGCGAAGCGCTGCGGGATTGCATCCAGGCCCCGAATCTCACCGCGCTCACCGTCCGCCTGTGGGAGAACGAGATCGCCTGGGCTTCCTTCCGCCAGGACCTGTCCGGCTGATGCGCCTCGGTCTGCTGATCTACGGGGACCTGGATACCCTCACCGGTGGCTATGTATACGATCGCAAACTGGTTGAGCACCTGAAAAGCCGGGGAGATGCGGTTGAGCTCGTCTGCCTCCCCTGGCGCAGCTACCCCGCTCATCTGGCCGACAACCTGTCTGCGGCCCTCCTGGACCGCCTGAGAGGCCTGCGGCTCGACCTGCTGCTCCAGGACGAACTCAACCACCCCTCTCTATTCTGGCTCAACCGCCGCCTGCGGCCCTCCATCCGCTTCCCGATCGTCTCCATCGTCCATCACCTGCGGAGCTGCGAGCAGCGCCCGGCCTGGCAGAACCGGTTGTATGGCATGGTAGAGCGCCTTTATCTGCGCCAGGTGGACGCCTGTGTGTACAACAGCCAGACCACCCGCCGGGCGGTCGTCGGGCTGTTGGGGGAGGAGGCGCCGGGAGTGGTGGCCTACCCCGGCGGAGACCGCCTGCGCCCGCAGCTCACCCCGGCCGAAATCTCCGCCCGCAGCCGGGGGCCCGGCCCGCTGCGACTGCTCTTCCTCGGCAGCCTGATCCCCCGTAAAGGGCTGCACGTGCTCGTCCAGGCGCTGGCCCGCCTGGCGTCCGCCCCCTGGGAACTGGCAGTCGTTGGCCGCACGGACGCCGACCCAGCCTATGCCCGCCGGGTGCACCGCCAGGTCCGCCTGGCCGGGTTGGAAAAGCGCATTTACTTTACCGGCCCCTTGCCCGACCCGGTGCTCGCCGCCCAATTCATCCGCAGCCATCTGCTGGTCGTCCCTTCCTCCTACGAGGGGTTTGGGATCGTATACCTGGAGGGCATGGGGTTCGGGCTGCCCGGGATCGCCACCACCTCCGGCGCGGCGGCCGAGCTGATCCGGCCCGGCCACAACGGCGAACTGGTGCCACCCAACGACCCGGATGCCCTGGCTCGCTGCCTGGAGACCTTCATCGGCGATCGCCGCCGCCTTGAGGCCTACAGCCTGGAGGCCCGCCACGCCTATCTGGAGCACCCCACATGGGATGATTCGATGGCCAGTATCCGCAGTTTCCTGCTCACTCTGCTCTAGCTTATGGAATATTCCTTCACTCGCTATCTGTCCGCCAAAAAGAGCGTTGACGACCGGGCCCTGAACTGGCAGGTGTGGCAGGCGCTTGCCGCCAGCCTGCCGCCCGCCTCGCCCGAAGCGCCGCTGCGCCTGCTCGAAACCGGCTGCGGCACCGGCGCCATGCTCGAACGGATGCTCAGCCGCCGCCTGCTGACCTATGCCAGCTACACCGGCTTCGATATGTCGGCCGAAAATATCTCCGAAGCCGCCCGCCGGCTGCCCCTTTGGGCCGCGGATCACGGCTGGCGGACCTCGCCCACCTCCTGGCTTCCAGGACGCCATGCCTTCGAACTGTGCCTGGAACGCCCTGGGAGCAGGGTGGTCGCCCGGTTCGAGACGGCCAGCCTGTCCGAGTTCGCCGCCGGCCCGGGTTCCGGCCGGGACTGGGACCTGCTGGTCGCCCACGCTTTCCTCGACCTGCTGCACCTGCCCACCGCCCTGCCACAACTGCTGGGCCTGCTCGCTCCGGGCGGGCTGTTCTACTTCACCATTAATTTCGATGGAGCCACCCTCTTCGAGCCGTGCATCGACCCGGCCTTCGACCAGGAGGTTGAGCGACGCTACCACCTGACCATGGACCGGCGCCTGGTGGGCGGAATCCCTTCCGGCGACAGCCGCACCGGACGCCATTTGTTCCACCTGATCCCGCAGTTCGGTGCCAGCATCCTGGCCGCCGGAGCCTCCGACTGGGTCGTATTCCCCGGGGCGCAGGGCTATCCGGAAGACGAGGCCTACTTTTTGCACTATATCCTCCACACAATCGATGGCGCCCTCAGCCAGGACCCGGACCTCGATCCCGATCGTTTTGCCTCCTGGATCGCGGCCCGCCATGCCCAGGTGGAGCAAGGCGAGCTGGTCTACATCGCCCACCAGATCGACCTGCTCGGCGTTAAGCGCGATCCCACCCTCCCCTTCACTCCGCGCTCATCCTGATCTCCCCCACACTTTGGTAAAATGAAGGGGCTGCCGGCCTGCCGGTTGGCGGCATTGGCAAAATTTTTGATTGGAGATACCTTTGAAGAAGTATTTCGCCGATTACGCATTTCTGCTCTCCATCGCGGCCGTGATCGTCGGCCTCGACCAGTGGACGAAATCCCTCGTCCGGGCCAACCTGGCTTTCCAGGAGATGTGGTCACCCTGGCCCTGGTTGGAGCCCTATGCTCGTATCGTTCACTGGCGCAACACCGGCGCTGCTTTTGGTATGTTCCAGGGTTTTGGCGATGTGTTCACCATCCTCTCCATCGTCGTCAGCCTGATCATCCTGTACTACTTCCCCCAGGTGCCGCGCAAAGATTGGCCCCTGCGCCTGGCGATGGGCCTGCAACTCGGCGGTGCGGTGGGCAATTTGATCGATCGCGTGACCATCGGTTCGGTGACAGACTTTATTTCCGTCGGCAATTTCGCCGTGTTCAACATCGCCGATGCCAGCATCTCATCCGGGGTGGCGATACTCGTAATCGGGATGTGGATCAAGGAACGCCAGGAAGCCGAGAAGGACGCTGCATCCGACCCGGACCAATCGCAGCAATCGGGGAGCGGCGGCGAGTATGAGACCGTCGACCCCGCCGGAGACGACGACCGGCCTGAACCCGGCGAGCAGCGGATGACCCTGAGAGGTGAAGTCGAAGGTGAATGAACGCCTGGTCAGCTTTGAATATACACAGGCGCAGCCAGAACGCCTGGATAAAATCCTGACCGCTCACCTACCCGAATTCTCCCGTTCGCGCCTGCAAGGGCTGATCAAAGACGGGCAGGTCTTCGTCGATGGCGTCGTGGCCCGTAAAGCCGGGCTGGTGCTGGAGCCGGGCGTTCAGATCAGCCTGCACCTGCCCCCGCCCCAACCGGCCGGCCTGGTGCCCGAAGAGATCCCCCTGGATATTATCTTCGAAAATCAGGACCTGATCGTAGTGAACAAACCGGCCGGGATGGTGGTGCACCCGGCCGCCGGCCACGATCGGGGCACGCTGGTCCATGCTGTCCTGGCCCACGCGCCCGGGATGGATGGCATCGGCGGCGAGCAGCGCCCCGGCGTGGTGCATCGCCTGGATAAGGATACTTCCGGGCTGATCCTGCTCGCCAAGAACGAGCAGGCCCATCGCTGGCTGCAGGACCAGTTCCGCTTGCGTAAGGTCACCAAGATCTATCTGGCCCTGGTGGATGGGCGCCCCCCGACCCCCTCCGGGCGAATAGAAGCCGCGATTGGCCGGGACACCCGCCAGCGCAGGCAGATGGCTGTCGTCACCGAAAACAAGGGCCGCCTCGCCGATAGTGAGTACCGCACCCTGGAAGAATTCCCGGCCCACACCCTGCTCGAGGTCCGGCCCAACACAGGGCGCACCCACCAGATCCGCCTGCACCTGGCTTTCATTGGCTGTCCAGTCGCCGGGGATACCATATACGGCCGGCGGCAGCCGACCATCCCCCTGGACCGGCATTTCCTGCACGCCGCCCGCCTGTCCATCCGGCTGCCCGGAGAAGAAAGCCCGCGCACCTTCGTCGCCCCCCTCCCGCCCGAGCTGGAGCAGGCGCTGTCCAGGCTGAGAAGCGAAAACCCGTAGACCCCACACAATCATTCTTTTCTGCTGGCAAATTCTGCATACACACGATAAAAAGGCATTTGGAGACCGTCCCATGGAATACGTAGACCTGCGTTCCGACACCGTCACCCACCCCACCCCTGAAATGCGCCAGGCGATGGCTGCCGCCCCTGTAGGCGATGATGTGTATGGAGAAGACCCGACCATCAACCGCCTGCAATCGCTGGCGGCCGAAATGTTAGGCCAGGAGGCCGGCCTGTTCGTCGCCTCGGGAACGATGGGCAACCTGGCAGCCGTATTGGCCCACTGCACCCGCGGCGATGAAGTGATCCTGGGGAGCAAATCTCACACCTTCCTGTTCGAAGCCGGGGGGATCTCGGCCCTGGGCGGAGTCCATAGCTGCCAGATCCCGGAGCATCCGGACGGCACCCTCGCCCTGGAAGACATCACCGCAGCCATCCGCCCGGACGATGTGCACGCTCCGGTCACTCGCCTGATCTGCCTGGAGAACACCCACAACCGCTGCGGCGGGGTTTTCCTCACCCCACAGTACACGCGCCAGGTGGCCGAACTGGCCCACGCGCGCGGCCTGAAGCTGCACCTGGACGGGGCTCGAATTTTCAACGCCGCGGTTGCCCAGCAGGTGGATGTCAGAGAGCTCACCGGCCCGGTCGATTCGGTCACCTTTTGTCTGAGCAAAGGTCTCTCCGCTCCGGTCGGATCGGTGCTGTGCGGCTCGCGAGAATTCATCAAGGCCGCACACCGCGTCCGCAAGCAGTTGGGAGGCGGTATGCGCCAGGCCGGTGTGCTGGCCGCGGCCGGGATCGTCGCCCTGGAGGCGATGGTGGATCGCCTGGCCGAGGACCATACCCGGGCGCGCTGCCTGGCCGAAAGCCTGGCCCGGATCCCCGGCCTGGTCCTCGATCCTGGTTCTCCGCACACCAACATGATCTTCCTGAACCTGGAGGAAGGGGTGTCTCACACCGCCGCCGAGGTCGCCCGGCGCCTGGAAGAACGGGGGGTGCGCGTCGGTGTTGTCGGCCAGCGCCGGTTCCGACTCGTCACCCATGCCTGGGTGGATGACGCCGGAGTGGAGAAAGCGATCCAGGCTTTCCGCGAAGTCTTGATGTAAAATTAACTGGGAAGGCAAGCTGACTTATAACAGAAGATAAGTACATGTTATAATGTATCTACGGTAGGGGCTGGGGCGTAGGTCTCAGTCCGCTTAGTGCTATAACCGTGCCCGTTATCCCCAGAAGGAGAACTGCACATGGATACTCAGGTGGGTGCTTTCCTCAGCTACCTCGAATCCCAAATGACCTATTCCCTCAGCACTCGCCTGGCTTACCAGAACGATCTACGCTGCTTTATTACCTATTTGGAAAAAAAGCTAGAAAGAAAGCCAGGGACTGAAGATTTTACCGCTCAGCAAATCGCAGATTTTCTGATCGCGGAACGGGAATCGGGCCGCCGGCCGAGCACACTCCTTCGCCGCCGGGCCAGTTTGCGCCGTTTTGCAGCTTTTCTGAACGAGCAGAATCCTGCCTGGGGCGCCCGATTTTCGGCCGAGGCTGCGGTGATCGACGAGGTGATCGCCGAGCCCTCGCCTCTCCAAACCCCCCGCTATCTAACCGAAGAACAGGTCCAGAAGCTGTGGAACCTGCTCGCCAGTTCGCCCCGGCCGCGCGCCCGTCGCGATCACGCCATCCTGGCGCTGCTCCTGGAGAGCGGGCTCACCGTGGGGACATTGATCTCTCTGAACTTGCAGGATCTCAACATCGCTTCCAGGCTGCTTCACCTCTGCCCCGACAACGGCCCCGGCATTTGGGTGCCCCTGGGAGAAGCCGGCGATCCGCTCGAGGTCTACTTGAAAGAGGGGCGGCCCGAGCTGAATTACCACCCCGAGGAGCCGGCCCTCTTCATCAGCCAGACGGGCGGGCGGATGAGCCGCCAGGGCGTGTGGCAGGTCCTGCGCCAGTGGGGCAACAAGGCCGAGCTCCCTGTCACGCTCTCGCCGCGCCTGGCTCGCCATACGGCTGCTTACCGGTTGGCCCGTTCAGGCCGCGCCCTGTCCGAGGTGCAGATCCTGCTCGGTCATACCAACCCGCTTTCCACCCAGGCTTTACTGCGCCGCCTGGTGAACGCTCCGAATATCGATACTGATTGATGATTGCTTAATGACCGATACCGTTACCCTCGCTCACATCGATTCGATAGCCGAAAAGATTCGAACTCGTTTATCCTCTGGCCAGCAGCCCCGGATCGGGATCATCTTGGGTTCCGGTTTGGGCGGCCTGGCCGATGCGGTCGAAAACGCGACCATCATCCCTACCCAAGAAATCTCCGGGTGGCCGGTCTCAACGGTTGTCGGGCACCAGGGCCGCCTGGTGATCGGCAGCCTGGAAGGCCAGCCAGTTCTCGTGCTGCAAGGCCGGGTCCACTTCTACGAAGGATACAGCATGGCTCAGGTCGGGCTGCCGGTGCGCGTGATGCAGCGGCTGGGCATCGACACGCTGATCGTGACCAACGCGGCCGGTGCGGTCAACCCGGAATTCGAGCCCGGAGAGCTGATGTTGATCACCGATCACATCAATTTCGTCGGCATGGCAGGACTGACTCCGCTGCGGGGGCCGAACCTGGACCAGTTGGGGCCGCGCTTCCCAGATATGAGCCGGGCGTACGATCGGCAACTCATGGCCCTCGCCCGCCAGGCAGCAGCAGAGCGCCAGATCCGGCTGCGGGAAGGCGTTTACGTCTGCCTCGCCGGGCCATCCTTCGAGACCCCGGCCGATCTACGCTTTCTCCGCCTGATCGGCGTAGACGCCGTTGGTATGTCAACGGTTCCAGAAGTGACCGTCGCCCGCCATGGCGGAACACGCGTCCTGGGCATTTCTGGAATCACCAACAAAGCTAATCTTGACGGTGAAACTGTCACGACCCACGAGGAAGTGCTCGAAGCCGGCGAACAGATCGTTCCCAAGCTCACAGCCACCATACGAGGGGTGCTGCGTCGCTTGTAATCAATCATCCTGAAGACGGGACTGTGCTGCGCCTCCCCGGCCCCGGCACAGCCTTGCAAATTACCCCTGGTTAGGTGTGGCATGGAAGAAGCTTTGAGCTTTTTTCGCGCCTTTGAAGTGTGGATATACCTGCTTCTAGGGCTAGGGGGGCTGATTTACATCCGAAAATTTATCCTTGCCTGGCAAGAACTGCGAGGGGCGAGTTTTGGCCTGGAACGAGACAGCGCCCAGGCCCGCCTCAACCAGTCTGCCAGCATGTTGGTTTTGCTGTTGACCCTGGCTGTGGCAGAGTTCGTACTGGTGTCCTTTATTGCCCCGTCAGTTCCGGGCGCGATCCCGCTTTTCACCCCAACGATTGACTTGCTTGCGACACCAACCACAACTCTGCCCCCTACCTCAGCCGAGCAGCTAGCTGAACCAACCGGCGAACAGGCGACAGGCGTACCAGAACCGCCCACTCAGATCGTTTTGAGTGGGCAGGAAGGCTGCCAGCCGGGATCCATCGAAATCCTTTCCCCCAGTCCCGGGGAGGAAGTGAGCGGTGTGGTTCCGATCATGGGCTCGGCCGATATCGACAACTTCGGCTTCTATATGTTCCAGATGAAGCATCCCGAAGACCCCGAATCGGCCTGGCTGACCCTCCAGGCGGGCAACATTGCGGTGACCAATGGAAAGCTCGGAGATTGGGATACCCGCCGCCTATCGCCTGGGGAATACCAGCTCGCCCTGATCGTGGTCGATAATCAGGCTCAGACCTTGGCCCCCTGTATCGTCCAGGTGCGGGTGACAATGACCGTGGAAGAAACACCACTACCTTAATAAAAGGGATACTCTATGCCTGAAATCGAAGTTCGCCCGGCGGTCCCGGAGGATCTGCCGGGGATCATGGCCCTCGAACCGGGCTATGCCAGCGACCATGTCTGGCAGATGGAAATCGAAGTGGAAGACGGGTTGGTAGGAGTAAACTTTCGGGAGGTGCGTTTACCGCGCTCGGTGCGGGTGGAGTATCCGCGCTCGCCGGCTCGTTTCGCCGAGTCCTGGCCGGCACCGAATGGGCTGTTGGTTGCCCTGCATACCGGGGAGATCGTCGGCATGACCAATCTGGTCCTGAACAAGGCGCCCCTGACCACCTGGATGACCGACCTGATCGTCGCCCGCCACATGCGCCGCAAAGGAATCGGCAGTTCATTGGTGATCGCCGCTCTGGACTGGGGAAGGGCTCACGAAACCCGCCGCCTGGTGTTGGAAATCCAAACGAAAAACCACGCCGCTATCCGCCTGGTACAAAAGCTCGGCTTCGACTTTGTCGGTTACAATGATCGTTACTATGCGAACCAGGATATTGCGCTCTTCTTTGCCAAGTACCTGTAGCCAACTGCGTGGCATACACATTTACGAGGCAGTCTCGCACCTGACAACCGTACTGTGCATTTTCGTTAGAATCGGTATCGAATCGACAAAGATTCGGTCTATAATCTAGTTGTAATGGTATCTGTGTTCATCTCCGGTTTACGCACCTTAAATGACTTGCTGACGGCGGGAATCGCCATAACCGCCTTCTCTCTGCTCCTTTACGCATTGTCGTTTAATCTGCGTGACCGGGTCACGCGATCATTCGCCCTGATTCTGCTGTGTGTGGTGGTCGTCTTTGTGGCGGAGGCGATTGGCAGCGTCAGTTCGACACCCGAGCGGTTGCAGTTCTGGCTGCGGCTGCAGTGGTTGGGCATCATTTTCTTACCGGCTGCGTATTTGCACTTTTCAGATGCGATCCTGGCTACCACCGGGCGACCATCTCGCGGGCGCCGCCGCCAGGCTGTGCGCCTGGTGTACGGGCTTTCAATTCTTTTCCTGATCGCCTTGCCCCTGGGCCTGTTGGTTGGTCCCCTGGTGGATAATGTCCAGCCGGCGCCGCACCTGGAACGCACCTGGCTGACCTGGATCTTCACCGCTTTTTATGCCGCGGTGATGACCATCGCCTGGATCAACCTGTTCCGGGCGCATCAGCGGACAGTTGCCAGCACCAGCCGGCGCCGCATGACATACTTGCTGATCGGTTCCCTGGCGCCGGCCCTGGGGTCTTACCCCTACCTGCTCTTTGGTTCGGGGATCGGAGCAGCCAGCCCGCTGTTCTTCTGGCTGCTGGTCGTCCTGAGCAACCTGCTGGTTTCGGCCTTTCTGGTGCTCATGGCCTACTCGGTGGCGTTTTTCGGCGTCCCCTGGCCCGACCGGGTGGTCAAGCGCCGGTTGTTCAAGTGGCTGATGCGCGGCCCGATCACCGCCTCCACCGTTTTGGCGGTTACCACCATCATCCGCCGGGTGGGTGATGCGTATGGTTTGACCTTTACCACCCCAATGGTCCCGGTCGCAATGGCAGGCACCTTGCTCGTCATGGAGCACCTGATCACCCTGGTTGCTCCGATCTGGGAGCGCTGGCTCTTCCACGGCGGGGATATGGCCGATACGGCCTTCCTGCAGTCCCTGGAGGAGCGTCTGCTCACCCACAGTGACCTGCGGCAGTTTTTGGAGGCGATTCTGGCCGCCGTCGTCGACCGGCTACAGTCGCGCCAGGCCTTTATCGCCGCCTTGGGCCCTGGTGGTGTCGATACTCTGGTAGTGATAGGAGGTGATAACGTACTCAAAAGCGAAGACCTGTCTGAAAACTTGCTGCAGATCGTCGCTCAGAATGGGATCGGGCGAGAGCTTTTTACCTGGGGCGATTACTGGCTGGCGCCGCTGTTCACACCGGAAGAAGAAGATGCGCCCGCCGCCATGCTCGGTTTGCTCGGTGTCCAACAGAACCCCGCCCACGCTCTAGATCCCGAGCAGGTTGAGGCTCTCACCATCCTGTCAGACCGGGCCGCTCTTGCCTTGCGCGACCGTCTGCGCCAGCAGCAGGTTTTCCTTTCGCTGGAAGCGCTCACGCCTCAGGTCGATCTGATCCAGCGCTTGCGCGCCGCTTCTCGATATGATGGCACCGAAGTCCTGACCACTCCCGATATTCCTCTGGAGGAGAAGAAGCTATCCCAATGGGTCAAGGACGCGCTCACACACTATTGGGGAGGGCCCAAGCTGACCGAGAGCCCGCTCATGGGGCTCCTGGTCGTCAGGCAGGCATTGAAGCGGCATGAAGGCAACCCGACCAACGCGCTCCGCGCCATCCTCAAAGAAGCCATCGAGCAGACTCGTCCGGAGGGTGAGAGACGCTTTACAGCCGAGTGGATTTTGTATAATATTCTTGAAATGAAGTTCATGGAAGGTCGTAAAGTACGCGAGATAGCCCGGCGGCTGGCAATGTCAGAAGCCGACCTGTATCGCAAACAGCGAGTAGCGATTGAAGCTGTCGTCAGTACGATTATGGAAATGGAGCGCGAGGCTCGTGAAGCCCAGAAGGATGAAGACTCCCGCGTTTCAACAGCAGCTAGGTCTTAGGATCCCTCAAGGTGGTCTTAATGGTGACGAAACATCGTCTACGTAATCTTCAAGGGGAGCCCCCGCCAATGGACGAATCCTGGTGGGAGGCGGTATTGGCAGAAGACGAAGAATGGGAAAGCAGCAGCCCTCCGCCCCGGCGGCCTGAGCCGGCGAGTGGGAGCGGCCGGGTGAAAAACGCCAGTCCGGCCTCAGAGCCTCAGCCCGCTGTGGACTGGAGCAAGGCCTCTGAGCTCTATGAAAGCGACCAGGTAATCGAGCTCGAAGTGACGGGCTACAACCGGGGGGGATTGCTGGTTGGCAGCCCAGGGCTGCAGGGATTTGTCCCCATCTCACACCTGGTCGATATGCCGCCCGACAAAGAGCAGCCTGATGAATGGCTGGCGGAATATGTGGGGCGCTGTTTATACGCCAAGGTGATCGAGTGCGATCCCGAGCGGGGACGAGTTGTATTTTCCGAACGAGCCGCGCTGGCCAAGCCCGGAAGTCGCAACCAACTCCTCACCGAACTTCAGGCTGGTGAGACTGTATCCGGAACGGTCACCAATATCACTGATTTTGGGGTCTTCGTCGACCTGGGGGGTGTTGAAGGCCTGATCCACGTCTCAGAAATCTCCTGGGGCAGGGTTCGCCATCCGTCCGATGTCGTGACGCTGGGCGAACGACTCAATGTGTTCGTGATTAACGTTGACCGTGACCGGGCACGGGTAGCGCTCAGCCTCAAACGCCTCTTCCCCAACCCCTGGGAGACGGCAGAGGAGCGCTATTTCAGCGGACAGGTGGTCGAAGCCACCGTTACCAGCCTGGTGCAGTTTGGCGCCTTCGCCCGGTTGGAAGAAGGCCTGGATGGGCTCATCCATATCTCCGAGATTTGCCCAGAAAGCCCGGTGCAGAATCCGGCCGAGATTCTCAAGGAAGGGCAAAGAATCCGGGTGCGTGTGCTGCATGTGGATGGCACCCGGCAGCGATTGGGATTGAGCCTTCGCCTGACCGATCCATCTGTATGAAAGATTGGTGGAAGGCGGCCTTCGGCGTGGTCGGGGGGCTCCTCGGAGCAGGATTGATCTTGCTGGTAGGGAGCCCGCCCCGCGGCCAGGCTGTCGTCCTCCTTCCGCCACCTACACCGGCCCCGCTGTTGGTGCACGTCACCGGCGCGGTGGCCAAACCAGGCGTTTTTTCTCTTCCCGTTGGCAGCCGGGTGCGCGACGCTCTGGCTGAAGCGGGCGGCGCGCAACCAGCCGCCGACCTCTCCGCCATTAACTTGGCCGCCCCCCTTCAGGACGGCGAACAGGTGTGCGTCCCCACCCTGATCCCCACCCGATCGCCCCTCGGGCCCGATTCCAATCCACCTTCCCCCACCGCTGCAGCGGACATGCAGCAGCCCATCAATCTGAACACGGCCCTCGTGGAAGACCTGGAAAAGCTGCCCGGTATCGGCCCAACCACGGCCGAAAAGATCGTCGCATACCGGCAAGCGAACGGCCCCTTCCCTTCCATCGAATCGATCCTGGATGTACCCGGCATCGGCCAGGCAACTTTCGACAAGATCAAGGCATTTATCTACATCCCATAACTGACCGTAGCAAGCCAGCCGACTCTATGAAATCAAAGAAACCGCGCAAACGAGCGACGACAGAAACCAGCGCCTTTGGAACGCCCGGTCGCATTTCTCACGATGCTTCCAGGTTCTACAACAGCCGCCTGTACGAAGATGTCGAGGGGGAAAAGCCGGTAAAGCAGGTGGAGACCCCTGTGCCTCCCCAATTCCTCGACCGGTTGTTCTGCAAATCCAGTGAAACGATGGACGAACTGCCTGATAACAGCGTCCATCTCATGGTGACCTCGCCGCCGTACAACGCCGCCAAGGAGTACGACCAGGACCTGAACCTGGACGAATACCTGGGGCTGTTAGAGCGGGTCTGGCGAGAGACCTATCGCGTCCTGGTCCCCGGCGGGCGAGCCTGCATCAACATCGCCAACCTGGGCCGCAAACCGTACCTGCCATTGCACAGCTATATCATCACGCAGATGGTAAACCTCAACTTTCTGATGCGCGGGGAGATCATCTGGAACAAGGGCGCCAGCGCCAGCGCCTCTACCGCCTGGGGGAGTTGGCGTTCGGCGGCTAACCCCGTGCTGCGCGACGTCCACGAGTATATCCTCGTCTTCTCCAAAGGGTCCTTCCGCCGCTCGAGCAAGGGCAAAGAAAGCACGCTCTCCCGGGAGGATTTCCTGGAATGGACCAAGAGCGTGTGGACCTTCCCGGCCGTCTCGGCCAAAAAAGTCGGCCACCCGGCTCCCTTTCCCGAGGAGCTGCCCTACCGCCTCACGCAGTTATACACCTTCAAGCAGGACATCGTCCTCGACCCCTTCGTGGGCAGCGGCTCCACCTGCCTGGCGGCCATGCGATGCGGGCGCCACTATATCGGATACGACATCAACGAGGAGTACATCGACCTGGCGACTGCCCGGCTGCAGCAGGCCCGCAACCGGGAAGATTGAACCAATTCCTCTCAAGGATGGGGTGTAGGATGTGGGCGCGGGTGGGCTGTGCAGCCCACCCGCGCCCACATCCTACATGCCGCGTCACCCCTGCTGATGGGAATATCAATCAGCCGTGATAGAATTCAACTGCTGGCAGGCAGGGGGAGGTTGCCTGCCACGTTTAGGGTGCATCTGATGACACATAACGGCATAATCGACCAATACGGGCATTTGCTGGATCTTCCGCCCCACTCCATCACCATCAGCCTGCTGGAAGGCAGCACTCCGCTCATCCCCATGCCGCGGCTGGCCGCAGAGTTGGGCGGCGGGTTCGAGCTGTTCGTCAAATACGAGGGGCTCAACCCCACCGGCTCGTTCAAAGACCGGGGGATGACGGCGGCCATCAGCGAAGCCGCCGGCCGCGGGGTGCAGACGGTGATCTGCGCTTCCACCGGCAACACGGCCGCCTCCGCAGCCGCCTATGCTGCCCGGGCGGGGATGCGGGCGATCGTGCTCATCCCCCAGGGGAAGGTAGCTGCCGGCAAGCTGGCCGGGGCCGTCGCTTATGGGGCCGAAGTGATCCAGATCGAAGGCTCTTTCGACGACGCCCTGACCCTGGTGGTCGAGCTCACCCAGAAACACCCCATTGCGCTGGTCAATTCTCTCAACCCGTACCGCCTGGAGGGCCAGAAAACTGCGGCCTTCGAGATCTGCGATGCGCTCGGCGAAGCGCCCGACCTGCTCTGCCTGCCCGTGGGCAATGCGGGCAATATCACCGCCTATTGGATGGGCTTCCGCCAGTACCACCGGCACACCGGCTGCGGCCTCCCCCGCCTGTTGGGGGTGCAAGCGGCCGGCGCCGCCCCCCTGGTCACCGGCAGGCCGGTCGAACACCCCGAAACTGTGGCGACGGCCATCCGCATCGGCCGTCCGGCCCGCGGTGAGCAGGCCCTGCAGGCGGCCGAGGAGTCGCAAGGGGAGATTATCGCCGTGAGCGATGAGCAGATCCTGGCCATGCAGGGACGCCTGGCCGCGGAAGGGGTGTGGGTGGAGCCGGCCTCCGCCGCCGGGCTGGCGGGGCTGGCCCAGCAGGTGCAGCAGGGGAAGATACGGCTCCAGGGCCGGCGCGTCGTCGCCGTGTGCACCGGGCATGGCCTGAAAGACGCCGATATCATCACCCGGCGCATGGCAGCCCCGCTCGTCCTGCCTCCCAGCATCAACGCCCTGGAGGATCATATCCTCCGCCCGGCGGCATGACTTTTTATTGTTATTAGGAAGGTTTGTTTGTCGATTACCGTTCGCGTCCCGGCCACCACCGCCAACCTCGGCCCCGGCTTCGACTGCCTGGGCCTCGCCCTCGACCTGTGGAACCAGGTCAGCTTTACCCCCATCCCAGATGGTTTTCAGGTTGAGCTGCGCGGCGAAGGGGAGAACTACCTGCCGCGCGGCCGGCGCAACCCCATTCTCCGTGCCGCGCTGCACCTGTATGCGCAGGTCGGGGCGCCGGCGCCCAAGGGGCTGCGCGTTGAATGTGACAACCATATTCCAATCGGCGCCGGCCTGGGCTCCAGCGCCGCAGCGACCCTCGCCGGGCTGCTCGGCGCCAATGCCCTGCTGAAGGGTCCGCTCACCGAGGGGCAGCTCCTCCAACTGGCGACCGAAATAGAAGGTCACGCGGATAACGCCGCCCCTGCCCTGTATGGCGGCCTGGTCGTCAGCATCCCCCTGCCGCCCGGCAACGGCGGCTCACCGGCCTCACCACCGGAAATGCTCACCTACCGGGTAGACGCCCCGCCCATTCCGGTGGTGGTTGTCGTCCCCAAATTCAAACTCTCCACCCAGGAGGCGCGCCTCGCCCTGCCCCGACAGGTGCCGCTGGCCGATGCGATTTATAACACCGGCCGGACGGCCCTGGTCGTCGAAGCCCTGCGAAAGAACGACCTGGCTCTGCTGTCACAGGTGATGGACGACCGCCTGCACCAACCCTACCGCTTGCAGCTCATCCCCGGGGCGCGAGGCGCGATCGCGGCCGCCCTTGCTGCCGGCGCTGCCGCAGCCGCCCTCTCCGGCGCCGGGCCGGGCATCATCGCTTTCACCGGGGAGGCTGACCCGGAGAATATTTCCCAGGCGATGGTAGGCGCTTTCCAGCAGGCCGGTCTCGCCGCCCGCCCCTACCACCTGACCTCCATCCCCCACGGCGCGATGGTGTCTTTCGACTGACCCGGCTACAGCTTTGGCAGTACGATCGCCTGCTGCCCCTGGTACTTGCCCTTCTTATCCGCGTAGGATACCTGGCACACCTCATCCGCTTCGAAGAACAATACCTGGGCGATGCCTTCATTGGCATAAATCTTCGCCGGCAGCGGCGTGGTGTTCGAAATCTCCAGCGTCACGAACCCCTCCCACTCCGGCTCGAAGGGCGTGACGTTGACAATAATGCCGCAGCGTGCGTAGGTGCTCTTGCCCAGACAAATGGTGAGCACATTGCGGGGGATGCGGAAGTACTCCACCGTCCTGGCCAGCGCAAACGAGTTGGGCGGGATGACACACACTTCGCCCTGAAAATCCACCATCGACTTCGGGTTGAAGTCCTTGGGATCCACCACCGCAGAGTACACGTTGGTGAAAATCTTGAACTCGTCGGCAACCCGGATATCATAGCCGTAGGATGACACGCCGTAGGAAATCACCCCATTCCTCATCTGGCTATCTACAAAAGGCTCGATCATCCCATACTCGAGTGCCATCTTCTTGATCCAATGGTCTGGCTTAATGGTCATCGGTATTCTCCACGATTGTTGATTTGCATTACCATCCGCTGGCCGAAAACACCGCTCGCAGCAGTTCGTTCCGCTCCTCGGCGGTCATCACCCGCGGGCGAGCGTAATCGATGAACAAAATCGGCAGCAGTTCCGTCCCAATATGGCGGTTCTCGTAAAAGACGTGAAAATCGATAAAACCCTGGCGGGTGGCGTAGCTCACTTCGTACTGGTCGAAAAACAGGTTGCCCAGCCCGTAATGGATCAGGGCTCCCTCGTCGAACTCGAACGCCTGGGGCTGATGGGCCTGGCTGCCGCTCACGATCACCGCGCCTGCCTCCGCCATCGCTCTAGAATCCTTGCGCTGGTTCGGCTGGGCCTGGTAGGTATAGTACTCGAAGTGTTGGAAAGTGACAATCGGCAAGTAGCCCTCGCTGCGCAGGCGGGCGATCTCCTGTTCGATCCACTCGAAGTTACCACATGCGCCCGCTCCCGGGTGGCCGGGGGCGGCCTGGGCATACCCCCCACCCTTGGCGTTGCAGCCGATGAATGCCAGGCGGTTGCCGTTGTGCTCTATGATGAACGGCTTCCGGGCTTCGTCCAGGTCGGCCCCACCGCCGTAATACCCCCAGCCACGCTCCTGGTACAGGCCCAGCGTCTCCAGCATTGCATCCGCGCCCCAATCCTGGAAATGGTCCCCGGTCAGTTCCACGACATCCGTCCCTACAGCTTCCAGCAGCCCAATATAGCGCGGGTCGCTGCAAAAGCGCATCCCCTGCTGCACCGGGTCAGGGAATGGGCAGCCGGAGGCGAAAGGCACCTCGTTGCTGATATGCGTGATGTCCGCCGCTTGCAGGAAGGGGGCCACGTCCAATCCTGGATACTGGATGCCCTGCCGCTCCATGGTAAAAGCCGTGGCCCGCACCAGCGCCGTCACCCCGGTCATCGCCAGCACCGTCAGGCGCTCGGGTTTGCGGTTGCCGTCCGGGATCCAGCCGTCCGTCTCCGGCGCCCGCCCTTCGATCGAATACGGAACAACCAGGGGCCAGCCCGCCGGGTCGAAATCTTTACGCAGGGGGGACTTGCCGTCGATCTCCAACACCTTCCAGCGCGGCTCCAACCGCTCGAAAGGCACGATCGCCCAGGATGGGGAGCTGCCCCATGCGACGGGCAGCAGTTCTTCTACCGGCAGCACCCGCACCGCCCCTTCCGCCGGGGCGCCCCACACCGCGGTGAACACCCCCAGCGTGTTCTCATCCACCAGCAGCGGCCGGCCGGCGTATGCGCCCGCCGCTTCACCGCGCCAGGCTGCGGACAGCTCAGCCGCGCTCACCCCCTGGTCCAGGGAGGCGAACGGGGTCACCAGGGCGTACACCCAGGCGCCCAGCGCCCCATCCCCTCCGGGGACCAGCCGCCCGTCCGCATCTTCGGCCGCATTGGCCAGCGCCCAACCCGGGGGGAGCGCCAGCATGGTTTGCACTCCGGCCGGCAACCGAGGGTCCACCCACAGCCTGTTCGCTGCCACGACCGGCGCCTCCGGCGGCTGCGTCGCCGTCGCAGCGACTGGGCTGGGGGAAGGGAAGGCGGTTTCACTCGCTGCACCGGGCTGTGCCGGCTCGGCCTCCCGGGTGGGCGGCTCGGTCTCGATCTCAACCAACTCAGGTGCGGCAGTCTCCGCCGGCGGGGGGTAAAGGTCCACGATGGGAGGCAGCGGAAGCGGGGTTTGAACCGCTGGGGCTGGGAACAACGCCTGTGGCGCCATACCGGGCTCGGTCGGCGGCAGTGGCTGGAACGGCGTGCGCGTGGGCGGCAAACCGGCTACCGGGTCGCCTCCCACCGGCGGAACAACCCCACAGGCCGCCAACAGCAGTGCTGCCAGTAGAATCAAAGACAGGATCCGTATCACCACAAGCCCCTTTTTCCTGAACGAAAGAGTTTATCCCCGCGGGTCCACATGGGAAGGCTCAGGGTCCTTCGATTGTGATGGTCAAAACCGTCAGCGCCCCGGGCCTGACTTCAAACACTCGCTGCTGCACGCCGCGATAGGCAAAGTTCAGGCGATACCAACCTGGCTCCAGGTCCCCCGCCGCCAGGTTCTCCCTATACGGCTCCTGCCCCAGCAGAGCTTTCTCTTCGTAAGGGCCCAGGTACAGCTCGTAATCCGCCGCCTGATCTGGGGCGGGCAGATGCTGGAGGACCACGCTGTCGATCTCCAGCGGGTTGCCTGCCCCGTCCACAACCCGCGCCGCCATCCCGCCGTTCAGCGCTCCGCCAGCGGACGAGTGGGGCTGCAGCCAGAGTTCAGGGTTGCTCGACCGCAGGTACAGGTTTTCTCCGTAACGCACCTCGAAGTGCAGATGGCTGCCGGTAGCGATCCCGCTCATCCCCACTTTGCCGATCTCTTGCCCGCGGCTCACCTGCTGCCCTTCCTTAACCATGATTTCCGACAAATGCCCGTACAGGGTGTAGAGCGGCTCCTGCAGCCCGGGCAGGCGGTGCTTCACCACCACCAGATTCCCGTAGAAGTAGGAATACAGCCCGTAAAATTGCACCCGGTCGTCGCCGGCGACCACCACTTCCCCATCCGCCGCCGCCAACACCGGTGTGCCGCTGGGGTTCAAGAACTCCACCCCGTGGTGCGGATCGCGCTGCCCGCCCTGCGTGCTTCCAAAGCGATAGCTGGGATCGATCGTATCGACCCCCGGCGGGGCGATCGGGCGCGAAAAGAAAAAGGCGCCGGTGATGAGGCACTCCTCAGCCAGGCAGGGCGTCGGACTGGGAGTGGCGGCGGGCGCCGGGTCACCGGCTGGGCCGGCGGTGGCGGAGGGGAGCCGGGTTGCCGTGGAAACCGCCGCCTGCGCGGCCGCTGTAGGCGTGAGCTCG
Source organism: uncultured Anaerolineaceae bacterium (assembly GCA_964391195.1). Taxonomy (GTDB): domain Bacteria; phylum Chloroflexota; class Anaerolineae; order Anaerolineales; family UBA4823; genus JAAYXE01. The sequence goes on along the minus strand of CAYMLG010000012.1, from coordinate 43,334 downwards.
GCCGGCGCCCGCCCGGCCTGCGTGGGGCTGCGGACCGGCGAAGGAGCCGGCGAGCTGGTCGCCCTGGCGCTGCCCGCAGCCGGGGGATCTTCCGGCGGGAGCCCCAAACCGAAAGAAGAACACCCCCCGACGAGCAGCGCCAACCCCAGCAGAAAGACTGCCAGACGCCTCAAACCGGCAGTCCTCCCCGCTCATACAACTTCGTCTGCACCTGCTCGGCCAGCGCATCGGCTTTACGCTCCAGTTCGTGCAGCTTCTCCAGCAGCGATTCTTTGGCTGCCCCGTCTTTCAACCCGACCAGATTGATGCGTACGTTGTAGCCGGCCACAGTGAGCGCCGCGCGGGCCAGCGCCGCCGCGGCCGCCCCATCGCTGACGGCGTTCACATTGCCGTGGGTCACCGCCTGCAGGGCCAGCTCGATCACTTCTGCCGCCATCCCCGCCACTTCCAGGGGGACCTGCGCTGCGCCCAGGGTGGCCTGTTCCACCGCCTGGAGGCGGGCTGCCTGCTCTTCTGGAGAGCCCTTGGGCAGCCGGAAGGCCGCCATCACCGCCTCGAACGCCTGCGCGTCGCGCTCCACCGCCCGCGACAGCTCCTGGCGGAGCTTATCAGCCTGAGCCACCATCTCCTTCATCTGGCCTTCGATCTCGGCATACTTCTTCCGCCCAACCGTCAGCCGCCCGACCATCCCTACCAGGGCAGCCCCCTCCGCGGCGCTGTAGGCCGCGGCCGAGCCGCCGCCGGGGGTCGGGGTGTCGGCCGCCAGGGCATCCAGGAAATCCCCACCCAGGGCGCCGGCTTTGCCGCCAGTCTCCGCTGCAGAAGCCAGCTTCTGCTCCAACACCTGCTCCGGTTCGAACTGGTCCAACTGCAGGTACCAGCGCGCCGCCTCGATCAAGGCCTCCTGCGGGATCAGGCCCACAAGTTCGCTGTGATGGACGCCCACCCCATAGCGCATCGCCTCCCGGCGGATCATCTCCACAACCTGGGCCAGCGGCGTGCCGCGGAAGTTGGTCAGGTTCATCGAGACCTGGGCTCGCCCCTCGACCAGCAGCCCCAGCCCCTTGACGTAGCGCAGCCCGCCCGATGAATGGCGGACGGCCTTGGCGATCTTTTTGGCGATGGAGACATCATCCGTGGTCAGATATACGTTGAAGGCGATCAAAGGCTGGCGGGCGCCGATCACCGTCGCCCCCGCCGGGCCGACCCGGTTGGGCCCGAAATCCGGCTCGCGTTCCGGCGCCTTGCCCAGCTCTTCCTTCAGCGCCTCGTACTGCCCACGGCGGATATTCTCCAGGTTCTGGCGTTCCGGCCGCGTGGCGGCTTCTTCATATAGATACACCGGGATGCCTAACTCCTCCCCCACCCGGCGGCCCAGCCGGCGCGCCATCTCCACGCACTCGGCCATCTCCACCCCGGCAATCGGCACGAACGGCACCACGTCCGTCGCCCCGAGCCGCGGGTGCTCGCCGCGGTGCTCGTCCAGGTTGATCAGCTCAGCCGCCTTGCGAATCCCCTGAAATGCCGCTTCCTCCACGGCCTGCGGTGAGCCCACGAATGTGACCACCGTCCGGTTGTGATCCATATCCGAGCTGCGATCCAGGATCGTGACCCCGCCCGAATCGTTGATGGCTGCGACGATGGCATCGACCACTTCCGGGCGGCGCGCTTCTGAAAAGTTCGGAATGCATTCCACGAGCGGTGCTGGCATAACGTTTTATCCTCCTAAAAATAGTCACTGGAAACCTCAAACAGCAATTATACTCTCCAAGCGATCAGACCTAACAACACCGAATAGTCCCCTTGCAATCCGCTTCTATTTCGGGGTAGAATGACTTAGAGTATATTGATTATGCAAGCCCGCCCACTCCGTCCCAATTTGGCTATCGCCATCATCGCTTTTGCCATCCTGTTCGGTGCGATGATGGCCTGCGCGCGTCTCTTGCAGGCGGGCAACCCGGATTATTTCAACGTTTCCCTACCGGGGGAAGGCAATCAGGATGGGTTAAGCGGCGGCCAGCTAGGGCTTTCCGCCGAACAGGGGTCGGGAGAGCCTCAAGGGGCCAATCCGGCTGCATCCGGGCCATTCGACACCCCCACGCCCGACCCGCCCCACCCGCTGCCGCCGCTGCGGGCCGAGGAGGCCACCTACGCCGTGCAAGCCGGCGACTCGTTGGGCAGCATCGCCCAGCGGTTCGGAGTCAGCATCAGCCGCATCGCCGAGGCCAACGGCCTGGTCAACCCAGACCATGTCGAGGTGGGGATGATCCTCACCATCCCTGCACCGGAGCCGACCGGCAGCGGTCCCGATTTCAAGGTCATCCCCGATTCCGAACTGGTCTACAGCCCCTCCAACGCGGACTTCGATACGAAAGCCTACGTTCAAAACGCCGGCGGCTTCCTGGCCTCATATTATGAAGAAGTCGATGGGCTGTCGATCAGCGGCAGCGAAGTGATCCTGAGAGTTGCCCAGGACTATTCCGTCAACCCCCGCCTGCTCCTGGCGCTGCTCGAACACCAGAGCGGTTGGGTCACTCAGGCCCAGCCCAACTTACAGCCGGTGGAATACCCGCTCGGCCTGCACGACCCGTGGCGCAAGGGACTGTACCCGCAATTGGCCTGGGCGGCGAACACCCTCAACCGCGGCTTTTACGTCTGGCGGGTGAACGGCGTCGCGGCCTGGGTATTGGCGGACGGCGTCACCATTCCGGTGGCGCCCACTATCAACGCCGGCACGGCCGCCGTACAGCAGTTCTTCGCCGCCCTTGAGGGCCGCCCCGATTGGGAGCGCGCCGTCTCGGCTGAGGGGCTCTTCGCCACCTACAACACCCTGTTCGGATATCCCTTCGCATACACCTACGAGCCACTGCTTCCCCCTGATCTCGCCCAACCCCTGCTCCAGCTCCCCTTCGAACCGGGCAGCGTGTGGGCCTTCACCGGCGGCCCGCACGGCGGTTGGGGCAGCGGTTCGGCCTGGGCCGCCCTCGACTTCGCTCCGCCCAGCGACGCCCTGGGCTGCGTACGCAGCGATGAATGGGTCGTGGCCATGGCCGATGGGATCATCGTCCGCACCGGGCTCGGTTCCGTGATCCAGGATCTCAGCGGTCCGGACGGCTCGGCCCCGGACGGCCTGGAGCAAACCGGCTGGTCGCTGCTCTACATGCACGTGGAAAACCGCGATCGCGTCCAGCCGGAGACCTTCCTGCGCGCCGGCGACCGCATCGGCCACCCGTCCTGCGAGGGGGGCGTTTCCACCGGCACGCACGTCCATATCGCCCGCAAATACAACGGCGAGTGGATCCCCGCCGACCAGGACCTGCCCTTTGCGATGGAGGGCTGGATCTCCGCCGGCGATGGGTACGAGTACAACGGCCGGCTGCTCCGGGACGGAACCACCATCGACGCCTATGCCGGTCGCTCAGAGGACAATCGCATCAGTCGCTAGCTCAGAGGTTGGCGCCTCATCCCTGCTGCGAATGCTGAAACTGCCATCCGCTTATTGCACCTGCTCTCATCCATGAAACATAATTTGGTCTTCCCGCACGACAAATTGCTCCTGCTTCTGACCTGCCTCTCCCTGCTGGTCTCTGCCTGCTCCCAATCTGGTGCGGGATATTTTATTCCCCCCGGCGACACGGCCACCCCTCCCCCTTTCCCGGACCTGTTGGCCAGCCTGGCGCCCAGCGATATCCCCCCCACACCCCCGCCCCCCATCGACCCCACTCCCGATTTCACTCCTGAACCCCCCATCCTCGGGAGTTCCCCGGGAGTCAGCGCCCCGGCCGATCAGAATGGCCCGATCATCTACACCGCCCAGGCGGCGGATACCTTGCCCGTTGTCGCCGTCCGCTTCGGCGTGGACCCGTCTGAGATTCACTCGCCCGATCCCATCCCGGAGAACGGTTTCATCAATCCCGGCCAACTGCTGCTCATCCCCCGTCGCCTGGGGAATACGACTTCCTCCGAACGGCTGATCCCCGACAGCGAGGTGGTCTTCTCGCCCTCTGCCGCCGATTTCGACGCCCGGGCCTTTGCCGAGCAAGCCGGCGGACGGTTGGCCACCTACCGCACCTGGTTGAAATCCACCGGCATCACCAGCGGCGCCGACACGATCATGCGCGTGGCCACGGAGAACTCGATCAACCCACGCCTGCTCATCTCTCTGCTCGAGTATCAGAGCCACTGGGTCTACGGCCAGCCGCAAAACGCCCGGGAAGAACGCTACCCCATGGGGTTGATCGACCCCAACCGGGACAACCTGTACGAGCAACTGGTCTACGCGGTCAACCAGCTTTCCATCGGCTACTACGCTTACCGGGAAGGCCGCATGACCGAGATCAACTTCCCCGATGGCACGGTCGCCCGTCTCTCCCCGGAGTTGAACGCCGGGACGGCCGCCCTCCAGTATTATTTTGCCCAGCTCTACCAGGGCCAGGACTGGCTGAATGCCCTCGACCCGGTCAATGGATTCCCCGCCCTGCACGAGCGCATGTTCGGCAACCCCTGGGAGCGCGCCATGCAGGTCGAACCGCTCTTCCCCTCCGGGCTGGTCCAGCCGCCTCTCACCCTGCCCTTCACCCGCAACTGGCAGTGGAGCTTCACCGGCGGTCCGCACGGCGCCTGGGAGCATGATGGCGCTTACGCCGCCCTGGATTTCGCCCCCGGCAGCACCGAGTCGGGGTGTGTGAAATCTAACGCTTGGGTTGTGGCTTCCGCATCCGGCCTGGTGGTGCGCTCCGGCGGCGGAGTGGTCGTCCTCGACCTGGACGGCGACGGACGGGAACAGACCGGCTGGGTGCTGATCTACCTGCACGTATCCAGCGAGCAGCGCATCCCGGTGGGCGAATGGGCAGACGCCGGCGACCGGCTCGGCCATCCTTCCTGCGAAGGCGGTTTGTCCACCGGAACGCATGTGCATATCGCCCGTAAATACAACGGGGAGTGGGTCCCTGCCGATGGCCCGCTGCCCTTCGACCTCGGCGGGTGGGTGGCCCAGGCCGGGGAAACGGCTTATAAAGGCACCCTCACCCGAGGCGAGGAAGTCGTAACCGCCTGCACCTGTTCGTCCGCCGCAACGTTTATCGTCCGCACCGAGGCGGACCCCTGAGTTTTATTGATGTACCGCAAGCTCTCTCTCCCCATCCATCTGGCTCTGCTGGCCTCGCTGCTTTTCGCCGCCTGCATCCCGATCGACTCGAGCGGCATTCCCGAGGCCGGCCCTCAGCAAGCGCCAGAAGCTGAGGGACAGGCCCAAGACCTGGCAGAGCAGGAGGCTGAGGAGACCCAACTCCCCGTCCCCAGCCCATTCCCCACCCGGCCGCTCTACGAACCCGGCGAGTTGGTGGATTACGTAGCCCAAACCGGCGATACGCTTCCCAATCTCGCCGTCCGCTTCAACACGACCGTCGCCGAGATCCTCGAAGCCAACTCGTTCATCCCTGCGACCGCCACCACCATGCCGCCGGGGATGCCGATGAAGATCCCGATCTACTACCTGCCGCTGTGGGGCTCGCCATACCGCATCATCCCCGACAGCCTGTTCGTCAACGGCCCGGCGCAGGTGGGCTTCGACACGGTCGAGTTCGTCAACGCCCAGCCCGGTTGGCTGAAAAATTTCACCACCTTCGCTTCCGGCAGAAATCGCAAAGGCGGGGAGGTGGTCGACGTTATCGCCCTGAATTACAGCGTCAGCCCGCGCCTGCTGCTGGCCCTGCTGGAGTATCAAGCCGGAGCGCTGAGCGAACCGGAAATGCCCGCCAATGCCAATGATTTCGTCCTCGGGTACCGGGACCACGAGCACAAGAGCCTGTTCTCCCAGTTGGGCTGGGCCGCAAACCTGCTCAACAACGGCTACTACGGCTACCGGACATCCAGGCTGACCGAAATCGAATACCGGGACGGCCGGATCGAACGCTTCGATCCCTGGTTGAACGCGGCGACTGCCAGCCTGCACAACTTCTTCAATGTCCTGCTGCCCCCCGACCAATACGCTTATGCCATCGCCCCCGAGGGGTTTGCCCAGACCTACCGCGATCTGTTCGGCGACCCCTGGGAAAACGAACAGCCGCATATCCCCGGCAGCCTGTACCAGCCGGAGTTCATCCTGCCCTTCAGCCCGGGCAGCGTCTGGGCCTACACCGGCGGCCCGCACTCGGTTTGGGGGGTGGGCGAACCCCTGGCGGCGATTGACTTTGCCCCTCCGCTCACTGCTTCCGGCTGCCAGATAAGCTCGGAAATGGCAATGGCGGTCGCCGATGGCGTGGTTGCCCGCTCTGAGCCCGGTGTCGTCGTCCTCGACCTGGACGGCGATGGCGACGAGCGCACCGGTTGGGCCGTCTTCTATCTGCACATCGGCTCGAACGGCCGGGTCCGGCAGGGAGCGGTTTTGAAGCAAGGGGATCCGGTCGGCCCACCTTCCTGCGAGGGAGGGCGCACCACCGGCACGCACGTGCACATCGCCCGCAAATACAACGGGGAGTGGTTCACCGCCGAGGGCTTGCACGGCATCCTCGCCTTCAATCTGGAGGGCTGGGTGGCCCATAACGGCAGCCGGGAATATTTGGGGACCCTCACCCGCTTTTCTCAAGTGGTGACCGCCTGCGAGTGTTCGAACGCGGCCAGTTTTATCAAATCCGAACGGGAGGTCGTCGACGCGGTAAGCCTCGACCAGCCTTGAATCTCGCCTTCAACGGGCGAAAAACGGGTTGTGGGCCTCTAGCCTTACAACCCGTTTCATTTTTCTCGCAACTCGCCTTCCTTTTTCTTGAATTTTCCCACAAATCAATTAAACATTTCAAATATACTTCTTGACATTCTTGATTTTCTCCGTATAATAATTGTAGATCATTAACTCGTTTTTTAAAACCGGGTCTGCGGACCCGCCGGGGAGCAGGTATGGGGAGGCGCACGCACACGTCTCGGCCCTCCACCCCGGCGATCCCGGGCCCGTCCTCGCTGGAGGCAGGCATGACCTGCCCCAGCCACCTAAATCACGAAAGAGGGACGATGAACGCTTTACCCACACGATGTCCATTATGCGGCGGAGAAATTACCGTCACCCGCTTGCATTGCCTCGATTGCGATACGGTCATCGAAGGCCGCTTTGCAGCCGGCCCGTTCAGCCAGCTATCCCAAGAACAGCTTGCCTTTGTCGAGACCTTCGTCCGCTGCGAGGGCAAGATCAGCCGGATGGAGGATGAGATCGGCCTTTCCTACCCCACCATCCGCAACCGCCTGCATGAAATCATCCGCGCCCTGGGTTACGAGCCAGGCGGCGGCGACGAACCGGCAGGCCTATCCGACGAGGAACGCCAGCGCATCCTGGAAGAGTTGGATCGCGGCATTATCAGCGCAGAAAAGGCGATGCTGCTCCTTAAAGAAAAGGAGGGTTAAGGAAATATGAACCAATCGATTTCCACGAGTTCAGCGCCAGAAGTGATCATCGAGGAGATCTTAGGCGACCTCCAGGTGAAAGGCTGGGATCAGGACGAAGTTGTAGTCAAAGCCAATCCGGATGACGTCACCCTGGAGGAACAGGAGGATGTCATCCGCCTGAGCTGCCGGGGGAGCTGCACGCTGCGCGTACCCACCGGCGCTATCTTGCAGGTTGACAAAGTCCAGGGCGAGGCCCGCTTTAAACTGCTCGAAGACCAGCTCAAGATCGACGAGGTGAATAGCTCGCTGATCCTGCGCAGCGTCGCCGAAACCCACATCGGCATCGTCCAGGGCAACCTGCATTGTCGAGATATCGCCGGCGACCTGAGCGTCGACCAGGTTGAGGGCAATGCAGAAGTACGTACTGTCGAAGGGGATTGCCGCCTGGATAACATTGACGGAAACGTCGAGCTGCGCGATATCCAGGGGGACTGCTCGGTTGAGAACGTTGGCGGGAATGCCGAAGTCCGTGATGTGGACGGCAGCCTCTCCATCGTCGCCAACGGGAACGCCTGGGTCCGTCTCAGCCAGCTCAGCGGCTCGGATTACAACATCACCGGGCATGGAAATCTCTTCTGCCAGCTTCCCGAAGATACCAGCGCCCGCTTGCAGATGCGCAGCGGCGCGAACAACATTCAATTGAAGCTCCCCACCGGCAGCCGCCGGATTCAAGAGGCATACGTCGAAGAAGTCATTGGGGAGGGCGATGCCAACCTGGAACTGCAGGCCGGCGCCAACCTCACCGTCAAAGTTTTAGATGTGCGGGAGGCAGCCGAAGAGGCGGAAGGCGCCTTCGGCCAGGCTTTCGCCGACATCCCCCAATCCTTTGAGCACCAGATCGCCCAGCAGATCGAGGCTCAGATGGAGGCGGTCACCCGCCAGATCAACGAACAACTGGCAGATCTCTCTGCCCGTATCGGCAAAAGCGGCCTTACACCGGAGGAGACTGAGGAGATCATGCAGCGCGCCCGGGAATCCAGCGAACGGGCTGCAGCCCGGGCACAGGAGCGGATGCGCCGGGCACAGGAGAAGCTGGAGCGCAAGGTTGAGGAAGCCCGCCGCCGCAGCGAAGCCAAGGCTCGCGCCGCGGAGCGCCGGGCCCAGGGCCGCAGGCGCACCTGGAGCTTCCAGTTCTCCGGAGGGCCAACCCCGCCTCCTCCACCCAAAGATCCCGTCAGCGACGAAGAGCGCCTGCTGATCCTGCGCATGTTGGAACAGAAGAAGATTTCGCTTGAGGAAGCGGATGCGCTGCTTGCCGCATTAGAAGGCCGGGAAGAGTGAGAGCGGGATGAGCGACGAACAAGCGCGTATTCGCATTCTCGAGATGATCGAGAATGGGCAGATCACCGCTGAGGAAGGGTTGAAGCTGCTCGAATCCCTGTCCGCAGGCGATGACGAGGCGGAAGCGATGATCGAGGAGGGGCTGGTTAATACCGCGGCCATACCGCTGGGCCCCTCTGCTGCTCCCGGGGTTGACGGGCAGCTTCCACCCGAAGCCCCGTTCTTCGCCGGCACAGCGGCCCCTCAAGCTGAGGAAGCCGCCCCGCAGGACGGTTCCCCTGACGCCGGGCCGGAAGTTTACCCGCCAAAGCGCTCGGAGTTCCCGCCCAACCTGAAAAAGTGGCGCTATTGGTGGATGATCCCGTTGTGGGTTGGGGTGGGGATTACCGTATTCGGCGCCCTGTTGATGTTCCTGGCTCTCCAGGCAGTTGGGGTTGGCTTCTGGTTCTGCTTCGCCGGCTTGCCCTTCATTCTGGGGGTGGCCGCGATCGCGCTGGCCTGGGCCAGCCGCAACGCCCCCTGGCTGCACCTGCGTGTCACGCAAAAGCCCGGCGAGCGGCCCCAGCACATCGCCATCAGCTTCCCGCTGCCGCTGCGCTCTTCCACCTGGTTCTTGCGAACTTTCGGGAATCGCATCCACGGGATAAATGACCAGAACCTGGACCAGGTCATCCTGGCTGCTAACAGTAATCTCTCCCCCGAGAATCCGGTCTACATCGAAATTAATGATGATGAAGACGGCGAGCGGGTGGAACTTTATATCGGATAAACGGAGGTTGCCCATGGCAACAAGTGAAGAACGAATCAAAATCCTCCGCATGATCGAAGAGGGCAAGATCACCGCTTTCGAGGGGGCCAAGCTGTTGGCTGCGCTCAGCGAGAGCCGCAAGCCAGACCGTAAGTCTTCCCTGCGGGGGTCGATGGGAGGGGGCGCTCGCTGGCTGCGGGTGCGAGTGACCGACATGGTCACCGGCAAAGCCAAAGCCACCGTCAATCTCCCCCTGGGCCTGGTCGACGCCGGTCTGAATATTGCCTCGCAGTACGCTCCCGGCATCGCCTTCGATGAATTGATCGATGCGATCAATGCCGGCGCCGAAGGCAAGATCATCGATGTCATCGACGAAGAGGATGGCGAGCACGTAGAAATATTTATCGAATAGCGGACGGGTCCGGAGACGGCCTAACAGCCGCTCCAACCCGCCCATCTTAGGAAAGGAAACGGTTATGTCTACCGAAGTCCTGGAGAACACCTTCGAGGTGAACGGTACAGCGCGCCTGTCGGTCAACAATTGCCGTGGGTCGATCCATGTCGGGCCAGGCTCGCAGGATCAAATCGAGATCAAGGCCATCAAGCGCCTGGAAAGTGGCGATGCAGAGCACACCCGGGTAGAGATCAGCCAGCTAGAAGATGGCGCGGTGGTCGCCGAGACCGTTTATGAGCAGCCAAACCTGCTGGCCTTCTTTCTGCATGGCGCCCGGCCCTGCCGGGTGGACTACCTCATCACAGTCCCGGAAGGCTGCGAAGTTATCCTGCGCGGCGTATCCAGCACGGTGCTTGTCGAAAACCTGAGCGGCGATTTCAACCTGCGCACCGTGAGTGGAAGCATCCGCCTGACCCAGGTCGGTGGCGTCATGCGTCTCGCTTCCGTAAGTGGGGAGATCACAGGCGCCGGTCTATCCTCCCCGGGGATCCGCCTGGAAACCGTCTCCGGTGATATCGACCTGGAACAACTGAACGCCGAGCGGTTGAGCGCCTCCACAATCAGCGGCGACCTGCGCCTGGCGATGCCGGTTTTCGAAGGCGATTACCGCTTCAAGACGGTCTCTGGAGATGTTTGCCTCGCTGTCTCGCCGGAGGCCCGCTGCACGGTTCAGGCCACCTCGCTCAGCGGAGACATCCACACCAACCTGCCCATCACCCGCTCGCAGACCGGCCCCGGGCGCAAGTTGGTCGAAATACAGGGCGGCGGCCCGCTGATCGAAGCCCACACCACCTCCGGAGACGTGTATATCCTGGCCGAGGGGTCCCTCCCCGCACGCCCGGATCGCATGGACATCCTGGAGCGCATTGCCTCCGGTGAACTCTCCGCCGAAGCGGCCCTTGATCTAATCCGAACCTGACCGCTATAATCAACCGCAGCGCACGTCAACCATCGATCGATTAATCTGTGTGGGAGTAGAGCGCCAAACGCACCACTCCCACACAGATTACTATCTTTAGGGGTAGTTATGCAACCCAGATCTCTGCTCAGCGGCATGACCGGCTTCACCATCGTCTGGTTAGGACAGATCGTCTCTCTGCTCGGCACCAGCATGTCCACCTTCGCCCTGACCATCTGGGCTTACGAGATCACCGGTTCGGCGACGGCTCTCGCTCTGGTTCAATTCTTCTTTATCACCCCCATGGTCCTGGTCATGCCGCTGGCGGGCGCCCTGGTGGACCGCTCGAACCGCAAACTGCTGATGATGGTCAGCGACCTGAGCTCAGGGGTGGCGTCCATCTTCATCCTGGTCCTGTACCTTAGCGGGCAGCTGGAAATCTGGCACTTGTATGTCGCCGCCGCCCTGCAGGGAGCTTTCCAGTCCTTCCAGTGGCCGGCCTATTCGGCAGCGATCTCCACCATGATCCCCAAAGAGCACTACGGCCGGGCCAATGGGATGCTGTCCCTGGCCGAGTCCGGCTCGACCGTCTTCGCCCCGCTGCTGGCCGGCGCCCTGCTGGGCATCATCCACCTGGAAGGCATCCTGCTGCTCGATCTGCTCTCCTGCGCCATCGCGGTCGGTGCGCTGGCGCTCGTCCACGTCCCCCAGCCGGTGATCACCGCCGAAGGGCTGGCCGGGCGGAGCAGCCTGTGGAAAGAATCGATCTATGGGTTCCGGTACATTTTGAAGCGACGCAGTTTGCTCGGGCTGCAGCTCGTCTTTATGACCGGCAACTTTATAACCGGCATCGCTTTTACCCTGGTCGCCCCCATGATCCTGGCGCGCACCGGGAACAACGAACTGATCTTCGCTTCGGTCAGTTCGATCGGCGCAACCGGAGGTGTGGTCGGTGGGATCATCATGGGGATTTGGGGCGGACCCCGGCCCCGCATTCACGGCGTCCTCACCGGCTGGATCATATTCTCCCTGTTCGGGATGGCTCTATTCGGCTTCGGCCAGGGGTTGGCGGTCTGGGCTGCGGCCAGCTTTATTCGCTCTTTGATCATCCCGATCATCAACGGCTCGAACCAGGCCATCTGGCAGTCCAAGATCTCCCCCGATCTCCAGGGCCGGGTGTTTGCCAGCCGGGGGCTGATCGCCCAGGTCAGCGGCCCGCTGGCCACCCTGATCGCCGGACCGTTAGCCGACCGGGTCATGGAACCGGCCATGCAAACCGGCGGGTTCCTCACACCTGCGTTTGCGGGCCTGGTCGGGACCGGCCCCGGGGCGGGGATGGCCCTGATCTTCATCTTCTGCGGTCTGATCACCACGTTGGTGGGGATGGCCGGCTACGCCACACCGGCCATCCGCCTGGTCGAGTCACGCATCCCCGACCACGACCAACTCGTCCCCGCACCTTCAACTGGCGGGTAATGATCTCTCAGGGGGAACGCCCTCAGCCCCTCCGCCACACCCTGATGTTGGTTAAGCACATAGGCGCTAAGAACTGCGGTACAGCCGGGTCAGCACGAACTCGTCATGGCGTAGAGTTTCAGCGCTGGTCAGGCGGCCGTTGATGGTGTGCGCCATCATTTCCATCACGCGGTCGGCGGCGCCGTCCAGGTTGTATTCGAAGCGCAGCAAACCGGTGATATCGACGTCGATATGTTCGGCCATGGTCTCCACGGTGATCGGGTTGGCGGAGAGCTTGATCACCGGCTCGATCGGGTTGCCGATGATGTTGCCTTGCCCGGTGGTGAACAGGTGCAGCACGGCGCCGGCCGCGCAGCACAGGGTGACCATTTCCGCCGCTGCGCTGGAGGAGTCCATAAAGTGCAGGCCGGGGCTTTTGGGTTCCTCTGCCGGTTTCAAGAAGCCTACCACCGTGCAGCGGCCCATCTTTTCCACGTTGCCCAGGGCCTTCTCTTCGATGGTGGTCAGCCCGCCGCGGATATTGCCCTCGGTCGGCTGGGTGCCCAGCAGGCTGACGCCCTGCGATGCCACCAATTCCTGGTAATCATCGAAGGCGGCTTTGAACTGCGCTGCGATCTCTGGGGTGGCGCACTGCTCGATAATTTTGTCTTCCGCGCCGGTCACCTCGGTTGTCTCGCCAAAGATCAGGGTGTTGCCGTTCTTCTCCAGGCGCTCGAAGACACGGCCCACGGTGGGGTTCGACGCCAGGCCGCTGGTGGTGTCCGATTCGCCGCACTTGGTCGAGACCCAGATTTCGTCCCACTGCACCGGCACGCGCGGCAGCTCGCTGGCATAGTGCACGAATTCCTTGGCCTTGCGAGCGGCCATTTCGATGGTTTTCAGGTCACCGTAACGTTCGATGCTGAAGCCGGCGACGGGTTTGCCCGTTTTCGCAATCCCTCTGACAATGTAATCCGTCCACTGTGGCTCGATCCCGATCACCACCACCGCGGCCACGTTGGGGTTGCAGCCGGTGCCGATCAAGGTATCGAAGGTCAGTTCCAGGTCTTCGCCGAACTGCAGGCGCCCGTAAGGATGGGTCAGCGCCATGGTGCCGCGGATCAGGCGGGCCACACCTTCCACGGCGGCGTTCGAAATATCATCGACCGACATGATCACCACGTGGTTGCGAATGCCCACGCGGCCGTTATCCCGGCGGTAGCCGGTGAGGGGGAGTTCCAGATAATTGGCCATGAGAAGGTTCTCCTAATTTACGAGGACTTTGGATTTGCTGGCGGCCCAACGCAGGCTTTTCAGGTTATGGACGTGGACGTGCTCCCCCTCGGCGATTGCGGCATCTGCGTACCCGATTTCGCGCCCGTATTCGATGACGTGCTTGCCGGCTTCCAGGTCGCGCATGGCTACCTTATGGCCCAGGGGCACGTCGTTGCACAGGCGCACTGTGCGCACGAACTCGCCTTCCAGGGTGTAAACGCCGATCTCTTCCCCAGTCTGCAGGTCCAGCACGGCGACGCCGACATCATCGTTCTTTTCGTGGATGAGAATGCCCTTTTTCATGCGTGTATCTCCTTTGTGAATGGTGGTACGTCTATAGCCGCTCTATTCATACGGGGTCTGGTCCCAGAACCCCTGGAATCTTTGCAATCCAAGACCGGTATAGGGGTGATCGAAAGCTTCCTTAAACACGGCCAGCCCGGCGGTGACGATATCGGCCCCGGCAACGGCCGCGTCTGCAATCTGGCGACCGGTGCGTACTGCGGCGACGATGATCTGGCTCGTGTATCCATAGTTGTCGCGGATCGCCACCACATCCTGGATAAAGGACTGGGTCTCTTCGGCGTTCGACTCCTTCCAGCCAATGAAAGGTGAGATGTAATAAGCGCCCAGGCGCATGGCCTGCAGCGCCTGGACCGCCGAGAAAACCAGAGTCAGGTTGGAGCGGATGCCCCGCGCTTTAAGCTCTGCAACGGCTTTATAGCCCGCCTCGGTGGCCGGCAATTTGATCACAAAGTTCGGGCAGAGCGCCGCCAGTTTTTCGCCTTCGGTCACCATTTCTTCATAACCGGTGTAATGCGGATTGACTTCCACCGAGATCGTTTTGTCCGTCCCGGCGAACAAGCTCCCAATCTCGCGGATCACGGTAAGGAAGGGCTTGCCGGAGGCCTGCACATGCCGCGGGTTCGTGGTCACCCCGTCTATATCCCACATCTTCAGCGCGTGTTCGATTTCATGCACATGGGCACTATCAAGAAAGAATTTCATTTCCATCTCCTGTTTGAAAATTATGACGAACCTTCACATATGGAGGCAGCCCGCTAAGGTTCCCATCCACAGTAATCTCTATGTCCAGGCCCGGTAAAGCCATCCCCCGGCGGGGCGCGCCGAAAACCCAGACCTGCTCCAGATCGAGGCCCGCTTTGAGCTCGCCGGTGTGCTGCACGACCGGGCCCAGAGGCAGCAAACTCCCCTCCCGCCCGAACAGCGGGATGTGCTCCAGCGGCTCCTGGCGCTCGAAATATCCCGGGCCTTCCATCCAGTTCCGATTGCATAGGTCAAACCAACGGCCGGCGGGGAGGTAGAAGCGCGCTTTCCCACCCGGCTCGACCACCGGAGCCACCAGCAGCGAGCCGCCCAGCATGTACTGGTTTTCGAACTGCCAGGCGAGGCGGTCTTCGGGGAAGGCCAGCGCCATCGAGCGCATCACCGGCAGGCCCGTGCGGTTGGCTTCCAGGGCGCAGGCTTGAAGATAGGGGATCAAGCGGTAGCGCCACTGCAGCCATTGGCGCACGACCTGTTCGGCCTGCTCACCGTAGACCCAGGGTTCGCGCTCGCCCTGGCCATGGAAGCGGGTGTGAGAGGCCATGATGCCCGCCTGGGCCCAACGCACGTACAGCTCGGGGTCCGGGTTGCCGGTGGCAAAGCCGCCGATATCGTGGGCGTAGAACGGGCCGCCGCTCATTCCCCAGGCCAGCCCGCCGCGAATGGAAGCCGCCAGCCCCTCCCAGTCGGCCTGCGGGTCGCCGCCCCACTGCACCGGATAACGCTGCCCGCCGGCCCAGGCCGCCCGCCCCCACACCACCGGCTCATCCTGGCCGTACAGTTCCGCCGCCTCGTACACGCAGCGGTTGTATAAATGGGTATACACATTGTGCAGCCGCCGGCCGCTGTCTCCGTTATGCGCCACCACCTCCTCGGGGACTGCCTCCCCATAATCAGTTTTCATCACGCTCACACCCAGGTCGTAGAGCTGTTTGTGCTGGTCTCGGAACCAGTTATACGCCTCGGGGTTGGTGAAATCGATGATCCCGCTGGGCATCAGGTGAGGCATGAGCTTATCGTACGGCCAGGGGAACCAGCGGTGCACATACGGCTCACCGGAGGGGAGTTTGAGCAGGTAACCCTTCTCGGCCAGCTCGTTGAACAGTGGATTACGGGTTGAGATATAGGGATACTCCCACAGGTTCAAGCGGAACCCCATGGCGCGCAGCTTCTGCACAAAAGCGGCCGGGTCGGGGTAGCGCTGGGGGTCCCAGGTGAAATCGAAGCGAGTCTCCATCTTGTGCCAGGCGCGCCCATCCAGCACGATCACATCGCAGGGGAGCCGGCGCTGGCGCAGGGTTTCCGCCACGCGCAGGGCCTCGTCTGCGGTTTTGTAAAAGGCCCGCGACATCCACACTCCGTAGCTCCAGCGCGGCGGCAAGGCCGCCCGGCCGGTCAGATGGGTGTAGCGTTCGATGATCTCTGCCGGGCTATCCGCGGCGAATAAGAAAAGGTCCAGTTCCGCGTCGAACACCTGCAGGATGTAGCTGCGGTGCGACCACTGCGGGTATCCGACGCCGTGGGTCACCTTCGAGGGGGTATGGGCGAGCAGGCCCCAGCCCTGCGAACTCCAGGCGAAAGGTGTATTTTTATAAGACAGTTCGGAGTTGACTGTGGTGGCGTCCTCATTCCAGCTATGGATGAGCTGCCCGCGGCGGTTCAGCGCTGCCCACTTCTCGCCCAGCCCGTAGACCGGTTCTTGGTTGCCCAACGCCAGGGCCACCAGCCAGGAGTCCTGTCGCTTCGCAAAGGGGGAGAAGCGCAGGCCCCCCAGGATGGTGCGGTCGGTGACCGATTGCAGCAGCAGCTTCTCGCGGTGGTAGAAACGGACGGACAGCGGCCCGTTGAGGATCTCGAGCGACACGTCACCCGCCCGGACGCGCCAGCCCCCGGCAGTGTCACCCACCGTGAGGGGCAAATCCTCGGCTTGGGCCTGCAGGATGCCGTAGCCGGGCTGTTGGCCTGCGGTCAGGAAGCGCAGGCGCAGAGTATTGCGGGCGTGAGCGGTGATTTCCAAATCGCCGGTCAGGGTGCGAAACACCGCCCGCGTGGGGGTCTGCTCTTTGAGTGAAACCGCCTCCAGCGTTTCGTATCCTTTTTGCAGAAGGATACCTTCATGATGCAGGACCATGGAATTTGCTCCTGTTCATTGGTTTTCACTTCATCCTGGTGGTGGTAATACCGGTGGTAACCGGCCGCTGCAGCAGGGCGGACACCAGCGTGATGGGCAGCAGGGTCATCTGCCTCGCCAGCCCGACATCGATGGTGAGGCGGACCAGGGGAATCAATGCGATATCAGAGTTTTTCACGAACTCAGACTCTCTTCGGGCTGGTAGAAAAACTGCATCAATGCCAGCGCCGCCGCGCCGGTGACGCCTGCTTTCCAGCCAAATGAGGTGGCCTGCAGGCGCACTTTGTGGCCCAGCCCGCCGAATGACATGCTGCGCACCGTGGCGAGCGTGGGCTCGATGAACAGGTCCTGCCCCTGAGAGAAGATACCGCCCAGCAGAATCAACTCCGGGTTGAACAGGTTGACCACATTGGCGAGGGCGATCCCCAGGTAATAGGCGCGCTCGTTGAGCATGCGGCGCACGTCTTCGTCCCCTTCGCGGGCAGCGATGAAGACGCGCTCGAGCATGGGCACATCCTGGCGCGAGCGGATCACCGCGGCCAGGATGCCATCGGGGTGCAGGCGGGCCAGGGTGCTCGCCTGGCGCAGGATTGCAGGCTCGGAGACCAGGGTCTCCAGGCAGCCGCTGTTGCCGCAGTGGCACGGCTCGCCGCCGCGCAGCAGCATCACGGTATGGCCGATTTCACCGGCGCCTGTGCTGCTGCCGCGGAAGACCCGGCCGTTGAACACCAGGCCGGCGCCGACGCCGGTTCGCCCGTAGACAAAAGCCAGCGAGTTTACCCCGCGCCCGGCCCCAAAATAAGCCTCGCCCATGGCCATGGCGCGCACGTTGTTGTCCACCACCACCGGCAGTTTGAGAGCTTCTTCGAAAAAGCTGCGCATGGGCACATCGCGCCAGTCGAGGTTGGGCGCCAGCAGGTTCACACCGCGCGCAAAATCGACCAGCCCGGAGGCGCCGATGCCCACACCGAGGATGCGCTCGCGGTCCACCGCGCTTTCCTGGATCACCGTTTCGATGCCGGCCCGGATCTGCTCGAGCACCGCCTGCGCGGGAAGTTGAATGTCATATTCATAGACTCTGCTATGGATGATCTGAGCTTCTAAGTTCGTGACCGCGATGCGGAGGATACCAATGCCGATGTGCACACCGGCGGCGAAGCGTGAGTCTGGGATCAGGCGGATGCCGACCCGCGGCCGGCCGACTGCCCGCGGGTTTTTCTCCGCAGCATCGTTTTCCTGCTCGGAGATCAACCCCTGGGCTTTCAATTCGGCGATCAGGTTGGTAATCGTGGTATTCGACAGATTTGTCCGCCCGGCGAGCTGGATGCGCGAGAGACCCGGCTCGTACAGCAGGCTGAGCAGGACAACCCGCAGGTTGTGCAGTTTGACCAGGTTAATGTTGCTGCCGCGGAAGATTTTCCTGGGCATGGGACGGCCTCTTGTGCGACGAATATTTATTTTTTCATTTTGATTTATTGGCGCTCAACTGATTATATAAAACAACCATTCCTTTGTCAATGAAGCTCGCGCTCCTGCATGAATTGGGACGTATGGGGAGCTTACCGTGCAGTTTATTTTTTCTATTTGATTTATAAATGGTGAGTAGTTACGCTTTTAGCTGGCCATAGCCGGCGATGCCCTGGCGTCCGTCCAACCGCTTAAACCAAAAAGCCCAGGGTTCCTCACGAACCCTGGGCAGTTTTTTCCTTCAACGGGTCTGCGGTTTTTTCAGCCCGTATCCCTTCAGCCGCCAGGCGGCGACTCCCCCCTTCAGGCTGTAAGCTTCGATCCCCTTCGCCCTCAGCCAGCGCGTCCCCGGGCGGCTGCGGTGCCCGCTCAGGCAGAGCACCACCACCGGTTGATCCGGGTCGAACCTCATCCGTTCCATCACGCCCGGCATATCCGTCAACGGCGCGTGGCGGGCGTCTCCGATCGTCCCCTGGTTGTATTCTGGCCCGGTGCGCGCGTCCACGATCTGCACCGGGCGCCCCTCTTGCAGCCACCGCTGAAGTTCCTCCGGGCTGATCTCCGCCACCCGGCCTACCGGCAGCCACCACAGGGAGGGCAGTTTCATTTTGGGGCCTCGGTCAGCGGCAGATCGAACACACCGCTCTTCACGAGCCGCCTCTCGCTCTCCTCGTCGCCCTCGTAGATATGATAGCTGAGCGAGATGGGAAACAGCTTACCAAACATTGCCTGCGCCGGGCAGTACCGGGTGGCAGATAGCTCGATGGCCCGCAGCACCGACGCTTCATCTATGTCATGCCCGGTAACGTGGTACTCGATGAAAGCGTTGGTGAATACTTTCGGGTGGTCTTCTTCCCGCTCCGCGTGGACTTTCACATCGAACTTGCGCACATCCTGCCGTTTTTTGGTCAGGATTGAGATCACATCCATCGCCGTGCAGCCCGCCATCCCGATGGCGAACAGTTCCATCGGCCGGAAGCCCTGGCCCAGGCCCCCATCCTCGATCTTTCCATCCAGCGGCAGTTCATAACCGCTTTCCGCCGTTCCACGAAAACTCAATCCATTCTGCCAGATTACTTTTGCATCCACTCTTATTCCTCCACTAACGGCGTGATGTATTTCTCCAACATCTTGAGGCTGATCGCTCCCGTCCACGCCAGCCGGATCTGCCCTTCCCGGTCGATCACATAGGAGTTGGGCAAGCTGAAATTCCGGAAGGCGATCAGCGCTTTTTGCTCCGGGTCGGGCCAGACGGGGAAAGTCAACCCGTGCTCCTGTTTAAACTGAGCCACCGCTTGCGGGGAATCACCGGCTTCGATCGCCACAATGGTGAAACCCTGGCCGCGGTGGGCCTCATAATAAGCCTGCAAGACCGGCATCTCCGCTTTGCACGGCGGGCACCAGGTGGCCCAGTTGTTCACCAGCACCACCTGCCCGGCAAAATCGCTCAGCGCAATTGCGTTCCCCTCCAGGTCTTTCAACTCCAGGTCCGGTGCGGGATAATTTTGCACCGGCGCCGGCACCGCTGAAAATTCGTCTTCCTCTCCGGACGGAGCCCCTGGCCCCGGCAAAAGAAGGACACCCACCACCCCCAAAATGACCAGTCCGGCGCCGATCAGGGAGAGAGCCAGGATCTGTGTGCCCGAGCTGCGATGTCGTTTTCTTTGCACCCTGGTTGTCATTTGTTCCGGCCATCCTTCTGCCTGGATTCCACCAAAAGAGCGGGGGAAGCCCGCTCTTTTGGTGAGATTTCTCTTTAATGCCGGTGAACCCGGCGCATATCGCTGGATAGCTCCCCGGCCATGTATGCCTTCAATGCCTCCTGAATGATGCCGCCGGTCAGCACCACCTCCAGCCCGACCGCCTGCGCCTTCCGGTATGCGGGATCGCCCATTCCGCCCACCAAAAGTACCTGGCAGTCCTCGATCGGAGCGAACATATCTGCGTGCCCCACGTCGCCATGGCCGTGCTGGTGATCGTGACCGTGGGGGTGATGAACGTGATGGGGCTTGGCCCGGGTCTCCGCCCCCTGCACCTGACCGCCGGAGATCGTGAACACCCGGTATTCGGGGGCCATGCCGAAGTGGCTGCTGATCCGCTCGCCATCTTCTGTCACTGCTGCAATTTTATACGTCTCCATATACCTCTTCTTTCGATTTGTTTGGCGGGTGAGGTCTGCGCGTCCGGTCCGCCCAAAACTCACCCTGTTCTAAATTGAACTGTCTCCACACCCGGCAAACCCGAGATACGCATATTCGCGGATGAGTCTCTGAGCGCTAACCGATCCCTAACAACCGGTCGATTTTTGGACGATCGAAACCAACCACGATTTTACCGCCGATATCGATCACCGGCACGCCCTGCTGTCCACTGCGCCGCACCATATCTCGAGCGGCGGCAGCGTCTCGGGAAACATCTATATCTTTGAAGCGCACGCCCCGCTCGCGCAAATATTTCTTCGCCAGGCGGCAGTACGTGCAGGATGGTGTGGTAAAGAGGATCACTCGCGGGGTTTTCTTTTCTGCTGCCATATGGTTGACCTTGATGGGTGTGACTTATGATATGCGCAGGAAAATCTGGGGCCGCGGCCCCAGATTTTCCATGGAAAGACAAACCGTTTACTTCAGGCTGCGCTTTATTTCGGCGACCAGATGCTCTTCGGGGACCGCCCCGATCACCGTCCCCGCCCCGGCGTTGATCGTGGTCTGCGGCACACCGCTCACCCCGAACTGGTCTGCCAGGTCGGGGAACTCCATCGCCTCCACCATCTCGGCTTCCACCATGGGGCTCTCCAGCGCCATCTGGTGGGCCAGCACGACCGCCCGGGGGCAGTAGGGGCAGGTGGGGGTGACGAACACCTGGAGGTGCACTGGCTCGGTGAGCCCCTGCAAGAAGTCTCGCGTCTCCTGGCTCAAGCCCGAATCGCGGCCCGAAACCAGCACCAGGTCGTGGATCAATGAGCTGAACTCATGCCCGGAGGGGATACCCGCAAAGCGCACCCCGTAGTCGAGCAGTTGATCGCCATCTCTGCCGAGCAGCACCAAACCGGGAGCTTTGTCCACTTTGTACTGCTGGGCGATGCCCGCATCCTCTTCCAGGTCGTACACCTGCAATCCCAGTTTGTCCGACAAATCTACAACCTCCCGGATCAGTTGCAGGGTGTCGTCGCAGTACTCACAATCTTCCTTTTGGCCAAAGAACAGGATTTCCACCGGTTCTTTTAACTGCTCGAACACCTGATTGATCTGGTCCAGGATCTCATCGTTCAACAATTTCTGCTGCATTTTCTTCTCCGTTCTCCCTGGCTGTTTGTACAGCCTGGTTCTATTATTCGCACGCTCAACCTGAGCGCCGTTCGTTCTCCTATCAGGTAAAACAGCCGCCGCTGGTAAAGCCGCAAGCCGGACAGGCGAGATTGAGCAGGCCGTTGTAATCCAGGCGTCCCTCCCGGCATCTTGGGCAGAGCTCCCCCCGGCGCGGCGGCTGAAGCGCCGGATGAGGTCCCCTTTCACCGCCCGGTTCAACCGGATTCAATGTCAATTCAAGTGGGTCTTGCCGCTTTTCGCAGTCCATCACCTAATTAGATGCAGTTTGGGGCAAAAGGTTACATGCCATTCTCAAAGGGGGCCACGGGATTGGGGCGATGCAACAAAAAAGTGGGACAGGCAGCTACCCATCCCACCCAAAGGCCGAATATCGAAATAAAGATACGCCCGCCGCATCAGGTCGAGAGCAGATCGTCCAGATTCAAGCGCCGGTACAGGCGCCGGCGGACATCTTCAGGAACCTGGGGCTGGGTCACGGCTGTCTCATGGTAAAGATAAATGGTCTTCCGCAGCGAATCGATCACGATCCGGCAGTTTTCGCAGCCCTCCATGTGGCGTTCGATCTCCTGGCAGATCTCATCGCTTACCGAGCCGTCCACGTATTCGGACAGAAATTCCAGCAGATGGTGGCACTGTTCGCGGTCGATCATCGGCTTTCTCCTTTCACCAACTTTTCCCCAAAATAACCCGACAGATGCTCACGTAGTTGTAAGCGCGCCCGCGAGAGGCGGGTCTTCACCGCCGTTTCGCTGAGGTTCAGCACCTCAGCCGTCTCCTGCGTAGACAGCCCCTCGATCTCCCTCAGGAGAAAAACAACCCTTAAAGCGGGCGAAAGATCGTCAATCGCCTGGTCCAGATACGCTCTGACCTCTGCAGACATCAACTCTTCTTCCGGCATACAACACCAATCGACGATCTGCATGGGCGCCTGTGGTTCCCCCACATCCTCGAACGGCTCCTCGATCGAGACCACATCCTGCTTCCGGCGGCGCAGCAGCATCAGGGCTTCGTTGGTGGCAATCCGGTACAGCCAGGTCGACAATTTGGACCGCCCATCGAAATTTTGCAGATGTCTCAGCGCCTTAATGAAAGTCTCCTGAAGGACATCTTCGGCGTCTTGCTCGCTGCCCAACATCTTGAGTCCCAGGCGGTAAATCACCCCCGAGTAAGCTTCCACCAGGCGGGCGAATTCAGAGCGATCCCCCGCCCGTAAAGCCTCCAGAGAGAAGTCTTCCGGCGTTTCGTTCTGGCGTCCTTGCCTGTTATTCATTAGATGCACCTGTTTCCAAAAGGTTACCCGGTGGGCTCCTTCCAATGGCCTATCGTTCGAAGATTGTAACATAGTCCATTCAGGGTTGAGACCCAGGCGCCTCGGGTGGGATTTACGCGGCAGCATGGCCCGCCTGAACTGCTTTGAAATAGGATACAATGATCCTTGCGGAGGTCCCGAATGAGTATCGTAACCCTGACCACAGATTTCGGCTTGAAGGACGGGAACGTAGGCGTGATGAAAGGCGTAATCTGGAGCATCGCGCCCCGAGCGCAGATCGCCGACATCAGCCACCAGATTTCTCCACAGAACATCCCGGAGGCAGCGCTGGTGATCTCCCGAGCCGCGCCTTACTTTCCCCCGGGCACGGTACACGTGGTTGTGGTGGATCCTGGGGTGGGCACAGCCCGCCGCCCGATCGGCGCCCAGCTTTCCAACCAATTCTACGTTGCCCCCGATAACGGCGTGCTCACCCTGCTCCTGGAACAGGCCGAGCGGGCGAAGGAGACGGTCGAATTCGTCCACCTGAACCGCCCGAACTTCTGGCTGACGGAGGTCAGCAATGTCTTTCACGGGCGGGATATCTTCGCCCCGGTCGCCGGGCACCTCGCCGCAGGGGTCCCCCTGCGCGTTCTCGGCTCGCCTATCTCGGATCCGGTGCGCCTCACCTTCCCCCAACCCCAGCACACCGCCAATGGCCTCACCGGCGAGGTGATCCACATCGATCACTTTGGCAACATCCACACCAACATCCGCATCGAACACCTGGGGCAGGCCCCCAACGTGCAGGTGAAAATCTGCAGTTCGACGATCGCCGGCATGGTGAAAACCTTCGGCGAGCGACCGGACGGCGAGTTGATCGCCCTATACGGCAGCAGCGGGAACCTGATCATCTCCACCGTAAACGGCAGCGCCGCAAAGCGCCTGGGCGCCAACATCGGCGACCTGGTCGAGGTGATCAAATAAAGCCGGGATCAAAGATACTTGAACCGCCAGATCCCGATAATGAAGAAGACCAGCGCAAATCCCAGCAGTACCCCCACCTCCGGCAGCACCGCCGTGACCCCGGCGCCCCGGACCAGCACATCGTTGAACCCCAGCATCGCCCAGGTCGTCGGCAGCACTTTGACCGCGTTCTGGTAAGCGGGCGGGGTCACCTCCAACGGCCACCAGGCCCCACCCAGGGCGCCCAGCAGCATTGAGAGCATCACCGTCAGCCCGGAGGCCTGCCCCCGGCTGCGGGCAATGGTCGCCAGGAGCACGCCCAGGGCAACCGCGGCCAGGGCGAAACTCAGCACCACCAGCGCCAGCGCCGCCCAGGAATTCCCCCAGCCCACCCCCAGCACCAGCGTCCCGAACCCGATCAGCAGCCCCATCTGGATCAGGCCCAGCGAAAGCCGCCCCAGGATCTTGCCGGTAAGGATTACGCCGGGCGAAGAGGGTGTTACCAGCAAGCGCCGGAGTGTCCCGCCCAGTCGCTCGCCGACAAACACCTCGGAGGCCCCCAGCAGGGTGATCAACGTCCAGGTGACAAGCTGCCCGGAGGAGGACTGCTCGAATCCGGAGGCAGCCTGTATCGCCGCCTTCTCCGATTGGTTGGTCTCCGCCCGCACCGGGGGCTCTGACAGCAGTTCTTGGGCCAGGGTGAGCGCCTCACGGAAATAAGCCTCCCGCTCGGCCTCGCTTGCGAAGGGGCGCCTCGCTTCAGCCGCTTCCAGGCTGCTAAACGCAGTCTGGAGCGCATAATCCACCTGGGCCACAGCCGCATTCACCGCCTGCCGGATTGCCAGCGTGCTCGAAGGCCCCTCCGCGAGCTGCAGCGAGAGTTCCACCGGCTCATGCGCCATCAATGCCGCTTCGAACCCCTGTGGCAGACGGAGCAGGGCCAGCGCGTCCTGCTCCGCAAACAGCGATTCCGCCTCAGGCAGAGGCCGGACCACCCGTCGGACCACTTCCGACATCTCCAGTGCTGCCACCATCCGCTCTGCGAGCAGGCTCCCGTCCTCATCCACCACCAGGACCACATACCGCGGGTCAGCGGGCGGATCTTCACTCCCGAAAGCGCTCTGCAGCCCCTGGCCGATGATCAGCGTAAACACGACCGGCAAAATGACAAAGAACACCAGGGTAGACCGTTCGGAGAATTCGATCAGGATGTCATTCCAGGCAATTGCAATGATCTTTTTCATCGGTTTTCCTACCTGAACTGCCTGCGGAAGGCAACCAGCGCCGCTCCGAACAGCAGGACGGCCATCACCATCAGCCCCATGGCCGGGATCCACACATCAGCCAGGTCTCCGCCCGCCGCCAGTTGGGCGAACCCTTCCAACCCCCAGGCGTTTGGCGATATATAGCTGGCAAACTTCAGCCACTCGGGTAGGA
This sequence comes from uncultured Anaerolineaceae bacterium, assembly GCA_964391195.1. Lineage (GTDB taxonomy): Bacteria > Chloroflexota > Anaerolineae > Anaerolineales > UBA4823 > JAAYXE01. The sequence continues at coordinate 18,148 of CAYMLG010000012.1, read as the reverse complement.
CCTCCCGCGAGATAAAATTCCCGCTGGCGGCGGCAAAGATCAAAGAAATCGCCGTGCCGACGGTATTGGCCTGCCCTGGTGTGCGCGCGTAGGCGGCGATCAGGATGCCCCAGGCGGTTGCCGCGGCCACCAGAGTGGTCGTCAGCAAGCCGGCCGCCGGGAGCGGTCCCCAATCAACGCCGAGCAGGATCCGTGTGGCCAGGTAGAGAATGCCCATATGTGCCATTCCGGTCAAAAAGGTGCCGAGCACTTTTCCCCCCAGCACTTCTAGAGGCGATGAGGGGCTCACCAGCATGCGCGGCAGAGTCCCCTGGTCGCGCTCCGCCAGAATACTCCTCCCACCGGCGGTGACGGTGAACATCAAGAACAGGATCGCCATACTGGGCGCAATGTAAGCGAAGTAGTCGAAGTCTTCCTCCTGCGCCCCGGCAACCTGCACCTGCAGGTTGATCAGATTGCCCTCGATCACCTGTTCCGCGGCCTGGCGGCCTGCCTGCTCGCCCACCTGCTGGGCCGCCTCAGGGGATACCCGCCCCGAGCTCACCAGCATCTGCACCGCCACCCGCCCGCCGGTCGCTCCTGCGTTCACCCGGCTGAGGAATCCGTCCACAATGGCCCGCACCACATTGGCGCTCACCGGCCGGGTTGGGTTGGCGTACACCTCGACCACTGCCGGTTCGGCCCCCTGGATTAAGGCTTGTACATCGCCCGCCCGGGGAATCACCCGCCGGGTGAGCTCGGGCGGGATGATCACCGCCGCAGCAGCCTGGTCATCGTCCACCCGCTGCCGGGCAGCCGCTTCATCCTCGCTCACTTCCGGCTCCATTAACTCGACCAGGTCCTCCGACCGGAAGACCTCCACCAGGTTCTGGCCCAGTTCCCCCTCATCCCGGTTTACCAACACCACGGGGATATCCGCCAGCCCGCCATCCGATTGCCCGCCCAGGCCGCCGAAGGCGAAGCCCATCACCAGGGTCAGCGCCATCGGGGTGACCAGCATCAGCATCAGCGCCCCCGGGTCGCGGAACACCAGCCGCAAATCTTTCCCCGCTATGTTCAGCAGTTTTTTTATCATAGCCGGCTTCTTAAAGATACAAATCGATGGATGGTGAAGGGTACGGTTCTCGCCAATGGCGATTACCTTAAAAACAAAGAGTCAGGACGGTTTCAATCGCGCAGCGCCCGCCCGGTCAGGTGCAGGAAGACCGCTTCCAGGTTGGGCTCCTGGATATCCAGCGACCGCACCCTCACCCCCAACTCGTTGGCCCGCGTCACGACCGGCGCCAGCACTTCCTCCGCCTCGCGGGCCACCAGCACGACCTCGTGGTCTGCGGTGGATACCTGCACCACTCCCGGCAGGTCCCTCACCGCGTTTGCCAGGCTCGCTGCCTGCTCTTCGTCCGCTTCTTCCCCCAAATGCAAGCACAGCACATCGTTCTCCCCCACCAGTTGGGTGAGTTCCTTCTGCGTCCCCAGGGCGATCAGCTCTCCATGATCGATGATCCCCACCCGGTGGGAGAGTTCCTGGGCTTCTTCCATATAATGGGTCGTGTACAGCACGGTCATCCCCTGCCGGTTCAGGTCTTTCACCGCCTCGAGGATATTGCGCCTGCTCTGTGGATCGATCCCCACCGTCGGTTCGTCCATGAAGATCACCCGCGGGCGGTGCAGCAGACCGGCGGCAATGTTCACCCGCCGCTTCATCCCCCCCGAATACGTGTCAATCCGTTGTTTGGCCCGGTCCAGCAGGCCGACCTGTTCCAGGACTTCGTCCACCCGTTTTCGCAGGCTGGCGCCGCCCATCCCGTACATCCGCCCCCAAAAGAGCAGGTTCTCCCGGGCAGAAAGCGAGTCATACAGGGCGATTTCCTGCGGCACCACACCGATCGCCTGTTTTGCGTTCATCGGCTCTTTAACGATCGAATATCCTGCGATCCGCGCTTCGCCCGCGGTAGGGGGGAACAAACCCGAAAGCATCGAGATCGTGGTCGTCTTCCCCGCCCCGTTGGGCCCCAACAGACTGAAGATCTCCCCCTCCTCAATGGAGAAGGAAATACCCTTTACCGCGGCGAATTCTCCGAATCTCTTCACCAGATTCTGGCTTTCGACAATCGCAGTCATTGTTTAACCCCTCAATCTGCTTCGAAAGGTTCTACCGGTTCAACCTTCTCCGCCGCTTAAAGCACCCAGGGCTTCGATCAGCGCCCGGATCAAGGCCAGGCGTTCTGCCGCCACCCGTCTCACCTCGCCCAGCACCTGCTCATCTTTGGTGAACCGGGCAGTCTCGGCGGGTGTTTCAGCGTAGTATACACCCAACTTTTCTAGCGACTGCCTCCATTGGGGATATTCAAAGCCCGGCCCGGCGGTCGCTCCCCGCCCCGGTTGAAGCTGCGCCCCCAAACGGGACAGCGCCTGGCTCCAATCCTGCAGGCTCATCCCGCTTTTCTTCTTGAACCCGGCGCGAGCCATGGGGCGCACGAAGACCGGCAGTTTTCCAAACTCGGCTTCTGTTTCGCCGATCACCTCGCGCAGCCGCTCCACCCGGTTCAGCGCTTCCTGGCGGGCGGCTTCCCTGTCGCCACCCATCTCGCCCGCGGGTGAGACCACCTGTCCGCCTGCCAGATCCTCTGGTTGCGCAGCATCCGCCGGCTGCGCAGCAACCGCCGGCTGCGCAGCGGTGATGAAACCGGCTCTTTCCAGCACAGTGTACGCGGTCACCTGCTCACCGTGGTACACATCTGCCAGCGCGGCAGCCAGGTAGGCCGCCGCTGCTCCGGCGTGCTCGGGGGGCATGGCCTGCTCGCTGTAGGCCGGGTGCAGCGGCAGCTTTAGAAACTGCTCGCTGCTCAGCCCCATGTGCGGAGCCAATTTCTCCGCCACAGCGCGCAGCCCGGGGGTGTCCACGAACCCCGGGGCGAAAGCGATCACCCTCACCCCACATTCCCCGATCTCCGCGGCCAGGCTCTGGCTGAAGGCGGCGATCCCCTGCTTGGAAGCCATATAAGCCGAGAGCAGCGGCATCGCCTCGGTTGAGATCATGTTGATGATCACGCCCTGCCTGCGATCCAGCATATCCGGCAGGAAGGCTTTGCAAGTCAGGAAGGTCCCCCGAAGATTGACCGCCATCACCCGGTCCCACAGATCCACCTCCATATCCACCACCGGGGACGCCGGGCATAGGATGGCGTTGTTCACCAGGATATCCGCCGGCCCGAAAGCCGCCCGGGTGCGTTGGGCCAGTTCATCGACCTGTGCCGGGTTGGAGACATCCGTCCTCACGAACAGCGCCTCTCCCCCGTCAGCCGCGATCAGCCGCCTTGTCTCCTCACCTTCCTCCGAGAGCTCGGCAATCACCACTCGCGCTCCCAGGCGGGCAAAGGCGCGGGCCGTCTCCCGCCCGATCCCTCGCCCGGCGCCGGTGACGACTGCCACCTGACCCTGGAAATTATCGACAGACAGCCCAAGATTTAACGAAGCAAGCTTCATTGGATCCCTCGCTCAGGAGTCAACTTCCGCTTTTGCCAGAAAAGCACTTTTAGAATTGCGCTTTTCTCTAATGTGAAGTAAAGTATACCTGATGGAATCCGCTGTCGAGCAGCAATTAAATGAAATCTGCCATGCCTGGCGCGGCCTGACCGGCGAAGATTTACTGGCCTGGACCGGCTCCTGCCCCGGTGATATTCCTGCTGAGCTCCACATCGAGGCTCAGCAGGCCGGTCCGTCCCAACCGCCCATCGCCTGGAAGGGGGAGACCTGGCTGTTTTCCCGCACCTGGAACACGACCCGCAGCATCTATCTGGCCGGCCGGGCGCCGGGCGAGGCCACAGGCCAGGCCGAACCCTTTCGCCGGCTGCTGTGGTGCCTCACCGGGCTGCTCGACCGCTGGCTGGCCGAGATGGAAACCGGGCGCCAGGCCGCCGAAGAACTGGGACAGGCCCGCGATGGTTTACACTTCCTGCAGGAGGCGGCCAACATCGCCGCCCGGGAGACAGATCCCAAGGAGATCTTCGCCCGCATCCTCGGCTCTCTGCTCCGCCTGATCCCGGCCAGGGAAGCCTGCCTGTTTTTGCACGATGGAAAACAGGAAATCACCGTCACAGCCGAGGGGGATGCGCCCCCATCACTCGCTGCCTTTCTCCGGGGGACGGCCCTCTCCGCCCCATACGCTGCCCTGACCCGCGGCCAGGACCTGCCCGCAGACCTGGCGGAGGCTCTCCCCGGACTGCAGAACCTGATCCTCTTCGGCCTGGAACTGGAACAGCCCCGGCGCGGCGTGCTCGCTCTGTGCAATTTGCCAGGCGCTGAGCCGCAGGCGCATGTCCTGCGCCACGTGGAGCAGTTCGGGGGGCTGGCCAACGCCATCCTCGTACGCCTTGCCCGGGAGGCCACCCGCTGCACGGAGCGCGACCTGCAGGTCACCAGTAAGCTCCAGTTGAACTTCCTACCGAAGACTCTGCCCGAGCTGCCCGGGTTGGAGTTCGCCGCCAGCCTCAAACCGGCCTACCAGATCGGCGGTGATTTTTACGATGTCCAGCCCACAAAAGATGGCCTGGCGATCCTGGTGGGCGATGTAGCTGGCAAAGGCATCCCCGCCGCCATACTCACCGCCCTGGTTCACGCCACCTTCAAGAGCGAATCCCGCCACCACACCCTGCCCGACGAGCTCCTGCGCTCGATCAATCAGCTCACTTACAGCGAGCTCGACCGCTCAGACGCTTTCATCACCGCCTTTCTCGCCACTCTGCATCCAGACCCGCTCCGCCTCGCCTATGCCAGCGCCGGGCACACCACCACCCTGCTCTGGCGAGCAGCTTCAGATGAGGTCGTCACCCTCAACAGCACCGGTCTGCCGCTTGGCCTCTCGCCCGACAACCAGATCACCCGCCAGCAGGTGCCCCTGTCTCCCGGGGATGTGATCGTCATCTACAGCGATGGGATCACCGAAGCCGAGAACCGCCAGGGGAGGGTATTCGGCGCCCAGGCCCTGATCGACCTGCTGCTGGCAGCGCACACCGCTCCGGCCGAGCAGCAGTTGCGCCTGATCCTTTCCGCGGTCGATCTACATCGTGACGGGCTGCCCCTGCGCGATGATCTGGCGCTGTTCATCATCCGCATCCAACCGCCCGCGGGGGAGGCTCACCGCGCCATCCCCTTTGTCTATCCGGCGGTCAAGACCAGCGTACGCAAGCTGGCGATCTTCACCCGCCAACTTGCCTCCGAGCTAACGCATATTTTCCCGGCTCTGCGGGCTACCTACCTGGATGAGCTCGAACTTGCGGTCTCCGAGATAGCCGCCAATGTGGTCATCCACGCCTATCGCCATCATCCCCATCAGGGCCGGATCCAGGGCTGCGTCACGCTCCTGCCCGACCGGGTGCGAGTGGATGTGATCGACAACGGAGCCTGCTTCAATCCGGATGCCCCCGGCCCGCCCTTTTCTCTCGCCGACCCTCCCGCCGGTGGATATGGGTTGGTTCTCGCCCGGCGCCTGCTCGACTGCTGTGAATACACCTCCCTTCCCAACGGCCGCAACCACTGGCATTTGGAGAAGCGCATCCCGGGATCAAGGGTCCTTAACCAGTGATTCTCCGCCTTCCTCAAGCCGGAGGCGAGTAATACGTTTTCGTATTTCGTGCATCTTTTTTCATTGATCTGGAGTGACGCATGGACATAGAGGTTGAATACCCTTCAATCCTGATCGCTATCCTGCGCCCGGCCGGCCGTATGGATGTGGAGACCTCCCCCCTCGTCCGTCAGGCCATCCTCGACCTGGCCGAACAGGGCAAGAACGGCGTGGTCGTCGATCTGGCCCAGGTCGATTTTATGGACTCATCCGGGCTAAGCGCCCTCGTTTCGGGGATGAAAGCCCTGCGCCGGGTCGAAGGCCGCCTGGCGCTGGCCAACGCCCGGCCCCAGGTCCGCACAGCCATGCGGCTGACCATGCTGGACCGGGTTTTCCCCATTGCCAACAGCGTCGAACAGGCGGTTGAAATCCTCGCCAAACCCATCTGAGGCCGGCCCTCCCCCGGCCGGGCGCAGGATTTCCGAACCCGCTCGCGCAGTACCGGATTATGCTGACCAACCCCTGGCTCGAATTCACCTTCCATCCCGACCTCCCCGGCTGGAGCGTTTACAGCCGCCGGGATTCCAACGCGTTCATCCGCAACGCCCGGTTCAACCTGAGCTTCCGGTCGGGTAGAGCCCGGTTCTTCTTCGATGATTTCGGCCCGCCCCAGGGCTCCGAAACCGGGTCCGCCGCCTTCCCGCACGGACCGCTCACCACCCTCAGCTTCCGGTTCGCGCCCGTTTCCGGCGGCTTGCACGCTCGACTGGAGTTTGCCCTCCCGGCTGAGCACCCTCTTCTCCTGTGGCGCATCCACCTCGCCAACCAGGGGCCGGGCCCCCTGTACCTGGACCATCTCACCCTGCTCGATCTCGCCCACCCCACGGCGGAGATTGGCTTCTTCCCGGGCGACCCGCGGGAAGAACCGGCCTTTTTCTCGAACGGCTGGGGCTCTTGGAACTACACCGGCGTCTACGGGCGGCGAGATTTCCACCGCCGCACTCGTCTCGGCCCGCTCACCGCCCCGATGCGCGTCAACCCCGGCACCCCCCACCCCCGCCAACGCGGCCGGTTCGGGGGCGACTTTTTTGGCATCCTCGGTGAGCGCCTCAGCCGCACCGCTCTGCTCGCCGGCTTCCTATCCCAACACCAGCACTTCGGTTCCCTGGAGGCCGACCTGTCAGGGCGAAAGCCCACACTGCGCCTGTGGGCCAATGGAGATGGCGCCCGTCTCGATCCGGGCGCGGAGGTCGTCACCGATTGGGCCGCCCTTCACTTCTTGAACCTGGACCACCCCGATCCGCAAGGCCCCTATGTCGAGGCGGTGAGTCGCCAGCACGGCATCTCACCCGGCCGCTTCCGGCCCGACGAGGTCCCCAGCGGCTGGTCGAGCTGGTACCAGTTCTACAGGCAGATCACCGCCGGAGACGTCCTCCGCAGCCTGGAGGCCGCCCAGGCCCTCCGCCCAGACCTGCCCCTGCAGGTGATCCAGATTGATGACGGCTTCGAGACCCATGTGGGCGATTGGTTCTCGATCAAGCCCACCTTCCCCGATGGCCTCGGTCCCCTGGCGGTCGAGATCCGCCAGGCCGGTTTTACCCCCGGCTTGTGGCTGGCGCCCTTCATCGTTGACCCCCGCTCCGAGCTGGCCCACCGCCACCCGGATTGGCTGATCCGCGGCCGCTTCAACCGTCCCGCCAACGCCGGTTACAACTTTTGGGGGGCCTTCAACGCCGGACTCGATCTCACCCACCCGGAAGCCCTCGATTACACCCGCCAGGTGATCCACACTGCAGTTCACCGTTGGGGCTTCCCCTACCTCAAGCTGGATTTTCTCTATGCCGCTGCCATCCCCGGGAGCCGCCGGGACCCCACCCGCACCCGGGCCCAGGTCCTGCACGCCGGGCTGCAGGCCATCCGCCAGGCGGCCGGAGAGGGTGCCTTCCTCGTCGGCTGCGGCTGCCCCCTGGGGCCGGCCATCGGCCTGGTCGACTCGATGCGGGTTGGAGCCGACGTAGCCGAAGATTGGCTGCCCACTTACCATGGCACCCATTTCTATATCCACGCCGAACCTGATTATCCATCCCTGCGCAACTCCCTGCAGAATGTGCTCACCCGCGCCCCGTTCCACCTGCGCTGGTGGTTCAACGACCCCGATTCGCTGCTGCTGCGCCCCACCACCCGGCTCACCCCGGCCGAGATCCAGGCGCTGGCGACCGTAATCCTCCTCACCGGCGGGCCCCTGCTCATCTCCGACGACCTCCCTGCCTTGCCCGCCTCCCGGGTGGATCTGGCCCGGCGCCTGCTCCCCCTCATCGGCCGCCGCCCACAAGTGCCGGATTGGTTCGATTCGCCCACCCCCGCCCGCCTGCGCCTCGACCTGGAAAATGAGACCGGCCCCTGGCGCCTGGCCGCCCTCTTCAACTGGGCCGATCACCCTGCCCCGGTCGAACTCCGCCCACAGGATTTCGACCTCGACCCCGCCCGGCCGTACTGGGCCCGCGAGTTCTGGACCGGGCAGGTGTTCTCCCTGTCCGAGGCGTCCCACACCTTCCGGGAAGTCCCCCCGCATGGGGTCGTTCTCCTGGCCATCCGCCCTGCCCGGCCCGGCGCCCCTCAATACCTGGGCAGCGACCTGCACCTCTCCCAGGGGCTCGAAGTCGCCGCCTGGGAACACCGGGGAGACCATTTATCCCTCTGCCTGGAGCGCCCTGGAAGCGCCCAGGGGCTGGTTGACCTGGCTCTCCCCTCCCCGCCCGCGTGCGCCGAACTGGCCGGCGAACCGGTCGTATGGCAGCCCCTCACCGGCGATGTCTTCCGTTTCCACGTCGCCTTCGAAAAAACCGTAACTTTAAAACTGCGAATAGAAGATTTAAAATGAAAAGATCCCTCACCATTTCAACTGCCAACCTGCTGTTCCTCATCTCCATGGTGCTGGTCCTGGTGTTAGGCTCAATCGTCCAGGCCATCTCGTTTAGCTGGGGATTGATCGCCACCGAATTGTTCCTGATCCTCCTCCCCACGGTCTTCTTCCTCCGCAAACGCGGCATCCCGCTGCGTGAGGGCCTGCGCCTGAACCCGATCTCCCTCCCCATCGCGCTGCTGGCGGTGGCCCTGGGCGTCAGCACCTGGGTGTTCACCATTTTCATCGACGGCTGGATGATGTCGATCTCCGGGCAGGTGTCCGTCGCCCTGCCAGAGGGCTCCCTCCCTGAAGGGCCGTTCCAGTCGATCCTATACGTCGTTGCCCTGGCTATATCCGCCCCACTGTGCGAGGAGGTCCTCTTCCGCGGCGCGATCCAGGGCGCCTACGAGAACCACCGCAGCCCGGCTTTTGCCATCAGCTTCGCCTCCCTGATGTTCGCTTTCTACCACTTCCGCCTGACCGGCCTCCTCGCGCTAATACCCACCGCCTTTATCCTGGGCTATGTCGTCTGGCGCACCCAGTCCCTGTGGGCTGGCATCCTGGTCCACTTCGGGGTGAACTTCACCAGTTCTATGTACACCCTGGCGGCGATCAACCTGCCGGATTTCAGCCTCCCCCTCACCTCCCCCTGGCTGGCCTCCGCCGGCCTGCTCCTGGCGCTCGCCCTCCTGCTGTTCATCCGCCGCCTCAGCCCGGCCCCGGCTCGCCTCCCGGAAATTGGTCTTGATGAAGCGGCCGCCTTGCGCCCGGCCCCCATCGCCTGGCTGCTTAATTATGGCGCCCTGGTCATCGCCGGCGGCCTCTACCTGCTGGTGTCCGCGGCCTCCCTGATCCCCGTCTTCTACCCCGAGCTCATCGCGATGGAAGGTGTGACCTTCGGTGAGGCCCCCTGGACCGCCCCGGAAGAGTACCGCTACCAGGTGAGCAACTACCTCGGCGAGGTGGTGGGAGAGGCTACATGCCGGATTGAGCCGCAAGGGGATACGGTGACCCTGACCTGCAAGCGCCAGGTCCAGGCTTATGAAATTCAGCTCGACACCGGTTACTTCTCTGAGGGCGCCGGCTCCCAGGAATGGTTCGCCCGGTGGGATGCCGGCACCCTGGCCTTGCTCGAGTACACCTACACGAACAATGGCAGTACTCCATCGGGGTACACCGCCAGCCTCCAGGAAGGCTCCCTGGTGGTCGATCTGTCTGAAAGGGAGGATGAAAGCGCTCTTCTGCCTGAAGGGGCGCTGCTCGAGTTGGAATGGCTCTGGCGGGCGGTCCAGGTTTCCGCGCAGCCCGGCATCTCCTATAAAGTCCCCTTCACTCACCTGATGCGCTGGGATAACAGCCAGGGGAAGAGCGTGCCTCTGGTTGAGACGGAACTGTTGAGCGTTTCACCACTGGAAAGGATCTCCGTGCCTGCCGGAGAGTTCGAGACATGGAAAGTGAGCATCGGGCGCGAGGAGGCCGCCTGGTACACCCTTTCCAAGCCCTATCGCCTGGTGCAGTTCGATGATGGGATGACCCTGTATTCTCTGGCGGATTAAAGTATACTGGCGGGTGATGACCGGACCATCACCTGCGATCGAAATCCGCCCTGTGCGCCCCGGCGACGAAGACGGGCTGCGCCTGCTGCGCCTGGAAGCTCTGCAGTCTGGGCCTGAGGTCTCTGAGGACGATTACAAAACCGCTGCCGCTCAACCCCCTTCCTACTGGGAGGCGCAGGTGCACAACTACCAAGGGGGCGGCGGGCAGGCTCTGTTCGTCGCCGAACAGGGCGGTGAGCTGATCGCCAAAGTGGGCATCTCCCGGTCCAGCATTTTGAATATTCCACCCAGCGGTTTCATTTGGGGTCTCTACGTCCGCCCCGGATGGCGCCGCCAGGGGATCGCCACCCGCCTGCTGGACGAGTGCCGCCGTTGGGCCCTCGTCCAGGGCCTGGAGGCGCTGCGCCTCACCGTCACTGCCAATAACACCCCTGCCCTGCGCCTTTATGCGCGCCATGGGTTCCATCTCGCCGGCCCCGCCTCCGAACCCAACCCAGATCCGGCCGGCCTGATTATCCTCACATGCAGCCTGGACTCTGCTAAGCGGTAAGCCGCGTTGAGCCGCGGTAAGCCGCGTTGAGCCGC
>CAYMLG010000012.1:0-7439 GCA_964391195.1 uncultured Anaerolineaceae bacterium | reverse complement strand
GCGGTAAGCCGCGTTGAGCCGCGGTAAGCCGCGTTGAGCCGCAGTAAGCCGCGGTGACCCCCCGCTCGCGAGCAGCTCATTTCTGGAGGCGTATATGTCATTAACCCCCTTCTTTCAACCACGCGGCGTGGCGGTGGTCGGCGCCTCGGCAGACCCGACCAAGCTCGGCTACGGGCTGGCCCGCAACCTGATCCAGTCCAACTACCAGGGCGTGGTTCATTTTGTCAACCCTCGCGGTGGCAGCCTGCTTGGGCGCCCGGTATTCGCCCGGCTGGCCGAGGTCCCCGACCCGGTCGATCTGGCCATCCTGCTCATCCCTGCGCCTGCCGTCCCCCAGGCCCTGCGCGAATGCGCCGAACGCGGCATCCGGGCGGTCATCATCGGCTCAGGCGGCTTCCGCGAGACCGGTCCCGCGGGCTCTGCGTTGGAAAAGGAATGCCTGGAGATCGCTCACGCTCACGGCCTGCGTCTCATCGGCCCCAACTGCATCGGCCTGCTGGACACTCATCTCCCGATCGATGCCACCTTTCTCTCGCCCCCCGGCCCGCTCCCCGGCGATGTCGCCTTCATCTCTCATTCCGGCGCCATCTGCGCCGCGGTCATCGATTGGGCGCGAGGCCAGGGGTTTGGGCTGTCCCGCCTGGTCAGCCTGGGGAACCAGGTGGACATCAACGAGACAGACGTCCTGGCGCCCGTCGCTGCCGACCCCTTCACCCGGGTGCTCACCCTTTACCTGGAGGGGATCTCCGATGGGCGGCGTTTCGTGGCGGAGGCCAGGCGCATTACCCCCCAGAAGCCGGTCATCGCCCTGAAAGTGGGGCGGTTCAGCAGCGGCCAGCGGGCGGTGGCCTCGCACACCGGGGCCCTCGCCGGGCAGGAGAACGCTTTCAACGCCGCCTTCCGCCGGGCGGGGGTGATCCGTGCCGAGACCGGCGAGGAAATGTTCGACTGGGCCCGCGCCCTCGCCTGGTGCCCACCGCCCCGCGGCCGGGCCGTCGCCGTGCTGACCAATGCCGGCGGCCCCGGCGTCACCGCGGCCGATGCTCTTGAAGCCGGCGGCCTGAGCCTGGCTAACCTCACCCCCGAGACTCAGCGCAGCCTGGCCGCGCTGCTCCCCCCGGCTGCCAGCCTGAACAACCCGGTGGATATGCTCGCTTCTGCTTCACCCGAGCAGTACGCCAGTTCGCTGCGCCTGCTGCTGGACGACCCGGGCGTGGATGCGGTCCTGGTGATCCTTCCGCCGCCGCCCATGTTCACTGCCGGGGCGGTCGCCAAAGCCATCATCCCCGTCGCCCATACCGCCGGGAAACCCGTCGTTGTCGCCCTGATGGGCGAGCGCCTCATCCAGGAGGCCGTCGAGCACTTCCGCGCCGCCCGCATCCCCGAATACCGCTTCCCCGAACGGGCAGCTTCAGCCCTGGCCATTCTCGCCGAACGCGCGGAGGCCCTATCCCGCACGTCAGACCAGCCGCTCCCCTGCTCCGGGGTCGCTCCCGAAAAAGCGGCGGCTGTGCTGGACGAATTCTCCGGTTTTTCCGGTGTGCTCCCCCCCGAAGCGGTCGCCCGCCTGGCCGCGGCCTACGGTCTGCCTGTACCGTCCCATGGCCTGGCGCGTTCAGCCGCAGAAGCGGCGCAGATTGCGCAGGAAATCGGCTTCCCCGTTGTCCTCAAAATCGTCTCGCCCGACCTGCCCCACAAATCAGATTTCGGCGGTGTGGCGCTCAACCTGGACACCCCCACTGCGGTGAGTGAGGCTTTCGACGCCATCCTGCAGCACGCCCAGGTGGCCGCTCCTGCCGCCCATATTGAAGGAGTATTCGTGCAGCAGATGATCGCCTCGGGGCAGGAGGTCATCGCCGGGGCGGTGCAGGACCCTCAATTCGGGCCGCTGATCATGTTTGGCTCCGGCGGCGTCGAGGTCGAAGGGCTCAAAGATGTCGCCTTTGCCCTTGCGCCCCTCACTGAAGACGATCTTCACTACCTGTTCACCTTCACCTGGGCCGGGCGTAAGCTCGACGGCTACCGCAGCCTTCCCCCCGCGGACCGGGAAGCCGTTCGCCAGGTGCTCCTGCGCCTCGCCCAGCTCGCTCTCGACTTCCCCCGCCTGGCCGAGATCGAGATCAACCCTCTGCGCGTGCTTTCTCAGGGAGCGTTTGCCCTCGACATCCGGATGCGCCTTTCGCCCTGAAGGCCAGCGTACCGACGCCCCGGCAAATAAAAAGCGGTGTGTGAGCGCGCCACACACCGCGGATGTTGCTGGTTTGAAATCGGTTTTTACAGTTCGCGATACGCCCCCTCGACGAAATCGAGGAGTTGGCCCAGCCCCAGGCTGAGCGGTTGGGTGTAGATGAACTCCCCCAGGGTGTGGGCCCCGCCCCCGGTTGACAGCCCCAGGCAGCAGGCCGGCAACCCCCGGCTGAGAGGCACATTCGCATCCGTGGAACCAATCCCCAGGTTCGGGGCAATCCCTTGCAGTTCAAGGCTGCGCCGGGCCAGGCGGATCAGCGGATGAGAGGCTGGGATCGACCCCGCCGGACGGTGCCCGATCATTTCCAGCGATACCTCCACTCCGGGCCGCTGCCCCACTTCCTGCGCCAAGTCCTCCACCTGCCGGGATAGGGTAGCGGCTGTCCGCACCTGCTCCGAGCGCAGATCCAGCTCCAGCGAGGCTTCCGCCGCAATCGTGTTCACCGTGGTCCCTCCGGAGATTACCCCCACATTCAATGTAGTCCGCGGTTCGTCCGGCAGTGGCAGGCGCGTGATCCGGCTCACCAGGCCCGCCAGTTCGTGGATGGCGGAAGGCTGCCCGAAATCCACCCAGGAATGCCCTCCGCCGGTGCGGACGGTGATCCGGTAACGGCGCACCTCCAACCCGCGGTGATAGATCTGCCCCAGCGCCATCCCTTCCAGCACCACGTAGGCCAGGGCCGTCTCTCCAAAGCGGTCTACAACGGCGTGCATCCCGCGCAGATCCCCCAGCCCCTCCTCGCCCGTGTTGACCACCAACCACAGGTCCCCCGGCAGGCGCGTCCCCCGTTCACGCAGCGACCACAGCAGTCCGAACAATCCTGCCACGCCCAGGCTGTTATCGCCGATCCCCGGTCCGTACACCCGGTCGGCCTCTCGCCTCACGGTCAGTTTCGTGCCCTGCGGGAAAACGGTATCGCTGTGAGCCGAGACCACCAGGGGTTTTTGCTTTTGGCCGCTGCCTTCCAGGCGAGCATACACATTCCCAAGCTCGTCCATGCTCACGTCGCACAGCTTCTCTTCCTCGAACTGGCGTTGGAGGAACCGCGCCCGCCGCTCCTCGGCGAAGGTTGGGGCCGGGATCTGTTGGATGGCGATCGCCATGTCGATCACGCGCTGGAACACAGCCTCCATCGGTTTCATACCTTCCGCACATTGGGCCGCAGCGCATCGAGCCGCGCCTGGGCTAATCCGGGCAGCGCATCCAGCGCGTAGAACGGCCCATTGCCCTCCACGACCAGCGATGCGGAAATGTTGCCATACAGCACCGCCTCCACCGGGTCGAAAGACCGCCGGTACCCGGCCAGGAAACCTCCGCAGAATGCGTCCCCTGCGCCGGTCGGATCCACCACCCGCGACGGGTAAGAGGGGATTTCCCAGCGGGTGCGGCTGCCAGCGTCATACAGGAGCTGCCCCTTCTCGCCGCGTTTGATCACAATCAGCTCGCAGCCGTAGGCTGCCAGCCCGGCGCACATCTCCCACAAGTCGCTGCTCCGCCCCTGGAACAGTAAGCGCGCCTCCTCTTCATTGGGCATGAAGGCGGTCAGCCCGGTTACCAGGGCCGGCACATCTCCCCAGTAGGTGGGATTCATATATCCCGGCGAGGGATCCAACGTCACCGTGGTCACCTCTGCCTGGCGCAGCACAGCGGGGATAACGCTGTGGGTCAGGTAGTCCAGAGGGCACAGGTGTGCGGCATTCGCGTCCAGGTAATCGGGGGGGATATCGCCCTGCCGCAATGAAGTAGGGGTCAGCCGGGTACGGCTGTCCAACTGCCCGTTCCCGCTGCGGTAACCCAGCAGCGCTTTTGGAAAAGGCAGGCCGAGACGGGCAAAATGGACCACCGGATCATCGTGGAGGCGGGTGGTACGATCCGAGTAGGCGTAGAACGAGCGCACATCCACCGCCTCCGGCAGCACCCGCACTCCGCGCGTATCCAGGCCATGCCGTTCGAACTCATCCAGCCAATCCTGGGGAAAATCCTCGCCCACCCGCGCCACCATCCCCGGGGACGGGTCCGGCTCCCATATGGCCAGGCCAATCGCGGCGTAGAGCACATTCCCCCCGGGGACATCCAACAGCACCTGTCCGGAAGGCAGTATCACATATTCACGTGTGAGCTGGCCGGCGAGGAGGAATCTAGGCGAAGCGCTCTTCATCATCCAAAATTATACGATAGAAAATTCACCTGGGGGATAAATCAGGGTGTGCGCCCAATGAAACTACACGCACACCCCAACAAGGCCCCCAACCGGTCGCGAACGAGAACACTCAGCTCAGGTCGTCCGTCTTCGCAGCCATAATAAAATCGTTGCGATGGAGCCCGCCGATCTTGTGCGTCCACCAGTGCACGGTCACCTTCCCCCATTCGGTGATTAGCATTGGATGGTGGTCCTCTTTCTCCGCCAATTCACCCACCCGGTTGGTAAAAGCCAGCGCTTCGGCGAAATTTTTGAACGGGAAGGTGCGTTTTAAGTGTTTGACCCCCTCCACCTCGATAATTTCCCAATCCGGCACCTGGGGGCGGTATTCGGCAATTTCCTCATCCGTGACTGTGGGCTCTTTCCCCCGGCACGGTATACATTCCATATCACGCAAGTTTGCCATAACGGTTTCCTCTACCAATAAACTGAAATCCCCCTTACACGGCTTACTCGCCCAGGGCGGCGACCTGGCGCAAGAGCCCCAGGACAAGCAGCCCCAAACGCACGCCATCTCCCGCCGAGATTGACGGCCTGGACCCGGCCCTTTCCGCCTGCTGCATGAACAGGTAAGCGCCTCCCAGTCCGACCACCGCTCCGAGGACGGCCCCGATCAGCAAAACTTTAGGCCGCCAGTTTTCGACTTCCTCTATCTCGATCCTCTGTTCGCGATTCATGTTTCTCCTTCCTCAGTATGCAATTCATCACGGGGAGCGGCATCCAATTGCCATGCCCGCGACCGGAAGACGCACAGGCATCCTGCGCCTCGCCGCTAGATCGATCCCCGAAAATTACTTTCTCAACTGCCTGCGCAAAGCTTTCGCGCCCGCCGCAAACCCCTGGGCTTTGATGAACGGTGAGGCGGCGGAATCGCTTGCCCTCTTGACCGCCGCATAGATGGTCGTGAAGAAGACCTGTACCTTGAGCATCGCCGGGGGAAGCACCTTGATCACGTAATAGACCGCATATGCGAGCCCACCCAGGATGATCAGGGCGATGAGGGCGAAGAAAAGCGCGGGGATGATCAGCCAGATCAGCGATATATCGGCCCACACACTCGCCGTCCCGCTCCCGGCAAAGAAAGAGAGCACCGATAGGGCCAGGCAGAGAAGGATGCCGATGACAAAGGGGAGCGTTATCTGCCAGCGGACCTCCCGGCGGTGTTTTGCGTGGGTCACCGGATTTCGTTCCGATAGAGAAGGCGACTCAAATTCACTCATAATGCACTTATTTTAGCACGTTTTCGCCTCAAATTTCAACGTCGCAGGCACAGATGAGGTATAGGTTGCATCATAAATTGCGCTTCAGCTTAGCGGAACGACCGGCCCAACCGGTTGACTGCGCGCCTCGGCCCGTGCTACAATCAACTTACCCTGGTCTTTCCAATCCAACTTTATCCCAGGACGGAAAAAGAGAATCATGCTTGCCCGCGTCCACTCCTGTGCTGTCATCGGTCTTGAGGGCGTCCTGATCGAAGTCGAAGTAGATTCGACCCAGGGACTGCCCTACATCGCCATCGTCGGTCTGCCAGACGCCGCCATCAACGAAAGCCGGGAGCGTGTGCAGGCTGCGGTGAAAAATGCCGGGCTGTACTTCCCCCGCAAGCGGCTGACGGTCAATCTGGCCCCGGCCGCCGTTCGCAAGGAAGGCCCGGCTTACGATCTGCCCATTGCCCTGGGCGTGTTGATCGCCACCGGTCAGCTCCATCCCGAGTGCATCGAAGGCTCGATCGTGGTCGGCGAGCTATCGCTGGACGGGAGCGTGCGCCACGTGCGCGGGGTGCTCTCCATGGCTGCCCTGGCCCGCGAGCAGAACTTCCGCCGCATCTTCACCCCGGTTGTGGATGCCCCCGAAGCCGCCCTGATCCCCGGGCTGGAGGTGATCCCTGTCCCCTCCCTGGCAGCGCTGTTCTCTCATCTGAGGGGCAGCAGCCCCATCCCGCCCCAACCCACGCTGCGACCGGAAGAACTGCCCGTGGTCACACAGACCGATTTCGCCGAGATCAAAGGCCAGGAGCACGTCAAACGGGCCCTGGAAGTGGCGGCCGCCGGTTCGCACAACCTGCTGATGGTCGGTCCCCCGGGAGCCGGGAAGACCCTGCTGGCCCGCGCCCTGCCCGGTATTCTGCCCAACATGTCGATCGAGGAAGCCCTGGACGTCACCCGTATTTACTCTGTCGCCGACCAGCTCCCTCCCGACGTGCCGCTGGTGCGCTCCCGGCCCTTCCGCGCCCCGCACCACACCATCTCCCATGCCGGGCTGGTTGGCGGCGGCAACTGGCCCCGCCCGGGTGAAATCTCCCTGGCCCATCGCGGGGTGCTCTTCCTGGACGAGCTGCCGGAGTTCGGGGCGCGCGTCCTTGAAGTGCTGCGCCAGCCGATCGAAGATAAGCTCGTCACCATCTCTCGCGCTCAAGGCTCTCTCACCTTCCCCGCCAACTTCCAACTGGTAGCCGCGATGAACCCCTGCCCCTGCGGCTTTTACGGCGACCCGGTCAGACCCTGCACCTGTTCCAACAGCACCATCACCAAGTACCAGAAGCGCATTTCCGGGCCGCTGCTCGACCGGATCGATATCCACATCGAAGTGCCCAGGGTCGAGTACGATAAGCTCTCCGACCAGCGCCTGGGCGAGCCCTCGGCTGTGATCCAGGCCCGGGTGGAGCAGGCCCGCGAGATCCAGCGCCGGCGCTTCGCCGCCGGGGCGGACGCCCCCCTCCCGGTGACCTGCAACGCCGATATGCGCCCGGCTGAGGTACGCCAGTACTGCGCCCTGGACGCCACCGGCGCGGCGCTGATGCGCACCGCCATGACCCAACTGCAGCTCTCGGCCCGGGCCTACCACCGGGTGCTCAAGCTGGCCCGCACCATCGCCGACCTGGCCGGCTGCGACTCGATCCAACCCGCTCACCTGGCCGAGGCGCTGCAGTATCGGCCGAGAGGGAGCTGACAACGAGCTGACAACGGATTTCATCACGGATTTCACGGATTG
>CAYMLG010000011.1:74941-104109 GCA_964391195.1 uncultured Anaerolineaceae bacterium | reverse complement strand
TGAGAGGGCACCCACCCTCTCCGCTGAACGTAAGAGCCGCTTAGCAGTGACGTCGCGCCGTACGAGGCGTAAGCTGCACCGACACAGATCGCTCAGTGACTTGCTGGGCGATTTCGCTTTTAAAGTGCAATAACTATATAAATTTGATAGAATATATCATCATATCGAGTCGGGCTGATTTGAGCCTGGTTTCGTCGCGGGTGTAAGTGAAGAAAATGGCTAGCACCAACCTATCCGTACAGTTGACAAGCTTTATTGGCCGACAGGACGATTTAAGAGTAATCGAGCAAATGCTCTCCAAATCTCGCCTGGTTACACTTACAGGCCCTGGCGGAAGCGGTAAGACCCGGCTTGCGCTTCAGATCGTGCCTCGAATCAGCAGCTTTTATGTGGACGGGATCTGGCTGGTGGAGCTCGCCTCGCTGAATGAACCAGTGCTTGTCCCACAGTTCGTGGTTAAGGCGCTCGGTATTCGCCCATCCCCAGACCTACCTCTATTGGAGCTTCTGCTGAACTACATCAGCACAAAGCAGATGCTGCTCATTCTGGATAACTGCGAGCACCTTGCGGATGCCTGCGCCGAGTTGATCTTGCAGCTGCTGTCCCAATCTCCTAACCTGCACATTTTAGCGACCAGCCGGGAGGCGCTGGGGATTGAAGGCGAAAGCATCTATCCTGTATCCGGCCTGGCTTACCCAACGGTTAGCAATGAAACCGGACGGAATGGTCTCAGCGGCATCGATCCGCAAGAAATGTCCAGCTTTGATGCGGTGAGTTTGCTCCTTGAACGAGGGCGCGCCATCTCCCCCCGATTCGGTATTACACCTGAAAATGCCTCGGCCATCGTGGAAGTTTGCAGGCAGTTAGACGGATTGCCCCTGGCGCTGGAGTTAGCCAGCGCCCGCCTCAATGTGCTGACCATCCAGGAAGTTGCCAGCCGGCTCAACGATCGGTTTACCCTGCTCACCGCCGAAACTCTGAGGGGGGTCGATCCACGTCATCGTACACTGCGGGCAACTATCGACTGGAGCTACGACCTGTTAGAGGTAAGCGAACAGGCGCTGCTTCGCCGGATGTCTGTGTTTACGGCCGGCTGTACTCTGGATATGCTCGAAGCCTTTTATGCCGGCGAATTGCTGCCTGGAGAAACCACCCTCAACCTGATCTCCTCGCTGGTGAATAAGTCTTTAGTCGTAGCGGAAACCACGAGCCGGGCTAAAATCCGCTACCGCCTGCTTGAAACCATCCGGCAATATTTGCTCGAGAAATTGAATCAGGCTGGCGAAGCGGAGACCTGGCGCGACCACCATCTAAACCTCTTCCTGACTCGAGCCGAAGAGGCGATGCCAAAACTAGGCGGCACCTACCAGCAGCTCTGGCTTAACTGGCTGGACGATGAGCACGATAACCTGCGCTCCGCTATGGCCTGGGCGCTCGAAAGTGAAAAAGGGAGCACCCAGGAAGTGCCTCGCATCGAATCGGGCTTGCGAATTGCCAGCGCCTTGATGTATTACTGGGGGATGCGCGGAAACCTGCAAGAGGGACTGGAATGGTTCAGGCGTTTGCTGAGGCGTGCGGACGCTCGGAATTCCCTTGCCGTATGGGTCAATGCCATGGTTTTTGCTTCTTTTCTGGCCATGTCCCTGGGCGATGGACAGCGAAGTCTGCAATACGGGCATGAAGCAGTGGCAATCGCGGAGGCGGCAGGCGATGCAGGAAAAGATGTCCTGGCGTTTGCCCTGGCAGGCCTGGCTTCTGGTGAAAAAACAGCGGGAGATTACCCGGCGGCATTCGCAACCGGCGAGCGAGTGGTACAGTTGTATCGTGAAATCGGGCCGTCATTACACCTGGGGATGGCGTTGTTAAGCCAGGGGGAAACCGCTTTCTACATGGGGAATTACGCGAACGCCCGAGAACGGTGGAGCGAGGGCCTGTCCGTAGCCCAAAAGGATCAAGATACGTTTCGCGTCGCATACAGCCTGAACTACTTAGGCGACCTGGCCCGCATGGAACAGAATTACTCCGAAGCTCTCGACTATTACAGGCATAGCGAAGCGCTGCTACGCGAGCGGAATGTACTGCATTATCTGGCGTCGATATTGAGCAACCTGGGATTCACCTTCTTGCACCTGGGAGAGGTTGAGCTCGCTCGGGCTCAGTTTCAGGAAAGTATGGCCATTTACCAGGACGTACAAAATAAGCGCGGCATGATCGATGTCCTGGTTGGGTCAGGATGTTATGCAATTGTGGCGGGCATGCCAGCCGCCGGAGCGCGCCTGCTGGCGGCGGCCGAAGCTGTTTCCGGGCTGGCTGCCGCCTCGACCTGGCCGGCGACCCAGATGGAATTCGGACGCTACCTGGACCAGGCTCGCGCGCGACTCTCGGAAAGCGACTTCCAGGCGGAACAAGCCCGGGGGCGCGGGATGGCACTCGAGCAGGCCGTCGACCTGGCTCTGAGCCTCACTCCCCAGGCAGCCGCCGGGCCGGAAACAGAACGCCCCGCAGGCCTGACCGGGCGCGAACTGGAGATCGCCGGGCTGATCGGGCAGGGCCTGACAAACGGCGAGATCGCCGCCGCGCTGGTGCTGAGCAAGCGCACCGTCGAAACGCACGCAAGCCACATCTTAGCCAAACTGGGCTTATCCAATCGCGCCCAAGTCATGCGTTGGGCGGTTGATCACGAGTTGACCGGAAATCCGGCTTGATCGGATAAAGACACAGATGATCGCCAACGGCTGCACCTGAAGTGCAGCCGTTTTCTTTCTTGGGCCCCGGCATGGCTTATACAATTTTCTGATTCCGGTAGTCCATCCATACGGATTCAAAAATACGTATACGTCTCCGTGTGAATACTGACGACTATTTCTGTCTTTATAGTCATAATATTGCTGTCGGAATTACAGGCGTTACCAATCGTTCAACAGGAGCAATCAAATGGCTGCAAACCATGACGGGATTCAACTTGTCAATTCAATCTTATCCAATGCCCCATTGAGGAGGTCTTTACCTTCTGCTTCGATCTCGAAAACGAGCTCAAATGGAACCCAGACGGGCTGCTCTCCCTGAAAGCCCTTACGCCAGGACCGATCGGCGTGGGCACAAAATTCCTGGCCGTATGGAAGGGAAGCCCGCCTATGACCTGTGAATATACCTGCATCAACCCTCTTGTCGATTGGACTGTTTATGCGAGCGGGAAGGGTATGAATATGGAGGTATGCGGCCAGGTATCCAGCCAGGATGCCGGAACTCTCTTAACAGTTACCATGACCCTCTTCCCGCGAGGTTTATTAAGTTTGCTCTCACCATTTTTGAAACGCTCATTTCAACAAGGGGAAGTGAAAAATCTCGCGAATGTCAAGGCATATATGGAAGGAAAGGTCAAGGCAGCGCCCATGGTGGAATCCCAATGAGCAATTCAATCATCCAGCAGATATTCGAAGAAGCCTTCAACCAGGGAAACCTGGCTGTCGTGGACGAGGCGCTGGCTCCAGACCATCACGCCCGTATCACCATTGGCGGGGCTCCGCATGGTCCTCAGGGGCTCAAGTTGATGATCGTCCTCCTATTCCGGACTGCATTTCCGGACCTGCTCTGCACGGTTGAGGATGAGATCGTGGAGGGCGACAAATTTGCCGTACGGTGGTCGATGCGCGGCACACACCGGGGGATGTTCCTGGGCAACCCTCCCACCGGCAAGCAGGTGGATACGCTGGGGATCATCTTTGGGCGGACGGAAAACGGGCGCATCATCGAAGATTGGACCCTGACCGATCAACTGGGAATCTTGCAGCAGCTTGGGATTGTGCCGCCTTCTGGATGGCGCGAAAGGTAGGCGGGAAGATGGATCTTCATTTTTGGAGCATCGACCGGGCTGCCGGCCTGATTTTGGTGTTGAGCAATCTGGCTCAGGCTCCGGGCCTGATCATGTTTTGGGCGCGCACCGGGCACAAGGGCGGGGCGCCGCGCAGCCCGGCTCACTACGCCCGGGAACGGTCATTCATCGCCGCCTGGGCCGTGCTCTCGGCGGTGGGGTTTGTGCTGCTCCATGAAAGCCTGCACAACGGCCCAGGCGAGATCCTGGCTGTGACCGGTTCGGCAGCTTACTTTTTCGGGAGCGTCCTGCTGGCGATCGCGGAGATCCTCAGCCCGACCGAAGGATATGGCAAGATCTACCGCCTCGCCGCCGGTTATGTGGTCATCGCCTTCCTGGCCCAGGCAGCCCTGGGGGGCGCAGTGCTCCAATCCGGCTTGCTGGGGGCCTGGATCGGTTGGGCGAGCATCGGCTGGAATATCGCCTGGCTGGTCATTCTGCCACTGATCTCGCGGCGCGATATCTACTTCCCCATCCTGCATTCGCTCATGCCGTTGGTTGTAGGGGTTGCGCTGCTGCTCAAATAAAACCAATGGGTAGGGAGGTTTTCTCATGTTTGACCTGGTAGGAACACTCATTCTGATCGGGCTGATTTTGGCCTTTGGCTTCCTGGCTTTTCGCTCCAGGAAGGCCAGGAACCGCTGGCTGAAATGGATCGGCACGTTGCTCGCCGGGCTGTTGACCGTGATCTCCGCCGCCTTGCTGGCCCTGGCGTTGGTTGGTTTTGTCAAGCTGAACGCCCGCTTCAACAATCCGGTAGAAGCGATCCAGGTCGAAAGGACCCCGGCGCGGATTGCCCGCGGCGAAAGACTTGCCAATCTTTGCGTTAGCTGCCATGCCCCTGGCAACCAACTGCCGCTCTCCGGTAGCGACTTCGTCGCCAAGTTCGAATTTCCTCCCCTCGGTAGGCTTTACGCGCCGAACCTCACCCCCTCCGGAAATATCAAAGATTGGACGGACGGAGAAGTCATCCGTGCCATCCGCGAAGGCATTCACGAGAACGGTCGCTCACTACTGGTGATGCCGTCGGCGACCATGAGGAATATGAGCGATGAGGATGTCCAGGCGCTGGTCGCTTACCTGCGCTCGCAACCCGCGACGGGTAACTCCACCCCAGACACCCAATTTAACGTCCTCGGAGCGATCTTTATGACTCTGTCTGATTTCCGCACAGCGCAGAAGCCGGTGGGTCACTTAACTGCCCCCCAGACAGGAACACCTACCTACGGCAAATACCTGGTGGATATCCTCGGCTGCAGCGATTGCCACGGGGACCAACTGCAGGGCAAGGTAGATAACGGCCAGCCAGGCCCGCCTCCCGGCCCGAACCTGACCCTGATCGTGCCGCAATGGACGGAAGCGGAATTTATGAACTTCTTCAACACCGGCACGTTGCCTGGTGGCGGTACAGTGCCCATCCTCACGCTGAAAAGTGGTTTTTCATCACCCAGGATGCCCTGGACAGAGTTTCGAGCAGCCACTACTGACGATGAATTGAAAGCGATGTACGCTTATTTACACAGCCTGCAGCCGGTCGAAGGTCCTGCTAAGTAAACTCATGGACGAAAGGTCAATATACGATGTATTCCTGGCTTGTATTCCTGCACGTGCTCGGGATCTTTGGATTTCTCATCGCGCATGGCGTCTCGGCAAGCGTCTTCTTTGCGTTGAAAAAGGAACGAAACCCAGAGCACATTTGCACCCTGCTCCAATTATCCAGCGGAGCCACGCGCATCATGCTCATCTCCCTGCTGACCCTGTTCATCTCCGGGATCATCGCCGGTTTCTTAGGCCATTGGTGGAGGTATGGTTGGATCTGGCTGTCGCTGGCCCTGCTCATTGGAATTTGGGCCGGAATGTCAATCCTGGGGACCCGCATTCTTAACGAGATACGCATGGGGGTGGGATTGCCATCCGCGTATGGGCAGCCGCCCCGGCAAGAACGGTTTAGCGCCGAGGAATTGAAAGCGCAACTCGACCGGATCCATCCCAACCTCCTCACCGTGATCGGGTTTGGCGGGGTGGCTTTAATCGCCTGGTTGATGATGTTTAAGCCATTCTAGAGACAGGGAGGAAAAGATAATGACGGAAAATGTTGTCCTCGCTCACCAAAAGAATTTGTCCTTCTTTGATCGCCACGCCTGGAAATAATGCTCGGCGTAATGTTGCTCATCGCTTTCTTCGGGATCAGCGATATGATCGGAGGGGCGGCTGACTTTCAAAATGGCGAAACCATCCTGATGCACAGTCTGACAGGCAAGAGCTGGGATGATTTAAGGACGGAAAGTCCGCAAGCTGCTCAATTGATCGAATGGATAATCAGGGCGAACGGCGCTTCGCTGTTCGCCATGGCCCTCCTGGGCCTGGCAATCTGCCTGACAGGTTTCCGCAATGGTGAACGCTGGGCCTGGTTGGCACTGTGGGCGCCGGTCATCTGGATGCTCCTGACCGTGTTCTTTACCCTAAATGCCATCAGATATCCGGGGTATGGTACGCCGGTGCCTGCTATCTCCGGATCGATCCTTCTTGTTCGCTGGGTCGTATGCCTGGCAGCGACCCGTCGCAAGTTTTTCGAAGATGGGAAACCGGATTGGATTGCTCAATGATATTTGTGCAGCGCTTCAATACCTGCTGGCCATTCCGATCGCCCTGGCATTGTATCCATGCACATCGTTATTGGTCTGCAGTTGCTGCTGATCTTCAAAGTGCTGGCCTTCGAGCGGTAGGTGCTCTGGGTGTCCCTGGCAATGATCCTTGGAGTGGGCTCCTGGCCGGTGATCACCGGAATCGTGGCTCGCTCTTCAGGGCGGCTGCCCAATAGCCTCTTAATGAGCATCCTGGCCGTACCATACATCGGTTACCCGGTATGGGCTTTCTGGATAGGGGTACAATTGGTCGGATGGTGATGAAATCGTGAATGCGCATGAGCGTTTGCAGCAGGAGATTGATTCGACCCGGGCAGCATTCCAACGCCTCCTGGACTCACTTCCAGAAGAGGCGTTTTCGTTGCCAGGCGACAACTCTGCCTGGAACATACGGCAAGTGCTATATCACAATTTAGCTTCGAGGATTTTATGAAATCACAAAAAGAAGAAAATCTCTCTCTTCCCACAGGAACCACGATCTATCGTTTCAACGGGGTACCCGTCGTGGCACAGCCTGATTTTTGGCCGCTTCCCATCCTGGTCACCAGTGTTCTGGCCTGGATCGCCGGGCTGCGCAAACCGGAACGATCCTTGCTTCAGCGCCTGGGTCTTGGGCTGCTGGCGATGCCGGTTGCGCTGTTCGCTGAAATCGGTCACGCTATGGCGCATACCATCAGCGCCCGTCTTGCCGAGGCGCCCATGGACGAGATCCTTCTCTCTTTTGGGATGCCGCGCACGCTATATAAAAACAACGACGTCCCGCCGCAGACTCATATCATGCGCTCGCTGGGCGGTCCAATATTCAACCTGGCCGGTTTCTCCCTCAGCCTGCTATGGAGACGTTTGTCGCCGGCTGGATCGCTCAGCCGCGATCTTGCGGACACATCCCTATTCGGCCACAGCGTTATCTTTTTCGGCAGCTTTGCCCCTCTGCCGATGATCGACGGCGGCATTATCCTTAAGTGGAAACTTGTGGAAGAAGGTCAATCTCCCAAGCAAGCGGACCAGTCTATCCGAAAGATCAACCTGAGACTCGGCGCGGTCTTCCTTGGTCTTGGCGCTCTGTTGGGTTTGTTCAGAAAACGCAGGCTGGTGGGAGGTTTGCTGGCTGCATGCGGCGCGGTGGGAATCGCTGCGGGTAAAGGATGGCTGAAATAGAGCAATCTTAAAGGGCTGTCATCTGGATGTAAGATCCTCTTAGCAGTGACGCCGCACTACCCGTGGCGAAGGCTGCACCGACACAGATCGCTCAGTGACTTGCTGGGCGATTTCACTTTTTAAAGGCAACGTCCTCGTTTGTTGTGCCTCCGACTGAGAGGGGGGAAGTATGCGAAAAATGTGATAAATTTCACATAATTGACAATAAAGGTATATTAACATATGATTAATAACACTTTATTACGATTCGCAAATATTTGGAGGGGCATGTTTTCACTTAGTCGAATCATTGGGAACATTCCGACCGGCGCATTGCAGCCAATCGAGATCCTGATTGTTGGAAGCTTTTCCTGCCCTGGCGGCGCAGGCGGCGATCCGGTCGAACTCCGAGTAGGCCCACCCGGAGGTCCGTGGAGCACATTCTCGGAGACAACCAGTACCGGCGGCCCAGGTATGCCCCCAGTTGAAAGTGTAACCTTCAGTATCCCTGCGCAGACATGGGCCGATGCAGTTTGTGGAGGCAAAATTGCTTTCGAAGTGCGAGGCTTTTGCGGCGGAACGTGGACAAACTGGCAATCAATTAGCGGTGTTATCGATTGCTACTGTCCGCGTATTGGCAACCTACAGGTAACCTACGGCGCATGTAGTGGGCAACCGCTGCAACAGAGCGTGACGATCACCGCGACCGTCATGCAGCCGCCGGGCCCGATGACGTATACCGTCGATTTTGGCGACGGCCAGTATGGCAGCTATACGATAAACAACACCGGCGACATAAATACGCCGAACACCCTCACGATACCTCATGACTTCGACGCCAATAGTGGACCATATCATGTATGTATAAACGCACTTGAGTGCCCCAGGGTTTGCATCACTGTTCGACCCAACTGCGGTTCGGCATGTTGCCCGGTCCTCACTCTGGCCAGCCCACAGGTCACCGGATGTGAAGGGAACACCGCATCAGCCTCCTTCGTTGCTTCATTAAGCTGGCCAACCGGTTGTCCCCCTATCCAGCCGGCAGCCTATATCTGGACCCTCAATGGCCCCACCGGCCAGTTCCAGAAGACAACATCAACCAATACAACTGACACCAGCGCCGGCTGGACCAAACTCGGTGTATCTCCCCCTACAGCCGGCCCTGTCGATCTAACTCAATCTGGGAGCTATTCTGTTACTGTCTTAGCTCAGATTCCGGGCGTTCCTTCAAGCTGTTTCCCCATCGATACCAAACCATTCAACATCCCACCTTGCTGCTGCTCGAGTCTCACCGGACTCAGCGCGAATCCGTCTTCCGGTAATACACCTTTGACGGTGAATTTCCAGGTAAGCGTAACCTGTCCGAGCTCAATCGTGCCCGATGGGCAGGGCAATCTATACCACTGGGACTTCGGGGACGGAACGACTGCCCACACCCAGACGCCCAACACTGCGCACACCTATGGTAATCCGGGCACATTTGCAGCCACGGTAACGGTCAACGTCCCACCTGGCTGCCTGGCGGCGGTGGCCTCGAGGAGCGTCACCGTGACACAACCGCCATCCTGCCCGCAACTCACCGGACTGATGGCGAACCCATCTTCTGGCACAGCCCCGCTCACAGTTAATTTCCAGGCCAATGTGACGAATCCGGGCGCGATCGCGCCTGATGGGCAGGGCAATCTATACCACTGGGATTTCGGAGACGGAACGACTGCCCACACCCAGGCGCCCAATACGTCGCATACCTATGCAAATCCGGGCACATTTGCAGCCACGGTAACAGTGGACGTCCCACCTGGCTGCCCGGCGGCAGCGGCCTCGACGAGCGTCACCATCACCAGGCCTGGGGGAACTGACGGAGGCGGCGGTGGAACCGGCGGAGGAGGCGGCTTCAACTTCTGTGCGGCGCTGCTGATCATAGCGATTGTGCTGCTCTTTATCGGCAACGTGCTGGTGGTCCTTGGCGTCTGCCTCAATGTACCATGGCTGTGGATCGCGGGCGCGATCGTGGGAGTCGTCGGTCTCCTGCTGCTCATCGCCTGGGCAATATGGTGTTCGGCAACGACCCCGTGCAGTGTGATGCGAACGGTGCATTGTATTCTGTTTTGGATCGTGGCTGTGGTCGCGCCCATCCTTGTCATCATTGCATCGATTTTTGGGGGCCTTCCATGTGGCCTTGCCACCGCTGCTTCCTGGGGTGGGTGGGGAACGCTCTATGCCTGGCTCGGTTTTATCATGCGAAGGGTCGGCTGCTCGCCGACATGCTGACCGCGGAGTTGATATCGAGTAAGCATCTGACGTACCAAAAGTTGCCCATTCTCCCTTATTCTCGATGATCGCTCTCAACAAAGATTGGTAAAACCTGGTTTGAGGGATGTATACATTTTCAGCTATCGGGGTGGATTCGGACTCCTCCCCTTGCAAGGCGCGCTCGTTTTCGCTGATACCGACGGTCACCTCAGTAAAACCAACCACAGGAACACCGGCAGCCAAGATTTTATCCAGCAGGAATGAATGATTAGGCAAATCCGAAAGCTCTGATAACCACACAATGTGTTTTCGAGCACCACGATCCAAAAGTGCGGATTGTGGAGGTGCTTTGGGGTTCACAGGCTGCCTACGGGTGGGAGGCCTATGCTGCGGGGCACAGCCAGATTAGATCTCAGTTTATCTGAGGTATGTCCCGGTTTTTTCAGCTATTCTTCTTATTAGCCGACGAAGTCGACAGAAGAACGTTGGCGTGGACATTAACAACGAAATCAGTTTGGAGGACAAATGCTACAGCTCGTTCGCTTTGGGACATGCATTCATATCTTCGCCACAACCGAAAGGCGGTTCGTGAAAACCACAGCAGGCCGAGTTGCGAGTGCATTGGGGCTGGTCCGGCCCACCAGGTATCAGGAAGAATTGCTGAGCCGCAACATTATGCTCCAGAGGGTTTCTTGGGTGAAATGTGGTGGATGCAGCCTGGGGAAAAAGAAAGATCGAGAACACGATCACAGGTTTGCAGTAAGCGACCGTCAGGGAATGATGTGATTAGCAAGGTTGGGGCGGGCCTGAGGCAATAGCCCACCCCAACCCTTCCGTTTTCTCCCTGTGTTTGCGATTAAAATAGGAAGGAAAGCGTCCTTGACAACCGGATTGGAGCATCAGGCGATCCGCCGAACGCCGGCCGTCAACCGGCCGCATATCTGCGGTCGCAGAGGCATGCCTGTGAGCGCAGGTAGGTATCCGGCTTGCCGATCAGTCCGGCATCAATCCATTTTCGTACTTCCACAGGAGTCCTATGGCCAAGATCGAGCTGATCCACGAAAAGACTGAACACCGCCCTGCGTTCACCGAAACGATCGAAGTGCGCCCATGGGACCTGGGCGGAAGGCACAATCAGCCGTTTTACATCGGCAGCGGATTGAATTTTCAAGCCGACCAGAATATCTGGCTGGAGATCACCTATTCGGTCGAAGGAGCGCAGATCTTCTATACCCGTAATTTTCTTCACCACTCCTGGGGCTTCGATCTAAACGAGCAGCTCGGGCGCCTCGAGGAATTGAGCGAAAAGGGTGAGGGCGCCTTCGGGTTCGGCGACATGCTGCCGGAGACCGGCCTGACCTTCAAGGTCGAGAAGAAGTCCTACCAGGGCCTGGAAGAGGCGGAGCCCCATTACTACACCATGACCACCCTGACGATCTCAGCCGACACCGGAGCCGTGTTATTCTCGGCCCCCGGGCAACGATTTGTGGAGATCAGGCTGGACCTGGAGAGCATAGAAGAAGGGGTGCGCTTCATGCGCGATCTGGTCCATGAGCTGGATTCCGTGTTCCAGGGAAAGCACCCCGATCCGGCTTGCTTCCCCAAGGGCTCATGCGAATGGCCGCTGGTCTGGCAGCTCAACGGTAAAGCTTACAACGAACTGGCGGAGAGTTATGAAGAGGATTATTTCGCCATCCCGCTCCTGAAAGACGCCTTCGAAGGCTGGCTGGCCCAACTGCCGCCCGGTGGACAGGTGCTGGATACCGGCTGCGGGCATGGCAATCCGGTGATCGCGAAGCTCCTGGAAAGCGGCTTCCAGGTGACAGGAGCAGATTTCAGCCCGGAAATGCTCAAAAAAGCCAGGGAGCAGTTTCCACAGGTGGCCTTCGTCCAGCAGGCAGCCACACAGCTAGACTTCGAGGCCGCCTTCGATGGCGCCTGTTCGTTTTCTTCTCTGCTCTACCTGGATCCGATCGATTTTTACAATGCCGTTTACCGCCTGCACCAGGCTGTCAAGCCCGGTGGGCTCCTGTTTTTGTTTGGTTTTGACACCGGTCCAGACTGGCGCGGCGAGCCATTCCACCTCGTGATGGACAAGTGGATGTGGAGCTGGCACTACGGTATGGAAGAAGCTGCCGGCCGGCTGGAAGAGCATGGATATTTCCAGGTGCTGGAATATCAGCGTGTCTGGTGGGATGAAGAAAAGGAACGAAAGTACGCTGAAGAAGTGGAAGCCGAGAAGGTGAGAATAGCCGAGTATGAGCGTAAGCGAGCGGAGAACCCCGATCAGCGCATGCCCTATTTCCCGGCTCTGCTGGAGCGGCCGCCTTATGCCTATGTCATCGTTGCACGCCGAACGGGGTGAGTATAGAATATCCTATTCCTCGTTCCACGCAGCTCTGGTTTCGTCATCAACGCCCAGGATGTGGCGCAAGTCGTCCTGTTAACTGGATCCACTTGCCTTCCTGTTTTTTGACTTGCAGAAAGACGCAAAAGCGGTATAGATCTGTGCTTTATCTTTAACAAGCTTCAGGTAGCTGACCGGGCCTAGGCCATGTCAAAGCACGCGAAACGGGGTTTGGAAAAGGCAACGAGGAGCAGCCCACAATGTATATAATTCTGCGGTTTTTGCATATCGCCAGCGCCATCGTCTTCGTCGGAGGCGTCTTTGCCAGGCAGCTTGCCCGTTCGGTTGCCCTGAGAAGCGATCGACCTCAGGATATCGCCTTGGGTTTTCGCGTGGCGGATCCGATCGAGCGGTTCATGGTAATCCCGGGCAGCATCCTAACAATAGTATTCGGAGTCCTTCTGGCGCTGTTCGCGGGGTTCCCCATGTTGGGATTCCTGCAGGGGGCCTCCAGCAACTGGCTATTGGCGGCGAACGTGCTTATCCTCAGCGAGGTCGTCCTGGTGCCAGGTGTTTTCCTGCCGCGCGGCAAGGTCTTTGGCCAGCACCTGGAAGAGGCAGTCAGCCAGGGGCAGATCACGCCCGAGCTGCGCGCCAGCATGAACGACCCGCTTGTCCGCTTCAGCCATACGTATGAACTCGCGGCGACTGTGCTGATCGTGATTCTCATGGTATTCAAGCCCTTCTAGTGCCACCTGACGCTCACGCGTTGAGCGGCCAGAGCACGCATTTCCCAAGGATTGCCCATAAGTATTTCCCGATCATTGGGAATGTCCCCTCGAGCTATTGGGAAAGCCTTTCTGGTAGAGTGAACATAAGATTCGCTCAGGCAAAGCTATCCATCCAGAAAGGCTTAAACCCAAACGCCCCCCTATTGCCCTGCGGCTGCTCCCCTTCTGCATCTCAAGACTCATAAATCCCACTGCCCCTAATACAAAGCCACCTTACCAGATGGCATCAGACGATGGCATCCTTCAGGGCTCTCCCCTGGCATCTGAAGCGCCCGGGCTTCTCGCCTGATACCTGTATCCGATCTGGCAGCGTTCCGCGGCCCGGCGAAGTCATCGAGGCGGGATAGAAGAGCATGCCTGCCGCGGCTCCCCAAAATGCCTACCGTTACGGACCGGCTGTAAAAAATCCCCGATTGAGTACCCTGCA
Source organism: uncultured Anaerolineaceae bacterium (assembly GCA_964391195.1). GTDB lineage: Bacteria > Chloroflexota > Anaerolineae > Anaerolineales > UBA4823 > JAAYXE01. Next base: position 90,638 of record CAYMLG010000011.1, on the reverse strand, counting down.
AACTTAGTTTTGTCTTCAATGACTGAGCTTTCGTACCTCCCCCATGCTATCCGGAGTGGCATCGCAGAGCGTTGCTTGACGAAGCGACCTGGTACCTCCCCTGTCAAGAGAATGAGATCCTTCAGCAGGTAACGTTCATCGGCGTCGGGCGACTGGCGTCGCTAGGGCTCCGCCGAGATCCTTCGCTTCGCTCAGGATGACATATGTGGAGGTGTCCTTCCTAGAGGGCGTAGCGACGGCATTTCGTTGGCAAAGTACTCAGGATGGCATAGGCAGGGGTAACGGCGAAGCGGTGAGCCTGGTTGTCGTCAGGTGCGGGGCTGGAATGTCATGGGGGCATTTCGCTTTGTTGCCGGCTTGCTCCCACAAGGTCAAGGACCGCCTCGGTCACCAATTCGGGCTGTTGAAGGTGGATATTGTGTTCGCTCTCCGTGGCGACAATCTGCCTGCTGTTGGATGACAGAGCTAACAACTCCACCTGCATCTCCTGCCATGCCTGCCAGGCCTGTTGGTTCTCTGTTTCCGAAAAACCAGGCATGGGATCCCAATAACCTCTGCTGATCACGATCAACGGCAAGTCATGCAAAGAGATCTTCGCGTTTCGCACCTCCGCCAGGTTACTTTCGAAGTTTTCGTTCTCTGTTACGCCTGTCCGAAAGTAATCGGTCGATACGGCGATGAGGCGGTATTGGGCGAGCGCCTCCTCAGGCATCCCACGGTTGGGTATATTCTCAGGAGCCAGGGCCAGCAGGCCGGGCGAGCTGAATGGCGCCAGCATGCGAAATAACCTGATTTTCCGTTCAATCGCAGTTCGCCAGCGTGGGATGCGGACGAACAGATCGTCGGGGGCGGCGTCCACCAGCACCATTCCTGCCACATCGTTGGGATAGTGATGCGCGTACAAGCGCACCAGCGCGCCGCCAAAGGAATGCCCCACCATGATGTAGGGCGCCTCGACGTTGGCATTGACAAGCAGCGAATGGAGTTCCTGAACCATCGTTTCGCTTGTGCGTGGATTGGGACTGGTTTCGCTCCAACCCAGGCCTGCACGGTCATAGGTGCAGACCTGGGTTTCCTTTGCGATTTCAGGCTTGACCAACGACCAGAAAATGGAGAAATCATCCAGCCCAGCCGCCAGTATGACCGCCGGGCTTCCTTCGCCCATGCAGTCGATGTGCATTTTGAAACCGCCAACGTCTACCAAGTGGCCAGGCGGCGGATTTTCACTGGCTATTTTCGATTTGGCGAAGGAGCCCATCATCCAGGCCATTACTGTCATCGTAAGTACCCAGGTTAAGGCGCCAACTGCAAGACGCATTATCCGCTCTTGTTCCACGGTACCTCCTTTATGGCGCAGTGACGATCAACTTGCCTTCCATCCCCTCCTCACGATGGCCAGGGATGGTGCAGTAGTAGACAAACTCGCCGGCATCATTGGTTTCGAAAACCAGGTCAGCGGATTGCCCTTTCAAGATAACCATCTAGGTCTTTGCATCCAAATCGGGGACGGCAAAATCATGAGGATTGCCTGTGACATCACCCTTGATCAGGGTAACCTGGACTGTATCGCCCGGTTCCACAATTAAATCTGGATTGATCAGGCCATCGATCTCGTCCCCCACTCCCACGAACCTCATTCCTTCGTCATCCATGAGGGTCGTGAGGGTGAATGCAACGTCATAGTCAGCCTGCGCCTTTGCCTGGGGCCGGGTGGTACAGCCTGCAGCAACCAGGGCCAGCAGGGCAAAAAGAAGACAGGAAACACGTAAGGATTTCATAGTCAACTCCATATCTGCGGTAAACTCGCAATAAATAGGTAGTCCAACAGCGTGCTGTCACCATGGCCAGCATGGCGGTGACCAGCACAACTTTTGGTATACAGTTTTCGTTCGCATGGGGGCATTAAACAACGGGACCAGCACGGTTTGGGGTTACTACGATGACCCCCGCACTAACCCAAAATATGCTACAATTCTTATAAAGATAGAAAGGTTACCCCGATCAGATAGCAACTACCAGCCTACCGGAAAACGAGCAGCTTAGAGGAATGGACGATCAGGAAATACCCCTTTCCTTTGGCGAATGGCTCAAGTCTCGCCGTAAGGCGCTCGATCTGACCCAGGAAGAACTGGCGCAACGCAGCGGTTGTTCTATTTTTGCCCTGCGCAAAATTGAATCGGGGGTGCGAAGACCCTCCAAACAACTCGCCGGCCTGTTGGCTATCTCGCTCCAAATCCCACCGGAAGACCATCAGACTTTCATCCAGGTGGCGCGCGGCAACCTCAATCTGGAACGGTTACGCAGGCCTGATTATGGATTGTCAAACACCCCCGTTCCAGAGCAGAAACCCCTTACCCCCCATATCACATCCCCAGCCACCCCCTTGATCGGCCGAGATGCAGAACTGGCTGCGCTCGAAAGGCTGTTCAAAGACCCACAATGTCGCTTGCTGACGCTGATCGGTATGGGCGGCATTAGCAAAACACGATTGGCCCTCGAATTCGCCTCCAGGCGCCCACCCATGTTTCCCGGGGGGTGCTTTTTTGTCTCGCTTGCTTCTCTCGGCTCGCCAGATCTCATCGTTCCAGCTATTGCAGACGCCTGTGGTTTGACGTTTTCCGGGCCAACCGACCCGAAAGACCAATTATTGAATTACCTGGCCAGTCGCACGAGACAGGCCACCCTCCTTGTACTTGACAACCTCGAACATTTACTTGCTCCATATCCGGAGGTGAGCGACGAGGCGGGGGTAATTGGGTTCGTGAGGGCAATCCTGCAGCGCCTGCCGAATGTGAAAGTCCTGGCAACTTCCCGAGAGCGATTGAACCTTCAGGATGAGTGGACGTTTGAACTGCATGGCTTGCTCGCGCCCCCGGTGAATTTTTCCGGCAGGCTGGAAAATTACGGCGCGGTCGCCTTGTTCGTGCACAGCGCCCGCCGGGCGAAGGTGGATTTCGAAATCCAAGAGAATGAGCAGCCGGCCCTGATTCGAATCTGCCGTTTGTTGGAGGGGATCCCCCTGGCAATCGAGCTGGCTGCATCCTGGGTGGTAATGCTGTCCTGCGAGGAGATTGCGCATGAAATCGAAGCCAACCTGGACTTCCTGAGCACATCGCTGAGGGACGTACCCGAGCGCCATCGCTCCATCCGGGCGGCTATCGACCATTCATGGAAGTTACTGCCGGACGAAGAACGCCGCATACTTCAACGGTTGTCGGTTTTCCACGGGGGATTTTCCCGCCACGCGGCTGAACGAATCGCCGGAGCCTCCCTGTCCTCCCTGGCCTCGTTGCAGGCCAAGTCGTTTGTGCACCGGACAGAGGGTGAGCGGTATGACCTGCACGATTTAGTCCGGAAATACGCCTTGATGAAGTTCGAGGAATCTGCGGAGGAGCTTGATCGTACAAAAGATTCCCATTGCGATTACTACCTGAATTTCTTTGGAGATCGTGAAGGCGACCTCAGAAACGAGAGGCAGCTTGAGGCTTTGGCTGAGATCAGCGCAGAAATCGAGAATATTCGAGCGGCATGGCATCATGCAGTTATTCATGGCCAGGTCGCTAAACTGCGGAAACCAACCTGGAGTTATTGGTTCTATGATATGCGTGGATGGTTTCAGGAAGCCTACTCTCTATTTCGTTGGATCATCGAGGAGCTGGAATCAAATAAGGAGCCGGTTGAGACAGCGGATACGGAAGCGATCGTTGCCCGCGAACACATCCGGGCCAGCCTTGCCTGGTTTGGTGCAAGACTCGGAAAATTTGATGAATCCCGCAAATTGCTGCAGCAGAGCCTGGCCCTTCTTCGTTCATATGGCGCATGTCCGGAGCTGTTGAACGCTCTCCATCATATGGGGGTCCTGGAACGGATGGCAGGGAATTTCGCGCTTTCATATGAGCTTTTCTTAGAAGTGCTCGACCTCGCAACCGAGAAGGGAGCTCGATGGTTCATAGCGCTTGCTCAAGGGAACCTCGGACTGGCAAAACTCGCTCTCGGGGAATACCAGGAAGCTCGTGCCCGATCTCACACCGCGAACACGATCTTACGGGAAGTTGGCGACCGGCGCATTCTGGCCGTCGGTCTCCAATTTTATGGAGAGATCTTACGGAATCTGGGGGAGTATGCAGAGGCGCAGAGCTGCCTGTCCGAAAGCCTGGAGATCAGCGAGTCCTTTGGCGACCGTTGGATCAGAGGATTAGCTCTCAACCAATTGGGGCTGGTTTTCAAAGCGAGAGGAGAGTACGAAGAGGCGGTTCGCCTGTTTCGCGAATCCCTGGCGCAGCTTCGGGAGATCGAGGAATTCTGGAGCAGGTTACAGGTGCTCATCAATAGTCTTGGGGCTGTTTATCTCGCCCTGCGCGACTATCCCGAGGCCCGCTCCGTCTTTTGTGAGGCGCTGTCTACCGCTGGGACTGAGCAAATTCTGCCTGATGCGTTGGATGCTTTAATCGGGATCGCGGAGATACTCGTGGAGGAAAAGGATTATGAAGGAGCTCTGGCCCTGGTGTTGCTTATCTTGGATCATCCCCTTATCCGGCCGGAAGCGAAAACCCGCGCTGAACGGATCTGCACTGAGCTGACGGCTCATCTGACTTCACAGCAGGTGGAAGCTGCTGAAGAATGGAAAAATGGAACAGCCCTGAATGAAGTTATCCCCGAGGTCGTGCGGACCGGACGCATCAACCTCCGGTTGAATTGATCTCACCCAGGCTGAGCGGCGGCTGTGCCGTTACCGTTCAACCCATCAACCGGCGGCGCCGCCCTGCTGCATAAGTTGAAAGCCCGGGCGTGTTCCGAAGGCGGCAAAGACCGGACAGTAGAATGTCTCTGAATATAATTGGGTTATTGGGCAAATCTCAGCACGAAACCTGTCAGCGCCGATAACGTATACGCTCGGGACGTCGAAGAAGACAGGCGGCGCTTGATTGCATTTTAATCAAGATTAATCCTTCGGTGGATTTGAAATATATGGCTGAGCAAATTTTTTCACTATCTCTACCGCGTGGTTTCCTGGCCTGGTTATTACGGGCGCCAATCTGGTTATACCGCCTACATCTCGGCGGCTTGTTAGGCAACCGGTTTCTATTGCTCACCCACACCGGCCGGAAAACAGGGCTGGCCCGCCAGACCGTGATCGAAGTCGTGCAGTATGACAAGGATTCTGGTGTGTATTACGTCGCTTCGGGATGGGGTGAGAAATCCAACTGGTATAAGAATATCATGGCCAATCCCAACGTGACCATTCAGGTGAAAAACAAGAGCTATAAGGCTGTCGCAGAAAGGGTCACACCGGAGCTGGGTGGGCAGATCATGCTAAATTATGCTCGCCAGCACCCGTTTGCGCTACGAGAACTCGCTCGTGTTATGAGATATCCCCTGGATGGCAGCGAGGAAAGCGCAGTAGAATTTGGCAAGCATATCCCGATTATCGCATTTCGAACTAGCCGGCCATAAATTTTTATCGTTGTGCCCGGCTCGCCCCCGCCGGTGAGAGCAATGGCAATCATCAAAGGCATGGCGGTAAGCATCTACCGCCGTTTTGACCTGGACACCCAAGCCATTCCGATGGCAAAACCGATCAGCATGATGTTTTGGCCACAGATGAGATCAGGCAGCTCACGGGTAACCCATTCGAGCGCTTCTTGTTCTAATTGTTCGATAAATCTTTCGATTTCTTCCTCGCCGCGCTGGCGTAGCTCCTCGATGCGCCGGTCGATATCTACTTTCATCTGGCGCGCTTCTTCGGGGACAACGATCAAATATACTGTAATTGTTTTACCAACGTGCTCATCACCTCTTACGAGCTGCCATTCTTGACGGAAAATACCTGGCCGGTCTGGAGCAACTGCGGGGATCTCCCAGGAAGCGATCTCTTTGACTGGAATTTGCATGGATAGCGGATAACTTGTTTCGGCACCATATTCGTTACCCTGGTTAACCAATGAGAAATCCTGCGCTTGCCACGTTGTCAAGCCGTCATTCAGCAAATTGATTTCATTGATTTTCGAGTCGCCTGGGAAATAGGTGGATATCAGCAGGCCCTGAGGGATGGACCAATCGGCGCAGTGCGGATCGATCTCTAAATATTCAAGGATAGCCTGGGCGATCGATCTGCCAAAATCATCTCTGCGATTTCTGAGGAGCTCTGCATCGCCATGAATTTCTGCGATCTCAATCAGCGCAGAAGGCGCATCCCAATGATGGATGTAGAGCCCACCATGCCGGTTCTGTGTCTCCGGTTTTGTACCGATGTTCCGGATCTCTAAACGGGAGGCGATGTTACTGGAAAGCAAAGCGGCCAGATTCTGGCTGTTCTCATCGTCAAATCCATTTACTGTATACCAACCTTCAGTTCCTGTTTGAGGAGGCCCTGTGAGTGAATTGGTATGAATGGAAACGCCAACCGTAGGGTTGTAACTATTTACGATCTCATCAACATCTACCAGCGCATGGTTGGGGTCGTCTCCGTCGCGGGTAAGGTAAACGTCAACCGGGCACCGGCGTAGATAATTGCGAGCATAACGCGCCACATCCAGATTGATGTCTTTTTCGATCAGATCGCCATTCACAGCACCGGGATCAATTTTCTGACTATTTTCATCCCACCATCCGTGCCCTGGAGAGATGACGATAACCGGCCTGCTTGCTTGCGCCTTCACGACCACAGGGAAAACGGTGATGATGAAGAGCAGAAGAAGATAGTTTAGTGCTTGAAATCCCCGTTTTGTGTACATCGAACCCTCCGGATGAAAGCTAATCTCCGCTTATTTGGGTTCGCAGTGATATGCCTTACTCCCCAGTATGGATTCATGCGAAAATTGGGAGCTAAAACCATTATATAAGTGATTAAGGGAGAGAGCCAAAGATAATCTGAGGAATACGGCGTTTCGGCTACGAACGGGGAAGCGCCACCTCCTGTGAAGTGAAGTCCACCGGTGTTCGGCCCAATTAATGCAAGGAATATGATACGATAAGTAGGATATTCAAGTTGGCAAGTTTTCAGGGGGAAATGCCGCTACTCTATCGGTGAGTAGAACCAGGGTAGTGAGGTTAACTTCAGGAGAAAAATTCATGGAACCCTATCAGAACCTGAGCGGCAATTCCGGAGTTGCCGCCTATGAGATCGGAGAAGACTATATTCGGGTCCAGTTCACGAGCGGATCTGTCTATGTGTACACATACGACAGCGCCGGTGCTGATAATATCGAACAGATGAAGCGGTTGGCGAGGAAGGGTCAGGGTTTGAATACGTTCATCAATACGAATGTCCGGGAGGAATACGCGCGAAGGGAAGGATAAGGTGATCGCCTTCACACGGCCGGTTTGTATTTGGGGGAAGCCCAGCCCTGCGGGAGGTGGTCTAAAGCGAGGTGAGCCAGGCACAAGTCGCCGGAGCTTTACAGTAGCAGCCGGCTGGGAATCCAGGCCACCACCCCAAATTGCGGCTCTATTCGGGTGTGTTTGTGCCGCTCAGGCAGAAGCTTAGGTTGTCCCCAAGGAATTCAGAGAAGTGTCCCGGGCAAGCCGGACCGGCCGCCGGTCCGGCTGCCCGCTCTGACCTTCATCGTTTTGATCCAGGGAGATGCCTGATCTTTTGCCTGGAACCAGATAGTTCTATTGACAGCCACTTAGTAAGTCTGCTATATTAGTATTGTTTACTTTATTGGCCCGCAATCAAAATTGACCTGCAATCAAACCTGCGAGTTGGATAATGGACGGTACTCTTCCCGATAACATGACAATTGAAGAAGGATTGACGCGCAATCTTTGCGTATCTCTTTCCTGGCTTCACCGTCCGGCTCGGGCCAGGAAGACAGCATCATAACTGGGACAAAAAGGTTTCTCTATTGAGGACAGGGATGTGCGTAGTCCTTAAGGGGGCAAACACCTCAATATTCACAGAACGTCGATCGTAGCTGTATCTAACCGCAATAGACAGAAAAGGAGATGCCCATGCCAGCCCAATACAAATTACGCAAGGCAACGAACGACCAGTTTTATTTCTCTCTGACTGCCGAAAACAATGAACCGATCTTGGCCAGTGAGCAATACAAGAGCAAAGATGGAGCCCTGAAAGGCATTGAATCCGTAAAGGTTAACTCGCCCAACGAGGCTCGTTATGTCAGGAAGACCTCGGCAGACGGCAAGTTTTATTTTCTCTTGAGGGCTGCCAATAACGAGACAATTGGCAAGAGCGAAACGTATAGTTCTGAGCGGGCCATGGAAAATGGGATCCAGGCTGTCATGCGAGTTGGCCCGACTGCTACAGTCGTTGATCAGACAGTTGCTGAGCAGGCATGACGATCTGATATGTGATATCAACGAAGCAGGCTGCGACAGCCTGCTTCGTTGATATTCGTATGAGTCAATCTGCCAACTGGCGATGCCAGCCAGGAGAGCTTAATCGCATCCTCTCCTGAAGCCCGGTTCATCCTGGGTTACGGCCGGCGGCGGGTTGGCAAGACCAGCCTGCTGCTCAACCGGGCCGAGCGATTTTACGCGACTGTGTCCGACCTATCTCTACCCCTGGCTTCACAACTGTAATCCGTCTGGGATCCGGACAGTACGGTGGCCGCCGTACTGTCCGGATCCTAGATCGGTTAATGGTGGGCTTGAGTGCATACCAGGCCTGGTGTTCGATCGCTTCACGACGCAGCTACCAGTTGATTATCAACCGGTTGCTGCGTCTTTGTTGGGATGACCTCTATGAGGCGGGTAAGTATATGTCCCGCCTGGCTATCGTGTTATGATCAAAGCTACGATAGTGAATAATTATCAATAATTCACCCCCTCGTTTTAGGCACTAAAGATTACACCGGCGAATACCAACATCTCCATGAACCAGGCTTAGGGTGGGTATAGGCTAGCAAAAGGAGGAACCGATGGCTGATACTCGTGATTGGCGAGAAATGGTGCGCTGGTTCACGCAATTGCTGAAGGAGCACACCGGCGAAGATGTGGAGGCGTGGAACCGGCGCATCCAGGAGAAAGGTTTCCAGGATGAACAGAGCCTGCGCGCCTGGCTGGCTGAGCAGGGTGTGACCGGTTATGCTCAGTCGCTCCTCGTATGGGAACGGTTCGGCTATCCGAACTACATGCTCGCTTCGGCAAATGAGCTGATCGAGGCGCAGTATGTGGATCGGCCGCATCTCCGGCCGATCCTGGACGCTATCATCGACGCCGCTGCCGGGCTCGGCCAAGTCATCATCCAGGCGCGCAAGGGATACGTCTCGCTGCTCACACCGCGCAGGACGTTTGCGCGAGTGCAGCCCACGACGAAGAATCGGGTCGACCTGGGTCTTCGCCTCGAAGGACAGGAGCCAGGTGGACGCTTACAACCATCGAAGATTCATGAGACAACGCCGCTGCAGATCAGCCTCTCTGCGCGGGAAGAGGTGGATTCAGAAGTTCTGAATTGGCTTCAACAAGCGTACGATCAGAATCGCTGATCGCGCTCATGAGACCCAATCTACCCGATTTGTGATTAAGAGGACCACAGCCCGTGTAAAAGGAGCAAGGATTGGCGCTGCCGAGGTGGAGGCGGGCGAGGCCGTTGTTTTGGATGCGGTGGGGTACCGCGCTTGCCCCTGAAGGCGATATGCCTGAGTGCAGCCAACTGCCGGCTCGACATGGAAAGCAGGAACATCGATCGTCTCCGGGAGCGGGAGTATCTGGCTGGGTTACAGCGGATACAGGGTGGACCAGATTCGGGGTGGGTTCAGCGGCTCGCCGCAGCAATGCGATCCGCTTAGCGGCATGGGTAGACAGCGTCAAAGTGGCGCCAGCGTTCGCCAGGAATTGACCCTTGCCAGATGTGAGCGGTGCTATATAATCCTATTAGGGTCTAAAATATCCGTATATCCCACGATATCGGCAAGGTTTACCGGGTTATGTCATAGCCATACCCAATAAACAAATAAGTTGGCGACGACAGGGGGAATAGCATGAGAAAAAATCATCGTATACGGGAATCAGCGTTCTGAGTTTTGGCCTGCCGGGCACGCTGGCCGGCCTGTTTATGATTGGATTAGGGAGAAAGGATTGTCACGCGATCCGAAACCGGACACCCAAGCTCCGGCCCTGGAACTGATCGGGCTGAGCAAGACCTTTGGCGAGACCGTTGCCGCCGATCAGGTCGACCTGACCGTGCCGCAAGGCTCTTTCTTCGGGTTGGTTGGCCCCAATGGCGCGGGGAAAACGACCACCCTGTCGATGGCGGTAGGCTTGCTGCGACCTGATGCGGGCTGCTCACGAATTTTTGGGGTCGATATATGGGCCGAGCCGCTGCGCGCCAAGGCGCTGATCGGGGTGCTGCAGGATGGCATGGCGCTGCCCGAACGCCTGACAGGGCGAGAAGCGCTCACTTATCTCGGGTTGCTGCGTGGGTTGGATGAGAACACGGTTGCCCGGCGCGCAGCGGAGCTGCTGGCTGCCCTGGAGCTGGACGATGCAGAGCAAACACTCCTGGTTCAATATTCAGCCGGGATGCGCAAGAAGATCGGCCTGGCTTTCGCTCTGCTGCACGCCCCAAGGCTGTTGATCCTCGACGAACCGTTGGAAGCCGTCGATCCGGTCTCAGCCTCCACGGTGAAAACGATCTTGCAAAGGTTTGTAGCCTCCGGCGGTTCGGTGATCATGTCCAGCCATGTCATGCCCCTGGTCGAGCAGATTTGCGATCGGGTGGCCATTCTCGCCAAAGGCCGGGTGCTTGCAGTGGGTGCGCTCGATCAAGTCCGGGGTGAGCGCAGTCTGGAGCAGGCGTTCGTCGATCTCGTTGAGGTCCAGGCCAGCGGGGAAGAGGGGTTCGCATGGTTGGTCTCCTGATCCGCATGAACCTGGCGATGCAGCGCGGTGAGCTGAAAGGAATGCGCCTCTTCTGGGCCAGTGTCGCTTTCATCCTGGCAATCGGGACCATTGCCCTGGCTAGCTTCAAAAGCTACCAACCGGTGATCCTGGTAGACCTGGGGACAGTTATATTCGCCGCCTGGACCCTGGCCTTGGCGCTGGCGCCGGTGTTCGGCGGAAGAGGCAGTGAGATCCGCCCTGAACACTTTATCCTGCTGCCAATCTCGCCCCGTAAGCTGGCGATCGGACTGCTCGGCGCTGCGGTGGTTGGACTTACGCCCGCGAGCGCACTGGTCGCGTTCGCCGCGCTGGCTGTTTATGGTTTCCAGCTCGGTTTGCTCCCCGGCCTGGCCGGCGTGCTGGCCGCGTGCCTGCAGCTACTCCTGGGTGTGCTGCTGGCCCGTCTGGTCTACGCGGGGATGGGCGCAGCGATGCAGACTCGCCTGGGCATGGAGATCGTAGGGCTGCTGTTCGCGTTTTTTCTGGCCGCGGTAAGTGTTGGCTGGTTCGTCATTGAACCGGTCGCCGGACAAATCGACCAGATCGTGGCAGAAGGTTTGCCGCCGGTGCTTGCTACCCTTTTTCGTCTCCTGCCTACCGGTTGGGGATGGTTGGCCGTTGAGGCGCTTGGCCGGGGAGATTGGGGGCTGGCAGCGGTCGTCTCCCTTGGCTTTACGGCGACGATCGGCGGCCTGTTCCTGTTGTGGGTGGCGTTGTTGAGGCGCAACCCGGCCCAGAAACCGGCCAGTTATGTGACCCCTGGCCGGTCCACAATGAGCCGCGTAGTCTCCTCTCTCCGGCTGCATCCCACGCCGACCGGAGCGGTGATCGCCAAGGAACTCCTCACCTGGCGGCGCGACCCATGGCGGGCGCTTAACCTCCGCATTGCGTTTTGGACCGGTCTGTTGATCGGGCTGATCCCACTACTGATCGGCCGGGCGGATCTTCTCCCTTTCGTGGGGGTCCTCATTGTGCTCATTGGCTGCGGGGTAACCGGCAACCTGTATGCCGGAGATGGCAGTGCGCTGTGGCAGACGATGCTGACGCCGGGCGCTGAGCGGATCGATGTGCGCGGCAGGCAGTTGGCCTGGCTGTTGATCTTCGCCCCGATTACGATTTTCGCCACGGTGTTGTTTACCCTGCTCAGCGGGAATCACTGGGCCTGGCCGCTGGTGCTGTCGCTGCTGTCGGGCGCACTCGGGGGGGCTGCCGGGCTGGCGCTGCTCTTCTCCGTCCGGTTTCCGTCACCAGGGCTCGATCCCCTCTTGCGCAAGAACCCGATGGACTCTTCTGGGGGTACGCTGAATGAGAGCTTCTTTTTGCCCTGGCTGGCGGCGCTCACCACTCTGCCGGCCGTCAGCGTTGTTTGGATGGGATACCGGCTTGATGCTCCTGCCCTCCAATGGGCGGGGCCGCCGGTTGGCTTGCTCACCGGCGCCGGGTTCGCCTGGTGGCTGGGCCGCATCGCCTACAGGCGGCTGGAGGCCAGGGGTCCCGAGCTTCTCAACCTATTATTAAAAGGGCCGGCGCCAGGGGCAGAGACCGGTGAGAAGAGCCTTTCAGAAATCGCCTGGAAAAAGCTGCCGCTGTGGAAAAAAGCCGTCGTTTGGCTCTGCAGCAGCCTCTTCTGGATCCCTCTGTCCATCCAGGGGATTCTACCGGTTGTATTGAAACTCAATGGGGTTGAAGGCGCCTCTTTACCCTGGCGCACCTGGATTCTCGCCTTCAGAGTACCTGTTGAACTTCAATGGCCTGTGATTATCGTCATGATCGCGCTGGGCACGTTTATGGCCGTGATGGCTTTCCAGATTCCGCGCAAACATTTGCAAGAGGTAAAGCAGCGCGAGGCTGGCACATCGGGAGGCTAAAACCTGCCCGATCTCCGCCAGATCATCGACATGATAGCCACGATTATCGTCGCCGGCCCATCATGCGATGGCTATGAAGGGGAAAGGATATGAGAAAAATCATTGTAGAGGCTGAAATGTCAGTCGATGGGGCGATGGGTGGGGAGAATATGGATTTTTGGGCTCAGGTCTTCCCATTCCACACCCCGGATGTCGATGAATATCTCTCCGACCTGCTGTTTATGCCAGATGCGCTCTTGATGGGCCAAAAAACCTATACGTTCTTTGCCCAGGTCTGGCCGGAGAGAGAAGGGAAACAGGCGGACAGAATAAACAGCATGCCGAAGTATGTCGCCTCCCGGACCCTGAAGGAGCCGCTTCAATGGAACGCTACGCTCATCAAAGGGGATGTCGCTGAGGCCATCAGGAAGCTCAAGCAAGAGCCGGGCAAGGATCTGCTGCAGTACGGTGTGGGCGAGTTGACACACACCATGCTCAAACACGGCCTGGTGGACGAGTTCCGCTTCGTCATGTTCCCCTTTGCCTTTGGGGAAGGGCCGCGCATTTTTGAGCACATGGGCACGAATCCTCTCAAGCTCCTGGACAGCAGGGTATTCAATTCTGGCGCGATCGCCCTTCACTACCAGCCTCAACAGCCCGGGTGAAGAGAACTTTGCTAACTCAATTCACCGAACGGGGGAGAGATTGCATGCGTTTTTTATTGAAGCTTACTTTGAATCGACCGCCCTCTGAGGAAATCATGGCGCTTCTGCCCGCCGAAAAGAAAAGGGGTGAAGAATTGGAGGAACAGGGGATGCGGGAAGCAGTCTACATCGCGGCCGATCGATCCACAGTGTGGTCAGTCTGGAACAGCGCCTCTCGGGAGGCGCTCGATGAGGTGATCAAGACACTCCCCCTGTATGAATTCTGGGACATCGAGGTGACTCAGTTGGCGGATGCCTAGAATTGAAAGGAGCGATCGGGGAGATGGCTGAGGCCACCCTCGGACGCAACGAAAGGAGGACTTCCATGAGTGAACTGCTAGTAGACTTCATCACTTCGCTGGACGGCTACGGCGCGGCGCATGACTGGCCCGGGTTTTGGGGGCTCGAAGGCCCCGAGTATCTCGCCTGGCTTGGCCAGGAATCCGAAACCGATTACACGATCTTGATGGGGGCGAACACGTACCGCCTGATGTATGGATTCGCCTCACAAGCCGGGACACCGGAATCGGAACTAAGAGACGAGGAAGAAGCCAGCGTGGATGGACTTACCAAAGCGTCCAAGGTGGTATTCTCCTCGACGCTGCAACCCCCTTTGCCGTGGGCGAATACCCGGCTGATCAACGGGGATGCGGTCGAGGCGGTGAGAGCGATGAAACGAGAAGGCAAGGGCCCATTGTCCACGCTTGGCAGCCTCAGCCTGTGCCGGTCGCTCCTTAGGGCCGGTCTCGTAGATCGTTTCCGGGTGGTCCTCTTCCCCGTGATCACCGGGAGCACCGGTTTCGACCGGATTTACGACGGTTACCCCGATGTCGCCCTCGAAATGGTTGCCAGCCGCACGTTCGATGGAAGAATTCAACTGCTCGAATACGTCCCCAGGGTGCTTGCCGGTCCGCCTGGCGCACAGCCTGGATCCTGACAGATAGGAGAAACCCATGTCGAAGCTGCGTGTCCATAATTTCTCGATATCCATCGATGGTTTTGGCGCCGGACCGGATCAGAGTCTTGAAAACCCGCTTGGCGCCGGCGGCGAATCCCTCCACGATTGGATGGTTACAACCCGAACGTTTCGACAGACGTATGGCAACGAAGGCGGAACCACAGGCGTGGATGACGAGTTCACGGCCCGTGGATTCGAGGACATCGGCGCCTGGATTCTTGGGCGCAATATGTTCGGTCCGATCCGGGGCGACTGGCCGGATGACAGTTGGAAGGGATGGTGGGGCGATTCGCCTCCTTACCACGTCCCGGTTTTCGTGCTAACGCATCACCCCCGTGAGCCAATCGTGATGGACGGCGGCACCACCTTCCACTTCGTCACGGATGGCATCCATGCAGCGTTAGAGGGCGCCCGCCAGGCCGCCAAGGGGAAGGATATCCGGCTTGGCGGTGGTGTCTCCACAATCCGCCAGTATCTCCAGGCCGGATTAATCGATGAACTGCACATCGCGATCAGCCCAATCCTCCTGGGCTCCGGCGAGCACCTTTTCGCAAGCCTCGACACGCTCGCACTGGGTTACCAATGTACCGAACACGTTGCCACTGCGGAGGCGATGCACTGCGTGCTGACAAAGCGATCATAGGGGGGCCGGTAACGCACCCCCGAGAGAGTTTGATTTTTTTGTAAAGAACGCAGGAAAAACAACCGGAAGGAGAGCTAAATGGGATCTGTATCGGTGCTCTACATGTCGATGTCACTCGACGGGTACATTGCGGGGCCGAACGACAGACCGGACAACCCCGGCGGGGACGGCTTTATGCGACTGCACGAGTGGTACGGGTTCGAAGGATCTCCCCCCAACACCAAGGGGACCGGCTGGGGGGCATACTTCATCGACGAAGGCAATGCGACGGGCGCGGTGCTTGCCGGCCGGCGCACTGTGGAACAGGTCGATCATTGGGGCGGAAATCATCACGGCGTCCCGATTTTCGTGCCGAGCCACCGGCCGCCAGGCCCATCGGTGGCGAACTATCCGTTGGTGACCTACGTGACCGATGGCATTAAGAGTGCGATGGCACAGGCCAAGGCTGCCGCGAAAGACAAGAACGTGATGGTACACGGCGCATATACGGCACAACGGGCAATGGAGGCCGGGGTGCTGGACGAGCTGCAGATCCACCTGATCCCGGTGCTGTTCGGTGGCGGCCGCCGGCTATTCGAGCTGCTGCCATCGCGCATCGAGCTGGAGATCGTTCGGGTGATCGACACGCCGAAGGCCACCCACATCCGCTACCGCGTCCGCCGATGAAGGGTCCGGACAGCGGTCTGATGCGGAAGACTTC
>CAYMLG010000011.1:54086-74841 GCA_964391195.1 uncultured Anaerolineaceae bacterium | reverse complement strand
GGGACATCCTACCGGAGGAAGTACGCCACCTGGTCGCTATCGCTTGTATTGCGCCGCAGCGTTGGAGCATTGGGCGCTCGATCCGTACGCTTCACCGGATCGCAGAATGCCGGTGATGGTTTAGGAGGCAGATCATGCAACAGAAGAATAACCCACAAATTCCGGACATGACGCCGGGGTGTTAATTATGAAACTAAAGGTTGCACAGTTTATCAACACTTTCCTGCTTTTTTTGGTTGCGGGAGTATTTTGGGGGACCTGGTTCAGCCTGGCGAGGTCAATGAGATCCATTACTCCAGAAACATTCCTGGAGGTTGGGCAAATCATGATCAACAATCTGGGGCTACCGATGAGCATCCTGATGCCCATCGCGCTGCTCTCAACGCTTCCGGTTCTATACTGGCTCTATCAACAGAAGTCAATGCTGGCTTTTTATTTGACGCTCAGCGGCTTTGTACTGTTTATCGTCGCCCTGCTGATAACGCTGCTTGTAAACGTCCCAATCGACAATCAAATCCGGCAGTGGACGGTCCAATCACTGCCTTCCGAATGGGAAACAATCCGTAACCGCTGGGATTTGTTTCATGCCTTGCGCACGCTGGTCTCGGTGGTCGGTCTGGGGTTCGTTATCGGCGCTGATCTGATACGAGGGAAATATGAAACGGCTTGAGAACAAGGTCGCGCTCGTCACAGGCAGCTCCCGCGGCATCGGCGCAGCGATCGCGAAACGGTTCGCGGAGCAAGGCGCGCGGGTAGCTGTCCATGGCCGTGACCCGGTTGCGCTCTCCGCCGTCCATGAGGAAATCGAGCAAGCCGGCGGGCTTGCGATCCAGGTCACGGGCGATGTCACCAGGTTCGACGAGATCGAGGCCCTGCGCGGCAGAATCGAGAAGGAACTGGGACCCATCGAAATCCTCGTGGCCAATGCAGGCGCCAGCCTAACCCAACCCGGGGAATTCGAGCAGTTGAGCGAAGAGGAATGGCGCGCATCGGTGGATGCGAATCTGACGGCGACGTTTTTGACACTCAAGAGCTTTTTGCCTGGGATGAAGGAACGAAAGGCCGGTTGTATTATCACCATGTCCTCGGCGGCGGCCCGCAGACCATCCGCCCGGTCGCCCGTTCCCTATACTGCAGCAAAAGCGGGCATTCAGCTCCTCACACAGATCCTGGCAGCCCAGGTGGGTCCTTTTGGCATTCGCGTCAACTGCATCGCACCGGAAACTATTCTGACCGAGAGAAACAGGCAAGAGATCCCTGCATCGATCCAGGATTCGCTCATCGCGCAACACCCGATCCGGCGCCTTGGATTACCCGATGACGTGGCCGATACCGCGTTGTTCCTCGCCTCAGACGAGGCCTCCTGGATCACGGGTGTTATCCTGGATGTGGCAGGCGGCGCCGTGCTGGCATCTTAAACTGCCGGATGAAATCGATTAGAAAAAAAGCGGCCACTCAACTCAACCAGGCTGCTGTCAGGCCACGCCAGCTGTCAGGCCACGCCAGTGAAAATGGAGCTAACCCTGCTTCAGAATGTCTTCCACAATAGACTCCAGGGTTTTTTCCTGGGCGCGCGCTAACACGGTCTCTATCTGCCGGTCCGTCAATTGTCCTTCCAGTTCGATGCGCAGGCGGCCGGCGCGGTCCCTGGTGTCTTGAATGGTGGCGGAATGGTTCAAGACAACCCACAAGTACTCCAGCGCTCGTTCCCTTTCACCCTGTTTCGCCTGCAAACTCGCCAGGAGGACGAGGGCCTCCGGGGCGATGTACGCCCCTCCCGTCTCGGCTGCGATGCGCAGCGCCTCCAGGCAGAGACGCCTGGCTTCAGCGTCATTCCCCAACGCGAAAACACTCCGGCTCATCTCCACGAGCACACGCCCCACGTCTTGACGCGCGCCAAGATCGGTGAGCATCTCAAGGCTTTTGCCGAACCACTCCACAGCCCGGTTGTGCTCATTCTGCGCCTGGGCAATGATGCCAAGCCCCCGGTAGGCAAAACTCTGCCCCCAGCGATCTCCTACCGAAGCACTTCGCTCGACACTTTCCTCCAGCGCGAGGCGCGCTTCCTCATAACGCCCGATTCGTAATGCGCTCAAGCTCAGAGCATTCAACCCAATCACGGTCAGACGAGGATCGCCAGCCTGGCGCGCATCTGCCAGGGCGGATTGAAATCTCTCATAGGCGTCAAGAGGGTCCATCATCCCCTGCACGACGCCGCGCAGGTCAAGCCGGCTGATGCGGCATAACGCGGCGATCCAGCGGTCGCCGATCTGCGAGGCGATTTCCTGCCCCTCCGCAAAATGCACCAGCGCTTTGGCATAATTGCCTAACGCACCCTCGACGATGCCGAGAAAGGTCAGCGCTTCGACCAGCACACGCGGTTGATTCAGCGGACGCAAGATATCGAGGCTGCGCTCAAGTATTTCTTCCGCCTGCCCATGCTTTGCCAACCGGAAAGAGAGCAAGCCCTGGCACGCCAACAGGTGACCCAACGCCAGGTGCGCCTCCCTGCCAAGTGCTGAAAGGGGATCGGCTGCCTCCAGAGCAGCAATTGCTCGGTCCAGCATATCGAGCCCTTCCAGGTACCGGCCATGGATATCGATAAATAATACGAACGAGCGCAAGGCCGGCTCGATCAGCGTAAATTCGCCATTTGCTACAGCCCAGTCCCAGGCAGCCCGGAAGTTATCCATTTCAGCGGCCAATTCGGCAAGGGCCTCCCTTTGGGCCGGGCTTTGCAGGCGATCAGCCGCCTGGCCGAAATAGCCCAGGAAGTATTTGCCATGGCTCGCCCGGATCGCTGCCTGTTCTACAGGGTCAGCGGCGAGGTTTTCAGCGGCGAATTGCCGGACCAGTTCGTGCAGATCGAAACGCCCGGGACTGCTCCGCCTGAGCAGTGATTTCGTCACCAGCCTGGAGAGCGTGGGAAGCCTGGCGCCTGTCACGATCTCCGCCGCCTGAGGCGAGAATCCGCCCTGGAAGGCAGACAGCTTACGCAGGGCGCCTCGTTCTTCTTCTGAAAGCAATTTCCAGGAATGGTCAAAGACCGCTCGGATCGAATGGTGGCGGGCCGGAAGGTCGCGAACCGGACCGCTCAGAAAATCCAGCCCACGCTCGATCTCTTGAGCGATCTCTTCACAGGACAGCGTCCGCACCCAGGCCGCGGCTAACTCAACCGCCAACGGCATTCCATCCACGCGCTGGCATATGCGGATAATCGAGAGGTAGTCTGCTGAGGTTGGGCTGAAACCGACCTGCGCCCGGCGGGCGCGCTGCACGAACAACTCCACCGCCGTCGCCTGCACGCTGTCCTTCGAATCAACCCTGTCCGGAACCGGTAATCCCTGGACTTCGAACACCCATTCATCATGGAGTTCCAGGGACTGGCGCGAGGTAGCCAGTAGTTTCACCTGCGGGGCGTTGGCGACTAATTCAGCCAACACCTCAACGCCAGGCCCGGCCAACAAATGCTCTAGATTATCGATCAGTAAAAGAACTTGTTTTTCCTTTAAATAGTGGAATAGCTGCGTTTTTGGATCGGATCGGCTGGCCCTATCAAATCCGAAACCCAGCGCATTTGCGATCACCGGCACGATAAAACGAGATTCGCGAACCGGGGCAAAAGGGACAAAATACACACCACCGGCGAAGACATCCTGCAAACGTTCCGCGGCCGAGATTGCCAGTCGTGTCTTCCCGACCCCGCCCGGACCGACCAGAGTCAGCAGGCGGCATTGCGGTTCGGTCATGAGCTGGTAGATGCGCTCCACCTCCCGCTTGCGGCCGATCAGCGGTGTGGAAATTTGCGGAAGGTTGCTTCGTGGGATCTCCGAGGCGGAGTACGGAAGGCCGGTTTCAGGCTCCACGATGGGGGGAAGACGATCCACCCTCAATTCACCGCGGGCCACTCTTACGAACGTCGAACGCTCCTCAGGCGGGATGTTCAGGCAGTTCGCAATCAGCTCGGCGATTTGAACGGATGGGCGTCGCTCTCCACTCTCTATCTTGCGTAACAAGGCGATGGAGCAGCCTACGCGATCGGCAAACTCCTTGCGAGTGAGCTTGAGTTGAGCGCGCTGTTGGCGAAGCCATTCACCAAATGTATCCATAGGGCGTCCTGGTTTGCGGTTGCAATACCGTTGGTAACACTTACTGTAACCCCGCACTGTTACCAACAAAAACCATTTGAGATGTTTAATGGCACACGATAAGGCGATGATTTTCGCGCAAAACCACTACCTACATTGAGGCCAGCAAACTACCTCGACTGGCCCATATCATGAGGAGGCGTTATGAATCTATCGAAGAAAATTGGCGGCCTGGTCGGTCCCACAATCTTAGCCATGGTCGCTGCCGAATATCCGCTGGTGCAGCCACATCTCTATGATACACAAATTCCGCCGGTTGTGTACCTGTCCGGCAACCTGATGTTTGTCGGCGGGCTGGCAATCGTTCGCGCTCACCATCACTGGAGACGCGATTGGACTGCGTTGATCACCCTCACCGGGTGGCTATTATTACTCGTTGGACTCTTTCGAATGTTCGCAGCGAGCGGGTATCCGCAGGAATATGCGAACGCAAACCCGAAGGCCGTCATGATCATCCAGGGGATTCTATTGATTGCCGGGTCGATCATAACGATCAAATCCTACAGTCGCAGTAGTTAGGCGCTTATCGTGAGGGCTTTACAAAAAGCTGGCCGACTTAAGCATCTCGGCCACGATTCCACAAGCCATTGCCATTCGTATGGGGGGAAAATCACCCCCGAGACCAGGCCGCTCCGGTCAGGAACGCGCGCCGGAGCGGCCTGCTTTCCGGGAGCCTTTCGCGGCGTTTTTCCTCTGCTCCAGACCGGCGATCGCCTGGCGGGAGCGATCCACCGTGCGGGAGAGGAAATCGGCGATCGTGGCGAGCTGCTCGTCGGTGTAATCCCCCAGTAAGGCTTCGAACGACCTGGTCAGCATCGTAAACTGCTGGTTGAACTCCGCGAGCCGTTCTTCATCGGCCTGCACGATCACGCGGCGCCGGTCCTGTACATCCCGCATTCGATAGACGAACCCCTTTTTCTCCAGCCGGTCGATCAGACTGGTTACCGAGGCCGTGGTTAACCCGGTCTGGCGAGAGATTTCGCCGGCCGTGAGCGGCCCCTGGCTGCCGAGGAGATAGAGCGTCTCCTCCTCCGAGGCCCCGATCCCGATTGTTTCAGCCAGAGCAGCATGGAAGAGAATCGCCAGCGCGCTGCTTTCGCTGCTGGCGCGCAGCACTGCTGCGACCAACTCCTCTCGTTTGTTTTCATTTGGCCCGGAGGTTAGCCTTGACAAAGAGCGCTCCTCGCATACAATTAGAGACCTCTGATATTTAGATTAGACTAGATACTTGATGCTCCGTACAAAATTCATTGGTATTTTACCATGAAAGAGGAAAGGAGTTCGAACATGAAGACAATCAAGGTTGATCCGGCTGTAAAAGACACCGAAATTGCCAGAACAGGGCAACCTACCCGGTGGATGCTGGCTGCCGGCGCGACTGGCCTGGTCTTGTTCGTCCTCTTGTTCTTGATCGACGGCTTTACCAGGCCGGGCTATGATCCGATGCACCAATGGATCAGTCACCTGAGCCTGGGTGATCGAGGTTTGCTCGGCACCGCCAATCTGCTGCTCGGAGGTGGGGCTGCGCTCATCCTTTCCGCCGGGCTGCGCCGGGTTTTCCGTTCAGGACCTGGGTCACGATGGGGGCCTCGCTTCGTGGCCATCTTCGGACTGGGATTGATCCTGGCGGCCGCTTTTCCGATCGATCCAGGCCTGGGCTATCCACCCGGTGTGACGCCGGGCGAAGCCCCCAGCTTGAGTGCAAATATCCACGATTTCGCCGGGCTGGTGGTTTTCGTTGCTCTGACAGCGGCCTGTTTTACCCTGGCTCGCAGGTTTAGAGGCGATGAACGATGGAAGGGTTGGCGGCTGTATTCGATCCTGACAGGTGTGGTCGTGCCGACAGCCTTCTTGATCTGCAGCATCCTGGTTGGAATGGAGTACAGTGGAGCTTTTCCAAATGCGCCGAGCGGCCTGTTCGAGCGCATTGCGATGATCAGCGGCTGCCTATGGGCGGTCCTGCTGGCGATTCGCTTGCTACGCGAGGAGGAAGCGCGTTCCTAAACCGGCTGGCATAAACTCCTGTGGGAGCGGAGCAAGTTGTAACAGCTAGCGGTTGCCGGAGCCCGGTAAGCCCGGATAATTAACAGTCATTCGGGCGACTGCCCGTCCGCTCAGTCGCCCGTTTCTACTAATACAGTAAGATAGGGCATTCAGTCCTCACGCAGATACTGGCAACCTTTACCAGCGACACATATCTTCCTCAACTATGTCAGGGATGGACGATGTAGAAACTTACCCCTGATTGTCTGACATCTTTGTTTTGCACCTTGTATTAAAGAAAGTAGTTGACCAAATTTAAAATCGATAGTATAATTAAAGCAATTCACCCATAGGGTGAATTGACCTCAGTACGGAGCACAAGCTTGCATTTCAAATTCAAGAAGAAAAAGCTTGAAGAACTGTATTTTGAGGGAAAGGGAACTCATAACTACCCTCCAGAAGTGGTAGATGCCTTTTTCCACGTTATGTCCGTCATCTCTGCAGCAGTTGACATCCGTGAATTCTATAACCTCAAGAGTCTTCACTTTGAGAAGCTCAAAGGCAACCGAAAAGATGAGCGTTCGATGCGCTTAAATAAGCAATATCGATTGACAATGTCGATAATCGAGGAACAGGGAGAGAGTTCGCTGCTCATCCTGGATATCGAAGACTACCACAATTAGTGCTAGAAGGGAGCTAAAATGACCACCACGCGAAGACCAGCGCGAGTCGTTTCGCCCGGTCAGGTCATATCTAAGGAACTTGATGCCCGGGGTTGGACCCAACGGGACCTGGCCGTGATTTTGGGTCGTCCCTATCAAGCGGTCAACGAGATCATCAAGGGCACCAAGCAGATTACACCAGGCACTGCCCGAGAATTGGCCAAGGCTTTCGGAACATCCCTAGAATTCTGGATGAACCTGGAAGCTAATTACCGGCTTTTTCTCGCCGCCCAAGAAGATAAGGAAAAAGAGATCGAGCGTCGTAGCCAGATTTATTCCATTGCACCGGTGGCAGAAATGGTAAAGCGCGGCTGGATACCGGGTTCGACCGATGCAGACGAACTGGAGAAGCAAGTGTGCTCCTTTCTGGAAATTCGCTCACCGCTTGAAACACCTTCTGCTTACGCGCTCTTGCGAATCTCCGAAAGCCGAGGACCTCAGGAATCGGCCAAAGTGGCCTGGATTAAACGGGTAGAACAGCTAGCCAAAAATCAACCTGTTGGCAGCTACAAAATGGAAAACTTGCGAGAAAACATTCCCCGAATTTTGACTTTTGCTCGGAAAGCAGAAGATGTCGCAATGATTCCCCCCACCTTTCATGACCTGGGAGTCCATTTCTTGGTAGTCCCCCACCTACGTCACACCTATCTGGACGGCGCCGCTCTATTTGTAAATGATCATCCGGTAATTGCAGTCACTCTGCGTTATGACCGGATTGATTGGTTCTGGTTTACCGTCTTGCATGAGTTAGCTCACATCCTGTTAGGCCATTCTGCTCAAGTTGACTCTCTCTTCGGAAAGGAGGTAGAAGGCGAAGTGGGAGCGAATGGTGGCAATGACCGTCGTCAGAACGACGAATCAGAGGCGAATGAGCTCGCCCGCAATTGGCTTCTCGATCCGCGATCCCTCGATCTTTTTATTGACAGGGTTCAGCCATTCTTCTCAAAAACAGAAATCGAAGCCTTTGCCGCCAAACAACATCGTCATCCTGGGATTATCGTGGGTCAGTTACAACACGAAGGAGTGATCGAGTACAAGCACTTACGATCCATGCTGGAGAAGGTGAGTCCTTATCTTGATAAGTGGATAGATACGCCCTTCCCACTCTAGCGGGGAGAAAGATTAAGTTAGTTACGGAGAATTAAGATGGCAAAGAAAAACCAACATGTTGTACCGCATAAGGATGGTTGGGCAGTACGAGGTGAGGGTAATACCAAGGTAACGAAAGTAACTCCTACGCAGAAGGATGCTATTGATATCGCCCGTCAAATTGCAAAGAATCAGCAAACAGAGGTGGTAATCCATAAACGAGATGGGACCATCCGCGATAAGGACAGTTACGGTGCGGATCCAAATCCGCCTAAAGACCAGAAACATTGAATCTGTTATCGCTTCGGAGGTTATTGACTAATCCAAAGAAGCGTGTACAGCCAAATGTTGTCAGCAAGAAGGAACCTACAGTAGGATTGGGTTTTGCAGACACCAAACTAGCTGAAGCTCCAGATGAAATATTTTGAACTGACAAAACGTGGAACTCAACGAGTGACCGGGCTATTTAACCGTGCCATGATGCGGCAAAGGCAAGTCTACCCCGACTTGCTACTAATCGCTCGAGTTTAGGTCGGTCTGAAGAAGTCCTGCGGCAAATTGGGTTGCATGCATTGGGTTTGTTCCTGAGTTCCATGCAAACAACACAGGATAGTGAAATTGATTGTCCCTGTCTATGGACGTGATTGACGCAATCTTTGCCCGGCGCAGCATTCGCCGCTACACCGACCAGCCGGTTGAGCCCGAAAAGCTGCTCTGCCTGCTGCAGGCTGCCATGGCCGCACCCAGCGCATGCAACAGCAACCCGTGGGAATTTGTGGTCGTTACCGAACCCGAACCGCTCCAGAACCTGCGCAGCCGGCTCTACAGCGGCAAGTACAACGCACCGGCGGCGATCGTGGTGTGCGGCAACGAAAAAATCGCCAACAATACGGCGGCGCGTTTCTTCTGGCAGCAAGACTGCAGCGCGGCGGTGGAAAATATCCTGCTGGCCGCGGTCGGTCTCGGCCTGGGGGCGGTGTGGATCGGCTGCTATCCGCTGCCCACAGTGATGAAGCCGGTCTCTGAGGCGTTGAACCTCCCCGAACACGTGATCCCCCTGTGCGTAGTTTATGTAGGCTACCCGGCCGAAGAAAAGCGCCCGCGCACGCGTTACGACGAGCACCGCGTCCACTGGCAGGAGTACCAGCCGCGCAAGAAGCGCCGCAAGATCAAAAACGCCAAGTACCAGGAATAGGGGGATTATTTCTCACGATGGGGGGCGTGAAAAGACACCGGCCTTCTCGCCCCAGGGGTTTCCAGGAGACAGGGCTGTAGGAGTGCATGGCAGGCCCTAAGCGCTTCGGGGTAGAATTGAAGAGTCGGGCGCGTGCCTATCACGGGATGGGTTCGATTATCGCCGCGAGGTGGCGTATTTCTACCGCAGAAGGGGTGAATCGGCTGCGGTGCTGCACGATCGTTGAAGTCCGGATAATTGATAATCAGGTGGCTCGGAAGCCGTTCGCGCGGCTTGTCGAGGGGATCTGGATTACAGGTAGGAGGTTCCGTATGGCTCGCTTGATCTACACGGCGATCATGTCGCTGGACGGTTATATCGAGGATATGAATGGCGAATTCGACTGGGCGGCGCCGGACGAGGAGGTGCACGGCTTCATCAACGACCTCGAACGGTCAGCCGGCACCCATCTCTATGGACGTCGAATGTATGAAACCCTGACGGTTTGGGAGACCGACACCAGCTTTACCGAGGGGTCTCCACTCCTGCGCGACTACGCAGAGATCTGGCAGGCCGCGGACAAAATCGTGTACTCCAAAACATTGCAATCTGTCCCCACCCGCAAGACGCGAATCGAGCGAGAGTTCAACCCGGAAGCCGTTCGCCAATTGAAAGAGACCCGCGAGCAGGATATCTCGATTGGGGGCCCCGAACTCGCCGCCCAGGCCTTCTGGGCGGGGTTGGTGGACGAGTGCAACTTGTTCCTGATCCCGATTATTGTGGGAGGCGGCAAACCGGCCCTGCCTGAGGACGTCCGGTTGGAGCTCCAGCTTCTGGAGGAACGCCGCTTTCGCAATGGCACGGTTTTCCTCCGTTATCGTACGAAGCCGGTAAACGCCGCTTGACACGTCGAACCTAAGGTGAGGTGGGATTGGGGCTTTTTTGGGAGCTGTTATAGAGTTATGACCCAAGCGAGCGAAGGACCTCCTAAATTTTATGAGCTTCCTCATGAACTCCGCGGCGCACGGGTGTGTCTTCGCCCGTATGCCATTGGGGATGGAGTTGTCGTGCAGGAAGCAATCGAGGAGTCGCGCGACCATCTACGGCCGTGGATGGCTCGGACAAAATTTCCAAAATTACTTATCCGCAAATTACCCTATGCATTATCATCGATGAACGAACATTGTTAAGATGGCCATTGTAGGAACTACCCTGGCAGTTGAATCGCCCAGGGTAACGCATAGCAGCTTTCACATAGGAAAGTAAGATGCTGCTTATGAATGCCAGCGGCAACCAGGTCGTGAAGCGAGTTGGGCAGGATGGTTGGGGACAAAGGAATTTAGCGGATGATATTACCCAAGAAGCGGGATCCCAGGTTCATCACCATACGCCGCGGAGGGACGCTGACAGACCACGACCACCGGCTGCTCGCCCTGTGGGCCGCAGCGTGTGCGGAACACGTGCTGCACCTGTTCGAGGCGGCGCGACCTGAAGACTTGCGGCCCCGCCAGGCGATCGATCAGGTCCGGGCATGGGCGCGCGGTGAAGTCACGATGACGCAGTCCCGGAACGCCGCCGGGCATGCCATGGCAGCAGCCAGGGTTCTGCGCGGGCCGGCTAGAGAGGCGGCCTTTGCAGCGGGACAGGCCGCGGCTGTGCCGCATGTCGCCGCCCATGAGTTAGGCGCGGCCGCCTATGCCATCCGGGCTGTGCGGGCAGCCGCCATGGAGGGTGAACGGGACGAGGCGGGCTGCCGGGAATGCCGGTGGCAGCGAGAGCAACTGCCGGATGAGATCCGCGAACTCGTCCTGGACGATCAGCGGCTGCGAAACGAACTCTGCTGGTTTGTGTTCGATTGCTGAGCGAGTAACCAGCACGCTGCATCCGCCCGAGAAAGCGTGCGCCGGGCGGCCGGGACTTGAGGCAGGAGGGCACTTATGAAGGCTTTTTCCATTCAAGCGCTGAATGCTGAGACCTGGAAGGATTTTGAGCGATTGGCTCAAAAACATAACGGTGTATGGGGCGGATGTTGGTGCACCGCTTTTCATCCGAAATCGCCGGAGCAAAGAATCAGCTCAGAACGCACAAAAGCTTATAAACAAAGGCTTGTCCTGGAAGATAGGGCGCATGCTGCCCTGGTCTTCGATGGAGATGTGTGCGTCGCCTGGTGTCAGTTCGGCCCCCCTCAAGAGCTGCCCAATATTTATCACAAGAAAGAAGTTGAGGCCAGGATGGGGATGCCGGACTGGAGAATTACCTGCATTTTCGTCGATCGAGACTATCGAAAACAAGATCTATCCTTTTTTGCTTTGAACGGCGCGTTGGAGCTCATTAAAGGCCTGGGCGGTGGGATCGTCGAAAGCTACCCCCAGGACACGCAGGGCAAAAAGATATCCAACTCGTTCTTGTACAACGGGACCAGGGATATCTTCGAAAAGGCGGGCTTCACTTACGAAGGCCCAAAAGGAAAAAACCACTGCATTATGCGGAAGAATGTTTAAGGCCGCGGTACTTACCCTCATCGAGATCACGGCGATAAGAAAATAGCGCAGCCCGGTGTAGCAACCATAGACCGCCTCTGCCCAGTGAATGAGATGCTCTGCCGGCGTCGCCCTAGCGATGCTCGAGCAACGCTTCACGTTGCCCATCGCCCTCCGCCGAGCATCGCTTAGCGATGCCGATCCTTCACCATGCGACGTTCTGCGACACTCGAGCAACGCTTCGCGTTGCCTGGCGCCCGTCGCCGTTCAGGATGACATGAAGGGAGGGTTCAGGATGACATGCGTGGAGGTGTCCTCCCGATGGGGCGCAGCGACAGCATTTAGTTGGCAGAGTACTCAGGATAACATGTGAGGAGGGTTCAGGTGTGCGGTTGACCAGGGGAAGAGGTCGCCGGCCGGGATTCCGGCTAAGCCGGATCCCTGGGGGCTCCACTAGAGATTGCTATAACGAGTTACTAATAATCCGGCGGGACAAAGACATCGGCCCAGGGCAGATTGTAGGTGAAGACAATATACAGTAAGATCGAGATCAGGAAGAGTGAAACCAGGACAAATTTTAACGATTTTTGGTATTGGATGCTTTCCAAACCGCTCTCCAAGATCACAGTGTAGCCCCCCACCAGCAGCGTGATTACGTTGGCATATATGACTTCAGCAGCGTAACTCTGCCAACGCCCGATCAGCGCAGGAGCGATATACCAGAGCAGGAAGACAATCCAGGGCAGGAAAATGGTCGCAGCCAGGCGCGAAAACAGGAAACTCTCCCGATCCGAGATCTTGCGGTAATTCCAAGCGTATTCCACGAGGTTGACGATCAAGTAGGAGAAAAAGCCGGCCTTGTAATGTTGAAAGTTCGACTCGTGAATCGCCCCGATCAGATTAACCGGGAAGACCGGAAAAACATCGTACACGAAATGCAAAGCTAAAAACACAACCCAAAAGGATAACGTTTTCCAGAGGACTCTGGCGCGAAAGGTTTGTTTCATTCGAATTTCCTTAACTTAACGGCTTTGGGTTTCGGATATCGGTTAATTTTACACCACCCGGACGTGCACGAATTTCCCCCTATCGGTTTTGCCTGCAGTTGATGAAAAACCCGATTTCTAATCGCTCGCCAGATACGGCAACACTTCTGCGTCCAACATCTCCCGGCTGAGGGGGCCTATCCAATACTTCAGCAGGTGTCCTTCCCTGGAAATCAGCAACGAGGCCGGTAATCCTCTGATCTTCAGCTCTATCATGATGTTCCCGGGCGGGTCGTATACAAGCGGGAAGTCGTACCCTCTTTCTTGCAAGAATTTCAGCGCCTCTTGGGGCCGGTCGCTGACGTTGACGGCCAACAGGGTGAAGCCTTCGGCCTTGTGCTGCCGGTAAAAAGAATCCAAAATTGGGAGTTCTTCTTCACAAGGGGAACACCAGGTCGCCCAAAAGTTAACCAGGATCAGATTACCCCGGTAA
The DNA here is from genome assembly GCA_964391195.1 of uncultured Anaerolineaceae bacterium. Classification (GTDB taxonomy): domain Bacteria; phylum Chloroflexota; class Anaerolineae; order Anaerolineales; family UBA4823; genus JAAYXE01. Next base: position 61,766 of record CAYMLG010000011.1, on the reverse strand, counting down.
GCGCTAAGAGGCACATCATTCCCTTCTATGTCCCGAAAGGTAAGATCCAGCACCGGGGCGGGCGTACTCGTGGCGGGGAGTTCACCGGCACCGGGGGGCGTGCGAATTTGCCTCGCCAGCACCCATAACAGCAGGATGGCGGCAGCGGCGAGGAACAGGGCTGCTTTTCTGGAGTTGGCGACTCCACGCCACATACTTACCGGACACCTAAATAGGATTTCCGTACCTGATCGTTCTGCGCCACCTCCGCTGCGGGACCCTCCAGGACAATACGGCCCGTTTCCAGGATGTAGACATAATCGGCGATCGACAAAGCGGCGCGCGCGTTCTGTTCGATCAGCAGGATTGTCTGTCCGGCCTGGTTCAACTCTTTGAGCTTCTTGATTACACCTTCCGCCAGCACGGGGGCAAGCCCCAGGGAGGGTTCATCGATCATCAGCACCTGTGGCCTGGACATCAGCGCCCTTCCCAAGGCAAGCATTTGCTGCTCGCCTCCGGAGAGGGTCCCGGCCGGTTGGTTTTTACGTTCTTCAAGCCGGGGGAAGAGCTTATACACCTCTCCGATATCCTGCTGGATCTGCTTCCTATCATTGCGGATATAAGCGCCCAAACGAAGGTTCTCAGTGACCGTAAGGTTGACGAAGACGCGCCGCCCTTCCGGGACCATGGCGATTCCCCGGAGAACCACCTCGAAGGAAGCCATGCCGAGCAGGCTTTGGCCGTTGAATTGGATCGAACCTTGAGCCGGCGTGACGAGCCCCATGATGGTGCGGAGTGTGGTACTTTTCCCTGCCCCATTGGCGCCCAACAGAGCGATGATCTTGCCTTGAGGCACAGATAATGAGACGCCGTGCAAGGCGTGAATCCCACCGTAGTAGACGTGTAGATCCTGAACCTCAAGCATATTCGCCCACTCCTAGGTATGCTTCTATCACCTGCTGGTTGTTCTGGATTTCTTCCGGCGTCCCTTCAGCGATCGTTTCTCCATGATCGATGACAATAATGCGGGGGCAGATGGTCATGACCACGCGCATCTGGTGCTCGATGAGGAAGATGGTGAGATTGAACGCAGCCTGTATGTGCTGGATGAACGCCATCAGTTCTTCCGATTCGCCGGGGTTCATCCCCGCCGCGGGCTCGTCCAAGAGCAGCAAACTCGGGTTGGTGGCCAGGGCGCGGGCGATCTCCAATTTCCGCTGCTGGCCATAAGGCAGAGAAGCCGGGTCTCCAGAGGCCAGGTGATCGAGATGGAGGGAGGCCAGGAGTTCCATGCCCTCCTCTCGCATCCGCTTTTCTTCCCGCATGTAGTTGGGGAATTGAAAAATGGCCGAGAAAGGATCTGCCTTAAGCCGGAGATGGTAGCCGGCGAGAACATTTCCCAGAACGTCTAACCCTTTGAATAAACGAATGTTTTGAAACGTGCGGGCGATACCCTGCTGAGCGATTTGATCCGGGCGCAAGCCGGTGATCTCCTTCCCTTTGAAGAAGATCTTGCCTGCGGTGGGCTGGTAGATACCGGTGATCAAGTTAAAGATTGTCGTCTTCCCCGAGCCATTGGGGCCGATCAGAGCGCACAATTCACCGGGCTCCAGTTCCACAGAGAACGCATCGACAGCAACCAGCCCCTCGAAACGCTTGGTAAGATTCTTGATTTGCAGGATAGCCATATGCTTATTCTCCGCTAAGGTGTGCTGCCCGGCCCGACGGGTCGCTCTTGGGCCCCGGCCATACGAGCTCGCAGCGCTCCAATTTTGTTGAATAGAGCATCCCAGCTAAACTCGGCACTGCCGAACAAGCCCTTGCGATAATAAAGGATGACCAGCAGCAACAGCACCGAGAAGAACACCATTCTCATCCCCGGTATGCCCGGCACCTGGAGCGATCCGATATTGAACTGCGATTCAATCGGCCGCAATACCTCCAGGAAAACCGTGTACAGGCAGGCTGAAACTACGCTGCCGGTCAGACTGCCCATCCCGCCCATGACGGTGATCCCGACGATCTGGTAGGTCAGGAAAAAGAGGAAGACCTTGGGGTCAATGGTGCTGATCAGGTTCGCCAGCAGAGCGCCTGCAATGCCAACGAAAAACGACGACAGGGTGAAGGCCATGATTTTGTGGTAGAACAGCCCGATTCCCAGGGCTTCGGCAGCCACTTCGTCGTCGCGGACCGCCTTCAGCGCTCTACCGTAACTGCTGTCCACCAGGCGGCGGACGACAAAGACGGTCACCAGAGCTGCACCCCAGCTCCAGAAGACGGTGGTGTATTCGGGGATACCCTTTAAACCCAAAGACCCATTGGTGACCGGCTGCCAGTTAACAAAAATCACCCGGATGACCTCGCCAAAGCCAAGTGTGGCGATTGCCAGGTAGTCCCCCCGCAGCCTCAGAGCGGGAAAGCCGATCAAAAAACCCACGAGGGCCGCCAGAACCCCTCCCAACAGGATTGCCGGGAGAAATGGCCACTGGACGTCGGCCAACCATGGGACGATCGGCTGAAGGAAAAAGTTGGCGCTCTTTTGGTCGGCGGTCATGGTCAGCAGCGCAGCCGTGTAGGCCCCTACGGCAGCAAACCCGGCGTGTCCTAACGAAAATTGACCGGTGTAGCCGAAAATCAGGTTGAAAGTGACCGAGAAGATGGTGAAGATGGCACACAGGTTCATGATCCGCAGGACATAAGGATTGAAATTCGCCTGGGCATAGGCCAGAAAGCCCGCAAGTACTGCCAGGGAAATCAGGGTCAGGATGCGATTGCGAGTGAAAAGCGCTTTCATGGGACTACACCTTTTCCGGCTGTACTTCGCCCATAATGCCGGTTGGCCTCAGGAGCAATAGCAGGATCAAGATGGTATACGCAAAAGCATCCCGATATCCGGCGAGTTCGGGCATAAAGGCGACCAGCATAATTTCGGCGATGCCTAAAAGAAAACCGCCAATCACAGCCCCGGCCAGATTCCCGATTCCCCCCAGGACGGCGGCAATGAAAGCTTTCAACCCAGGCATAACCCCCATGAGCGGGTTGATCTGCGGGAATTTGATCGCCCACAGGATTCCCCCGGCGGCGGCCAGGGCAGATCCGATGGCGAAAGAGATGGTGATGATGCGGTTGGTGTTCACTCCCATCAGGCTAGTCGTTTCGATATCTTTCGAGAGAGCTCGCATCGCCATCCCATACTTTGTCTTCCGCACGAACGCCATTAAGGCCCCGAACAGCAGGAATGCCACGACGATCGTGATGGGCGTGTAGCTGATGATCAGGGTATCGCCGATTTGGATGGAAGTATCCAGCACCGCCGGACGTTCAAAGGCTTTTGGCCGGCCCCCAAAGATAACAATCCCCAGGTTCTCAAGCAAAAAGGATACCGCCACCGCCGAGGTGAACAACTGGATACGGGGCACTTTTCGCAGAGGTTTATAAGCCGAGCGCTCAACGAGGATCCCGACCAGCGCAGTCAGGAGAACTGCCAGGGGGAAGGCGATCCACCAGGGCAGGAGGAACATCGCAACGCCGTAAAAAGCGATGTAGGAGCTGAGCATGAAAATATCGCCATGAGCGAAATTGATGAGCCGGAGGATGCCGTATACCATGGTGTAGCCAATGGCAACCAGGGCATACAGGCTGCCCAGAGAAATCCCATTGGCCAAATGCTGGAGAAATAACGAGAGGGTCATCGAAGCCTCCCCGCCAAAGCATTGAAAGAAGCAAGAGGGGGCCTCTTGATAGGCCCCCTTGGAATGGATACCGCTACGGGCTGACCGTTGAAAGGTACACAAACTCCCCGTTTTTCACGGTAAGGATGACCGCGTCTTTGACTGCGTCGCCGTTTTCATCCATGGTAATGGTGCCGGTCACACCCGCATATCCGGAGATCCCCGCCATGGCGTCGCGGATTTCCTGCGGGTCGAAGGAGTTGGCGCGTTTGATCGAATCGATGACCAGCATGTAGGCGTCATATCCCAGGGCTGCAAACGCGCTGGGACGTTCGCCGTACTCTGCCTCGAAATCTTTGACGAATTGGGCTGAGGCCGGGTTGACAGCCGCGTCCGGATGGTAGTGTGTGCTGAAGATCAGCCCTTCGGCTGCCGGGCCGGCGATCTCGATCAATTCGGGGGCTTCCCAGGCATCAGCGCCCATAATGTAGCCCTCGTAACCCAGCTCTCGAGCCTGTTTTGCCAGTAGGGCTGCATCGCCGAAATAACCCGGGGCATAAATCGCGTCGGGATTATGGGCGAAGGCCGAGGTCAATTGGGCGGTAAAGTCCTGGTCGCCGGTCTGGTAAGAGGTGAAAGCCACAATTCCGGAGGCATCCCCGGTGAGCTCGATATAGGCCTCGCGGAAGAATGCCGCCAGGCCAACCGCATAGTCCTGAGCGACATCCTGGATGATGGCCACAGTTTTCACTCCCAGGTCCTCGACGGCATATTTAGCCATCACCCTACCCTGGAAAGGATCGATGAAGCAGGCGCGGAAATAGTAGTCTTTGCCCTGAGTCACGAGGGGGTTGGTTGGAGAGCAGCCCATAACGGGGACATGAGCTTTTTCGGCCACTTCGCCGCCGGCCATGGCATTGGAACTGCCGTAGCTCCCGATCACGGCGATAGCGCCTTCTTGCTCGATCAAGCGCTGCATGGCAGTCGCAGACTCGGCTTTGTCGCTGCGATTGTCAACCAATACCAGGCGGATCTTGGCGCCGAGCACTTCGGGGACTTGCTTGTGCGCCAGATTCACACCTTGCATGGTTAGCTCGCCGCCCGCGGCCTGAGCTCCCGTCATCGGTTCATATACACCAATGACGATCTCAGAAGGCTTTTCGGGTTCGGGCTCCCCCGCCTGCTGCGGTTCTGCTGGAGCCGGCGCGGCTGTCTGGCAGGCTGCCAACAGAAGAATCAATATGCTGAACACGATCAGCAATGCGCGAGGTTTGATAGGGGACATAGATCACTTCTCCTTATTCGATCAGCTATGCCCGTGGTGAAATATGTTCCTGGTTTATTGAATTAGAATTTTCTGGTACGCAGACCAATCCGGCAGTCCCTTATCTTCTAATAAGCTATCCTCCTTTCTTGCGAGAAATGGAATCGCAAACAGCACCTGTTCTGGCAAATCCCAGGTGCAATTGATGATCAACATAGAACAACGTAGTCATCAAGGAGCCTCTCACTGCATGCATGTGTGTATGCAGATCAAAAACAGGGCTGCTTTTACTTCCGGTGAGGTTGTTGTTCGCTTGGTTGTTCTGTCAATAATTGAGTGGGTTCGTCAAAATCATTGTACCATGTTTTTGTGAATTTTATCTCTTATGATCTGCCCCCATTTTAAGCAACGGGAAATACAAAAGCCCGGGAACCGGCAGTTGAAGCATGTGCGCCAGGGAAGAGGGATGTGAAAAGATGACACTGAGCAGCGGTCATCAGGGGTCAAAGAGATTCTAAAGGGGATAAATATTGTACAATTACACCCGGAAACTTATGTTCGAAGGGGAGATAAACAAATGGACATACATAGAGATATCGACGAGTACATCACGGAGCGAATGCGCTCGGACCGAATCCCCGGAACGGCGGTTACGATCGTGAAAGGGGACAGGATCGTCTACCTGAAGGGCTACGGACAGGCGGATCCTTCCGGACGCCCGGTGACGCCACAGACACCTTTTATCATCGGCTCGATCACCAAACCTTTTACTGCCCTGGCGGTCATGCAGTTGGTGGAGGCCGGCAAGGTGCAGCTTGATGCCCCGGTCCAGCGCTACCTGCCCTGGTTCCGCCTCGCCGATCCGGCTGCCGCGGCCCAGATTACGGTGCGCATGCTGATCGACCAGACCAGCGGGCTCCCGCAAAATCCCACGTTTGTCACCTGGACCTGGCCGGACTATCCGGATGCCCTGGAACGGCACGTCCGGCTGCTGGCGAACACGCAGCCGAGCTTCCCGCCCGGGCAGTCTTTTGCCTACTCCAACGCAAACTACGCGACCCTGGGGGTGATCATCCAGGCCGTGACCGGGCAGTCCTATGAGGATTATGTACGCGAGCATATCTTCAAGCCGCTCGATATGCGGCACAGCTTCGTCTCGCAGGATGAAGCCATCCAGGACGGCATGGCGATGGGGCACCGCTGGTGGTTCGGGTTCCCTATACCGGCCACCCTGCCGTACAACCGTGCCAACCTGCCGGCCGGATTCATCATTTCCAGCGCCGAGGACATGGCCCATTTCCTGATTGCGCAGTTGAACGGCGGGCGCTACCAGGACAAGGCAGTGCTCTCGCCGGAAGGGATCTCCTTAATGCAGGCCGAGCCGCCCCCGGGAACGTACGGCCTGGGATGGGAATCACTTCGCATTGACGGGCGCAGACTGATCAACGCCGATGGCGGTACAGCGAACTTCCAGTGCTCGCTGTTCATCGACCCGCAATCGAGCACGGGCGTGTTCGTCTCCGCCAATGTGATCAGCGCCCTGGATGGGCTATCTTCCCCCCTCAGTTCGGTGTCCCTTGGTCCGAGGTCAGTTGGCGAGATCGTCCGCCGGTTATTGGACCCAGACGCCGATAAATCCTTCCTGATCAGCGCCCGGATCACGACCCGGGGCATGGCGCACAGCGTACTGAATATGGCCACCCAACAGCCCATGCCCGAACAAGGCCTGGGGCAGCAGCGGGTATCGCTGATCTTCGATGCGGTGATCGTGGGCCTGAGCGCGGCGCTGATCCGGTCGCTGGTGCGAGTTCCCGGGCGGCACGAAAGATCGAGGCGACGGGAGACCGGCAGCCGGTTGCGCCCGAAGCGATGCAGCGGGATAACTGCGGTCTATTCCTTTATTGGGCCGCTCGCGCTGCTATTCATAAAGCGCAAAGTGCCAGTCTGGCCGGCGCTCGCCCTGTACCAGCCTGACCTGGCCAGTTGGCTGAGCGCAGCAGCCGGCCTGCTGTCTCTGAAGGGGATTTTGGAAATCGCTATGTGCTTGACAGCAACTCGATCAGGAGCGCCCGGAGGCCGGGACCGGGATCATCCGCACAGAGCAACCTCAGCTCAGCAGTAAGCAGTCCTTGAATGGTGGGAGAGGTGGGCCGGCTGATCGGGTAGGTCGCCGGCCCTGATTTCACCGAAACCGATGGAAACGGCCAACCTTTACGAGTGCCTGGGGGAGACGAGGCCGGGGGCCAGCGAGAAGATGAGAATCTGATAAGAATCCTCCCCACCTGTCATTTTGTCCCCTTCTCCAGCGACGTTTGTATAGAAGCTGCTATGTAAGCGGAATTGCTTGACGCATAAACCATTATCTACCAGGAGAGCAAGCTCATGAAATACCTGTTATTGATGTACGCAGACGAGGCGATCGGCTCGGATTGGTCGGAAGAAGAAATCCTGGCGGCGAGGAAAGCCTGGGCCGAGTTCAGAAAGGAGATATCGGCTTCCGGCGAACTGATCTCCAGCAACGGTGTCGCCCCGGAGAGCAGCGTGACGACAGTCCGAGTCCGGGACGACAAAACCATGATCATCGACGGCCCGTTTGCGGAGACGCACGAGCAGTTGGGCGGGTATGTCCTTGTCGATTGCAAGGATCTCGATGACGCAATCCGCTGGGCGGAAAAGATCCCCACTGCGAAATACGGCTCGATCGAAATCCGGCCTTTGTGGTCGCCGGGATCATAAAGTTGAGGAGCGGATGAGCGCAAGGGGGGA
>CAYMLG010000011.1:34087-53986 GCA_964391195.1 uncultured Anaerolineaceae bacterium | reverse complement strand
GCCTTTGTGGTCGCCGGGATCATAAAGTTGAGGAGCGGATGAGCGCAAGGGGGGACAGGTCGATAAGACACTTATTCCCACACAGCACAAAGGAGGAAATATGCCCCGGGAATATGAATATATAGAAATCCACGGAGCGCGGGAGAATAATTTAAAGGACATCTCGCTGCGCATCCCGAAACGCAAGATCACGATCTTTACCGGTGTTTCCGGGTCGGGCAAGTCTTCGGTTGTATTCGACACCATCGCCGCCGAAGCACAGCGGCAGTTGTACGAAACTTTCAGCATGTTCGTGCGCAACTTCCTGCCGCGTTATGCACAGCCGGAGGCCGACTCCATCGAGAATCTGGGCATGGCCATCGCCGTGGATCAGAAACGCCTGGGCGGGGGTTCGCATTCCACCGTGGGCACCATCACAGATATTTACACTGTGCTGCGCCTGCTGTTCTCGCGGGTGGGCAAGCCTTTCGTTGGCTATTCCAACGTGTTTTCGTTCAACGATCCACAGGGGATGTGCCCGGAATGCAACGGGCTGGGCCGCAAGCTGCAGCCGATCGTCGAAAAATTCTACGACCCATCCAAATCTCTGCGCGAAGGCGCAATCCAGGGGCCTGTTTTTGACGAGAGTATCTATGCTGCAAGCGGCTTCTTCGACAACGACAAGAAGTTATCAGAGTTCACAGAGGAAGAGATGGACCTGCTCCTCTATGGCAAGGAGCAAAAATTCAAGGTGGGCAAAATGAACCGCACCTACCTGGGCGTGATCACGAGTTTCACCCGCTCGTACATCGAGCGAGACTTAAAAACACGCTCCCAGCGAACGCAAGAGAAGGTGGCGCAATACCTGACCGAGGGTCCCTGCCCGGTGTGCAAAGGGAGGCGCCTCAACCAGACCGTGCTGAGCTGCAAGATCAACGGGTACAACATCGCCGAGCTCGCGGCGATGGAAGTAGGCGAACTGATCGGCGTGGTCAAGGATATCAAGGAGCCGGTAGCCAGGCCGATGGTGGATACCCTGGTGGAGCGGCTGCAGAATGTGATCGACATCGGCCTGGATTACCTCACCCTCGACCGCGAAACTGACACGCTCTCCGGCGGCGAGGCGCAGCGCGTGAAGCTGGTAAAACAACTGAGCAGCAGCCTGATCGATGTGATGTATATCTTCGATGAGCCCAGCGTGGGCCTGCACCCGCGCGATGTGCACCAACTGAACGAAATGCTGGTGAAACTGCGCGATAAGGGCAACACGGTGCTGGTCGTCGAGCATGACCCGGATGTCATCCAGGTAGCCGACCACATCGTAGACATGGGCCCGTATGCCGGCAATCAGGGCGGCGAGATCGTCTACGAAGGCGACTATGCCGGCCTGCTCAAAGCGGATACGCTGACCGGCAAGTTCATGAAGGAGACCATGCCGATTAAAAAGGAGTTCCGCCAGGCCAAGGGGCATCTTAAGCTGAGCAACGTAAACGTGAATAACCTCAAGAATGTGAGTGTGGACATTCCCGTGGGCGTGCTGACGCTGGTCACCGGAGTGGCGGGCTCCGGCAAGAGCTCGTTGATCAATGAAGCCTTCATGAGGCAGTACCCGGAGGCAATCCTGATCGACCAATCGGCGGTGGGCGTCTCTTCGCGCTCCAACCCGGCCACGTACACCGGGGTGATGGACGATGTGCGCAAGGTCTTTGCCAAAGCCAACAAGGTGGACGCGGGCTTGTTCAGTTTCAACTCCAAGGGGGCTTGCGAAAACTGCCAGGGCCTGGGCGTGGTGTATACCGATCTTTCCTTCTTCGAAAGTGTGAAATCGCCCTGCGAGGTATGCGGCGGCAAACGTTTCAAGGACGAGGTGCTGGCTTATAAGCTGGATGGCAAGTCCATCGCCGAGGTCCTGGAAATGACCGTCCGCCAGGCGCTCGAGCACTTCGACCAACCCGAGATCAAGCACAAACTGCAGACGATGAACGACGTGGGGCTCGACTACCTGACGCTCGGCCAGCCCCTCAACACGCTCTCGGGCGGCGAGGCCCAGCGCATTAAGTTGGCCAGCGAACTGCACAAGGAAGGCAGCATCTATGTGATGGACGAGCCCACGACCGGTATGCACAAGGCAGATACGGCCCACCTGCTCGAGATGATCAACCGGCTGGTGGACGGCGGCAACACGGTGATCGTGATCGAACACAATATGGACGTGGTGCGTAACGCGGATTGGGTCATCGACCTGGGGCCGGAAGGCGGCAGCCGCGGCGGACAGGTGATGTTCGAAGGCACACCGGCAGACTTGAAAAAGGCTAAGCAATCGATCACCAGCCGGTATATCTAGAAAGGCACAGTGAAACTATGCCAGACAGGGTCACCTGTGCAAGCAGTTTCCCCATGCAAGACAGTTTCACCTGTGCCCAGGAAAATCAGCCGGGGCGCCTTACCAAATTAGAAACAGATGAGAATCCCTCTGACCTGTCATATTACCCCCTCCCGGTGCGACGGGTTTACAGAAGGACGATTGGCACATACCGGTAGAAAGGCAATCGAAAGGAGTCGATCATGCAAGCGATCAACCAACTCACGATGGTTTCGGTGGTAGTCAGCGATATGAAGAAGGCGAAAGAGTTCTATGCGGAGAAGCTGGGCTTAGAGGTAGCGACAGACTATCGCCAGGATGATGACAACTGGTGGGTAACGCTCACCTTTCCGGGCGGCGGGGCGTCCATAACGCTGGCCAGGTCGAGTACCACGAGCAACGAACCACCCAAACCCGGCACCATGGGTTTCTATTTTTCAACTCCCGACATAAAGGCGGCGCACAAAGCACTCAATGACAAGGGCGCCGATCTCACTGAGATCATGGACAACCTGTACGGTCCGGGGTCGGGCGTAAAGTTCTTCCAGGTCAGTGACCCGGACGGCAACCAGGTGACGATCGCAGAGAAGTAAGACCTGAGCGCAGGGGTATCGTCCTGTGCGGGCTTTATAATATGAGATAGGGGCGTGCGATTGTGATCGCCGCCGGCATCCCCGCTGGCATTGAAGGTAGGGTGTTTGTTTGTGACGCCGGGAACAATTCGCGCCTCTCCCACGTCTAAACTCCACAGGCGGCGCGTTTTCGCTTTTTTGTGGATCAGCGCCGCCATCGCGGTTCCATCATCACCACAGGAGAGGAAAACCATGCGCCCGATATCCCGCTTGCTGATCATTCTGACCCTCACCGCCCTGTTGGCATCATGTTCAGGCCTGGCGTCATCGATTGGCGGCGCCGGCAAAAGTGTCCGGTCGAATAAGCCCCGCGAAGCTGCCTCGCAGGCGCCGGATACCGATCGTGCCGAGCTGGCCGCGGGCAACGCCGCGTTTGCCGTGGATCTCTACCGGCAGCTAGCCGCAGAGAACGCCCGCAACCTGTTCTATTCGCCCTACAGTATTTCGCTGGCGCTGGCAATGACTTACGCCGGAGCGCAGGGGGAGACGCAACAGCAGATGGCTGAAGCCCTCCACTTTACCCTGCCGCCCGAGCGCCTGCACCCGGCTTTCAACGCCCTCGAACAGGACATCGCCGCGCGGGCTGAAAAAGGCGGGCGGGACGGCGAGGCCTTCCAACTGCGCGTGGTCAATGACCTGTGGGGACAGCAGGATTACACCTTCCTGCCCGAATTCCTGGATGTGATCGCCCAGAATTACGGCGCGGGCCTGCGCCTGATGGATTTCACCAACAACCCCAACAGGGCCCGACAACAGATTAATGATTACATTGCCAGGCAGACCGAGCGACGCGTTGAAAATCTGCTCCCCGACGGCGCAGTCACCTCCGACACCCGGCTGATCCTGACCAACGCCATATATTTCAACGCCCTCTGGGCTTATGAGTTCGACGCAAACCTCACCAGTCCGAGCGCCTTCACCTTGCTGGATGGAACGAGCGTAGATGTGGACATGATGTCCCAGCCCGACGAATTAACGCTGCGCTATACGGCCGGCAAGGGTTATCAGGCGGTGACGCTGCCCTACAAGAACCGCGACCTCTCGATGCTGCTGATCGTCCCGGATGCAGGGCAGTTCGCCAATTTCGAAGCGGCACTGGACGCAGAACGGCTGGCCGCCATCACCCGCACGCTCGCATGGAAGCAGGTGTATCTGAGCATGCCCAAGTTCACCTTTCTGTCTGCCTTCTCACTGAAAGACTCGCTCTCCGAGCTGGGCATGGCCCCCGCCTTCACCGACGAGGCCGATTTCTCGGGCATCACCGGCGAACGCGAACTGTTTATCGATAACGTGGTGCACAAATCCTTTGTGAGGGTGGATGAGGCCGGAACGGAAGCTGCGGCCGCCTCCGCAGTGGGTATGAAGGCCGGCGCGGCTCCCATGGAGGAACAACCCATCGTGCTCGTAGTCGACCGCCCCTTCATCTTCCTCATCCGCGACGAATCGACAGACACCATCCTATTCATGGGCCGCGTGCTCGACCCGCGCTGACAGCGAAGCAATAACCTATCGATTGGAAGGAAGGCGAACGGGAAAATCAGCTTTTGAGGGGTGATCCCGCGAGGCGCTCGTAATTCACGACAAAGACGCCCTTCGGGGTGACTTTGCTTTCGGTCACGTTGAACGCGGCCGGGATCGTGCCGCCGGCAAACAAGCGCTTTCCGCTGCCCAAGGTTAATGGATAAACCATCAGCCAGAACGCATCCACCAGATCATGCTTCATCAGCGTCTGCACGAGGTCGCCGCTCCCCCAAACGTTCAAATCCGGCCCTTGCTGCCCCTTGAGTTCGGCGACCTTTTGCGCCAGGTCTCCGTTCAAGAACACGGACGGCTGCCATTTGCTAGAAGTCCTGGTATTCGAGGCGACGTACTTGGTCGCCGTGTTGACGCCCGGCCAGGCGTCTGCATGTTCAGGCCAGTACGGCTCCCAAATTTCGAAAGTTCTACGCCCTAGCAAAAGGTCGAACGGCAGGTTCATCTGCCGTCGCAGGAGCGTTCCAAGGGTATCGTCAGAATACGAGGCGATCCACCCGCCGTAGGCGAAGCCGCCGCTGGGATCTTCATCTGGTCCGCCTGGGGCCTGGATGACACCATCCAGGGAGACATGTTCAAGCACGATCAATTTTCTCACGACTGAGTTCCTTTCCTCCTCATCAATTGAAACCTATGATGGAGTTATACAGCCAGTCGTGTGTGCTTGTGTGGGCTACACCCACACAAGCACACACGACTTCCCTAAAACTCGTAACCACCAATCAGGTTTAAACGAGAAAAGACACCTCACCAGGGCAGCAGCAGAAGATCAGAAGATCAGAAGATTGATTATGGAACCCGGCGGAATATGAAAAACAATGCTAAACGGCAGGAATGCGCCGCTGCATGGAGGTTTATTGCTTCCGCAAAATCTTCTCCATGGCTTTTCCCCTGGCCAGTTCGTCGATTAGCTTATCCAGGTAGCGGATTTCCCGCACGGTGGGATCTTCGATCTCTTCCACCCGGACGCCGCAGATCACCCCCTTGATCAGAGCCCGTGCAGGATTCAGTTGAGGAGCTTCCGCAAAGAAGGTCTCCATATCTGCCTGTTTTGCCAGTTGGGCTTCGAACCCTTCCTGGGTATATCCTGTGAGCCAACGAATGATTTCATCGACTTCGGTTTTCGTGCGCCCTTTTTTCTCCGCCTTCTCAATATAAAGGGGATAAACACTTGCGAAGCTTATGGTATAGATGCGAGGTTTTATCATGGTGCTTATTTTAACCGACAATCCCCACTTAAGAGACCCACATAATGCTTTTTTGACCGGCGGGCCGGGCAGGAACACTTGATCCCAATGAACTTCTCCAGGTGCAGATCTCTGCGCCTGGGGAATCCTATATCGATATCGGCGATCCGATTGACCGCCATGACTCCAGTTGCAAGACCCCATGTTGGAGGTTGCATACCGTCGATTTGACAGATTATGTCGGGCAAACGGTCAAAATTGGATTCCTGGCTACCGGTCAAGATGGATTTGATTTTTACCTTGATGATATCACCTATGCTCCACCTGGATATCCATGCCCGGCCATCGTTGCCAATCCACCACACCAGACTTTGGGTGCATGTCCCGGCAACTCCATTAACTCTGATCTCGAATTCTGGAACGACACTTCAGAGGCCGAAAGCTTAACCATTGCCACGGATGCCGCCTGGCCAGTATCCATCAATCCCTCATCTGTTACGCTCCAGCCAGGAGCTGCGCAAAAGCTGAACATTGCTGTTTCGATCCCCTGGACGGCTGAATTTGGTGCTGAAGAGGCCGCTAACGTAACCGCTCAAGCCGGGCTTAGTGGAGTACAAGGCTCCGGTCATTTTGATCTAACGGCCTACCTCATCGGTGGGTATCAGGAAACTGCCCCTCCATACACCGTTTCACCCTCCCTTGGCGCTTCGATGGTTTATTATGACGGCCATCTCTACCGAATTGGGGGTAGAGATTTGGGGACTCTATTAGATCTTGATATCTACTCGATCAGTTCAAATGCCTGGTATTCCGGCGCTGCCTTGCCTGAAAGTCGAATCTCTATCGACTGTGTGGAGATCGATGGATTGATCTACTGCGCAGGTGGGATACCAGGAATGATGAATGGAATTCTGAACACAATGGATATCTACAATCCAGATACAAATACCTGGCAGTCGGGGCCGGACATGCCAGGCGGATTGGCCGGTTATGCAGGGACTGTGCTGAATGGTGAATATTATCTGATCGGGGGCAGCGATTCCGGCAGAGTACCAGTGAATTACGTCTACATTTATAACCCCAGCTCTGGATGGCGCACCGATCCGCCGCTGCAATCCGCTCGTATCTATCCGGCAGCAGGCACCATCGATGGAAAGATTTACGTTGCCGGTGGGATTGGATTGCCAGGCAGCGGCGACAGCGTTTTAAACAGCGTTGAAGTTTTCGATCCGCAGACCGGGACATGGAGTGCGGCAGCGCCAATGCCGGGCGGAGGAACGGCCGGATCGGCAGATGCGGTGGTGAATAACCGGTACTTGATCGTTGCCGGCGGGCAAGAATACTACCTGGGTACTGAGCAATACTCGAACCGGGTACTGCTATATGATACGGTAAACCCGACCTGGACCAACCAAACCGAATTGAGCAGCCCAATGATGCTTGCGGAAGGCGATAGTGACGGAAGTACAATGTGGATAGGTTCAGGTTTCAGGTTGGATGAAACCGGAAGTATCGTGCAACAAGCTTTCCTCTACCGATCCATAACCTGTGCCAGGTATCCTCCTACCCTGGTTGTCAATCCATCAAAGCTCGAAATTCAATTAGCCCCAGACACAAAGAGGGTTGTCCCTATACTCTTCGAAAATACAGGGGATCTCAATCTTGAATGGGAATTGGAGGAAAAATCGCCGCTGAATTGGTTGAGTGTAGATCCAATTGACGGTCTAATCAATTCTCAAGCGGTGAGCATCGTTAATTTCACCTTCGACGCTACAGGACTTGATCAGGGCGAATATATGGGTATGCTAGAGGTCACCAGCAACGATCCGATCCATCCCTTGATCGAGATCCCGGTAACGCTCAAGGTGGATGATTTTAACATCTACTTGCCGGCCATTACCCAATAAGGGCCGGCCGAGGACGCCAATCACCATCAAGGGTCGTCTCCATTCGAGACGGCCCTTGATGGTCTGGTACGGGATGGCAATTGTTTTGCAGGAGGCGCCTCGCCCCAAAGGCGCCAATACTTATCATTTTTGTTAAGTTACTTTGTTGATACAGACAAAACCGACACTTCTCTATAAAATGTATGTATTAGCCCAGCAAAAATAGTTGCAGATCGGACATCAAGCTCCCACACCTTACTTCTCTTAGGCGCCGACAACTTTCCAGTCCGCAGGTTGCCTGGTTACTCAGTAAATTCGCTTCATACCCCCATCTAAGCGCGCGAAACTCGTAGGGCTGAGTGTCACCCCCGAGCTTGAGCGCTGGTAACAACATCGCCGGATTCCCGGTAAATGGCGCTGCCCAGAACTGTTTTGCGTTGTACAATTGCCATTCTTGCCAACAGAGGTGTTTATGAAAAGCGCGCAAGGTCCCACCAGCGAACGGCTCCTGCTGCGCGGGGGCGTGGCCGGCTACCAGTTGCCAATGCTCAAGGCGGCTACTCTTCCGGTTTCCGCGGGCGACCTATTGATCCTGGAGACGGATGGCATTCACCATGACTTCACAACGGATTTGAAAATGCACCTACCGGTACAATCCATCGCCGACCATATACTGGCCAAGTACATCCGGCAAACGGACGAGGCGCCGGTGGCGGTAGTGCGCTATCTGGGAACAGCGGGATGAGTCATTTATTGCAAGAACTACGACAAGATTACACCTCTGCCCTGGAAGCCTATCTTCAGGGCAGAGGTAAGGTGGCCCTGGATCGAGCGTACGAGGTTGGGCGGATGGCCGTAGAGAAGCGGCTGGGCGTGCTCGACGTGACCCGCATACACCAGGAAGCCCTGGAAGCCATCCTGACGCGCTCGCCGCAGCGCAAGGCCGGTGCCCGGCAGGTGATGATGGCTTCCGATTTTTTAAGTGGAG
This sequence comes from uncultured Anaerolineaceae bacterium, assembly GCA_964391195.1. GTDB lineage: Bacteria > Chloroflexota > Anaerolineae > Anaerolineales > UBA4823 > JAAYXE01. The sequence goes on along the minus strand of CAYMLG010000011.1, from coordinate 45,419 downwards.
CGCTGGCCCCCTTCGAGATGACTCAGCGGGGCTACCTGGAAACGCTAGAACAACTGCGCCAGCTCAACCAGGTTTTGGAACAACAGGTGGACGAGCGCACGCGGGCACTGCGAGAGGCAGAAGCGAAGTATAGATCCCTGTTCGAAAACAACCCGCTGCCCATGTGGGTTTACGACCTGGAGACGCTGGCCTTCCTGGAGGTCAACGACGCTGCCGTCCGGCATTATGGCTATGAGCCGGAGGAATTTCTGGCCATGACCATCAAGGATATTCGTCCAGAGGAAGGTATACCTTCGCTCATAAAGAACCTTTCGGCGGAGCAAACGGCGATGAGAACGTCTGGGCCCTGGAAGCATCGTAAGAAAGACGGGTCTCTCATCGATGTGGATATCCTGTCCCATGAAATATCCTTTAACGGCCGGCCGGCACGTCTCATCCAGGCGAATGACGTAACCGGCCGCATACAGCGCGAGCGAGAGTTGGAAGCCATCGCGGCGATGAGCACCGCATTGCGAACCGCTCCAACCCGCACCGAGATGCTGCCCGCCGTCCTGGATCAGTTATCGGACCTGCTGCAGGTAGAGGCGGCAGCCCTGGCAATGCGCGACCCCGGAAGCGGAGAGACGATCATCGAACTGGCCCGCGGGGCCTGGGCCGCCAGCACCGGCCAGCGGATTCCCCCAGGCGAGGGCGTGTGGGGGCAGGTCATCACCTCTGGGCAGCCTTATCTGGACAACGAGGGCCAGGCCGGCCTGGATGAGCATATTCGCGCTGTGGCCTGTGTCCCATTGATTAACCAAGAGCAGACGATCGGCGCGTTATTGGTCGCCCGGAAAAGCGACATCACCCCCGCAGAGGTCCGGCTGCTGACCGCCATCAGCGATATCGCCGCCAATGCCATCCACCGCGCGGCGCTCCACGAGAAGACAGAGCGTCGCCTGCAGCGCATCGCGGCGCTCCATGCAATTGACCTGGCCATTGGCAGCAGTTTTGATCTGAATCTGACCCTCAACGTATTCATTGAGCAGGTCACGAAGCAGTTGAGCGTGGATGCGGCGGACGTCTTGTTGTTCAACCCTTATACCCACCGGCTCGAATACGGCGCCGGGCACGGCTTTCGGACAGAAGCCATTGCCAAATATCAACTCCGTCTCGACGAATATCCAGCCGGCATTGTTGCGCTCGAACGGCGCACCCTGAGCATTCCCAATCTGACAAAGAGTAGGGTCCCTTTCGCGCGGGCCGCGGTCCTGGCAGGAGAAGGATTCATCTCCTATCACGGCGTGCCGTTGATCGCCAAAGGACAGGTGACGGGCGTGCTGGAAATCTTCCATCGCAAACCGTTGGAACCGGACCCGGAATGGCTGGACTTTTTAGAGACCCTCGCCGGCCAGGCGGCGATTGCCGTGCATGAGGCGACGTTATTCAACAACCTGCAGCGTTCCAACCTGGAACTCACACTGGCGTATGACGCCACGATCGAGGGTTGGTCGCGCGCCCTGGATTTGCGCGATAAAGAGACCGAAGGACACACACAGCGTGTGACCGAAATGACCGAGCGATTGGCGCGCATGCTGGGGGTGGGCGACGCCGAAATCGTGCATATCTATCGCGGCTCTCTCTTGCACGACATCGGCAAGATGGGCATCCCCGACAGTATCCTGCTCAAATCTGGTCCGCTCAGCGATGAGGAATGGGTGATCATGCGCAAGCATCCGGTATATGCCTTCGAGATGCTTCATCCCATCGCCTACTTGCGTCCGGCACTGGATATCCCGTACTGTCACCACGAAAAGTGGGATGGCACTGGCTATCCCCGCGGGTTGAAGGGGGAGCAAATCCCCTTTGCGGCGCGCATCTTCGCCGTGGTGGATGTGTGGGATGCCCTGACTTCGGAGCGCCCATACCGTCCAGCCTGGCCAAAAGAAAAAGCGCGCCAGTTCATCGAGCAGCAAGCTGGTTTACACTTCGATCCGAAAGTGGTCAGCGTATTTCTGAGTATGCTGGACGAGGGATAGATGTTGTGGGGAATGGGACGGGCTGGGAGCCCGTCCCATTCCCCACAACATCCATTCTTAATGCAGAAGGTGTCTGCGATATGGGGTGGGCCGTGCAGCCCGCCCCATATCGCAGACACCCATTCTTTTATGGTTGGGTGCGCGGCTCAGCCATAAGTTGGAGGACGCCGCTGTTCATGCGGAAAACCACGTCCATTTTGGGCAAGATGCTCAGATCGTGGGTGGCGATGATGACACAATAACCGTGCGTGTGGGCAAGATCTACCAGGATATCGATGATATTGCGACTGTTCTCTTCATCGAGATTGCCGGTCGGTTCATCGGCGAGAAGAAGCCTGGAGTCCATCGACATGGCGCGGGCAATGCCCACGCGCTGCTGTTCGCCGCCCGAGAGCATACTGGGGAAACGGTCGAGCACCGAGGCGGGCAAGGCGACGCGCTCGACCAGCTCTCGGGCACGTTCGCGGGCTTGTTTGCCCCTGAATCCTCGCAGCTCCATGGGGAAAGTGATGTTCTCCGACACAGTCAGCAGCGGGAACAGGCGAAAACTCTGGTAAATCATCGCGGCACATTCCCGCCGGTACTTCGCCAGATCCATGCTAGAAGTCGCCTTGCCCTCGAACAACACCTGCCCCGACTTGGGCACATCGAGCCCGGCGAGCAGCGATAGCAAGGTGCTCTTGCCGCTGCCCGATTTACCGACGATCGCGTACACCTTCCCCTGCTCGAAGCTGCAATTGATATTCTTCAACGCATCAACTTGTTGATATTTGCTGTTGTAGCTGTAGGAGACATCCTTCAACTCGAGAATCTTCAATTCTCCTCCTTAGTCCTTGTCCAGCAGTATGGTCAAGACGTTCGACTGATTCATCAGGGTAATGGAGATGGCGGAACCGAGGAAGTAGCAGCAGAGGAAGCCGGCGGTGAGCAGGAGATGCAGGGCCACCGGCTCACCCCAGGCCAGCCGCCAGACGAACAACCCGACGGCTGTGCCGAGCACACACAGGAGACTCTGTTCGGTAAAGAAGCTGAAGAAAGAGCCGAGCCGCGTGCCGCCCAGGCCGCGCATCGTCGCGAACTCCAACTTCCGGCTGACGATGAGCAAATACGACACCACGATCGCGATGATCCCCACCAGCACATACAGGACGGGATACAGGGTATTAATGTAGTAGATCTGCTGCTTGAGGCTGGCAACGGAATTGTTGAAGGCCGCATCCTTGAGCACGATAAATTCGCGAACTTTGCTGACCCGCTGCACCTGCGAATAACCATAATCCGAGAGATAATCCTTAAAGGCGACGAGCGTGCGCGAATCCGAAAGGGCGAAGCTTGCGCTGTTCAGCACGGTGTTCTGAAGGATGTATTTTTTCTCTTCGGGCGTAAGTGTGTACTCCCCGTCATTCAATTCCGTAGGTTCGTCCAAATCATCCCATAGCAAGGCGGTGACGGAGATAAGCGACAGCGGGGCGTAGATCGTGTCTTCGACGCCCTGTTTTTCATAGCTGCCAACCACTCGCAGGTCCACATGGCGGAAGATGCGCGCGTGGTCCTCCGGGTTGGTGTGGACCTGGTTAAAAGCCACGCGCACCGTGTCCCCCAGGGCGATCCCTTTGTCTGCCATGAACGAACTTGGAAGGATGCAGGTATACACTCTATCGTCATCGTATGGCACGGCCAGGATCGACTCGTCGTAGCCATCCATGAAGGTCATCAGGATTGTGTCGGCGTAGTAGAACTCGGGCGCGGTGCGGATGTTGTTGGTGGCGGTGAAATCCGGGCCACGCAGGATCGCGGCCTCTAAAGATTCGTAAGCGAAATGACTGTCCGGCACATAGAGGGGTGAAATGTCCAGCTCGGCGCCACCGGCCCGCTTGCTGATCCCTATATAGTAATAGGGATCGCTAATCGAGACAGACAAATTATCGATATATCCACTGTGATACAGGTTGGCGACATCGTATGCATCCAGCACCTGCCCCCCGATCTGCTTTCCATTGATATCGGTGTAATATCCTTCGACGGTGGTGTTGTCGTAAATCGCTTCGAGTTGTTCCAGATAGCGCAGGGAGGTTGTGGCGAGCTGCCCGAAGAACAGCACCACGGACACAGCCAGGATGGGGACCACCATACTGCGGGCGCCGCCGCGCAGGATGGAAAGGATGGCGTATTTCGTGCTGCCACCCTGGAGCGTGGAGGTTTTGTGTTCCCTTTTCGGGCCCACCGGCTTGCGTTGGCTCGGCCTGCTGTACAGGAATGTGCCAACCGTGAATGCCATGCAGGCGAGGATGGCCAGCAAGAATACGGCAAGACCTACGCTCAGGAACAACCCCCATTCGAGTTCTGGCGCGAATTCCAGTATCCGTGAGATGGTCAGGTTGCCGTTGCTGTACCGGGAGTCGATCAGCCGGTAGTTATCGGCGGCCCGGGATACGAGGCCGATAATGCTGTCATGCAGCCAATACCCGGCGGCTGCGCCCGCGGCTGTGGCAAGCAGGGAGATGGTTCCGGCGCTGTAGAGGAAGTACCGGCATACCTGCGCCCGGCTTGCGCCAAGCATGCGCATGGTCTCGCTCGCCTCGCGCTGCCGGTACACGAACAGGAAGCCGAAGAGGATCACAACCGCGATCACCATCAGCAAGCAGACGGCGGTCACGATCTGCGCAACGCTCAATATGATCTGGTAGGGGATGGCTACCGTGGAATAACCTTGGTCGTAGATGGTGAATTGGAAACGGCCGGCGATCTCTGCTTCCATGCGGGCCGCGACTGCGCCGGCATCCCGATTGCGGAGGACCGCCTGTCCGATCGTGTAACCAACCGGGGATGGCGAGACGGGCACTCCAGCAGACTTCGGCACGTAGACGTACCAGCTTTTGTCTCCAACGGTATTCATAATACCGACCACGGTGAAGGTCTCACGGTAGGTGAAGCCACTGGCCGCCCAGTAACTATTGTAAACACCCGGCTGGTCGGACACGGCAACGGAAAGATCAAATGTATCGCCTACACCAACACCGAGCCGGGCGGCCATCAACTCTGAAATCACGGAGACGCGGCTGCCATTGGCGTATTCGTCATCTGTAAAAGCGCGCCCATTTAGGAGGTAGAGTTCCTGCTGGTGGAACGGCAGCAATGACATGAGGTCGTCTGTGGCGTTCACCAGCACACTGTTGTTCGTCACCGGCAGAGTTTCTGCAAGATGCAAGAGCACGGAATCTTGTGGGATCTCATAGCGCCGCCCGGTTGACGGGTCGGAGGTGATATCGATCATGCGGGGTATGTCACGACCATGCGACAATGCTCTCACGTCGCCGGGCGAGGCAATCCGCAGGTGCAGCAAAGGGGTTGTGCCGCGATAGATTTCGCCAAATACGAGATAGTAACGCCCCGGCTCGAAGACGCCGAAATCCTCGTCGATGAGGAGCATAGTTTCGATGTCGCTCTTTGCCGAATACAGCGAGTTCATCACGATGGCGCGATACTGGTGGTTGACCTCATCGTAGGTGACATTGCCGACCACAAGCACAGACAGCATCTGGTAGGGCATATAGGAGTCTGAGCGCCAGAAACCTTCGACGTATCCAAACGAACGCGCGGGCGTATCCCACAGCAAGGTCGCCTCGCCATCTGCAATGATGGCAGGATCGAAGGAGGCCATCGCCCGATCCATGGCAGCGTCATACCCGGTATCATTCGGATATCCGGTCCCCATGTACTCGATCAGCCCGATGGTGGTGTAGTAGTCGTCACAGTCTTCAAGGAACTGCGCCACGGAGGCCCATACGCTGACGCCTAGGGCCAGGGCCAGGGTGAGGGCGAAGATGAGCAGCGTGAACAGCGCGGTTTTGCCAGCGGAACGAATAATGCTCAGGATGCTGTTGCGAAGTATCATCTATATCTACTTTGGAAAGGCTGATTGTATGGTCTCAATATATACGCCGTTTACCGGGCTTGGGTTCGTTATACTGGGTCCTTTTTTCGAACAGGGGGGACTGCCCCATACCACCGGCCTGCGACATGGAGAGGCCTTCTGACCGCGCGAAGGCATAGAACCTGGTACGTGGTATCAGGTGGAACATTGGCTAGCTCTTTGGCTGATGTGATCACAATGTTTGCTAAACCGCCGGCACTTGTGTTATTGCGACTACTCAGTCAAGTTGTAAATGGAAGAACAGTTTCAAGGCCGCTTCGGCAACATTATAGTACAGAAATCTAAGCGTATTGGCTTTTTTATACCCGGGCTTTCTTATAAAATGGAGAGGAGAGGGAAGGCGTAGCAGGATCAGCATCGCACCCATGCCGAGTGGCTGCTGAACCATCATCCCCGTATCCCCGAGCAGCGGGCAGTGGAAGGTATAATCAGACTAAGATGGTCGATGTTATATGGAGGTGGGTATGGACCGCGTATGGCAGATACTGGAGAATAAGGGGCATGAGGTCTGGTCGATCGGCCCGGATGACACGGTGCTTCAGGCGCTGCAGCGGCTGGCCGAAAAGGATATCGGCGCGCTGGTGGTGCTCGACGGCGGCGAGGTGGCCGGTATCTTTTCGGAACGGGATTACGCCCGCAAGGTGATCCTGCATGGGAAAACTTCCGCAGAGACCAGGGTGCACGAGGTGATGAGCAGCCGGGTGCTGTACGTGCGGCCCGACCAGAGCGTGGATGAGTGCATGGCGGTGATGACCGAGAATCACATCCGCCACCTTCCGGTGATGGATGGCGAGCGGCTGGTCGGGGTGATCTCGATCGGGGACCTGGTAAAGTCCGTGATCTCCCACCAGGAGTTCATCATCGAGCAGCTTGAGAACTATATCACCGGGGGGCGTTGAACGTCCCCCGGCCGCATACAATTTGGCATAAGAAAGCCCCCGCCGGCACAGGGATTGACGCCTGATGCCGGCAGGGGTATAGTGTGTCCGGGCACTCTGCACGGCCAGGCAGCGGCGTCTCTTTGCCGGGGAACCGCTGGAGGCCATAGGAGTGCCTTCCGCGTATAGGCAGGGGATTAGAAGTCGCCGTCTTTCACGTAGGGTGCGCTCCACAAGGTCGTCGTAAGCACCACCGCCTTGAACCAGGCCTGGTGCATCTTCTCCACTTCCTCTTCGCTGTGCCCTTTCCTGGCGAGGAAGGGTTTCATTGTGGCGGTGATGGGGTAAATGAAGGCGATCAGATAGCGGAGGCCGATGTGGGGCACCGATTCGACCCCATCCGTCTGGTTCTTCTTCGTGCGGTGATGGCGCAGGCCGACCTCATGCTGGTAATTCAGCCAGGCCTGGTCGTAGGGCCGATTGCAGGTATCCAGGATCCATTGCCCGAAGCGTTTCCGCACCGCCGCCAGATACTCACTGTTGGGATTGCCTTTGCCGTCGCTGAAATAGTAGACCAGGTGGGGATGGGCGGCGACGAAACCGTACCAGACATCGAGCACATCTTCGACCTGATCGGCCAACACTTCACCGGCCATCCGCAGATAGCGCTCGTCTTCCGGGCCGAAGAGGACAGCCTGCTTCAGGCGCTCAAGCTCCTCAACGGAGAGCGGCGACCGTGCGACCACGGTTGTGTCGTAGGTATAACCGGGAATTGCTACTGCATCCATCATACATCTCCTCATGATCTCGAACCGAATAGACGTTGAACAAGTCGAGCCAATAACACTTTAACTGGTAGATCAACCCAAATCTGTCACCACCTCCTTTCTGATCAATCCACAGGCCAGACTGAGTCTTCGAGCGGGATAAAGTCCGGACATTCGAGATAGGTTTTCTCTTCCGGCAAGGGCGCATCCACGAAGGCGCAGTGGTGCGGGCCGCGCGCATCGTGCGGATGGGCGTCACGCCGGAAGAACTGGCATCCCCAGCACATCTCATAGACCTTTACATGACCTGCTTCTTGCAGACGGCGCACGATGGCTTTCGAGGCGCGCGCCAGGGCCTGCTGATCCGCTTCGGGGAGCGCCTCGACCGCCACTTCGATCTCATCCAGCAGGTCCTCCAGCTCTTGCGCCTGGCGGTTACCCGCATCAGTCAGGGCGAGGGCCACCGTGCGCCGGTCTTCAGGGAGAGGACTGCGCGTGAGCAGCCCTTTGCGTTCGAGGGCATCGGCCACGCCGCTGGCGGTAGCGTATGACGCCACCAGCCGGCCGGCCAGCCCCCCGACGGTGCGGACTTCAGGGCGGGCGGCGCGCAGGAAGAGCAGGGCGTGGATTTGAGCCGGTGAAAGCCCGGCGGCCTCGCCCCGCACGCGCAGCATGTGCTGAACCGCCTGGCTGATGCGGTAAAAGGCGATAGTTATGGTTCCAGCAAGGGTCCCGTCTCGACGACGGGGATCGAAAACAGGCATAAAAGCTCCCCGCTAATATTTAGTACTCCTAAATAATAAAGAAAAGAGAGAAAGTTGTCAAGGCCGGAATCCCACCTAACAGGGAAAAAATAAGGCCAGCCGTGATACAATCTTCAAAATTAATTTCGATGATGGATGAGAAGATAAGATGAGCGTGCCCGATTCCGATACTGTGCTGTTAATCACCCGTAATGGTATGGGGGATGCTGAACCAGAACTGCAGCAAAAGCTGATTACCACCTATTTCAAATTGCTGGACGAAAACGATATCCGTCCTGCAGCCATCTGTTTTTACGCTCGAGGGGTGCACCTGGTGGTGGAAGGCTCACCGGTGATCGATACATTAAAGTCATTGGAAGCGAAGGGCGTGCGGCTGGTGCTGTGCAGCACTTGCCTGAATTACTATGGCCTGATCGATCAGGTGCAAGCCGGCATTGTGGGCGGTATGACCGATATCCTCGAAGCTCAGCGGCAGGCAGGTAAAGTGATCTCGCTGTAAACGCCTGTGCTTGGATAAACCTACGCTCTGCGCTTTCAGTCCGGAGGGCGCAAGACTCACGAACCGGCCAGCCTGATCCCTGACCGGCCCTTGAGCGATTCTTTGGTGAGGGACCTCCTATGTCAGCAGAGCCGTTGACTACTAAACTCAATATCCCTCCGCTGCGGGCGAACCTGGTGCCGCGCCCGCACCTGCTCCGCCAGATGAATGATGGGCTGCAATTCGGGCGGAGATTGACGCTCGTCTCCGCTCCCGCCGGGTTTGGGAAGACCACGCTGGCTTCCGCCTGGCTCAAGCAGAGCGGTTATCCGGCAGCGTGGCTCTCCCTGGACGAAAGCGATAACGATCTGCTGCGCTTTCTGACCCACCTGGCGGCGGCCCTGCAAACGGTGGACGAGCACGCCGGGGCGGGTCTCCTCGGCGCTCTCCAATCTCCGCAGCTTCCGGCGATCGAAAAAGTCCTGACGGCTTTGCTCAACGAGATCGCTCTCCGGGGCGATCCGCTGGTGCTGGTGCTCGACGATTATCACTTGCTCACCGAGACGGCCATTGCGGAAACGATGGAATTCATCCTGCAGCACCAGCCCCCCCAACTCCACCTGGCGCTGATTACACGCGAAGACCCGGCATTGCCCCTGGCCCGGTTGAGAGCCCGGGACCAACTGACCGAAATCCGGGCGCGAGATCTGCGCTTTACGGCGGAGGAGACGGGTGCATTTCTACGGGATGTGATGGGATTGGAGCTTTCCAGGCAAGATGTGGCCGCGCTGGAGGACCGCACAGAAGGATGGGCGGCGGGTTTGCAACTTGCCGGACTGTCGATACAAAAACAAGCAGATCCAACGGCGTTTATCGCAGCTTTCTCGGGCAGTCACCGGCATATTCTGGATTACCTGACCGAGGAGGTGCTCCAACAGCAGCCGGAGAGCATCCGCTCTTTCTTGCTCTACACGGCAGTCCTGGAACGTCTCAGCGGGCCTTTGTGCGAAGCGCTGACCGGGCGGGAAGACAGCCACCGGCTGTTAGCGCAACTGGAAGCTGCCAATCTGTTCGTCCTCCCGATGGATGAAGAACGGCGCTGGTACCGCTACCACCACCTTTTCGCCGATCTGCTATATAACCAGTTGACCCGCTCACAGCCGGACCTGGTGTCCGAGCTTCACCTGCGCGCCAGCCGGTGGTATGAGGAAAATGGGGATATTCAATCCGCAGTCGAGCACGCGCTGCGGGCTTCCAACCTACCCCATGCCGCGGGCCTGATCGAACGGCACGCCATCCCGAAGCTGTATCAGGGCGAGGTCACCCTGGTCATCGGCTGGTTCGAACGGCTGCCGGGGGAGACACTGGAGTCTGCTCCTATATTGTGCATCAGCAAAGCCTGGGCGCTGGCCTTGATGCAGCGAGGCATGCGTACAGAGGCGGTTGAGCTGGCTTTAGCGACTGCCGAACGGGCATTGGAACGTGGAATGGGGGGAGATACGCCGGCCGAGAAAGAGATGCGCGATCTAGTCGCCGGGCATATCGCCAGCATCCGGGCGTTTTTGCTGCAGTTATCGGCGCAAGTTGGCGAAAAACCGGAAAAGTTGATCACCCTGAGCCAGGAGGCGCTGCGGCTGCTGCCCCTAGAAGATAAGGGGATCCGCAGCGTCAACGCTCTAAACATCGGATATGGATACATGGCGTTGGCAGATTTAGAGGCGGCCAGGTCTGCGTTTACCCAGACCCTGGAGGAGGGCCTAGCCGGCGGCAATTATTATGCGGCGATCTACGGGCCGATCAACCTGACGGTAAGCGCCCTCACGTTGGGCCAGCTTCGAGGAGCCCTGCAGTTATGCGAGGCGAACATCGAACGGTTCAACCGGCTGATGGCCGGACAAAATTTCCCACCGATTGGGGCGCTTTACATTCTGAAAGGCAGCATCCTTTTAGAATTCGATCGCCTGGCAGAAGCAGAGCAGACATTGCTCGAAGGGCTGGATCTTATTCGCTTGACGGGGGAGATCGAAGGTCATCTATTTGGTTACACCGCAATGGCCCGTCTACGCGCCGTCCAGGGAGATCGGGCGGCGATGAGAAAAGCGGTGGAGACGCTGGAAGAAGCCTGGCCAGAAGGCGCGGTCTACGCCCAGGCTCTGCGGCACCGCCTCACCCTGCGCCACTGGCCCGACGATCCAGAGGCGAGGCAAGAGGCTGAAGCCTGGCTGTCCCGGTTGGGGATCGAGTTCGATGAGCTGCCGGTGACCGAAAGCCTGGACACAATCAGCGAGGCCCACTTCGAAAGTTTTCTAAACGCGGCTCATGTGCTGGGCTTCCTGGCGAAAGAGCAGCCAGGCGCTTATCCGGGGCGGGCTGTGCAGCCCGCCATTGGGAGTGCGCTGGCTTACCTGGACCGGCAGGCGGCATTTGCCGAAACCCGCGGGCTGGCCAGTTGGATAACGGCGGTGAATATCGCCAGGACCGTACTCTATCAGG
>CAYMLG010000011.1:0-33987 GCA_964391195.1 uncultured Anaerolineaceae bacterium | reverse complement strand
GGGCTGGCCAGTTGGATAACGGCGGTGAATATCGCCAGGACCGTACTCTATCAGGTGGCGAGAGAAAAGGATAAAGCGCTGACAACGTTGGTGGCGGCGTTGAGGGCCGCGGCGCACACAGGGTTGTTCCGTATATTCGTGGACGAATGCGAATCCCTCCAGGGGCTGCTGGAGGAGGCCAGGCCCGGTCTGGCAGGCGGGGCTTTGCAAGCCTACGCCGGCCGGGTGCTGGAAAGCATGCGCTGCGAGCCGGCACAACCTGAAACTCGCGGGAAAACAAGGGAAGCTTTAAGCGAGCGCGAGCTCGAGGTGCTGCGTCATCTGGCGAGGGGGCTTAGCTATCAAGAGATCGGCCAGGAGCTTTTCCTCAGCCTGAACACGATCCAATTCCATGTCAAAAACATCTACAGCAAACTGCTGGTCAACAAGCGGGTGCAGGCGATCGAGAAAGCAAGAGAGCTGAATCTGATCTAAGCGCGACGGCAACAACTACATATTTCCCCCTCGAGGAACTACATAGTCATGTGGTTCCTTTTTTGTTTTGAGTCTATAGAATGAATCCATAGCGGATCATTGATGTCCGTATTCGAAAGGATCAGTCGATAGGAACTTAAGGGAGTGATCGATATGAACAAGCGAGAAGTACAGCTTTGGATTGTTGGCCGGTTCGGGTTCGCGCTTTTGCTCATCGGTATTCTGCTGCTCACCAGTTGTGCCCCAAAAGTAGGGGTGGGCGCGCTGCGGACCGAGTCGCAATCGGTTGAACTGGATGGCGCCGAGGCGGTCAGTGTCGAAATCCACTATGGCGCCGGCGACCTCAAGTTGACCGGCGGCGCTGAAAAGCTGCTGGAGGCCGGGTTCAACTACAACGTCGCCAGCTTGAAGCCAGAGGTGGAGTACGCGGATGGCAGGCTCGTCCTCCGCCAGCCCGGTACCAACGGCTTCCCGGCTTTGCAAAACATCACGAGCTTCCGCAACGAGTGGGACCTGCGCCTGCACGACCAGGTTCCCATGGATCTGCAGGTGGAGGTTGCCTTCGGCAGCGGCGAATTGCAACTCGCCGGGCTGCCGCTGACCGGGCTGGACTTGAGCCTGGGGGTAGGCCAGTACACGATCGACTTGAGCGGCGACTGGGCACGTGACCTGGACGTCAGCATCGAGGCCGAAGCGGCAGACCTCAACATTCTGCTGCCAGAGGCGGTGGGCGCCCGTGTAGAGATCGATTCCGGCCGGCGCCTGGGTGTGGGCCAGGGCTTGAGTCGGGAAGGTGATGTCCTCACCAACGCTGCCTACGGCGAGGCCGGGGTGACTTTAGATATCGTGGTGGATGCCGGTATCAGCTCGATCAACCTGGAAGTAGAAGAGGCGAGCGCACCGGAGGCGGAGAGAAAGGCTTCGACGCCGCACACCGCCTCCCCACGAGCACAGGGCCCGACCGACCCCGCCGAACTGGAGGCCTTCCTGGACGAGCTATTGGCGAGCCAGATGGAAGAGTATCACATCCCCGGAGCCGCGATCTCCGTTGTCAAAGACGGCCAGCTATTTTTCACCAAGGGCTACGGCTACGCCGACCTCGAGCGGGTCATTCCCGTCGATCCTGAGCAAACGATCTTTGCGATTGGTTCAGTCGGGAAGGTGTTCACCTGGACGGCGGTGATGCAGCTCGTCGAGCAGGGAAAGTTGGATCTGGACGCGGATATCAACACCTATCTCGACTTCCGAATCCCGGACACTTACCCACAACCGATCACCCTCAGGCACCTGTTGACCCATACGTCCGGGTTCGAAAACAGGCTGCTCGATAGTATCGTGCCGGATGCCAGGGATCTTGTCCCTGCCCGCGAATGGCTGATCTCCCATATGTCGAGGCGGGTGCGCCCGCCTGGGGATACTGCGGGATACGCGAACTACAACCCTATGCTGGCGGGGTACATCGTGTCGCGGGTGTCAGGACAGCCCTACGACCAATACATCCAGGAACATATCCTGGACCCGCTGGGCATGGCCCACTCGACTGCCCAGTCGCCGGCGCCGCCAGAGCTGCGCCCATTTGCATCCGTGGGATACACGTATGCGGATGGGGTCTTCCAACCCCACCCGGCTTTTATCGCTCAGCCGGGGGTGCTGCCTTCGGGAGCGCTCCAGGCCAGCGTCACAGACATGGCCCGTTTCATGATCATGCACCTGCAGGATGGGCGCTACAGCGATGAGACCATTGGCGATCGGCGCATCCTGGAGGAAAGCACGGCGCAGCAAATGCAGACCACCCTGTTCACGCATGACCCGAGTCTCCTGGGCACCGCTTACGGCCTGTTCGACTTCACCGACAACGGGCAGCGAACGCTCGGACACAGCGGTTATGCAGGCTACATGAATGGCCTGCTGCTGCTCTTGCCCGATCAGGATCTGGGTGTCTACGTAATCTACAACAGCATGGGCGGCGGAGACCTGACCAACCAGCATCTCGGGTTCCAGAGAGCGTTTTACGACCACTACTATCCCGCACCGCCTTCCGCCCCGATACAACCCCCGGCGGATTTTGCAGAACGAGCCGGCCGGTTCGTGGGCAGCTACACCTATACGATGAGGTCTTATACCACCGCCGATAAGGTTGGGGCGCTCTTCTCGGCGATCAACATCAGCGATTCCGGCGACGGCGCACTGCTCTTCAACACACCCTGGGGCGAGTGGCGGTTTATCGAAGTGGAGCCGCTGCACTTCCGCCGGGCAGACGGCCAGTTCGGCATGGTCTTCCGTGAGGATGACCGGGGGCGTATCACGCACATGTTCACCGATCTCACGCCCCAGTTTGCTTTTGAGAAGCTGAACTGGTATGAGACGACGGCTTTCAATATGGCCTTATTCATGGGCAGCGCGCTGATTTTCCTATCCATGATCCTCGTCGCAGCGATTCGCTCGCTGCGAGGCCGCCTGAGCGGCCACCAGCGACCCGTTTCTCGCGGGGTCCGTGCGGCCTCCTCAATCATTCTAGGGATTTCTGTCCTGAACCTGGTCTTCATTGTTGGTACGCTGCTGTGGGGGATTCCAGTGATGTTGTTCGGCTACTCAACGATTTACAAAATCGTGCTGGGGCTGGGCGTTTTGTCAGCCGTGTTGACATGCGGGGCGCTGGTTACTACGGCCCTGGCCTGGAAGAACAGTTATTGGAACGCCGCAGGACGCGTGTATTCCACGCTGGTGACCATCGCGGCGGTAGCTTTTGTCTGGTTCTTGAACTACTGGAACCTCTTAGGTTGGCGGTTTTAGTAGATTAACACTCGATGGCTGGCGGGGGGATCAATTCTTATCCGCCAGCCCATCATCTATGGAGGTATAGAAATGAGTAAGAACAAGATATGGTTGTGGATAGCCGGCGGCGTCCTCCTGCTCTCCGGATTGATCGCGGTAGGGTTGAGCGTCTTCGGTCTGCTCCCCCGGCAAAGCGGCGAGATCTATGAAGATCCGCAGGGGCGCTTTACCATGGAGGTCGACCCGAGTTGGGAACAGGTGAAGGCGGATGGGCCGTACGTGCAATATAAGATTGCCGACCCTGCCCTGGACCTGTACGTACTCGTCGTCCAAGCCGGGACGATGGATGAAGCGTACGCTCAAGCATTTGAGCTCCTTGAATTCGATCCAACCTTGCTCAAAGGCGGCGGGTATGCCAGTTTTGACGATTGGCAGGCCTACACTCAGACCGACGAGGCAGAACTGGCCTATGGAGTGGCAGGCCAGATTGTGGGAGAGAACGCCTATGTGCTGGTCGTAAAAGCCGGCAAGCCGGGGGCGTCGCCCCAGAATGCGGCGGTGATGGGCGTGCTGACCTCGTTCCGGATTCGCGGGAAGGATGATCTCAGCCAGATGGCGATCGAAAGCTACGCCGACCTGGAGGCGATGCTGCAGAAGCAAATGGACAGCCTGGCAGGCAGCGTCTCGATCGCGGTGATGCACCAGGACGAAATCGTTTATACCTACGTCTACGGTGAAGCGGATCCCACCAGAGGGATCCCGGCGGACAAGGAGACGATCTACCGTTATGGCTCAATGACGAAACCTGTCACTGCCACCGCGCTGATGCAGCTCGTGGAACAGGGGCTGGTGGACCTGGATGCCTGGCCGGGAAAATATGTTCCGGAGTTTCCAGAGAACTGGGAAGTGACCGTGCGCCAACTGCTCGACCACGCAGCCTGCCTGCCAGAAGCTGACAGGCAGACAACGAATTTAATCGCCCTACGGGGTCAGTCCTTTGCCCCTCTGAAAGATATATTCGCCGCCTACGTTAAGGAGCACTCCGAGCTGGCATGCCAACCGGGCAAATACTCCAACTACTCCAATTACCATTACCTGGCGCTGGCACGGATTATCGAGGAGGTGAGCGGAGAACCTTATGACGAGTACGTGGTTAACCACATCTTGATCCCGCTGGAGATGGAGTCAACTCATTTTCAACTGGTCGAGGCGGAAGAACGGTATGCCAAAGGCCAGTATCCGGCAGCGATGATAGATAAGCTCATGGATCAGTTGAGGGAGTTTCACGGATCCAACATAGAAGGCTTGCTGCTGCAAAAGGGCGAACCTTTCTCCACCATGGACGACTTCCGTATTTTACCCCCCTGGGGTGGACTGCTCGGGACGCCCAGCGACCTGACCCACTTCTTGCAGGCGCATATGAACGGCGGGCGATACAAGGAGATACAGATCTTGCAGCCGGAAACGGTGGCCGCGATGCAAGAAATGCAACCCTCCATCGACGGATCTCCCCTGGGCTTTGGCCTGAGTTGGTGGATCGGAGAAGGTGAACTCGGTAAGTTTTACTATCACAGCGGCGGTGGGGCAACGATCGAGACCACAATGTTCTTTTATCCAGACCTGGACCTGGGCGTGGTGGTGATGGGCAGCGTCAACGGCTACCATGTCGAGCGTATCGCTGAAGGGCTGATCAGCGCCTGGAAGCATGAAAGCGACCTTTCACGCAGGTGAAAAGCGCGGAGCGGCGAACAATCAGAACCGGGATACCGAGGGATAAGATGCAGGACTCACGACCAATTTTCGATCCGGAGACACGCTACCGGATTGAGGTGCAGGGCCGAGTGGAATTGCATTGGCTGCAAAACTTCGACAGTTCGGCGGAGATCGACATGGATGAAAGCGGACAGATCGAGGGGAACACCATCTTCACGGTGAGAACCGACCAGTCGGGGATCGTGGGGCTGGTGCGCAGGCTGCACGGGCTGGGAGTGACGATCCTGGTGGTAGAGATCGCCCCGTGAGAGGCGCATGGCTTTCTGTAAGAGAGGGTTTGGGATGTGGGCGGGCTGTGCAGCCCGCCCACATCCCTATTCTTGGGGAAGCCATGTATGAGGGGCGCAGGGAGGATCGTTGATCTTGGAAGGTTGTGTATAATCGAAGGACACTCAGCGGCGGGGGGGCGATCTGGTTTTAGCAGCTGCCGGACGGGCACTGGAACGTGAATGGAGGGGATAGCCAGGATAGCGTAGATAGATGGGCAAGGAGCCGGCCTATGTTTGCACAGATGTTTTACAGCGGGCCACCTTTCGAGGTGCTGCACGAGGAATACGCGCGGAAGGGGAAAATCGACGAAAACGCACCGGTGAAGGCATCGGCCAGCATTTCCATCCACGCTCCTGTCGAACAAGTATGGGAGCTGCTCATCAACCTGCCCGGCTGGCCCGAGATCGACCCCAACACCAGCGATGTACGTCTCGAGGGGGACATCGAGGTGGATACATTTTTCCGCTTTAAGTTGTATAACTTCCCAATCCGGGCGAAGATTGCAGTGATCAATCCCCCACGGGAGCTTCACTGGACCGGCGTTTCGCTGTGGTTCAAGGCGGTGGATCTGCACACCCTGGAGCCGGCAGGCAACGGCAGAACCAGGCTGTCGATCGCGGAATCCTTCGCCGGCGTGCTGGCGATCCCAGTGCTGAGCAGCGAGCGATTGAAAGCCCAACACGAAAAATGGCTGGTTGCATTCAAGCGAGAAGCGGAGGGCGGTGGATGATGGCAAGGGCCCGCTGCGTGCGAACCTTTTATCACGCAACCGGCTAGATAGGATGGTGAGACGACCATGTTGACGATCGATCTCGACACTGCCCGCCGTTTTATCCTCGGCAAACAGGGCCTGTGGCCCGGGCGGCGCTGGCGGGGCATCCAGGGCACAGAGCAGGCGATGCGCGAAATGGAGTACCTGCAGCTCGACCCGCTGCAGATCATCGCCCGCAGCCAGGATATCGCCCTGCACAGCCGCGTGCTCGATTATGCGCCTCAGACGTGGGAGGAGGTGACTTACGGGCAGCGCAAGTTCTTCGATTGGGGCGGATGGCTGGCCGTGCGACCGATGGATGAGCTGCCACACTGGCGGGTGATCATGCACCGCGAGCGCGATGGCAGGTCCGACTATGACCTGCGAGTGCGGAAAATGGGCCTGGACTACGCCGAGGCGGTGGAGGAAATGCGGGAGGTTCTGCGGGAGCGCGGGATCGTGAACAACCGCGAGTTCACGACGGCAAATCGGAGGCAAACACAGAGCTACCGCGGCAGCAAGGACTCCACGCTGGCCCTATATTATCTGTGGCGCACGGGGGAAGTGATGACGCACCACCGCGAGAATTTCGAACGGGTGTACGCCCTCGCCGAAGCGGTAGCGCCGGAACATCTCATCGTCGAAAGCGACGAGGAGGAAGCCGACCGGTTCTTGATCAAAAAGGAGATCAGCTTTGCCGGGTTGGCACGGCTGAACCGGACAGCAGACGCGTATTATCGCGGGGTGCCTTTTAGCCGGGCCAAACAAATCCTGGCGGCGCTGCTGGCAGAGGGCGAGATCGTTGAGGTGCAGGTGGAGGGATGGAAGGCGGTACACTACGCGCTGAGCGAAGATACGGAACTGCTGAACGAGTTGAGCGCCGGGCGATTACCGCCGTCGTGGGCGGCCCTGGACACAAGCACCACGGAAGAGGCCGTCTTCCTGGCGCCGCTCGACCCGGTATGCGCCCGCGGGCGGGCGAAGTTGCTCTTTGGCTTTGATTACGTGTGGGAGGTGTATAAGCCGGAGCAGCAGCGCAAATACGGCTACTATACGCTGCCGGTGCTGTGGGGTGACCGGCTCGTGGCGCGGTTCGACAGCAAACTCGACCGGAGGACCAACACATTCGTCATCCTGGGTCTATGGCTGGAAGATGAAGCCCTGGGCGAAGATGAAGCGTTTGCGGAGGCGCTGGCCCGTGGGTTCAAACGCTTTGTGGCTTTCCTGGGAGCGAACGAGCTGGATGCAGAGGCAGTTCGCGAGCCACTGCTGCAGCGGTGTATGCAGCCCAGGGAGCTGTGAACCTAGCTTTTAACCATCCCAGATTCCAGCAGTTCCAGCTTCAACCGCATACGCACATCGGCATCTACAAACAGGGAACCGTGATACTGCTGGACAGGGTGGATCTCGGTGCCGGGCAGCACGGCGCTGCGCTCGGGAACAGCGCTATCTCCCTGGGGTGTCACTTCGAAGTCCACTCCCGTCCAACGGCCCTGTTCTGCACGGCGGACACGGAGCTGAGTGATGGTCTTCAAACCGTAGCCGAAAATTGAAATAGTAGGGACGCTGGAATAGTTTCCCAACTCCCGGCGGAACTCGCGGGCGGAACGCAGCAGCGGGCGGAGGCTCTCCTGGACCCAGCTCTCATCTTCCAGGAGGTGGACCTCCTGCCCGTTTTCATCCTGAGCACAGGCATAGGTGGGTAAGATCTGGTAGCAGGAGGGGAAGGAAGCGATCACCTGGCCGAGTCGATCTCCCATTAACCCGAAAGGCAGCAGTTTCAGACCGCTGATCAGGTTGCTGGCGATCTTGGGAGAGCCGCTGTGCGGACCGCCCATCAAGATCAGTCTGCCGACCTCCGCTTTTCCACCCAAGCGCTCGACATAATAGCGGCTGACCAGGGTGCCCAGACTGTGGGCGATTAAAGTGATGGGGCGAGGCGCCTTCCAATTTGCCACCGCTTCGGCCAGCTTCCGGGCTGAGATACGCACATCCTGGCGCCAGTCGTAGGCAAACTCCAGCAGGGTTTCATCGCGGACGTACCCAAGCTCTTCAACCAGGTAATCTCCCAGGCGGCTGTACTGGTCCTGCTTAATCAGATTCGGGACGACGACCACTTCGTTGACAATACCGCGCGGCTCCAGGCGGGTGTCCTCCCGGTAGACAAATAACTCCGGCTGGCGGATGAGAACTTTGACGTTCGGCCAGACCAGCTCGCTGCCTAGCCAGAGTTGAGAGCCCATGATGCCGGGAACGAAGACCACCGGGTTATTCCGTGGGGGGCGACCGAGGAGCCCAGTATCGACATAGGTAAGCTCTTCTTGAGCGAAAGGGGCTTTATAGACCAACTGGACCGGCCCGATGCGAAAGCTATCGCCGCTCTGCAGGCGGCGTTCCTGGATGCGCCCGGCGCCCAGCCAGGTGCCATTTGTGCTGCCCAGATCGCGCAGAACAAAACCATCCCTGTCCCGCTCCAGGTGGGCGTGACGGCGGGACACTTTCGGGTAGTTGAGCACCAGATCGTTTTCCAGGCTGCGGCCAATTTCCAGCGAGCCATCCGCCAGGGAAAGATCCCAGGTGCGGTCGGGGGCGTAAACCACCAGAGAGGGATGAGCGGTATCATTGAGCGCCATGGGTAAGGCGGAGCGATCCAGGGTCAGCTCGAACTCCTGCTCCGAGGCGATCTGAGTCAGCCCTTCGTCTTCTAATTCGGCGGCGGCGGGGAGGAACACGAAGCTGCTGCCGCCGATTTGAATACGGTCCCCAGGGGTGAGAGAGGCTTTGTCGATCCGCGACCCGTTCAGATAGGTGCCATTCGACGACCCCAGATCTGCCAGCGTGCAGCCGGAGGGGCTGCAGTCGATACGGGCGTGAAAACGGGAGATTCGCGATCCGGCCAACTGGATGTCATTGATGGTCGAGCGGCCGATGGTGATCTCTGATTTGCTCATCAGGAACTCCTGATCCGGAGCGTCCTGAACGGTCAGCAGCAGCTTTCCATACTGGCTCATGATCTCTTTTCCTCAAGGATCTGTGACGAGAAAATTGTCGAAGGACACGTCTAACGGGCCGGAGCCGATGGCGGCCGCGGCCAAACCCGGTTTTCCTGCCACCAAGGTTTCATCCTGCACCTGGGCTAACAGGTCACCGTTCACGAAGAAGCGGATTTCTCCACCCACACAGTCCGCCCGGAGCTGGTTCTGGTCAGCACCCGGGCGGATGGCCTGGCTGGCGCTCCAGCCGCCAGGCAGCAGGGACAGGAATTCACCATCCCGGTATTTGCCGATGGTATAGCGCCCATCCACCCGGATGACCATATAGTAAAACTCCTGCTCCTCCTGTAAGCGGCAGAGCAAGCCATAATAGCTTTCCTGGCTGCCGGAAAGCAAGGTGGCGGAGACTGAAATGCTGGCGTCGGTATAACTGCCATCCGGGGTAGCCCAGAAGAGCACATCGGTAGCGCGCACGACCATGCGATAGGCGCCATCCTGGTAAGAGTAACTGGCGCCCTCATCGGCGAATGCCGGCCAACCGTGGGCCGGCTGCGAGAAATCATCAGCAAACAAGGGAGCAGAGCCCGGTTGTTCGGTGGAGGAACCCGCAGATTGGGAAGCGAGCGGAGGCGTGTTACCGGCCTCTGGCTTGAGCACGAACTGATAGAACAGACCGGCGAGCAGGAGCAGGCTGCAAAGACCCACGACGGTAACCCCGCTCAAACCCAGGGCCAGAATGCCAGTGCGCCGGGAGGATCCGTCCGGCTGCCTCTCTGAGAAAGGCTGCGGGGGGGTAAGACCAGGTTCTGGAGCGGCAGCAGGCGTCTTTTCCAGGGCTGCGGCGCCGGTGGAGGCGTTTCCAGACATCACCTCCGCCGGGAACTCAGCGGTAGATAGCGATTCGTCCGGGACCGTTCCCCTATCTTGCTCGGCCATCTCGGGCTGGGTGGCTGCATCCGGGTCGCTGCCTTCACGCCACCCCGGGACAGATCGTGAACGGGCGGAAGGAGCCTCAGGCAGGAGACGCAGGTCAGAGACCAACTCCGAGGCATTCCTGTATCGCAACTCTCTGTCTTTGGCCATGGCCCTGGCCAGGATGTCATCCAACTCTAGGGGAAGGTCCGGGCGGTTAATGCAGATCTTCGGAGCCGGCTCACTCAGGTGCTTCAAGGCAGTCGACATGGGGGTGGAGGAGCGATAGGGGTGGAGGAGCGATAGGGCTGGCGACCGGTGAGCATCTCGTAGAGGATCACCCCTAAGGCATAGATATCGCTGCGCCCATCCAGCTCAACATCCCCCTGCACCTGCTCGGGGCTCATGTAAGCCGGCGTGCCGATGACGCCCTCTCCTGTGAGCTGGACGGTTGCCTCGGCGAGGAATGCGATCCCGAAATCGGAGAGGGCCGGGTTGCCAAAGCCATCGAAGAGGATATTGCCGGGCTTAAGATCGCGGTGGACAATGCCGCGGGCATGGACGACATCGAGGGCGGGTCCTAGCTGAGATAAGATTTGGATGGTAGAGGCGAGGGGAAGCGGCCCACTGCTCAGCTTTGCCGAGAGCGGGCCGCCGGCCATATAGCGCAGGACCAGGTAGAGCTGACCATCCTGCTCCCCGAAATCGTAGACCGGTACGATGGCAGGGTGCTCGATCGTGGCAATCAGGCGGGCTTCGCGCTCAAAACGCGTGGTTAAAATGGGGTGGGCCAGCAGCTGGGGGGCGAGGACTTTTACAGCAACCTGACGGCGGAAGCGTGGATCGTAGGCGAGGTAAACATTGGCCATTCCGCCCCGGCCGATCTCAGACTGGATCTCGTATCTGCCCAAGAAGCCGCTCTGCATCCGGTTCCACCTATCAATGCCCTGAAAAATCGACGCGAATCTTACAAATTAGATGTTTTTTGCTAATAAATTCTAGCACAACCGGTCCATTTCCCCAAGAATACCCCCGGATCAAACCAAATAGAGGTAAGTGGGATGTGGTGCGGGCCGCACAGCCCGCACCACATCCCACTTACCTTTGGTGAACTTGTTGTTTCCCAGGTTTTGGTACGTGCGATTTCAGGAAAGTTGAGCACTTGATCGAAATCCGGCCGGGTTCAATCGAACAGGGACGCGCAGCGTGAAAGGGGCGCCCGGGTGTTCCATACGCTGCTGCTACCGCTTAACACGCACATAGAGACCCGGAATCAACATCCCGAATGACCCGGCTTATTTCATTGTAGGGAAGCAGGGGGAAAGTGTCTTGCTCTGGAACGGGATGTTTTTGACAGATTCCGGGATATCAACCATCACCGACCAATTTGGAACTTTTCGGTTCAAATTGAGGTATTAAACGTATGAACAGGACATGGCTTAAATACACAACCTATGTATTCATCATCCTGGTTGCCGGCCTGGTTCTCATGGCGGGGTTTCACGCTCTGGCCAGCGCATCCGTCCGGCAACAGTACCCCGCGCCGGGGGAACTGATCGATGTGGGAGGGCACCGCCTGCACCTCCTCTGCATGGGCGAGGGCAGCCCGACGGTGGTGATGGAGGCGGGGTTGAGCGGCTGGTCCGCGGATTGGAGCCTGGTGCAGCCAGAAGTGGCAAAGGCCACCCGGGCCTGCGCCTATGACCGCGCCGGGTATGGCTGGAGCGAGCCAGGCCCCGGACCGAGAGACAGCCGGCAGGTGGCGACTGAGCTGCACACCCTGCTGGCAGAAGCGGGGGTCGAGGGGGAACTCATCCTGGCCGGCCATTCGCTCGGCGGAGTGTTCGTCCAATACTATGCTAAGACGTACCCGGAACAGGTCCGGGGGGTAGTGCTGATCGACTCCGTGCACCCGGAACAGTCGGCGAGGATGAGCCCAGAGATGAGGGATCAATATGAGGGCGGCCTGAAGCGGCTGACCTGGTTGAGCCGGATGCTCGGCCCAACCGGGCTGCTGCGCCTGGCGGGCCAACCGGTTTCGCAGGTCACGGGGAAACTGCCCGAGGAGGCCCGGGCGGCGGCCAGGACGGTGGGTTTTCTCTCCCGGGGATACCGGGCGATGGACGACGAGATGGCTGCGTTCCGGCAGAGCCAGGCGGAAGCGGCTGAGGGTGGGCCGCTGAGGGGCATCCCGCTGGCGGTGATCAGCTCGCAGCGGGTGGAGGATTTCCCGCCGGGCTTCAAGGAGTTGGGGGTCAAGGATACCTGGGACGCGCTGCAGGCCGATCTGAGCCGGGAAGCGGTAATCCCGCAGGTGATCGCTGAGGACAGCGGGCATTACATCCACCTCGATCAACCCGAGCTGGCGGCGCAGACGATCCTGGAGATGGTGAACAGGGCGCGGGTAAATCAATAAAACTGGGCCTTTACCCGAAGCCGGTTACGCAGTATATTTGCCCAATGCCGGTACAATTCAGGAGGAAATAATGAAACCCAAACACTGGCTGGCGTTCATCGTGTTGGGGGTGATCTGGAGTTCGTCTTTTTTGTGGATAAAAATCGCAGTGCAGGAGGTCGGGCCGGTCACGCTGGTGGCTTTCCGGGTGCTGTTCGGGCTAATCTTCGGCCTGGTGGTAATGCGCTTGCAGGGGGTCGCCTGGCCGCGAAGCTGGCAAGGCTGGTTCCCTCTGCTCTTACTGGGGATTACGAACGTAGCCGTACCGTTTTTTCTCATTTCGTGGGGGGAACAGACCATCGACTCGGCAGTCGCAGCGATCCTGGATGCGACCGTGCCGTTGTTTACGATCGCCATCGCTCACCTGACGCTGAGGGATGACAAAATCACGCTGCCGAAACTCCTGGGCCTGCTGACCGGCTTCGCGGGGGTGGTGATCCTGATGAGCAAAGACATCGGCGCTTCCGCCGGCTCGATCCTGGGGCAGTTGGCGGTCGTAGTGGCCTCCGTGTTTTACGCCGGCAGTTCCGTCTATGCCCGCAAGTTCACCGAAGACACGCCCGGGATCTTGCGCAGTGCCATCCCCCTGCTCTCCTCGACGGCGGTGATGTGGCCGGCAGCCCTGCTGTTCGAGCGGCCTTTCACAGTCCCTCAACTCGGGATCACCTGGGTAGCGCTGATCTGGCTGGGCGTGCTGGGCTCAGGGTTCGCTTTCATCCTGGCCTACTACCTGATCCATGAAATCGGCCCGACCCGTACCACAATGGTCACTTATCTTTTTCCCCTGGGCGGCGTGCTGCTGGGGGTCAACTTCTTGAACGAAGAACTCACCTGGCAGTTGGTGGCCGGAGCGGCGCTGATCATCCTCAGCCTGGTGATCGCCAACTGGGGGCCGGTGCGAGAACCGGCAGCGGACCTGGCAGAGAGGAAGCCGGAACAAA
This sequence comes from uncultured Anaerolineaceae bacterium, assembly GCA_964391195.1. GTDB lineage: Bacteria > Chloroflexota > Anaerolineae > Anaerolineales > UBA4823 > JAAYXE01. The sequence continues at coordinate 20,643 of CAYMLG010000011.1, read as the reverse complement.
AGCGGGCCGTTTGACCGGTATCGTTCCAAGATTGGTAAACGGGTGAAAAACAGGTAAGCTTGATGGGGCAGTCGGGAGCGACTGCCCCACTTTTTGGCACATCCAACCAATTGATTTGACATCTCGATTTATGTATAATCAATGATATAGGAAACTCGGACGATTCCGGCCCCGAGAGCGCCAGCCTCTTCTCAAGACCAAGCTCCTTACCGCACAACTCCGCCTCTGCCTGGTTCCACGCCTGTCTGCTCAGCATACCGGCTGAGGGGCGGCACTCACCGTTAGCGCTTTCCTGGAACTTGCCACCTGGCCGGGTTGTCTAAGTTCATCCCAGACCTTTACTCTCTAACCAATTGAATAGACTCGCCTGGAGCACCTTTTGAGCGGCAGTTGAGTCCTGTGCGCTGAACAAGGCCCACGAGGGAGGATCCATGAAAGTCCTGATTATCTCCGCCAATACTTTGCCGGCCTCCCCATCCGGCCCGGCTTATATCGCCGGGGCGGTGCAAAAAGCCGGGCACAGCGTGCAGGTTTTCGAGCGCCTGTTTGCATCCGACCTAAGCGGCGAACTGGCAGCCCGGCTGCGCAGCTTCCATCCAGACGTGGTGGGGATTTCGATCCGGCTGGTGTTCGGCGACGAATTGGACGCGAATGCCCCGTTGGGGACCCGCCATACCGATCTGCGCCCGAGCGTCAAAGAGATCACGGAAGTGGTCCGCCAGAACTCGAACGCCAGGATCGTGTTAGGCGGCCCTGGATTCAATTATTACGCGGCCGATTGGCTCGCTTACCTGGGCCTGGATTATGGCATCCGCAGTGAAGGGGAAGTGGCTTTTCCACTTTTCCTGGAGCGGCTGGCGGGAGGCGGGGATATCTACACGGTGCCAGGATGCGTGTTCCGGAAGGATGGGAAGTTCCATTCCGTTCCACCGGTCCCGGTTGAAGATCTGAACGGCGCCGCCCTCCCGGCGTATGAACTGTTCGCTTTGGAGCAATACGCGGAGCACAACATCACCCCGGCGATCTTCACCAAGCGGGGCTGCGCCTTTGGATGCACTTACTGCCCCTACAGCAAGCTGGAAGGCAAGCGCTACCGGTTGAAAAGCCCGCAGCGGGTGCTGGACGAGATCCACCTTGTACTGCGAAACACCCCCCGGCGCAGAGTGATGTTCTGCGATAACAGCTTCAACGTCCCGCGCCGGCACGCGCGCGAACTTTGCCAGGCGTTCATCGACGATCCACTCGATTTTCAATGGGGGACCGGCGACTTGAAACCGATCGGGGTCAGCGACGATTTCTGCCGCCTGATGGAAGATTCGGGCTGCTTCTATGTAAACCTGGCGATCGAGTCGGCCTCAGAAACGATGCTCCGGCGAATGAAACGCGGTTATACCGTGCGGCAAGTCCGGGAGGCTCTGGAGAGCCTGTGCCGCTCGAAAATCCCCTTTGGGGCCTCGCTGCTGTTCGGCGCGCCCGGGGAGACACCGGAGACGATCGCAGAGACGCTGCAAGTGTTAGGCGATTACCACATCCCGCTCGGCGTTTGGGTGACGACCGGCGTGTACCTGTGGACGGATTACCAGGACATTGTGGTTGAGCTGCGGCAGGCCGGGCAGCTGCCGGAGGATCTCTCTCTTTTCTCCGGGGTGGTATACCTTTCACCGGCCCTTTCCAGGGCTTACATCGATGACTTGTTGGTCTCATTACGCTCCAGGCCGGGTTTCCAGGTGCAGGTCAACAAACCGGGCGAACTATGGAGGTTCACAGGCCGGGGCTGAAAGGGCCGGAGCGGCGGCAAGGAGCGTCGCGGAGCGTCGCCAGGCGAGAGATCTCACCCCCAGGATGGGTGATTCCCACAGCCTGCGAGGCGCGTCCGCATGCCAACCCCGCCCGACCCTTCCCGGTACCCGGTACAGGTGTGGACCAGTTTTCGTGTATTCGTGGGTCGGTCGCGCGGCATGCTTAGCGCATGCACGAGCATGCGCTAAGCATGCCGCTCAGCCATTCGTGGACGGCTTCTCCCCGGCGAATGGGCACGGCTACACCACAAACCAACCAAAACCGTGGACCCTCCCGCCGTGCCCCTACGCCGCGCCGGACGGGTCTGATCGCAGGTGGGTGGGTTTCCGGTCACGCGGGGCGGGGGCGGGCCTGGGTTTGCAGCCGGGCCGGGAATGACGGGAGGGCAGCAATGAATGAAAGATTTCCTGGTGTGCCGGGCGGGTTTGCCCGCTTGCTTCTCTTGATCATGGTAACCGCAATGTGGGGCTGCGGGGGGCCGGGGCGTACAATTGAAGCGCCTGCGGCGGACCCTACCGTTACCGCAGGAGCAGAAGCGGTCTGGCCGGCGGCCGCATCCGAACAGCAGGAGCTGGGGGCCGGGATGCCGGAAGCCATGCTGCGGGAGGCCGGCGAGTGGGGGCTGAACCTACACAGCCTGCTGGTGATCCGCGAGGGATACCTGGTCTTTGAGTGGTACGCCGGGGGCTACGGGCCGGACAGCAAACACGAGCTGTACTCGGTGACGAAGAGTTTTATCGCCACGCTGGCCGGCATCGCCCATGACCAGGGACTGATCGAAGGGGTGGAGCAGCCCATCGCAGATTTCCTCCCGGTGCAGAATTTTCCCAACCCGGACCGGCGCAAAGCCAGCCTGACGTTCGAGGACCTGCTGACGATGCAGGCCGGGCTGGAATGGAACGAAGGGATGCCCGCCTATCAGGAAATGTACCGGCAACCCGACTGGACAGCTCATATACTGAGCAAGCCAATGGTGGAGGCGCCCGGGACCCGCTTCAATTACTGCTCGGGCTGCTCGCACCTGATTTCGGCGGCCCTGAGCCAGGCTGTGGGCGGCGATTTGCCCGGTTTCGCCCGGGAGTATTTGTTCGAGCCGTTGGGGATCGAGGAGCTCTCCTGGGAGACGGACCCGCAGGGCGTCCCGATCGGGGGATGGGGGCTTCGCCTGACGTCGCGAGACATGGCCCGCCTGGGCTATCTGTACCTGAGGGAAGGGGGTTGGAATGGCAGGCAAATCGTCTCGCCTGAATGGGTGGCGGCAGCGACGACGGCCTGGGTCCGGCAGGATGAGACGCTGGGGTACGGCTACCAATGGTGGATCTACCCGGAGCTGGGCGGCTATGCGGCCCAGGGGCTCGGCGGCCAGACGGTGCTCGTGCTACCCGAGCACGAACTGGTGGTGGTTACCACCGCACAAGACACCGATCACGGCCTGCTGGTGCCGCTGATCGAAAAGCATATTATCGGGGCGCTGGAGAGGTAACGGCCCGCACCGGAAATCAAGCTCTGCAGTCCGGCCTCCCCGGCGAGGTTGAGGGCACGAGTCAGCCGGCGAGCGAACGGCAGGCGCCGGCTTCCGGGTGTTGCTCTACACAGGGGTTGAAAGACCTGGAAAGAAAGTGAGTGCGATCCGGTAAGGATGGTAGAATAGGGAATCTCTAATCTCCCGCCGGCCAGCATCCATGCCATCAAGACAGCGACCAATCCGGCGAATTACCGGACAACATTTCAGACCCAGTTTTCCCGCCCGCCTTATGGATAATCGAGACCTGCGAGCGACGGTCATTGTAATACTTAGCCTGGGGGCAGCCATGGCGACCGGTTTTCTACGCCAGTCGGCGCTGGCCGCTACGTTGGGCGCAGGTCGTTCCACTGACATCTTCCTGGTGGCGTACGCGCTGCCGGAGTTCGTCTATGTCGCCTTGCCGATCGTGCTTTCGCCGGTGGTGATCCCGCTGTTCGCGCAGGCCAGCCGGCAGCAGGGGGAGGCGGCGGCGTGGGGGGCGGCCATGCGCCTGGGGATGTGGCTGGCAGGGGGGATGCTGGCGCTGGCGGCCGCGATTGGTTGGGCGTCGCCGGTGCTGCTCGCCTGGCTCTCCCCCGGTTTCCAGTCGGCAGAACGGGCCCAGGCGCTGAGGGTGTTCTACCCGATGCTCCCCGGGCTGCTGTTAATGGGGGTATCCACCTTGATGGGGGCGCTGCTGCAGGTATACCGGCGCTTTGCGCGCCCCGCCCTGACCACGGCAGTCTTCAACCTGGTGTTCATCGCCGGGCTGCTCTGGCTGCCATTCGAGCAGCCCCTGATGCGCGCCGGGCCGGCGGTGACGCTGGGCGCCCTGGCAGCGGTGCTGTTCCAACTGCCGCTGCTGCTGAGCGTGCGCCGCCAGGTCGCGGGCGGGGTGAGTGCAGAGCGGGTGGACCTCGGGCCGGCCTTCCGGCTGCTGGGCTGGATGGCGGCGGGCTACGGCGCCCACCACCTGATCCTGTTTATCGACCGGGCAATGGCGACCGCGCAGGGGGAGGGCAGCGCGGCCGTGCTCAACTTCGGCTATCACCTGGCGCTCACCGTGGGGCAGGTGAGCGGGCTGGCGGTATCAACGGTGTTATTCCCAACCCTCTCCGAATCGATCGCGGCGCAAGACCTGGGCGCCGCGCGCCGCACCCTCACCCGGGCGATGGGGATGGTACTGGCGCTGGCGCTGCCGGCCGGGTTCGGGTTGATCGCCCTGCGCCAGCCGGTGGTGCAAGCGCTGCTGGAATACGGGGCGTTCACCGCGGCGGACACCCGGGCGGTGGGGGTTTCGCTCTCGATCTACACGGGGGCGGTGATCATCGACGCCCTGTGCCAGCCGCTGTGGCGGGTGGTGTACGCCCTGAAGAGCGGGAAGACCGTCCTGGCGGTGAACGGCTGCCAAACCCTGATTCGCCTGGGGGCGAATCTCATCTTGCTCCAATATTTTGGGTATAATGGCTTGGCTATTTCTGCGGCCCTCGGCCTGGGCGCGCAGCTTCTACTGTTGGCCGGGCTGGCCCGGAAGCAGATCGGCTGGCGCATCAGCGGGCCGGGTTGGCAGCAAGCGGCGGTGACGACTCTGGCGGCCGGCCTGGCGGCCCTGGCAGCCGTCATTTTGCAAGCTGGAGCGAACCGCCTGCAACCTGGATTATCGCCCTGGCTGATCTTATTGTTCGGAGGCGTTACACTTTTACTGGTCTACGGTGGATTTTTGGCAGGAATCCTTCGCCATCCACTCCAGGGTAAGGAAGGATATCACTTTGGCAACGATTGACTTTTCTTCAGCACTGCGGGAACGCGAAAGGATTTCCCTCTGGTTGGACCGGATCTCGGCCGCCGGAGTATTGGTCTTCTTACTGCTGATCCCATTTCACCTGGTGATCAAGCTCCTGCTACCCGATCCCATCGGCACGTATTGGAAAGAGGGGCTGTTGATCGTCCTGGTGCTTCTGTGGGGCGTGCGCTCGTTGATCGAGCGCCGGCCTCTGCTCACCGGCGACAGATTGGATTGGGCGGCGCTGGCCTTTGCCGGGCTGATCCTGCTGCGACTGCTGCTGGACCGCAGCGGGCTGACCGGCCTGTGGGGCGCGTATATCTCCATTATGTACCTGCCCCTGGTGTGGCTGGTGCCCCAGGCGCTGCGGTTCTACCCGCGGGGGGTGAAAATTCTGATCGCAGGGCTGACGGCGGCCGGCGGGCTGGTCGCCCTGGGCGGCCTAATCGAGTTCATCGCCAACCGGCCGCTCTTCCCCTCGGAGGAGATCACGCTGCGGCAGGGGTTCCCAGACGTGTTCGTATACGGCACGCAGCTACGGCGGGTGTACTTCGTGCTCGATTCGCCCACCACCCTGGCCAACACCCTGGCGCTGCTGCTACCCCTGGCCCTGGTCCAGGCGATCCAACCCGACCGGCTGTGGAAGCGCATCTTCTACGGGGGAGCGGCGGCGCTGATGTTCGTGTGCATCCTGCTCACCTTCAGCCGCGGCATCTGGGCGGCGCTGGCCATCACGGCGGTGGTCCTGACCGGGTATAAATTCCTGACCGAACGCAGCCGGCAGTTCCTGCTGGGCATGGGAGCGGTGGCAGTGGCCGGCCTGGTGATCCTGCTGGTGGTGCTCTTCAGCCAGCCGGTGCACGATCCCGACCGGTACACCATCGAGCTGGTGCGGGCGGAGTACCAATCGGCTCCGCTGCAGGACGGCCTCTCGCTGATGGGGGTGAAACCGGAGTTGGGCGAGCCGGAACACCAGGAATGGCTGCTCTACGACCCCATCGACCGCGTGGAGGACTGGCGGGAGGTGGTCTACACCCATCCCGGCCCAGACCGCTCTGCCGAAGTAATCTACCGCGTGGAACTGCCCGAGGCGGCCGCCCTGCGCTTTTCGATCGCCCTTTCGCCGGAGGTATGGAACCCAGACAAAGGCGATGGGGTGAGCTTCAAGCTCTTTATTAAAGAAACCGGCAGCGCACAGGGGGGCGAGGTCATCTTCGAGCGATACCTGAACCCGAAGCTGAACCCCAGCGACCGCCGCTGGCGAAACTACGTGGTGGACCTCTCGGCCTGGGCGGGGAAAGAGGCGGACCTGTACCTGATCGCCGAGCCCGGCCCCGACCACAACGACGCGTACGACTGGGCGGGTTGGGCTGACCTGGAACTGGGCAGCCTGGAGACGAACTACCTGGAGGCCCATCGCCCGCCGCAGGTGAACCCGGTGGCGCGGCACCTGGCCTCGATCACCGACTGGGTGAAGGACGAAACCAACCGGGACCGCCTGGCCGCCTGGAACCTGGGGCTACTCGCCTGGCAGGAGAGCCCGCTGTGGGGCCAGGGGCTGGGGAAGACCGGCGCGGCCGCTTTCCGCACCATGCCGGAGACGGCGATTGCCACCGAGAGCCAGGTGCTCAAAGCCCTGGTAGAACTGGGGATCCCCGGCCTGCTGGCCTGGGGCTTCCTGTGGTACGCGATCGGCCGCCTGGCGCTGAGCGCATACCGCCGGGAAAGCGCTCCCGATCGCAAGCTTTTGATCTTGGGGTTGATGGGCAGCCTGCTGATCGTGTTTATCGATGGGTTGGTCTACCAGAACCTTGAAGTCAAGCAAGTGAACGCCTACTTCTGGACCTTTGCGGGGATGCTGGCATTCCTCCATGGCCAGGGGCAAACCTCTGAAATGGAAGCAAACGGCTGAGTTCGATGAGGGCGATCAGCGGGAGCGGCCGCCACGGCCTGCAACTGAAATCGCCACATCGAGCCTGGCTGCCGTGAAGCTGATTGATGGACTCCTCGGAAAAAGCATCTGCGATCGTGGTGAGCTGGAATCACGCCGCCTGCTTGCCCGCCTGCCTGGAGGCGCTGGCCAATCAAACGTACCCCGGCCTGGAAGTGATCGTTGTGGATAACGCCTCGCAGGACGGCAGCGCAGAATGGGTACGCAGCCATCACCCGGAGGTGCGCCTGCTGGAACAGAAGCAAAATATCGGCTTTGCGGCCGGGTTCAACTGCGGGGCCAGGGCGGCCAGGGGGGCGTGGCTGCTGTCGATCAACCCGGACCTGATTCCCGAACCGGACTTTGTGAGCCAACTGATTGCTGCGGCGAAGGCTGATCCCCGCGTGGGGATGGTGGCGCCGAAGCTGCTGCGCAGCGATGACGCCCGGCGGCTGGATTCGGCCGGGCTTTTCATCGACCGGCGGCGCCGGCCATACGACCGGGGGCAAATGCAGGTGGACGCCGGACAGTACGACCAGCCGGAGGAAGTCTTCGGCGCGTGCGGCGCGGCCGCCCTCTACCGGCGGGCGATGCTGGATGACCTTTCCCCAAACGGCGAATATTTCGACGAGGATTTCTTTGCCTATTGCGAAGACGCCGACCTGGCCTGGCGCGCCCGGTTATGCGGCTGGACCTGCCGGTACGAACCGCAGGCGGTGGCCAGGCACGTGCGCGGCTGGGGCGATACCCTGCGCAAGCCGGGCGGCGATTCCACCGGCCCCCGGCTGGCACTGCGCAACCGTTACTTGATGATGATTAAAAATGATTCCCTGCTTTACTGGCTGTTAGATCTCCCCCTGATTCTGCTGGCAGAACTCCCCCGCCTGGCATATATGGCGATCACCCGCCCGAGGGCGCTGTTGGGCCTTGTGGACCTGCTGCGGCTAGCCCCGGGCGCATACCGGAAACGGCGAAAGATGGCGGCGAGCAAAGCCTCGCATGCCGGAGTGCGCCCCTGGTTCTTGCGGAGGCGGGATGCCTGAACCAAGCAGAGCGCTGCGCATCCTGTTCGTGTACTACGAGCCGAGCCCATCGGGGCAGACCGAGCACCTTTTATCGTTGGTACAGCGCCTGGACCGGCAGCGGTTCGAGGTTACGGTGGCACTGCCCACCCTGCTGGAAAGCCAGGCGGACAATTACCGGGCGGCCGGGGCCAGGGTAGTGCCGCTGCCCATCCACAAACTGCTGTGGCCGCCGAAAGCAATATCGGGGTTGATCGCCGAGGTCCGCCGGGGGGAATACGATCTGGTGCACGTCCACTCGCAAGAAGCGGGGCTGGTAGCGCGATTTTTGTCACGATTGGGCGGGGCTGGTGTGATATTATATACACCGCACACAATTAACATACGCCGTAAAAATTGGCAGCCCATATATTTATTCGCCGAAAACCTTCTGTCCAGGATCACCGACCGGATCCTGACGGTCAATGAAGCCGACCGCCGGAGCCTGATCGAGCGCGGGATTCCGGGCGAGAAGGTGGTCGCGGTGCACAATGGGGTCGACCTGGACAAATTCGACCCGCACATCCCGCCGCCGGCCCCGGCCCTGGCGCTGCGCCAGACGGGGGGGCCGTTAGTGATGCAGGTGGGCAGAATGAGCGAGCAGAAGGCGCCCCTGGATTTCATCGAGGGGGCGCGGATCGTGCTGCAAACCATGCCCGACGCCCGCTTTGCGCTGGTGGGCGGCGGCCCGCTGCTGGAGAAGGTGCGGGCGAGAATCCGGGCTTACGGGCTGGAGGGACGGATCTCCGCCCCGGGCGCCCAGCCGGATGCCTTCCGCTGGATCCAGGCGGCCGACCTCATCACCCTCACCTCGTACTGGGAGGGCAGCCCGTATTCGCTGTTGGAAGCGATGGCGTGGCGCAAACCGGTGGTGGCGACGGCGGTGAACGGCTGCCCGGAACTGGTGCTAGACGGCGAGACCGGTTATCTCGTCCCGCCCGGGCAGCCCCAGGCGTGGGCCGAGCGAGTGTCGCGCCTGCTGCAAGATCCGCAAACGGCGTGCAAGATGGGCGAAAACGGCCGCAGGCACCTGGAGGCCAATTTCACGCTGCCGAGGATGGTGGCTACTATCCAGGAGGTGTACGAGCAGTCCGCCAGGTAAAGGACCGGCTCAGAGTTATGAAGACCGCCCGGAATCCCGGGGGCAAGCGCTGCGAAGGCCTTTTCAGGGTATGGCTTTCTCAAAGTCGTAAGCCAGGCTTTAAAAATAGAGGTTAGGGGGATATGGGCGGCTGCGCAGCCGCCCATATCCCCCAACTCCCTCTCTTACGTAAAGTCATGCTTTTTAGGGCATATTCATAGCGGAAGAAGCAAGAAGGTTGGTAGAATAATATTTTGGGGTAATTAGAATTAAGAGGTGTGGAGTGAAAACGTTGAAAATATTGGCATTAAACGCACCCTATTATCCGAAGTTCTCGCGCTCGCAGCGCAGCCCGGCGGTGATCAAGAGCGGGGTGATGTATTATCCTATCTGGCTGGCTTATGCGACCGGTGTGCTGGAACAGGATGGTTTCGAGGTGGACCTGGTGGACGCCCCGGCCGAAGGGCTGACCCTGGAGGACGTGCTGGGGATGGCGGACGACTTTAAACCCGGGCTGGTGGTGATCGACACCAGCACGCCCAGCATTCAAAACGACCTGCGCGTGGCCGAGGCGATCCACGCCAGCCTGCCGGAGGTCACGATCCTGATGGTGGGCCCGCACGTGACGGCCAAACCCGAGGAGACCCTGCGGTCGAACCCTGCGGTGCGGGCGGTGGCGCGGGGCGAGTACGATTACACGGTGCGCGATGTGGCCCGCGCCCTGGAGGGGGGCAGCGATTTCAGCGATGTGCTGGGGCTGAGCTACCGGGCGGAGGACGGCGAGATCGTCCACAACCCGAACCGCCCGCTGATCCGCGACCTGGACGAACTGCCGTTCGTGAGCGAGGTGTACAAGCGGCACCTGAAGGTAGAGAACTACTTCTACTCGATCACCCAGTACCCGGAGGTGGCGATCATCACCGGGCGGGGCTGCCCATACCACTGCACCTACTGCGTGTGGCCACAAACCATCACCGGGCACGGGTACCGCAAGCGGAGCGTGGAGAACGTGGCGGCCGAATTCGAATACGTGGCCCGCGAACTGCCCCAGGTGAAAGAGATCTTCATCGAGGACGACACCCTGACGGTGGACCAGCGGCGCTCGCAGGCGCTGGCGAAAGAACTGATCCGGCGCGGCAACCGGCTGCCCTTCACTGCCAATTCGCGGGCGGACGTCAGCTATGAAACCCTGGACAGCCTGCGCCAGGCCGGGCTGCGCCTGGTGTGCGTGGGCTTCGAGAGCGGGGACCAGCAGGTGCTGGACAACATCAAGAAGAAAATCACGGTGGAGCAGTTCTTCCAGTTCCGCGAGGACGCCCGCAAAGCCAGAGTGCTGGTGCACGGCTGTTTTATGGCCGGCAACCCGGGGGAAACCAGGCAGAGTCTGAGGAAGACCCTCGATCTGGCCAAACGGTTGAACCCCGACACCGCCCAGTTCTTCCCGATCATGATCTACCCGGGCACCGAAGCCTACGAGTGGGCGAGCAGCAACCATTATATGCTCACCGACGATTACGAGCAGTGGCTGACCGAGGACGGCCTGCACCGCACGATCGTCTCCCAGCCGGGGCTCTCGGCGGAAGAAGTGGTCGCCTGGTGCGACCAGGCCCGGCGTGAGTATTATCTGCGGCCGCATTTCATCGCCAGCAAACTGTGGGAAATCGTCACCAGCCCGCGTGAGGCCGGCCGGATCTTCAAAGCCTCGCGCACATTCTTTAGATATCTGTTCCGACCAACACTAAAAAGAAGCAATATCTGAACCATCAGGAATAAACCGTGACACATGTTCCCCGCTATTCCGTCGTTGTACCGGTCTACAACTCGAAGGACATTATCTATCGATGCCTCGACGCGCTAGCGAAGCAAACACTGCCCCGCCACGATTATGAAATCATCGTTGTAGACGATGGCTCAACCGATGATACGCCGCGGACACTCGAACAGGACCCGAACATCCGCCTGGTGCGTATCCCGCATGGAGGCCCGGCGGCGGCACGCAACGCGGGCGCCGAGGCGGCCTGCGGCGATGTGATCGCCTTTACCGACAGCGACTGCGCCCCCGCCCCAGACTGGCTGGAACAAATCACCCGGCCGTTCCGCAGCAAGGGCGTGATCGGGGTGAAGGGCGTTTACCGCAGCGAACAGCGCGAGCCAGTGGCGCGCTTCGTACAACTGGAGTACCAGTACAAGTACGAGCGCATGAGCCGCGAAACGCACGTGGACTTCATCGACACCTACTCGGCCGCGTACCGGCGGGACATTTTCCTGCAAAACGGCGGGTTCGACACCTCGTTCACGGCCCCCTCGGTGGAGGACCAGGAGCTCTCCTTCCGCCTGGCGCAGAAAGGCTACCGCCTGGATTTCAACCCGAAGGCAGCGGTGTACCACTTGCACGACCGCGACCTGGGCGAGTACTGGAAGCGCAAGTTCGGGATCGGGTACTGGAAAGCTTACATGCTGCGCTGGCTGCCACAAAAAACGTTCACCGACTCTCACACCTCCCCCTCGCAGCGGTGGCAGATCGGGTTCCTGGGGCTGGCGGGGATCGCCCTGGCGCTGTCTTTGTTCATCCCGTGGATGCTGTGGGCGGCGGCGGCGTGCATGGCGGCCTTTTTCCTCACCGGCCTGCGGTTCATGTACTTTGTGCTGCGGCATGACCCGCTGGCCGGGCTGATCACCCCGCTGATGCTGGTGGTGCGGGCCGCGGCCCTGGGCATCGGCCTGGCGGTGGGATTCGTCCGCCAGCCCCCCCGGCGAGACCACAACTGGCCGACCCTGCCGATGGGCAAGTTCTTCCTGAAGCGGATCATCGACCTGGTCGGGGCTGCCATCGGGCTGGTGTTCACCTCGCCGGTGCTGCTGGTGGCGGCGATCGCCGTCCGCCTGGATTCGGAAGGGCCGGCCCTGTTCGTGCAAGAGCGCGCCGGGGAGAACGGCAAGCCGTTCCGGGTGTATAAACTGCGCACCATGGTAGACGGGGCCGAACAGCGGGTGGGCGAAGTGCTGGCGCTCAACTGCCTGGAGGGGCCGGCCTACAAAATCCCCAACGACCCGCGGGTCACCCGGGTGGGAAAGTTTTTGCGCCGCTGGAGCCTGGACGAGCTGCCGCAGTTCTGGAACGTGTTAAAGGGCGAAATGAGCCTGGTGGGGCCGCGCCCGGAAGAGCTGTGGGTGGTGGAAAAATACACCGATGAACAGCGCAAGCGCCTGGCCTTCAAACCCGGGATCACCGGACCCATGCAGATCAACGGGCGCGGCTACCTGAACTTCGACGAGCGCCTGCGGCTCGAGTTGGAATACATGCAAAATTACTCCCCGATCAAAGATCTGGAGATCCTGCTGCGATCGATTGCGGCGGTGATCTCCGGAAAAGGGGCCTTCTAGGAGGGTATAGAAATCTGCTCGGAGATATCCAGATCTGCTTGACAGGAGCGGCCAGCCGCGATAGTATGCGGTTTGCCGTACAACCGTGGAAAAGGAGATTGATTGACAATGAAGTTTCTCAACCGCCTAGTAGTAGTTTGTCTCGTCATGGCCCTGGTGGCCGCCGCCTTCCCCAGCCTGGTGAACACTGCCTGGCCGGCGGATGTGGCCAAGGCTCAAACTGGAGGCACAACGACGCTGTATCTGCCGACTCTGTCGCACAATGTGTTCACCGAACGGCCCCCCTTCTCACTGCAGATTGCGGGATTGAGCCAGATCGCGGCCAGCTCAGCACTGGCGGACCTCCCGGCGGAGGAAGCCGCTGCGGCTCAGGAGGCGATAATCGCCGAACTGGACGCGGCCTTCCCGAGCATGTTGGAGGCGATCAAAGAGAGCGGCGCCGGATACGTGCGCGTCTATATCGACTGGGCCGGTATCCAACCGGATGAGGGTGGCGCTTATAAATGGAATTTCTACGACCTCAGGCTGCCTCAGCTGGACCAGGCCGGCCTGGGGCTGATCGCCACGGTCACCAACGCCCCTCTATGGGCGCGAACCAACGATAATGTGTGTGGACTGATCGAAGACCCAGCGGTGTATTACCGGTTCCTGGAGGAGCTGCACGCCCGCTACCCGTATATCGACGTGTGGGAGATCCTGAACGAGCCGGATGCGCGCGATGGGTATCGCTGCAGCGATGGCGTGATGAATTACGGCGAGCACGGCGGGGCATACAAAGAACTGCTCCAGGGAGCGTACGAACTGCTCAAGGGCCTGGACCCGGCGGCCAGAGTGATCATGGGCGGCATGGCTTACGATCACTTCACCGACGAGCAGAATGGGAATTATTTCGTCCGCACCTTCCTGGATGAGATGGTCCAGGCCGGAGGAGCACCCTACACCGACGGGGTGAACTTCCACTTCTTTAAGAACTTCGCCGCCGGCTGGGAGGGTTGGACGGGAGTCGGCAAGCCCACCTGCCTGGGTGTGATCAACCAGATGGAGCCGGGGGATAAAATCTACTCCCCTTACGGGCGCGATATCACTGCTAAGGCCTCACACGTGAACGAGCGCATGAAGACCTGCTTCGGCGTGGAAAAGCCGCTGTGGCTGACCGAGGTTGGCGCCAACGGGGTACCCGAGGGTACTGCTGACTACCCGAAGGTCCTCGATCCCGACAGCCATTTCTTCGGAGCAAACGAGACGGACCAGGCGCGCTACGTGTTCACCGTACACGCCCGCGGGTTCGCCATGGGCGCCGAGAACATCACCTGGTACGCCATCAAGATCCAGCCTGATATACTGGATCAAGATTATCAGGGGCTGCTGTATGACTCGCGCACCCCGAACCTTGAAAACGAGCCAAAGCCGGCCTATTACGCCTACCAGACGCTGACCCGCGAGCTGGGCTACTACCGCTTCGACCAGTGGATCGCCTTCAACCCGCGCACGAACCCCCAGGCCGAGGCCTACCAGTTCAAGCACGTGGCCGGCCCGGCGGCGGGCAACACCAAGATCGTGGCCTGGAGGAACACCGGTGATCCGGTCGCGCTCACCCTGGGCGTCACGGAGCTGCGGGTTGTTTACCGGCCAGGGGCGGGCTTACCGGAAGATTTCGCCGTGACCGATGGCGGCGCAATGGATGCTGATGGCGCAGTAAACGGCAGCATCACATTCAACCTGCAGCCAGAGCCGGTGATCATCGAAATCGTCAGGTAGCAGCAAAAGCCGGCCGGCATTCCACCATTTTGCACAGCAGATGCGCCATACCTGTCTACTGGCGGCTCGGGTATGGCGCATCGGTGGTTCTGCCGCCGGGCGAGCCTATTGACTTGGGATAACGCAGGTGGTATAAGTCAACAGGCCTCACCCGGCGACAGCAACAGATAGGTTTGGGACCATGCACGACGCACCAGAACCCACCCCCCTCTCGAACTGGCAGCGCATCCTGTTGATCGTGGTGATCGCGGCGGTCTTGAACGCGGCCGGGATCTGGTATATACGGTCAACTATGCGGGCGGAGAACACCCGGCTGCAGTTGGAGATCGTCGCGCTGCACCAGGCCACCGGCAGAAACCAGGATGCGGTGCGGGTGTTGGACGCGACCACAGCCGGAGTCCGGGACCCGGATGTGCTGGGCCGGGCCGGCGAATTGTACCGCCAGGCGAGGGCTTACGACAAAGCCGAGGCGGCGCTGGCCCGCGCGCTGCGATCCCGCCCGAACGAAACCGGCTATCTGCTCAGCCTGGCGCGCACCCTGCGCAGCGCCAATAAGCTCCCGGAGGCGATCGAACAATATCAGAAGCTGACCAGGCTCGAACCCAACAACATAGGGCACCTGATGGAGCTGGCGGCCAGCTACCGGGCGAACCTGGATTATGAAGCCGCGCTGGCAGTCCTGGATCGGGCGTTGATATTGAATCCCACATATTACCAGGCCCACCGGACCCGGGGAGAGGTGTACCGCGAGATGCAGGAATGGGACCTGGCGATCGCCGAGTACGAGCAGGCGTTGGAGCTCGTCCCGGACGATTACCAGCTATATATGGCGATAGGCCAACTTTACGTGGAAAAGCGGGATTTCCCCGCCGCTCGGGAGCAGTTCGAGGCGGCGGCGATGCTGCGCCCGGGGCTAACCGAGGCGTATTATTACGCGGCCGAGAGCTATGTCGGGGAAGGGGATTTCGACCGGGCGCTGCTGCTCTACGAGGAAACGCTGGAGATCAACCAGAATTACGCGCCGGCCTATGCCGGGTTGGGCAAGTCTTACGCGGCAAAAGGCGACTGCCGCCAGGCCAACGAATACTTCCAGCAAGCCCTGCGCCTTGCGCCCAACGATTCCGATGTGATCCGGGGCATCGAGAACTGCTCCACCGCGCTGGATTAGCGCGCAATTTTTTCACAAGAGAAAAAGCATGGACAACCATTACTTCGTTCACCCCACAGCAGACGTTTCACCCAAGGCTACCATCGGGCCTGGCACAAAAATCTGGCAGCACTGCCAGGTGCGCGAGGGGGCGGCGCTGGGCGCAAACTGCATCCTCAGCAAGGGCGTGTATATCGACGCCGGAGTGGTGATCGGTAATAATGTGAAGATCCAGAACGGGATCTCGGTTTATCACGGAGTGACCCTGGAAGACGGTGTCTTCTGCGGGCCGCACTGCGTGTTCACCAATGACCGCTGGCCGCGGGCGATCAACCCGGATGGGAGTTTGAAAGGGGGAGACGACTGGACGGTGAGCGAAACCCTGGTGCGCTATGGGGCCTCGATCGGCGCGCACGCTACGATCGTCTGCGGCATCACGATCGGCAGATGGGCGATGATCGGATCGGGGGCGGTGGTAACGAAAAGCGTGCCGGATTACGGGCTGGTGTACGGCAACCCCGCCCGGCTGCACGGGTTCGTCTGCCCCTGCGGGCACAAGCTCAGCCGGATCAGCATGGAGGAGCCGGGAGAAAAGGCATTACCCGTGGAGATGTGCTGCCCGGAATGTTCCCGCACGGTGGAAATCCCCTGGGAGGACTATTCCCGGCTAAAAAAATAAGAGGCTTCCGCTTACAACGGGGCCAGGGGGTGGGTAGTAGATGTTTTCGGCACAGCCTGGCCGAAATCGTCTACCAGGAGGCTGTCCCGGAAGAGCCGGAGGGCAAATAAAAAAATTATTTGGTTTAAGGAGAATGAAATAATGATCCCAATATCAAAGCCCTTCATCGGCGATGAGGAAAAAAAGCTGGTCATGGAGGTCCTGGAGTCGGGTATGCTGGCCCAGGGCCCCAAAGTGGCGCTGCTGGAAGAACGCTTTGCCGCCCTATGCGGGGTGAAGCACGCCATCGCCACCACTTCAGGCACCACAGCCCTGCACGTGGCGCTGCTGGCGCACGGGGTCGGCCCGGGAGACGAAGTGATCACCACCCCGTTCACCTTTATCGCTTCGGCCAACAGCATCCTCTTCACCGGGGCCAGGCCGGTCTTCGTTGATATCGACCCGGAGACTTTCAACCTCGACCCGGCGAAGATCGAAGCGGCCATCACCCCGCGCACCAAGGCGATTATGCCGGTGCACCTGTACGGCTACGTGTGCGAGATGGACGCTATCCGGGCTATCGCCGAGAAACACAACCTGGCGATCGTGGAAGACGCCTGCCAGGCGGTGGGCGCCACCTACTGCGGCAAAGTGGCCGGCAGCTTCGGGACGGGGGCTTTCTCCCTGTACGCGACGAAAAATGTGATGTCGGGCGAGGGGGGGATGATCACCACCGACGACGACCACATCGCCGAGCAGTGCCGGCTGATCCGCAACCACGGAATGAAGGTCCGCTACTACCACGAGATGGTGGGTTTCAATTTCCGCATGAGCGACCTGCACGCCGCCATCGGACTGGCCCAAATGGACCGGCTAAAGGAGTTTACCGAGAAGCGCACCAGGAACGCGGCCTACCTGAACGAGAACCTCCGCACCGTGATCACGCCCAAGGTGAAGGAAAACTACGGACACGTGTGGCACCAGTACACGATCCGGCTGGACGGCGGGCGCAACCGGGATGCGGCAGTGAAGCAGTTGAACGCGGCCGGTGTGGGCACCGGCATCTTCTACCCGGTGCCGGCGCACCAGCAGCAGTACATGCGCCAACTGGCGGGTGAATTCCACCTGCCGGTGGCGGAAGCGCTGGCCAAAGAAGTGATCTCCCTGCCGGTCCACCCTCGACTGAGCCAGGCGGACCTGGAGAAGATCGTGACCGAGGTGAATAAACTATGACCCTGAAAACCGCAGTGATCGGTGTCGGCTCTATGGGCGTGAATCACGCCCGAGTCAACTGGGAGCTCCCCGGGGTGGACCTGGTGGGGGTATCGGACACGAACGAAGCCCTGGTGACCGCGGTGGCCAGGAAGTACAACACCCGGGGCTACACGGACTATTGCACGCTGCTCGACGAGCTGCAGCCCGATGCGGTGACGCTCGCCGTGCCCACCCTGTACCACCGGGATGTGGCCCTGGAGGTCATCGAGCGCGGGATCCACCTGCTGATCGAGAAGCCCATCGCCTTCGACGTGGACGAAGGGAGGGAGATCATTGCCGCGGCGCAGCGAAAGGGCGTGAAGCTAATGATCGGGCACATCGAGCGCTTCAACCCGGCGATTGTGGCCCTGAAGCAGCAGATCGCGGACGGCAAGCTGGGGCGGATTTTCCAGATGGACGCCCATCGCCAGGGTCCATTCCCGAGGCGCATCGCCGATGTGGGCGTGGTCATCGACCTGGCCGTGCACGATCTGGATATTATGCGCTACGTGTCGCAGCAGGACGTGGTGCGGATTTACGCCGAGACGGAGAAGCACATCCACAGCAAGCATGAGGACCTGCTCACCGGGCTGGTGCGCATGTCTGGCGGGGCAATCGGGACGCTGACGATCAACTGGCTGACGCCCACCAAGATTCGCGAGTTCATCGTCACCGGCGCAGAGGGGATGTTCCGGGTGGATCTGCTCTCCCAGGACCTGTACTTTTTCGAGAACTCGGTGACGCACTCCAGCGAATGGGAAACGCTGCGCATCCTGCGCGGGGTGAGCGAAGGCCAGATGACGCGCTTCGTGATCCCTAAAAAAGAACCGCTGCGGGCCGAGCAGGAAGCGTTTTTAGAGGCAGTGGCCAACGACACCGCCGTGCCGATCACGGGTGAAGACGGTTTGAAAGCATTGGAACTGGCAAAAGCGCTGGTGGCGTCGGGCGCGGAACACCGCAGCCTGTCACTGCCCCTCGCTCAACCGGCATAGGGCCAAACGGGCTGATGATGGAAAAACTAGACGTTCTGAAGCAAAAAGTGCAGGACCGCACGGCGGTCCTGGGTGTGATCGGTTTGGGCTACGTGGGGCTGCCGGTGGCGTGCATGTTCGCCCAGGCCGGCTTCCCCGTAACCGGGCTGGATGTCAAGCGCGACCGGATCGAGCTGATCAACCAGGGGGTGAGCCCGATCGAGGGCAAGGAGCCCGGGTTGGCCGAACTGCTGGCCGAGGTGGTGAAGGCCGGGCGCCTGAAAGCGACCTGGGATTACCGGCAGCTCGAAGGGGCGGACATCGTCCTGATCGATGTGGAGACGCCGGTGGACGAAAATAACCAGCCGCGCTACGCCGCCCTGCGCGCCGCCTGCGGCAGCCTGGGGCCGGTGATGAAAGACGGGGCGCTGGTGGTGGTCGAGTCGACCATTGCGCCGGGGACGATCGACGGGGTGGTGCGCCCGCTGCTGGAGGAGAGCTCGGGGAAGATTTGCGGCCGGGATTTTTACCTGGGGGCCTGCCCTGAGCGGGTGATGCCGGGCAAGCTGCTGGCCAACCTGCGCCGTATGAGCCGGGTGTGCGGGGGGACCACGCCCGAGGTCTCGGCGGTGATGGTGGCGCTCTACCGGCACATCGTGGAGGCCGATCTGGACCCCGCCGATCCGGTGACGGCCGAGCTGACCAAGACCGCCGAAAACGCTTACCGGGATGTGAATATCGCCTTCGCCAACGAGCTGGCGTTGATCTGCGAGGCGGCCGGAGCCGACTTCATGCGCGTGCGCGAGCTGGTGAACAAATCGCCGGGGCGCAACGTGCTGCTGGCCGGCGCGGGGGTGGGCGGGCACTGCATCCCCAAGGACCCCTGGCTGCTGGCTTATGGAGCGCAGGGCAAAGCTGCGCTGCGGCTGATCCCCGCCGCGCGGGCGGTGAACGACGGGATGCCGGCGCATATGGTAGACCTGACGAGAGAAGCGCTGGCCGAGGCCGGGCAAACGCTGCAAGGGGCGAAGGTGGCGGTGTTGGGGTACGCCTACCTGGAGGACAGCGACGATACCCGCAACAGCCCGAGCGAAGCGCTGGTGGAACAACTGTCCGCCTGCGGGGCCGAGGTGGTGATCCACGATCCCTGGGTGCCCGGCTACCAGGGCGAGGTGCGGGACTGCCTGCGCGGCTGCGATGCCGCGGTGTTTATGGTCGCCCACCAGGAATACCGCTCGCTAAGCCCGGCCGATTTGAAGGCGGTGCTGCGATTACCCGTGGTGGTAGACGGCCGGCGGCTGTTCGCAGCAGATGCAGCTCGGGCCGCGGGGCTGATCTATCGCGGTGTGGGACAGGGGCAGGCGTAAAGCATGAAAATTGTTTCAATCATTGGAGCCCGGCCTCAATTCATCAAGGCGGCGGCTGTGAGCAGGTTATTGCGCCAGCAGGCTACGGAGATTCTGATACATACGGGCCAACACTATGACCCGAATATGTCAGCCGTATTCTTCGATGAACTGGATATCCCGGCCCCTGAGTACCACCTGGGTGTAGGTTCGGGCTCCCATGGCGCACAGACGGGAGAGATGCTGAGGCGAGTCGAGGAGGTGCTGCTGGCCGAAAAGCCGGATTGGGTGCTGGTGTATGGCGATACCAATTCCACCCTGGCAGGGGCCCTGGCTGCGGCGAAGCTGCATATCCCGGTTGCCCACGTGGAAGCCGGCCTTCGCAGTTTCAACCGGGATATGCCGGAGGAAATCAACCGGGTGCTAACCGATCATCTATCCGCGCTGCTCTTCTGTCCTTCAGAAACAGCGGCCCAAAACCTGGCCCAAGAAGGGATCACCCGCGGGGTAGAGGTGGTGGGCGATGTGATGGCCGACACATTGTATTTTGCAGCCGGCCGGGCCGCAGAGCGGTCAACCATCCTCGACCGGTTGGAATTAACGCCGGGCAGCTATCTTCTGGCGACCGTCCACCGGGCGGAGAACACCGATAACCCGGACCGGCTGAGGAACATCCTGCAAGCTTTCACTTTGGCGGAGGAGACGTTGGTTCTCCCACTCCACCCGCGCACTCGTAAGCGGATCGCTGAGTTCGGGCTGCAGTCCATGCTGGACGGCTCCCAGGTAAGGATCATCGAGCCAGTGGGCTACCTGGACATGGTGCTCCTGGAGCAGTCCGCTCGCATGATCCTGACCGACTCCGGAGGCATCCAGAAAGAAGCCTATTGGTTGAAGGTGCCTTGTCTCACACTGCGAGACGAGACGGAGTGGGTCGAAACCGTGGAGGCGGGTTGGAATTGTCTGGCA
>CAYMLG010000010.1:7304-104928 GCA_964391195.1 uncultured Anaerolineaceae bacterium | reverse complement strand
GGCGCGCCAGTCGGCTCGTTTCTCGAGTCAACGCAGCCCGCAGTTCATCCGGCTCCAGAACTTCGACGTCGGCGCCCCAGCCGCGCACCCAGGGGAGCATTTCTTTCCACTCCATCACCTGCGCTTCCCAGACCAGCGAGCCATCGGGCTGCAGGGCGGTTTTCTGAGAGTGATGCCACTGTGTCTCCTGCACGCGCCTGGCAGCCTGCGGGCTGAATCGCAGCACCACCTTCTGCGGTTCCCCACCGGCGCTCCAGATGCCCCAGGCGTCTTTCAGGTACTCGCCCGGGTCGAAGCCGGCGGGGATGGTGTAGGGCTCGTCCAGCAGGCGGGCGGTACGGATGCGCTCGATCTTCAACGTGCGGATCTTGCCAGGCGGTTGGCGCAGGCCGATGACGTGCATGGTGTTGCCGGTGGCATAGGGCTCGATGAAGTAGGGGGCGAAGGTGTAGGCAAAGGTCTGCCCGTCTTCCATTTCGTGGGTGATCTTGACCTTGAGGCCGCGCGACCAGGCCCGGGTGAGGGTTTCGAGCACTTCCAGGAAGGCGCTGTCGCGGCGGCGGTGATCGCCGTCGAGCACACCCGCGGAGCGGCGCATGTGATCGCTGATCAGCGGGGCGAGCTTCTCCAGGGCGGTCGCTAACTTGCGCAGGGCGCTGGCGGCGTGGGGGTAGTGCTTATCGGTGCGTGTGGTCAGCAGGCGGGTAGCCAGGTGCAGGGCCAGGCTCTCGTGCATATCCACCGAGATAAGCACTTCGTACTCGTCGCGGTTGATGGCAAAGCGGTTCGGGGAGACCTCGTAAACCGGAACACTCATTCCCTCCAGGCTGTCGATGTACTCGGCGGCAGTGGAGCGGTGCACGCCCAGCCTGCGGGCGATTTCCGCCTTGGTCAACCCCTCCGGCTTCTCTAGCAGAATCTGCACCAGGCGGTGCAGGTTTTCATATTTGCGCTCTTCTTTGCTGCCCATTGACGGCCCCTATTCAATTCATTGACAGACGCTATGCTTCTGTAAAACTATAGCACAAAAACCGATGTTTCGCACGCGGTGTTGGGAAATTTAACATCAATCCAGGGAAATCTCAGGTTGGCCTGCCTGCGTTGGCTTCCCTCTCATCCAGGTTGTTTAACCACAGGATACCCGCTCGTTGTTGGGACCATCCCAACACAAGACGGGTAATTTGCCGTGAAAATGGAGATCCGGGAGGCGGGGACCTGGACCGCAACCCGGCTAAGGGGTGATAGGCTACGAATCAATCCGAAAACCGGGCTGATGATGGGTAGAAGGCTAAGTCAGGGGGAGCTGCCGCAGGGTGGTGCGCATGACCTGATCGAAAGGGACGGAGATGTCCCAGTCGATGACGTGGATGCCGGCGCGGCGAAGACGGTTGAAGAGCAGACCGCGCTCCAGGCGGGCGACGCGCAGGGCGAGTTCGGCGGCGGGGGTGGGCGCCAGAGCGGGGGACTGAAATCTCACCGGGTCGGGGCTGATGATGAGCAGTTGGTAACCGCGGGCGCGCAAGCCGAGGAGGATGTTCAGATCGTCGGGGAGCATTGGCGAAATGAGGATAACCTGCGAACGGATGGGCAGCAGGCGGGTGGGAAGGTTTTCGAGGGTGTCGAAGACCTGGCTGTCGCCGGGCTGGGCGCGGCTGAGGGCATATAGGATGCGCTCGCGCTGGATCTTGCCGTAGCCGGGGAAGGTGCGGTCCAGGTACTGGCCGTAGACGAGCAGGCTGAGCCGATTGCCGTCGCGCAGCAGGGCCTGGGCCAACCCTGCTGCGGCCTGCACCTGGTATTCGAACAGGGAACCGTCCTGGGTCTCTACGTTGCTGCGGGAGCGGGCGTCGAGGATGATGCCGACATCGACCACGCGCTCCTGTTCGAACTCGGTGACGAAAAGTTTTTCATCGTAACGGGCGCTGAGGCGCCAGTTGACCCGGCGCAGGGGGTCTCCGTTGTGGTAAAGGCGGACACCGAAGAATTCGACGCCGGGGCCGCCGCGGCGGGCAGGGATGAGGCCGGCGTAGGGCCGGGTGAGGCGGGGGCGGATGGGGACCCGCTTGACCTCCGGGATGTGGGGCAGGGCGGTCAGGCGGCCCGGGGCGGGGAAGCTGCGCCGGGTGCGGACCAGGCCGAAAGGATCGCCTGCGGTAGCCTTGACCGCGGTGAAGGTGTAGGCGCCGCGCCGGCCGCGGGCGGTGTAAGCCAGCTCCACATGTGCGCCGCTGGGCAGCGCGGTGAGCAGGGTGGCCGATCCGGAGATCACTTCCAGGCCGGCGGGGAGGTCATCCTCGATAAAGATCTCCTCCAGGTCGGGGCCGCGGTTGGTCACGTGCAGGCGCACTTCCACCGGGCTGCCGGGGACGATGCGCTGTTGGGAGAGTTCACGGCTCACCTCGAGCTGGATGTGCTGTGGGCTGAAGACCACCCCGGCCAGCAAGTAGACGATGAGGGGAATGGCGAGAGCGAGGATGCCGCCGTTCAGGCTGGCCAGCCCGAGGAAAAGCACCAGGTAGATCAGCAGGCTGAGGGGGCGCAGATGGCTTTTCACGTCTCGAGCCTCGTCTCGATGAAGTCTACCAGGCGGGCGGGGTCCAGGTCCAGGCCGGCAGACCGGGAGCGGGGGAACCAGCGGGCGAGCAGGCCGCGGTTGGGTTCGAGCTCCATCCGGTCCAGGCCGGCGAGCATGTAGCGGTGGATCTCGGGGGGGAGGTCGAGTTCGCTGTGCACGATCATACGCCGCACCTCTTCCGGGGGGAGGCGTTCGGCCTGGGAGATGGCTTCGATGGCCAGGTAAGACAGGCGGTTGGCGAGGCGCCAGCGGGAGTAGCTGCCGAGGGGCTGGGCGGCGATCCAGCTCAGCCAGGTTTCGAGGCGAGTTTCGCGCTCTTTCAGGAAGAGGGGACGCGCGCGCCGGCGCCTGCGCTGGGTGCGCAGGCTGCTGAAGGCCAGGACGACGAAGAACAGCAATAGCAGGGACCAGGTTATGGACTGGGGGATGATGCGGTAGAAGATGCGGGCGATCCACAGCAAGTAGAGCAGGGGGGTGAGCAGATAGCGCCCGACGTATTCGCGCAAGAAGTAGGCGAGGACAGAGATCAGGACCAGCCCGGCGAGCGCCAGGAGCAGCCGGCGGCGGATCGTCATACGGACCCCCGGGCAGCGGCGGCGATGTCGGTGAGACAGGAGATGGCTATGGCCTCCTCCTCGGGCCGGGGCTGGCGGGCGCCGTAGCGCACGGTTTCGAACAGGCGGGTGAGGCGCTCTACGGGGCCGGAGGGCAGGCCGGCGGCGAGCAGGCTGGCCTCGAACTCGCGGGGCGTCATGGCTTCCTGGCGATGGAGGCCCTGGTGTTCGTCGATCACGCGGCACATGTCGGCGTAGCAGCGGAGGATCACATTGCGAAAGTCGGCGCCGCTGCGCAGTTCGTCCAGAGCGGCAGCGGCTTCCTGCCCGATACGCTCGGATGGGACGAAGGTCGGGCGACGGCGGCGCCACATGGCGTAGACCAGGACCGCCAGCAGGGCGAGGAGCAGGAAGGCGGCCGCCGCCGAAGCCAGGGTGGAGGGGCTGCCGGAGAAGGGGACCGGCGGGTAGGGCAGCAGGGCATCTCCCGGATCGCCCTCACCCCGGCCGAGGTTACGGAAAGCACCGCTTTCCTCCAGGCTGAAGCGGATGAGGGCGAAGGCGATGGTCCACAGCAAGATTTCGAGGATCAGGTTGCGGCGGCCCTGGCGCTCACGCTGGCGCGATTGGGAGGTGAGCACCAGGTAAAGGGTGATAATGAGGAATGGGGCGGAGCAGGCGAGGAGGATGAGCAGGGTGCGCGGCGAGGCCAGTTGTTCGATGAAAGCGGCCAGTTCGCCGTACAGGCGGGGATCATTCGGCGGCAAGGTTGCGACCTGCAGGCGGTTCAGGCCGGAGGCCAGCAGGGTGATGCCCAGGAAGCCGGCGCACAGGGCGAGCAGGGTCCACAGCCGGCTGCGCGAGTTCACGGCTTATTCTCCGGATCGGGGCGCAGGCGGGTGATGCCAACGACCAGGCCGGCGAAGCCGGTGATGGCGATGAGCACGGCGAGGTCGAAGTTCAGGGTGAGGGGGGTGAGCGGACCAAGGATGGAGAGAGCCAGACCTGCGGCGAGCGCCACGCCCAGGCGGCGCAGGTGCCGGCCCTCGATCTCGCCGCGGGTGTTCACGGCCTGGGCCAGGCCAAGGCGCTCGGTGAAGAAGGCCAGGTCCCAGGCGGCGAGGGCGCCGGCGAGCATCAGCGGCGGGAAGGGCGTGGAGAGCCCCATCCAAAAGCCCAGGGCGGCCAGGAGGGTGAAGGCGAAGAGCGCCAGGGTGGGGACCCCGCGCCGGTTAAGGCGCCGCCCGGCAAGCCAGGCGAGGGCGATCAGGGGCCCCAGCAGGGCGGCCAACCAGTGGCCCGCCAGCGCGAAGCCGAGGGAAGCCGCGGCTGCAGCCCCAAACAGGGCGATCCAGGTAAAGATCTGGAGCGGGGTCAGTTTCATCGGGCTGTCAGTTGAGCACGGGCACCGGGACCATGTCGAGGATGGAGTCGATCACGTCTTCGGCGGCCTGGCGCTTCATCCAATACTCAGGCTGGAGGATGAGGCGGTGGGCGAGCGCCGGGCGGGCGAAGACTTTGACGTCGTCGGGGATCACGTAGCTGCGCCCCTCCAGAGCGGCCTGGGCGCGGGCAAGCTTGAGCAGGGCCAGGGAGCCGCGCGGGCTGGAGCCGACCACCACGCGCTTGTCCTGGCGGGTGGCGTGCACCAGGCTGGCGATATAGCGCTCGATGTCGGGATCGACGAAGACATTCTCCACCGCCTGGCGCATGCCGAGCAGGCTGGGGGCGTCCACCACGGCGCAGATTTCCACCTCGTCCTGCTGGCGCTCGCGGCGGCGGCGTAGAATCTCTTGCTCGTCGTTCAGAGATGGGTAGCCGACCGCCAGTTTAACCAGGAAGCGGTCGAGTTGGGCCTCGGGCAGGGGGAAGGTGCCCTCGTATTCGATCGGGTTCTGAGTGGCGACGACGATGAATGGCTCGTGGAGGCGCATGGTCTCCCCCTCCAGGGTGACCTGTACTTCCTGCATGGCCTCCAGCAGGGCCGACTGGGTTTTCGGGGAGGCGCGGTTGATCTCATCGGCCAGGATGATGTTGGCGAAGATGGGGCCTTTACGCAGCTCGAACACGTTGCGGGCGCGGTCGAAGACGTAGCTCCCGGTGATATCCCCCGGGAGCAGGTCGGGGGTGAACTGGATGCGTTTGAAGTCCAGGCCCAGGGCTTTGGCCAGGCTTTTCGCCAGGATGGTTTTGCCCAGGCCAGGGTAGTCTTCCATCAGGATGTGCCCACCGGATAGGACGGCAGCCATAATCTGGAGGATGAGCTTACGTTTCCCCACAATCGCGCGTTCGACCTCGGTTATGACTTCACCACTGAGGGTTGAGACCTGGCTGATCGAAATAGTCAAATATCCCCTCCGAGCGACGGGGTGCGAACCGTCAGTTAACCCAATTCTACTATATATAAATTACTCCCCGCCCGTTCGCAATGTTCAGACCGATTTTATCTGATTTTGTGCGCCAGAGGCGGGAACTTTTGAAGGAGAAATGGCGTCCTGGCTCCAGCATACACAACGCCGCAAGTGTGTGCTTGGGCAACGGTTCTGGATGGAGAAGAAGGAGGTCGCTATGGCAAGGAAACTGGTGACTACGTTCGAGATTCTGGTCTTCACCGTGCTGTTCATCGCCATGTTGTGGGTCTTCATGATGTAAACGCCGGTCATGGAGCAAGAGCGGCGCAGCGTGGGCCGCCCGCCCGGTTCACGCTGCGTCCCCGGCGGCGCAGGCCTGTTGCCCCATCATTATCATTTTCTTTCACTGTGTGTGCAGGCAACCTGCCGGTAGTAATTGGTATTTTGGGGTTGAGGGTGCGCAGCCACCCCCAACCCCAAAATACCAATCCTTTCTTCTGACAAGTCGTGCGTGCACACATTAACCGTTTTTTTCTTGACAGGTGAGAAAAATTTCTGGATAATTAAGGAAAGTGGTGGCCGGTCGGTTTTTCTCACAGATTCAGCAAGCCTGAGAGAGTCGATTGTTGAGTTACAACGAGAAGCACATCAAAATACGTATCAAGCTATTCGAATACTCGCCTGTCCATTCTGGTAGGTCAAACGGCACAGGCGTCCTGAGTGTCTCTAAGCCGGCGGTGGAGTGTCTCCCCGCCGGTTTTCTGTACTCGGAAGGAGGCGATATGGGTTTGAAGCGACGGACTCGAACCGGCTACCACCTGGCCTTCGATGGGCTGTTCAGAGGCCTGCCCGGTTACACAGGCCCGGAAACCAAAGCCGGGGTGATGTGCTACGGCTGGCTGATCCAGAAGGACGGGGGGATCGTCGCCCGGGGGCACGGGGCTGTGGCCCGCGGCAGCGACGCAACTTCGAATGTGGCCGAGTACCTGGCGCTGATCGAAGGGCTGGATGCGCTCTTAGACCTGGGCTTGAAGGACGAGCCGGTGTTGATCAGCGGCGATTCAAAGGTGGTGATCGATCAGATGCGGGGTGTGTCGCATGTGAACGCCCCCAGCATGAAACCACTCCACCGGCGGGCGCAACGGCTGGTCAGCTACCTGAAGGAGTACGAATGGGCGTGGACGCCGCGCAAAAACAACCGGCTGGCCGATGCGCTCACCCGCCTGGCGGTGAAGCAAATGCGCATGGATATGAGCCAGTATCAGTCCACGTTGTGGGCCATTCATCCGACCAACCAGTCCCGTTCGCAGTCGAAGCGTTTTCTGCCGATTATCGATCTGCGAGTGTATCACCCGGTAAATTCGCTGGCTGCGGCTTGAAGCCGGCGCTTGAAGCCGGCGCTTGAAGCCGGCGGTAAGCTTCTGACAATCGGTTTTTGCTGCAAGCGGGGGCGATCACAGCAGCACCTTCCCTGATCTGCAACACAGATCGGTCTTGTTCAATACTCTGCTAAAGGGGAGAAATTGCCTCTTGATTTTTTATTTAATATCCGGTAATATGTAGATGATCTACATATCACTTGGCGACATATAGGGAGGAGTATGGGCAATATTAACGACACGCAGGCCACCCCGCCATTATCGGAACCCACATATTTCATCTTGCTCAGCCTGTCGGCCGGGCCGCGGCACGGCTACGGAATTATGAAGGACGTGCGCGAGATGAGCGGTGGGAGAGTAGAACTGAGCACGGGAACGCTGTATACGGCCCTCAAGCGCCTGTTGGACCAGGGCTGGATTTACCGGACGGTGGACCCGGTGGGGGATCAGAATGGGCGCAGGCGAAAGGCTTACCGCCTGACACAGACAGGACAAGAGATACTGGAAGAGGAGGTGGAGCGCCTGGAAGGGTTGGTAAGCGCGGCCAGGATGCGCATTCCAGGCGAATCCACACTGTGAAAGGATGGGGGTAGGCATGGTTATCTCCTGGTTCACCCACCTGTACGGCGTTCTGCTGCGCTTCTACCCGCGCGGCTTTCAGGAAGAGTTTGGCGAGGAGATGCAGGAGGCTTTTTCATTGGCGCTGAGCGATGCCCGAAGTAAGGGCAGGCTGGCCCTGGGGAGGTTCTTCCTGAGTGAAATGACCGCTCTGCCCCTCTCGGTGGCGCAGATTTGGCGTCACGACGCCCGGACACGAGCTGGCAGTGCGGGGCATGCGGCTGGAGAGCGGCTGTGGGAGCAGTCCTGGCGAGAGGTGCTGCTCGGGCTGGTGGTTTTTCTGCTGCCGGCGTGGATGGCGTTGATCAACCAGCCGGCCGAGGAGGCAGCGGTCCGCAACCTCCCGGCAGCGCTGCTCTTCCTGGTGGTGATGACCGGGCTGGGATGGCTGGGCGGCTTCCCTCTGTGGTCAAGGCCTTACCTGGGCCTGGTGCTGGTCATCGCCGGGTATCTGCACGTGTTTATGTGGATCGGCGGGTTGATCAGTCCGGCGTTGATCTCGAATTTTACGCCGGGGCCCTGGAACCGTGATACCTATCTGGTGCTGCAGGTGGTTTCATCGGGGATGATGTGGCTGATGCTGTTCTGCCTGACCCTGCTGGTGGTGGCGCTGCTGGCGGTGTTCAACCGCTTCCAACCGCTGCTGAAGCGGGTGCGCCACGATTGGACGCTGCTCTCTTACATCTTATACGGTGAAGCGGCGTTTGCTCTGCTGCTGTTGTGGAGCAATGGCGCCAGGCCAGATTATGCGCTCACCAGCCTGGTGTGTATGGGGGCCGGGATCTGGTTCTTCCTGAACAGCGCGGCGAACTGGCAGCGGGTGCTGGCTTTGCTCACCTGCCTGACTCTGGCCATGAGTGTGGCGGCGCTGGGGAAGGGAGCGTTTTCACTGTCCCAGGCGTGGGCTTCGTGGTTGGAACTGCGCCCTTCGGAGAGCGGGCGGCTGCTGCTGTCCTGGCTCGGGATGGCGGCGGCGCTGCTGCTGCCGGGGCTGCTGGCGCAACTGCAGGGGGGCAGGAGCCGTGCAAGCTGATTTTCGAATGGGGAAACGAGGATGATGGGGGAAACGGAATCGCGGATTGCGCATAGTGGTACGGGAAAATGGTAGCGGGATGAGGGAGGCGAAATGGGGTTGCTGAGGGTCGGGATGCAGAGGAAGATGTGGCTGGAGCGATGGCCGGTGATCGCGGTAAATGCGGTGCTGCTGGCGCTTTGGGCCTGGCTGTTCCGCCCGGTGTACCCGTACCTGGGGACGATCTTCACCCGCCAGGAATTCCGCACCAACCAGATCGTGCTGCTGGCGGTGCTGGCGCTGATTGTGATCGAGGCGCGCCGCGGCCGGTTCCGCTTTTCACTCCTTGAGCTACCCCAACTGCATCTCCCGGGGCTGACGTTTTTGCTGTTTGGCGCGGCGGGTTTCATCGCTGCCGAGCGCTGGCTGGACATCAACACGCTCTCCGCAACCCTGTATGGGATGGCGACCTACGGGCTGCTCGGCCTGTGGATGCCGCCGCAGCGCTGGCGCCAGGGGCTGCCGGCGGCGCTGCTGCTGGTAGGGGTGCTGCCCTTTGGGGAGCATTTAAACACTTTTATCGGCTACCCCATCCGGCTGGTTACCGCTCGCCTGACCGGCCAAGGGCTGGCCGCGCTGGGGGTCCCTAACATTGGCGTGGATACGATCCTGGTCTTCGAAAACGGTTTATCCCAGGTGGACAACCCTTGCAGCGGGGTCAAAAGCCTGTGGACGGGCGGGTTGTTCCTGCTGGCGGCGACCTGGATCGAGCGGCGGCCGGTCAACTGGCGCTGGCTGCTGCGAGCGGCGGTGTTTGTCTTCTTCCTGTTGTTCGCCAACCTGGCGCGGGTGATGCTG
Organism: uncultured Anaerolineaceae bacterium; assembly: GCA_964391195.1. Classification (GTDB taxonomy): domain Bacteria; phylum Chloroflexota; class Anaerolineae; order Anaerolineales; family UBA4823; genus JAAYXE01. Next base: position 95,581 of record CAYMLG010000010.1, on the reverse strand, counting down.
CTGGTGCTGGCGGGGCAGGTGGCCGGTTTGCCGCTGCTGGCCGAGATGCTGCATGTGCCGTTGGGGGTGATCGGGTTCGCGGGAACCTGCGCCGCGGCGCTGTTCATGCTGCGCCAGTTGGGGGAGGCCGGGGATGAGGCGGCTGAGGGAACGGCCTGGGCCCTGGCCCGCCCGCGGTGGCTGGCGCCGGCCCTGGCGGCGATGCTGATCGGGCTGGCACTGGCATACACGCCCCGCCTGCAGCCGGTGGCCGCGGCGGCCTTCGACTGGCGCCTCCCACCCGGGTTCAACGCCGAACCGTGGCCGCTGAGCCAAAAGGAGTTGGACTGGCTGACGGCTGAAGGCGGCCTGACCATCTCCGCCGCCCGCTGGCGCTTCGAGTGGCAAGGATTAAGCGGCTCACTGCTGTTGGTCGGCAGCGACACCTGGCGGGCCCACCACAGGCCAGAGCGGTGCTTCACAGTCTATGGCCTGGAGGTGCAGGAGTCGCGGGCGCACCTGTCCGGGGCCAACTTCCCGGTGAGGTGGCTCAGCCTGGGCAAGTCGCAGATCACGCCCACGCTGTACTCGGCCAGCTACTGGCTGCAGTCCAGCGAGCAGGTCACCGACGATTACTCGGTGCGCATCTGGGACGACCTCTCCCCCCAGCCCCAACCCTGGGTGCTGGTGACCATTCTGTTCGACGGGCCGGTGGACCCGGCCGGGGCGGAGGCCCAGGAGTTGTTTTCTACGCTGCGCCTGGCCGTCCAACACAGCCTGGATGGCTAGGTTAGAGAAGCGTGAAACAAGCAAACGGCGCAGCCAGGACGCAGACCTGAGCGCCGCCGGTGGTCTGGATTGTTCCAGGAAGGAAGTGAAAGATGGAGACCACGGTAGACCCGAAGGCTGAGGTGAAAGCTGCAACATATACCCGGGTGGAGAAGCTGCAGCTCGGCTTATTCTGGGCCTGGAATTTGATTTTCCTGGCATTTATGTCCCTCGGTTTCGCGCCGGTTATGCTCCCCGAGACGCTCGTCGCGGTGCGGACCGGGACCATCCCCGCTGCGTACCTGCTGTACGCCCTGCTGCTGTCGGCCATCCCGGTGGCGTCGGTGATTCTTGGGCTGACGGTGCTGCGCACCTCTCCCCGGCGGTTGTTCGCCCTGGGTTACGTGGTCGAAGCCCCGCTGATGCTGCTGCTGGCGGTGCGTTTCTTCGCCATCCGCCAGGGGACACCTGGGACGACGCTGTTATTCGTGGTAGCGCTGCTGGGGATTGCAGCTTTCCTGTGGAGCCTGCTCGATACCCGGACCGGGCAGCGGAGACCCTGGATGGAGGGTCTTCGAACGGTGGGCCTGACTCTGATGGCGCTGGTCAGCCTGTATGCGGCGGTGTGGATCGCCTTCTACGCCATACCGCTGGGGGTAATTCTCGGGCGCGGGGTATGGAATTTGATCCTAAACCTGCCTGAAATACTGAAGGGAGTCGTCGAGTCTTTTAGGGATATGCTAACCTACGGTCCAATGTGGCTTGGGTTCAGCCTTTTTGGCTTCCCTCTGCTCATATTTTCGGCCACGCTGTTCGTCCTGGCCCCAATTGCGGTGCCTTTCCTCAGCCTACGGACTTGGTGGCAGTCGGTGCGGTCAGCGGTCGCACGGCACGGCAGACTGCCCGTGACCCTGACGCTGGCTATGATCGTCATCATCACTGTCGGAGCGTTCTTCCTGTCTAATCGGCAGCCCCAACAGGAGGCGTTTGCCTTGCTGGAGAACCCCCCGGCCTCAAGCGAGGAGGCCAGGTCTTTGCTGTCGCAGTCGGAGAAGATCCGCGCCGGTCTCGTAAATGCCTATCTGGCCCCATACCGGTATATCAGCGCCCACGGTGAGGTGCGGCATGTGACTGATCTGTACATCAGCACCTTTAAATTATCCGTGGAAAAGGCGTTTGCTGTGCAGCGGCTGTACGAGAACTTTACCAGCCCGCTGCTCTACAAGCCGGTGCACTCCCAGGAAATGACCAACCGTATCGATAACCTGGCCCTGGCAAAAGAGCCGCAAGAGGCTGCTGTGCTGTACCAGCGCTTTTTCGACACCCCGATCATCGAAGCCGAGCGCCCAACGATCGTGCAGGCGGTGCGCTCGACCTGGTCCTCAAGCCAGGCGGAGGCTGCCTGGCAGGCGGTGGACGACCGGGAAGTGCGCCTGGTGAGCCAGGCGGTGTCGATCCAGGACCAGGGGGATTGGGCCGAGTTCGAACTGCACGAGGTCTACCAGAATCAGACCGGGATGAATCAAGAGGTGATCTACTATTTCAATCTGCCCGAATCAGCAGTACTGACCGGCGTCTGGCTGGGAAACACCCCGGAGAAAGAGCGAGCCTTCCCCCACCAGGTAGCCCCACGTGGCGCGGCCCAGGCGGTGTACCGGGAACAGACCAGGGTGATGAAGGACCCGGCGCTGTTGGAACAGATTGGGCCGCGCCAATACCGCTTGCGGGTATTTCCGGTGCCGCCGCTCAGGGTGACCTACGACAGCAACACCTCGCAGTCGGTCGTGCAAGAAGCGTTTCCATTGTACGTTTGGATGAGCTGGCGGCAGATGAGAGCCGGGGAGAACTGGCCGATGCCGGCACTGGCGCACCTGGAGAACGTGTATTGGGATGAGGAGACGGTGCGGACGGTGAACGGCGAACCGTTGGAGTTGGATAGCGACGAGTGGCTGCCTGCAAGTCTCCCGGCTGCGGGCCCGGTCGTCCACCAGGTGCACCAGGTGGATCTGCCCGGCGGGCAGACGGTGCTGGCCATCCCTGCCGAGGCGGTCGAACTGCCAGCCTTGCCCGAAGGACTGCGCCTGGCGGTGGTGGTCGACCGTTCTTACAGCATGGAAGCGTATGCGCCCGATGTGGCGGGTATACTGGAGCATATCCGGACGCTGGAAAATGTAGAACATCCTGTGGATGTCTACCTGACCGCCTCGCCGTACCGGGGGGAGGAAGCCTCGATCGCGGCTTTGGAGGATTTGAACTCGGATGAGATCGTGTACTTCGGCGGGCAGGACGCGGCCCAACTGATCGCCCAGTTCGCATCCCTGTACAGCGCCCAGCGCAGCGAGCGGCAGTACGATGCGGTGCTCGTGCTCACCGACGCCACGGGCTATGAGTTAGGGGAAAGCCACGATCAGGTGACCGTGCCTCCGTTCCCGGTGTGGCTGGTGCACGTTGGGGGCGAACTGCCGCTCGGTTACGACGATCAGACCCAGGACGCAATCCAGGCCTCGGGCGGGGGCGTGACGACCAGCCTGGACGAAGCCCTGAGCCGCATGGCGGTGTCGATCAGGGCTCAGCAGGAAGCGGGTGCGGGTCGAATCGTGGACCTGGCGGACGGATACCTGTGGGCAGTGCTGCCGGGCGAGGAGGCTGCGGCCGTGATCCCACCAGGAACACCGGTCACCGTGCATGAGGCGAGCGATCCGTTCGCCGCCCTGGCGGCCAGGCGCGTGGTGTTGGCTGAGATGCAGCGCAACCGCGGGGTGATCGATCGGGTGGAGACCCTGGACGCGCTGCACGCCCTGGCCATGGAGTATGAGATCGTGACCCCGTTTTCGTCGATGATCGTGCTGGTCACCTCCCAGCAGCAGCAACTGCTGGACCGTCTCTCACAACTGGGAGACCGCTACGAGCGTGAAGTGGAGGGGCTGGGGAACACTTCGCCGGGTTCGCCTGTGCCGCTGGTCGGTGTGCCGGAGCCGCACGAGTGGCTGCTGATCGGCCTGGCGGTGGCTTTCCTGCTCTATCTGGGCTACCAGCGGTACGGCCAGCAGTTCGATTTCAGGCGGTGGTAACGGATTGGTGGTAGTGTGGCGGTTGATACTGCGCCTACAAAGGGCACGAGGCCGGCCTGTGCCGGCTGAGCACCCCGCAGGCTGATCACGTTTATTGATTTCAAGCCGCTGGCGCCGGGACTCTCTTTCGAGATGACCGGCGCCGGCGTGCTTTTTTACCCCAAGGGAAGGGCCGGGGCAAACGGCGGATACTCCGCCAACCAACCCTGAAACCCGTTGGAAACGGTTCATGACCCAGGCTCCTCCCCCAACCTGGTTCAGCGGGGTTGGATTACGCAGGCGTCGATTGATGAAAATTTATAAAATAATCCCGTAATCGGGAATGGTTTTTTGCCGCCTCAGCCAGCCCCGTTCCCCCACCTCTGGTAGGGGCACGGCGGGCGGGTTCACGGTTCTGGGTGGTTTACGGTGTAGCCGTGCCTATGCGCCTGAAGAAGCCGTCCACGAATGTCTGAGCGGCATGCTTATCGCATGTTCAGGACATGTCGCGCGTCCACGAATCCACGAAAACGGAGGGCGGGTCCACGCCCGCACCGAGAATGGTAGGGATGCGTTGGAGTTTGGACGCACCTCGCAGGCTGTGGGAATCACCCAGCCTGGGGGTGAGATCCCTTCCCCTGGTGACGCCCCGCGACACTCCAGTGACGCCCTAGCGAATCTTCGCGTCGCCCGTTGCCCGTCGCACAGGATGGCAGGTATGAGGGGTTGGCCTGTGGCCGGGCGGGTTGGATGGCGTGGCATGCTCCGCATGCTTGGGGGCGGGTCTGGTTGCGGATGGGCTACGAGTCCACATTTCGAAATTCGAATTTCGAAATGTGGATGATGGCGTTTTTGTCACGAATCAGGATCCAATCGCATTTGTATTAAGGATCTCTCGCAGGTCTGCCCAGGTTCGGGCGAATCCAGGCCAGGATAGGGAGCCCTGGATGGTTCTATCCGCAGGGGGAGACTGAGGTTGTGCGAAACGAAATATTAGAACAAGTGTTTGACAAATCGGGCCTTTATGCTAGAATCTAACTTTAGGCTTCATGGGGAAAATTTAATCCGCCTGACCCGTGATTGGCTGTTTGAGTCTTTTTTGTTGCTGAGTCAACAGGATAGGAGCCGCATATGGTAGGATCGAACGCCAATGGGCAATTCAGGGGATCGGAACGAGATACCATTGTGGTCGAGGCGCTGAGCAAGACTTATCACGTGCCGGAGCGCGAAGGGGGCTTCAAAGAAGCGGTGAAGAGCTTCTTCCGGCGGCGTTACCGCGACGTGCCGGCAGTGCGCAATGTGAATTTCCGCATCGAGCGGGGTGAGATCGTGGGCTTCCTGGGACCGAACGGGGCGGGAAAGACCACCACATTGAAAATGCTCTCGGGTCTGCTGCACCCGAGCGCAGGGCGGATCCAGGTGCTGCGGTTTAATCCCTGGGAGCGCAAAGGGGAGTTCTTACGGGCGATCACCCTGGTGATGGGTCAGCGCAATCGGTTGGCCTGGGATATCCCCGCGGCCGATTCGTTCCTGCTCAACCAGGCGGTGTACCGCCTCTCCGATGCAGAGTACCGGGCGACATTGAAAGAACTGGACGAACTGCTGGAACTGGGGCCGCTGATGCGGAAACCGGTGCGCAATCTCTCCCTGGGAGAGCGGATGAAGTGCGAGCTGGCGGCGGCCTTGCTCCACCGCCCGCAGGTGCTGTTCCTGGATGAGCCGACCATCGGGCTGGATATCACCGCCCAAACCCGGATACGGTCATTCTTGAAAGAATATAACGCGCGTACAGGGGCCACCATCCTGCTCACCAGCCACTACATGGCGGATGTCACCGCCCTGTGCGAGCGGATCATCATCATCCACCAGGGCGAGCTGAAGTACGATGGGAAGATCAACGAACTCTCGCGGCGCATCGCCCCGTTCAAGCTGATCTGCGTGAGCTTGAAAGACGAGGTGTTGGGCGATTTGAGCGCTTACGGCACCCCGGTGGCGAGCGAGAACGGTGACTGCCGCCATTTGATCCAGGCTCCGGCGGGAGAGGTGGCGGCAATCACCGCCCGGATGCTGGCTGAACTGCCGGTGCAGGACCTGACGATTGAAGACCCGCCGATCGAAAGCGTGATCGAACGCGCCTTTGTGGAATAAAGGAGGCCAGATATGCTCCAGATCTACCGGCGTTTATGGCAGGTTAACTGGGCTGAGCAGTGGCAGTACCGGGCTAACCTGCTGATGTACCTGCTCTACTGGTTGGTTTCCCCGGTGGTCTACCTGGCGGTGTGGACGACTGTGGCCAACAGCCAGGGCAGCGTGAATGGGTTCACCGCCAACGACTTCATCACCTACTACTTGCTGCTGCTGATCGTCGACCAACTCAACAGCGAGATCACCATCCATATCCTGGCTTACAAGATCCAGGATGGGACCTTATCGGGCGAGCTGCTCAAGCCGGTCCATCCTATCCTGACCCACACCCTGGTGAACAACCTGGCGTTCAAAGCGCTGACCACCCTGGTGATGGTGCCGGTGTGGATCGTCCTGATCCTGCTCTTCCAACCCGACTTTAGCTCGGTGACCCTGGGATCGGTGCTGCTGGCGATCCCGGCGATTGCCCTGGGCTTTATGATCAACTTCCTGCTCGGGGCCGCCATCACCTGCCTGGCCTTCTGGACCACGCGGGTGTATTCGATCTCTGAGTTCTTCTATGCCCTGGCTATTCTGTTCTCTGGGCAGTTCGTGCCGTTGGATTTGATGCCACCCATCGTACAACAGATCGCCCAATACCTGCCCTTCCAACTCCTCCGCTATTTTCCCATCCAACTCATCCTGAACCGCTACTCAACGGAGGAAATCCTGGCGAACTTCCTCTCCGGCCTGTTCTGGCTGGGCATCGCGATGGTCCTGTTCCAGATTGCCTGGAAGCAAGGGTTGAAGCGCTTTTCAGCAGTGGGAGCGTGAGTATGCACCTGCTCAAACTGATCTCGGCCATCCTCAAAATCAACGTGCAGCTCACCCTGGCCTACCGGGCCGATACGGTGGTCAATATTTTGATGCACTTCCTGTGGCTGGGTTGGGATATACTGGGGTTGAGCATCCTGTTCAGCAACACGCCCACCCTCAGCGGCTGGGGACCGGGCGAAATGGTTGCTTTGCTGGGTGTGTTCCGGTTGGTCAATACACTGATGGCGGCGCTGATCTGGCCGAATACCGAGCGGTTCAACACCAGCATCCGGGATGGATCCTTCGATTATGTCCTTCTCCAGCCGGCGAGCAGCCTGATCCTGGTGAGCATCTCGCGGATCGTGATCTGGCGCATCTGGGACCTGGCGCTGGCGGTGGCCTTCATTGTGGTGGGGGTTGGGATGAGCGCCACCGGCGCCTCGCTCAACCTGCTCAGTTTCCTGCTCTTAATCGTCTCGGGGCTGTTGGTGATTTATAGCCTGTGGATCGTGTTGATTTCCCTGACCTTCTGGTTCGTGAAGTTTGACAACAATGTCACCATCCTTCAGGCGCTGCTGGAAGCGGGCCGGTACCCGGTGATGGTTTACCCGGCCTGGCTGCGCCTGATTGTGACTTTCGTAGTGCCGATCGCGGTGGCCACTACCGTGCCGCTGCAAGGGCTGAGAGGGGAGCTGACGCCCACCAATGTGCTGCTGTTCGTGGGCGTCGGAGCGGCCAGTTTGCTGGTCGCCTCTCAAGTGTGGAAGTTAGGCCTGCGTAGATATAGCAGCGCCAGCAGTTAGCGCAGTACGAATATTCCCAGGAGGACGAACATGACACACCCGCTTGTCGATCAACTGCGATTCACCCGCAGCGAATTCCTGCGCGGCTTAGGTGACGTGACCAGCCCGGAGGCCGAGCAGCGCATCGGCAATATGAACAGCATTAGCTGGATCGTCGGGCACCTGGCCTGGCAGGAGCAGCGCTACTGGCTGCACCGGGCGCAGGGAAAGATGCTGGTTCCCGAGCTGAATGAGATGCTGGCTTCCGGCAAACCGGCCTGTACGCCACCCATCGATGAAATGTGGGCGGCCTGGCGACAGGTGACTCAGGCGGCAGACCCCTGGCTGGACGAGCTGACCGGCGATAGGCTGCAGTCGACGATGGAGAACTGGATCGCTACCCCCGGCAACCTGATCCAGCGGGTGATCTATCACTATTGGTATCACCTGGGTGAGGGGATGGCCATCCGCCAGATGCTGGGACACACGGATTTGGCGGACTTTGTCGGGTCGATTGATACCCTGGCGCCGTACCGCCCGGAATCCGCAGCGGAGGCGAGAGTGCCAGTCCACAAGGATGAGCTCATTCGCTCCGTACGGGAGAACTGGCAGCGGTGGGAGATGCTGCTGGATCAGATGAGCGACGAACAACTGGTGAGGCCTGGGATGTGCGGCGAGTGGTCGATCAAAGATATCATCGCCCATATCACATGGCATGTGCGAGAAATGTTGGGGCTGCTGCAAAGCCGGGTGCTCGCCGGTTCGGAGATGTGGATGTGGCCGCTGGACCTGCGCAACCAGGCGATTTTTGAGCAGCACCGGGACCTGCCCCTGGAACAGGTGCGGGCTGAGGCCACGGAAGCGCAACGGAAACTGCTGGAAGAGCTCGATAAGCTGAGCGAAGAGGACCTGCACGACCCGGCTCGCTTCGCGGACATGCCCGCCGATTGGCGCCCGTGGATAATCCTTGCCGAGAACACCTACGCCCACTACCACGAGCACTATACGTCGTTGAAAGAGCATCTGGAGAAATCAGCATTGTAAAATGGCGGCTTCGCTTCCGACCGGCACCGTAACCTTTCTGTATACGGACATCGTGGGCAGCACGAACCTGGCCCGGAAATACCCGGATCGTTGGCCGGAGATCCAGGCCCGCCATCACGATCTCTTGCGCGCGGCAATCAACTCCCATCATGGGTATATCTTTCGCACGGTTGGAGATGAATTCAACGCGGCCTTTGAAACGGCGCTGGAGGCGTTGGCGGCGGCCCTGGATGCACAATTCGCCCTGCATGCGGAGGACTGGGGGGAGATGGAACCGGTCCAGGTGCGCATGGGGCTGCACACCGGACGGGCCGTGGTAAGGGCTGGCGAATACGAGGGCTACCTGACCCTCAGCTACACCAAACGCTTGATGTCCGCAGCTTACGGGGGGCAAATCTTGATTTCGGAAGCGACCGCAGCTCTGCTGCGCGACCAACTGCCGGAGGGGATTAGCCTGCGCGATCTGGGCGGGCACCGCTTGAAAGATTTCGATCGCCTCGAGCATATATTCCAGGTGGTCGCTGCGGGTTTGCCCAGCGAATTCCCGCCAATCAAATCCCTGGACGGCTCCCCGAATAATCTACCGGCTCCGCTGACCAGTTTCATCGGCCGGGAGCGTGAGGTCGGCGAGGTCAGGCAAGGGCTGGCGAGGGATCGCATTCTGACCCTGACCGGACCAAGCGGCAGCGGTAAGACCCGGTTGGCGCTGCAGGCTGCTGCCGAGGTGATCGATACCTTTCCGGATGGCGTGTTCTTTATCGCCCTGGCTACGATCACCGATCCGGGTCTCGTCCCTTCCACGATCGCGCAGTGTTTGGGAGTAGCCGAGACCCCCGGACGGACCATCCTTGACAATCTGAAAGACCACCTGCGGGACAAATCCCTGCTTCTGCTGCTGGATAATTTCGAGCAGGTGATCACGGCTGCGCCAATCATTGCCGATCTGTTGGTGGCCTGCCTTCACCTGAAAGTGTTGGTCACCAGCCGCGAAGCTCTCCACATCAGCGGCGAGCGCGAAATACCGGTGCCGCCGCTGGATTTGCCGGATCTCACCCAGATGCCGTCGATGGACACCCTCTCGGAGTATGCGGCAGTCGAGTTGTTCGTCCAACGCGCGAACGCGGTCAAGCCGGACTTCAGGATGACGGACGAAACGGCTCCGGCGGTGGCCGAGATCTGTTTCCGCCTGGATGGGCTGCCCTTGGCGATCGAGTTGGCCGCGGCGCGCATCAAGTTATTGCCGCCACAGGCGATACTCGCCCGCCTGGGAAGCCGGCTGGACTTTCTAACGGGCGGCGCCCGGGATTTGCCGGAGCGCCAGAAGACCTTGCGGAATGCGATCGCCTGGAGTTACGACCTGCTGGATGAAAACGAAAAGACGTTGTTCCGGCAGCTCTCTGTTTTTGCCGGCGGTTGTACGGTAGAGGCGGTCGAGGCGGTAGCCGGAGACAACCCGAGCGGCGACGTCCTGGATCGGTTGGGCTCCCTATTGGATAAGAGCTTGCTTCAAGAGGTGGAGAGCGGGAACGGCGAGCCGCGTTTTGTGATGTTGGAGACTCTGCGCGAGTTCGGACAGGAGCAGTTGAGAGCGAGCGGCGAACAAGAGGCGGTCCAGCGCCGGCACGCGAGCTACTTCCTGGCCCTGGCCGAGCAAGCCGCAGCCCGGCTGGAGAGCACAGGGCAGGTGGAGTGGATGAACCGGATGGAGCAAGAGCACAACAACCTGCGCGCAGCCCTCGAATGGAGTAAAACCGCGGCAGGCGCAGGCGATATCTGTTTGCGCCTGGCGGGCGCGCTCGGCCTGTTCTGGGAGGTACGCGGGCATTTTAGCGAGGGCCGTGAGCGGCTGGCCTCTCTGCTGCTGACCGAGCCGGCCCAGGGGCCCACGCCGGGCCGCGCCAGGCTGCTTGCCAGGGCCGCCGAGCTCGCCTACCGGCAAAGCGATTTCGCCGCGACGACAGCCTACGCCGCAGGGAGCCTGGACATTTTCCGTGAGCTTGGGGATAGGCAGGGGAGCGCCTCGGCGCTCATCAAGCTGGGGAATGCCGCCGCAGAGTTCGGTGATTATGCGGCTGCCTCCAGGCATCTGGAAGAGGCGCTGAACATCTGGCGCGAGTTGGGGGATCAACACGGCATCGCTCGCGCCCTGATCAGTTATGGCTGGGCCGCCTTGCGCTCAGGAGATTATCCTCTGGCAGAGGAACGGTTGGCGGAAGCCCTGGGTATCTCCCGCAGATTGGGGGATACAAGGAGCACCGGTTTTGAACTCGCCGGCCTGGGCGAGGTCGCACTGCGGCAGGGTGAGACGACCCGGGCGACACGGTTAGTGGAGGAAAGCCTGGAGCTGCGCAGAAAATTGGGCAATAAATGGGGCGTAGGCGTTTCTCTCGGTATTTTGGGTTGGATTGCCATCCACGAGGGGAATTGGGATCACGCGATTGCACGGCTGAGCGAGAGCCTGGAAATCCGGCAGGAGATCGGCGACCGGAGCGGCAGCGCCTGGTGTCTCGAGCGCCTGGCAGATGTGGAGATGAGGCGAGGAAGGGCCGAGAAAGCGGTCCGGCTGCTCGGCGCCGCGGCAGCCCTGCGGGCCTCCGTGCGTGCGGTCGTCGATCCTGTGGATCTACCCGAGTATGAAGGCAGGATCATGGCGCTGCGGGAGGAATTGGGCGAAGAGCGGTTCGCGGCCGCCTGGGATGAAGGGGGAGCGCTCACCCTGGAGCAGGCAGCCGCCTATGCACGGGAAGCTTGAGCCGCTTTGGTATGATTGAACGATGAGGCGGATCTTTACCCTTTTTCAGGGGCGCAGCGCCAGGGCGGCGAGGCTGCTCGCCTGCCTGCTCCTCGGGCTGGCGCTGGCGGCCTGCCAGGCGAGGGGTATCCCCGGGGAGGGAGAAGGCGCTGCCGGTACGAGCTTGGCGGCCCCCATTACGCACAGCCCTGCGCCGGCGCTTGCAACACCGCCTGAAGCAACGCTTCCGGTAACGCCGGAGGCGAGCCCGCTGGCGACTTCCGCCCCCACGAGCACAACTGTGCCTACGGGGATGCCGAGCCCCACATCGACGACAACGGATACACCGCAGCCCACCCCCACCACGAGCGGTACGCCGACACTGACCCCCACCTATGCCATCTTGCGCGGCGAAGTCCTGCAGCGCTCCAACTGCCGCTACGGGCCGGGCTGGATGTACCTGTATAAATACGGGCTGGTGGTGGGGAGCAACCTGGAGGTCTTCGGCCGCAACGACTTGGGGACCTGGATCCTGGTGCGGGCCATCGGAGGGGATAACCCCTGCTGGGTGAAAGCCTCGCTCCTGGAGGTCAAGGGAGATGTGATGGCTGTCCAGCCCACCTACATCCCCCTGCCCCAGTCGCCTTACTACGGGCCGCCCACGGGGGTAGCGGCGGTGCGGGCCGGGGATGAAGTGACCGTTTCATGGAACCCGATCTCGTTCCGGGCGGGAGACGAGCACGCTTCGCCGCCTTACCTGCTCGAAGCCTGGACCTGTATCGACGGCGAGTTGATCTTCACCCCGGTCGGGTCCTATACCACCGCGGCGACGGTGGTCGACGAGCCTGGCTGTGCCGAGGCATCGCACGGCAGGGTGTACGGAGTGGAGAAGCACGGCTACACTCGCTGGGTGGAAGTCCCCTGGCCTGAGCATTAAACGAAAGCAGCGGGCGATCTTGTGTGCCCTACCCGGCAGCAGAAGCGCCCGCTGTTTTTATTATCGGAGATTATGGAGAAGTGGGCCGCGGCCCACTTCTCCATAATCTCCGATCATAGTAGTAGTTCAATGAGAATTCCGCACGGCGGAGGTCAGCCCACCGATGAAGGCCAGAACAGCGGCGGCGGCGAAACTGGCGCCGATGGCGGTGAAGAAGGCATCCGGCTCGGGCCGCACCATGAGCGTGGTGAAGATCGCGCCGGCCAGGCCGACGCCGAGCACCATGCCCACGTTGCGGGCGGTCGCCAGCATCCCCGCGGCAATCCCCTGGCGGGCGCGGGGGGCAGAGCCCATCAGCGCACTGTTGTTGGGGGAGACGAAGATGCCGATGCCCAGCCCGGCGACACCCAGGTAGAGGGCGACAGCTTCGAGCGGAGTCTCCGGGCCCAGGCGGGAGAGCAGGAACAGGCCGGCGGACAGGATGACCATGCCCAAGGTTGCCAGCAGGCGGGAGCCGATTTTGTCGGATAAATAGCCGCTGATCGGGGCGACAATCGCCATGATCAGGGGTTGGGCGGTCAGGATCAGGCCGGACTGAGCCGAATCCAGTCCCCGGCCCTGGATCAGGTAGAAGGGCATGAGGAAGATAATGCCGTACAGGGCTATGTAATTCAACAGGGCGCTCAGGACCGAAGTGGAGAAGGTGCGCCGGCTGAAGAGGCTCAAATCGAGCATGGGGGCGGGCGCTCTGCGTTCGATCAGGATGAAGGCGGCCAGCAGCAGCACCGAGGCGCCGAGCAGGGCGAGGATGGCCGGCGAGCCCCAACCCCAGTCGTGGCCGCGATTGAGACCGAGCAGTAAGGCGACCAGGCCGAGGCTGAACACCACCGCGCCGGGCAGGTCGAAGCGCTCCCGTTTGGTGGTCTCCTGCTCGGAGGCAAAGTGGCGAGGGATGAACTGCTGGGTGAGGAGAAAGGCGACCAGCCCCACAGGCAGGTTGATGTAGAACACCCAGCGCCAGCCAAACTGGGCCGCCAGCCAGCCGCCTAATGACGGGCCCACCATCAGCCCCAGGTAGGTCATGGTGGCCTGCAGGCCCAGGGCCTGGCCGCGCTGGGCGGGCGGGAAGCTCTTGGTGAGAATAGCCGGGGAGTTGGCCATCAGCATCGCCGCGCCGATGGCCTGCAGGCCGCGGAACAACACCAGGCCGTTGGCCGAAGGGGCCATCCCGCACAGCGCCGAACTGATGACGAAGATAGCAAAACCGAGCAGATAAACCGGCTTATGGCCGTGGAGGTCGCCCAGCCGTCCAAAAGTGAGCAGCAGGGCGCTGACCACCAGCAGGTAGATCACCACGACCCACTCGATGGCAGCGACCCCGGCGGAAAAAAATTCGCGGATGACGGGGAGGATGGCGTTGACTACGCTGCCATCCAGGGCAGACATAAAGGTCCCCACCCCCACGGTGATCAGAATCCACCAGTTCTGGGATCGGGTAGTAGGTAGAGCAGCAGTTTTTTCGGCAGACATGGGGGATATTATAGTACGTGGTTTCAAATTACAGGCGGGCAGTGGTCTGAAAAAGCGATTCTTTAAGGTATCTTTAGCCCTTACACAGGGGTGGAATCAAGAGTCAGAGCAAGCAGCCCGCACCAGGGCGGGCAGGATCTCTCCGGAGGGGCCTTGCAAGAAGTGGGCGGCGTGCTCGGTGAGGGGGGTGCGCTCGGGATTGACTTCCACCACCACGGCGCCGGCATCCAGGGCGTGATAGGCCAGCGAAGCGGCCGGCTGCACCAGGCCGGAGGTGCCCACCGAAAGGAAGAGATCGCAGTTCTGGGAGGCGGCGAAGGCATCTTCCAGCGCCTGGGTGGGGAGGCTCTCATTGAACCAGACGACATCCGGGCGCAGATAACCGCCGCAGTACGGGCAGCGGGGCGGCGGCTCGTCCGTAGGCTCCCAACCCTCCACGATCCGCCCCTCATCGAAACATTTGGTGCGGTGGATATTGCCGTGCAGCTCGATCACCTCCGGGCTGCCGGCCTGTTGGTGCAGGCCATCCACATTCTGGGTGATGAGGGTCAGCGCCCGGCCCTGCTGAGCCAGGCGTTGAGCCCAATCGGCCAGGGCCAGGTGGCCCGGGTTAGGGCGCGCTCGCGAGACCAGCTCGCCTCGCCACTGGTACCACTCCCAAACCAGGCGAGGATCGCGGCGAAAAGCCTCCGGAGTGGCCAGGTCCTGTGGGCTGTATTTCGCCCACAGCCCGGTCTGGGCATCGCGAAAGGTCGGGACGCCGCTCTCGGCGGAGACCCCGGCGCCGGTCAGCACGGTCACCCGGCGGGCGGAGCGAAGCGTTTGGATGAGGGGGGCGGGGAAAGTCATCACCCAGCTATTCTACTCCAGAACCGGCGTTTCTCACTTTCGTCCAGTAACGGTGGATGCCGCGGGCTGACATCCAGGAGGGGTTGGCGGCTTCGTAAATGGCGGCCTGCTCGGGCGTCAGGTTGTCGGCCGCGGACCGGCGGGCCGTCCAGTCCAGGAAGCTTTTGTTAATCTCATCCAAAGATGGCCCGGAGGGCATCAGGTCCACCATCCAGGCTTCGATATCGTTTAGGCCCTGGGCCAGGGTTTGCAGGTGCCAATCGGGATCTGTGAAGAGGCCGAAATGCGTGGGGGCGATTCGGGTAAAAGCGCCCCGCTCGTACTCGGCTTGCAGGCACGCCACGGACTGGCGCCACAATTCGAGATGGAATTCCGGAGGCGGCATCGGCAGGCGGACATGGCGGACCCCCTGCATGCGCACGCCGCCGATATCACCGCTGAAACAGGTGCCTTCATAGATGTAAGCCAGGTGGTGGTAGGCGTGACCGGGCGTATCCAGGAGGCGGAAGCGCAGGTCGCCCACCTCGATCACTTCCTCGTCATCGTGGATAGACAACCGCTCCTCGGGCACGGGCAGGAAATCCCCCCACAACTGCTGCATCAGATCGCCGTAAATGCGGGCGGCGGAGGAGAGCAGCTTTTCGGGGTTTAGCAGATGGGGCGCGCCGACGTGATGGACGTGGATGCGCGCCCCCTGACGTGCCAGCCAGCCCGCAGCCCCGGCATGATCGAGGTGGATGTGGGTGAGCAGCACGTCGGTGATATCCGCCGGGGTGAACCCGTAGGCGGACAGGCGGGAGGTGAGGGTGGCAGTAGTCGACCCTGGCCCGCTCTCGACCAGCACCGCGCCCCCAGAGTGAGGGATCAGGTAAGAGGCAATCGCTCCGGCGACGCCCATGAAATCCAGATCCAGGGTGTAAACGGTCTTTTCCTTGACGGTATTCGGTGCAATCATCCCCTTATTTCCTTTCTGGGAAATATTTCCCAGGCGCTGTGGTAACATAAAATCGCTTGCGGCGTTTATAAAGGTGGTTCCCGGATATGTTCGATCTGATCAACAGGTAGAGTGGTACAATAAACGGCCTGCCCATGACACATATGCTCTTCAATTACGATTTATCCATGGTCCAGTCATCGCACTTATTCAACGCTGCCCAACATCATGGCCAAACGGCCGCGCGTATTCTGGTCGTGGAAGATAATGATGTCTTGCGAGATGGTCTGCGGCTGCTTTTGGAGCTCGAAGGCTATCTTGTAGTCTCTGCCGCCAATGGGCGGGATGCTCTGGAACGGATGAGCAGCTTCAGTCCCGACCTGATCCTTTCCGATATCAACATGCCTGAAATGGACGGATTTGCGTTTTTCGAGGCCGTCCGCAGACGCCCCGAGTGGGTTCCGATCCCGTTCATCTTCCTGAGCGCCCGGGGCGGGCGAGAGGACATATTCGCCGGGAAAAGCCTGGGCGCAGAAGATTACCTGATCAAGCCGGTCAACCGCCAGGAACTGGTGGCGACGGTCAAAGCCAGGCTCACCCGCAGCCAGGAGCTGCTGTTCGCCCAATTGCAGCAGGCCTATGAAGCCAGCCTGATCATGCTCTCGAACGCCATTGAGCTGCGCGACCAGTACACCCGCGGTCACGTCGAGCGGGTGATGGCGTACTCGGTGGCAATCGCCAGGGCGCTGGGGTTTTCGGCGGCCCAACTCACATTCTTGCAGTTCGGCAGTATCCTCCACGACATCGGCAAGATCTATATCGGCGAAAATATCCTGAGAAAACCGAATGCGCTGAATTTCGGTGAGTGGACCGAAATGCGGCGCCATCCGGAGTTGGGCGCGGACCTGGTCAAAAATATCCCCTATCTTGAACCGGCCATTCCAATTATACGCCACCATCACGAGCGCTGGGACGGCCGAGGCTACCCGGACGGGCTGGCGGGGGCAGACATCCCATTTGGGGCGCGGATCGTAGCGGTGGCAGATGCCCTGGATGCGATGACCTCGGCCCGGGCTTACCAGCATCCTTGCTCGCCAGAGTTCGCCTACCGCGAGATCGTCGCCTGTGGTGAAACTCGCTATGACCCCGAAGTGGTGGACGCCTTCCGCTCGGTGTGGGGCGAAATCAAGACGATGGTCAGGACGCCTGGCGGTTGATGCCCAGGCGCGATGGCGGACGGACCATCTGGAAGATGTTGGTGATGTGGCAGTAGTTCGGCCCGGCCAGGCGCCCGATAGGTTTCAGTTTTTCGATATCGATCTTATCGTCACCGATCAGCAGGTCGTCGCGCACGTGGATGTGGACGATCTCGCCGATGACCACACTTCCCCCTCCCGGTTCGGTACTGATATCAATCAGATGAGATAATTTGCACTCGAAATGAATCGGGCTGGCGGCCACGCGCGGAGGGCGCACCATGACCGAAGGTTCGGTGAGCAGGCGGGCGACCGCAAATTCATTCACCTCCGCCGGGAGCTCGGCGGAGGTCTCGTTCATGGCTGCCGCCAGTTCTTCGGTGACGATATTAATCACAAACTCCCCGGTGCGGCGCACGTTGTTGAGGGTGTCTTTCTGCGCCGTGTCTGTGCCGCGGATGGTGGGGCAGAACAGCAAAGTCGGTGGGCTGGAGCAGACGGCGTTGAAGAAGGAGAACGGCGCCAGGTTCGGCTGGCCTTCCGGATCCAGGGATGAGACCCAGCCGATCGGGCGGGGGACGATGGACCCGGTGAGCAGCTTATACACGGATTTCCAGGGCAAGGCTTGGGGGGAGATTTCCATTGTAGTCCTTCAGGTGGCGGTCACTCCCCCGTCCCTTCCAGCCAGGAAGCCATATACTCCGGCTTTTCCAGTTCGAGGGCAGCCACGGCAATCTGCAGTGGATTGAAGGTGTCAACCATCACGGCCAGTTCCTCGGTCCGCTCCTTGCCGATCGAGGCTTCGGTTGCCCCCGGCTGTGGCCCGTGAGGGAGCCCGCTGGGGTGCAGGGTGATATCGTATTTGTCGATGCCCTTTCTGGACATAAAGTTGCCATCGGTATAGTAGATCACCTCGTCGGAATTGACGTTGGAATGGTTATAAGGGGCGGGGATGCCCTCGGGGTGGTAGTCGTACAGGCGGGGGACGAAGGAACACACAACGAAGTTGTGGCCCTGGAAGGTCTGGTGAACCGGCGGAGGCTGGTGGATGCGCCCGGTGATCGGCTCGAAATCATGGATGCTGAAGATCCAGGGGTACAGGTAGCCATCCCAACCGACGACGTCGAGCGGATGGTGGTCGAGTATATGGCGGGAGAGGCGATCGCGCACTTTGACCCGGACTTCGAACTCGCCGCGTTGGGTGTAGGTATCCAGCTCTGCCGGCGGGCGGATATCGCGCTCTGAATAGGGGGCGTGCTCCAGCATCTGGCCGTATTGGTTGCGGTAGCGCCGGGGAGGCTCGATCTGGGAGGGGGCCTCGATGACGAAGAAGCGCGCCGCGGGGCTGGTGAGCTTCATCTGCCAGGTGGCGCCGTAGGGGATAATGATGTAGTCACCGGGTTGGAAGTCGAGCCGGCCGAACTGGGTGTGGAGCACCCCCTCCCCTTCGTGCGTGAACCAGGCTTCATACGCCTGGCCGTTGCGGTAGAAGTAATCCATGCTGGAAGTGGACAGGCTGATGCTCAAGGTGACGTCGCCATTGCCAAGCAGCACCCGGCGGGCGGAGACGGGGTCTCCTCCGGAGGGCGCTCCGGCGGTGGCGAACGCCCGGTGGCGGAGAGGGCCGAAGTCGGCGTACTCCACCGCAGCGGGGCCGAGGTCTTCTACCTGGAGGACGCGCGGAGGGAGGAAGTGATGGTACAGGATGGACTGCAGACCGGAAAAACCCTCCAGGCCCATCACCTCTTCCCGGTATAGGCCGCCGTCCGGTTTACGGAACTGCGTATGGCGCTTGTGGGGGATCTCCCCTAGTTTGTGGTAGTAAGGCATAGTACCTCCTGTGGTTGGATCATTGAAAACTCACCCTGAAGCGGGGAGCGACGCCTGGGATCGCAGGTTCAAGGATCAGGCTACGCGGGCAGGTTGGGAGCGTCTTTGGGATCATAATGGCGCACGCTCTCCTGTTCGTTGGGGTCGTTGCGGGCGACGATGGCGATCGCCGCTTCGGTGTCGCTCAGGTTCCGGGGCTGGTGGGGCAGATTGGCGGGGATGAATAAGAAATCTCCAGCCTGGTTGGTGACCGCCTCGGAAAGGCCCGGACCGTAGCGCGTCTCCACCGTGCCCTGGATGATGTAGATGGCGGTTTCATAACCCAGGTGCAGGTGAGGGGCGGCTGCGCCGCCGGGGGGGATGATCACCAGGTTGAGCGACAGTCCGGTGGCCCCGGCCGTTTGGGCGGAAATGCCGACGAAGTAGGGGAGCTGCTGGCGCGAGAGAAGCTGCTCCCCCGGGCGGACGGTGACGACATGGGCTGCACCGGATGTGGCGTCCCCAGAGGGGTGGGGGAAGGGATTCTGGCTGTCCATACGGTTCGATCCTTCATCTCATGTGCGGGCCGGATAGGAGTTTCCGATCCGGTTGGCCAACACCCCCATGCGCTCGATCTCCAACTCGACCAGGTCGCCGGGCTGCAGCCAGGGCCCTTGCCCGCGGGTGAGCTCGAGCAAGCAGCCGGTGCCCACGGTGCCAGAGCCGATCACATCGCCGGGGAGCAGGTACACATCCTGGGAGGCGCGGGCGATCATCTCGCCGAAGGAATAGTGAAGCTGCTGCCAACTGCCGGAGGAGCGCTGCTCGCCGTTCACCCGGGCGACCATCTGCAGTTCGTAAACGCCGGGGCGGCCAGCCAGGCGGTCCTCCAACTCATCCGGGGTGACGATCCAAGGGCCGAGAGAGGAAGCGAAGTCCTTCCCCTTGGCCGGGCCGAGCCCGACCTTCATCTCTTCTCGCTGCAGATCCCGGGCCGACCAATCGTTGAATATCGTATAGCCGAATATATAGTCATCGACCTCGTCCGGGCGGAGGTTGATCCCCGGCCGGCTGATGATACAGGCCACTTCTAGCTCGTAATCGAGGGCCTGCGTGTGAGCCGGGTAGGGGATGGTCTCGCCCGGCCCGAAGATGGCGTTTGGATTGGAAAAGTAGAAGACCGGGAAGCGGTACCACTCCTCGGGCACAGGTCTTCCCCGGTTGGCGAAGGCGGTCCGGACGTGGCCTTCGAACGCGTAGAAATCGCGCAGGCTCATAGCGCGCGGCAGCGGAGGCAGGAGGCGCACCGCCTCCAGGGGGAGACCGACCGCCAGGCCGTCCTCCCCGCGCAGGGCAGCAGGATCCTCGCCTTCGAGGATGTGGATCAGGTTGCGGACGGACTGGAGAGCGGGCGGCCCAAGATGGATGAGCTCGAACATGGAGGCAGGCAGCTTTTGTGGCGGCAGCCTGCGCTGCTGTGCAGCCCATTCCTGAACAGCGACCAAATCGATCACCAAATCCCGGTGATAGGCCCCAATGCGCTCGGCATTGCTCTGAGGGTGGGTAAAGGTAAGCAGCTTCAATGGTGTCCGTGTAAGCCTGTGCGTGGAGGCGGCGATCAGCGGGCCACCCGGGACACGGGCGGCCCGCCAATGAAGGGGCGACTACAAATTACCGCGGCGCTGCTGCTCGAGCTCGAGGGCCTCGAACAGGGCTTTGAAGTTACCCTTGCCGAAACCCTGGCTGCCGCGGCGCTGGATGACTTCGATGAACATGGTCGGGCGATCCTGTAGGGGGCGGGAGAAAATCTGGAGCAGGTAGCCCTCGTCATCGCGGTCCACCAGGATGCCCAGCTCCCGGATGGCCTCCAGGGGTTCTTTGATCTCGCCCACCCGTTCCGGTAACTGATCGTAATAAGCGTTGGGAACGCGCAAGAACTCGATGCCGCGGCGCTTGAGCTCTTCAACCGTCTCGATGATATTGCCGGTGGACATGGCGATATGCTGGACGCCGGGCCCGTAGTAGTAATCCAGGAACTCTTCGATCTGGCTCTTTTTCTTCCCTTCGGCCGGTTCGTTGATCGGCAGCTTGATCCGGCCGGTGCCGTTCTGCATAACCTTCGACATCAGGGCCGAATACTCGGTGCTGATATCCTGGTCGTCGAAGTGCACGAGCTGGCGGAAGCCCATCACCTGGTGGTAGAAATTGACCCAGGTATTCATCTTCCCCAATTGGACATTCCCGACGATATGGTCGACGGCGGCCAGCCCGGTGGGTTCGGCGGGAATTTCGATGGGCTGGTAGGTGGGGGCGAAGGGGCCCCCGTAAGCCGAGCGGTCGACGAATACGTGCAGGGTCTCGCCGTACACACGGATGGCGGCGGTCCTCAGCTCGCCGAACTCATCGATCTCCTCGCGAGGCGGCCAGGCGACGACTGCGCCGCGGGCGACGAGTTCCGCGTAGGCCTGGGCCAGGTCATTGACCTCGAAGGCTACCACCTTGACGCCATCGCCGTGCACAAGGTGGTGGGCGGCGATTTCGCTGCTGGGGCTGTAGGGAGCGGAGACCACCAGGCGGATTTGGCCGGAGACGAGCACGTAGGAGGCGAACTGGCGGTTGCCGGTCTCCAGACCGGAATAGGCCACCGGCTGGAAACCGAACCCTTTCCACCAATAATACATGGCCTGCTTGGCGTTGCCGACCCAAAAATGAATGTGATCGACGGATTTCAGGTTCAGAAAGTCGCCCTCTTGGGTCATCGGGCGATCGGAGGTTTGGACTGTCCTCGTTACCATTCAAAATCTCCTTAAGTGATCGAACGGAATTTTCGCCAGGGCGAGGCCCGGCGAGGATCGCCGATCCTCGCTTAAGATTTCCAGGAACTGGCCTCGTCGAGCATCTCCATCTCTTCCGGGGCGAGGCGCAGACCAACCGCGCCCAGGTTATCCCGGAGTTGGTCCATGTCGCGGGGACCGATGATGGGGCTGGTAATCAGCGGGTTGGAAAGCTGCCAGGCGAGGGCGATCTGGCTCAGGCTGCAGCCGCCCCTCTGCTGGGCGATGGCTTCCATTTTGTCCAACAGCGCCCAGTTGCGGTCGTTGAAGTACCGGCGGGCCGAGCCAAGGCGGGCTGAATCGGGGGGCTGCTGGTCGCGGCGATATTTACCGGTGAGAAAACCGGCGGCCAGGGGGCTGTAGGGGATGACGCCCAGGCCGTAGGTGCGGCAGACGTCGGCCAACTCGCGCTCGAACTCCGCCCGGTGCACCAGGCTGTAGTGGGGTTGGAGGGAATCGTAGCGGGCCAGGCCGTGCCTGTCGGAGGCCCACAGGGCCTGCATCAAGCGCCAGGCCGGGTAGTTGGAGGCGCCGATGTAGCGCACTTTCCCCTGGCGGACCAGGTCGTCCATCGCCCGCAGGGTTTCTTCGATGGGAGTGTTCTCATCGAAAAAATGGGTCTGGTAGAGGTCGATATAGTCGGTGTTCAGGCGGCGCAGGGAATCCTCTACCGCCTGGAGGATGTGCTGGCGGGAGAGGCCTTCATCGTTGGGACCATCGCCGACCCGGCCGCGCACCTTGGTGGCGATGAGGATCTGGCTGCGCGGGATCTGGCGTTGTTTCAGCCAGTTCCCGATGATCGTCTCGGCCACGCCCCCGGGGTTGCCCTCCACCCAACGGGAGTAGACATTGGCCGTGTCGATGAAATTGATCCCCGCCTCGAAGGCGGCGTCGAGAATCTGGTAGGCCAGGTCTTCACCGGCGGTCCAACCGAACTGCATGGTGCCCATGCACAATTCGGAGACCCGCAGGCCGGTGCGACCTAAATATCGGTATTCCATATCTGCCCTCTCAAGCGGCTGAGACCGGTTTTTCCTGTTCCTGCCCGATGAGCAGAGTAACCAGGCCGGAGGCGAACCCGTTCAAGTTTGCACCGGCGGCGGCCATCTCCGGGCTTTTCAGGCCGCTTTTCAAGGCGCTCTCGTCGGTGAAATACATCTCGGCCATCATATAAAGCTGGTCACCCATCAGAGAGCGACTGAAGCGGGTGATGACCGTGCGCTCCAACCCGGGCACTTTGTCAATCAGGGGCATATGAGTGTTGAAATAAGCCTCATCGAAGGCCTCCGGATCGGGAGGCTGCTTGTAGAGCGCAATCAATTTCATGTGATTCTCCTTTCGCAAACCAGAGCGGATACAGGGATCGGAACCATGGACGATGCTGAAAGCCTCATAGAGGTTTGAACTGCTCGAAAGGCTGCCGGCAGGCGTTGCAGACATAAATTGCCCGGCACAGGGTGGGGCCAAAGCTGTTCTTCAAGACGGTGTCCTCTGAATCGCAGTACGGGCAGCGGACGACGTCCAGCAGGGCCAGCTCCAGGCCGCCGGACGTGCTGGGCGGGGGCGCCAGGCCGAATTCTTTCAGCTTGCGGCGGGCGGAGGGGGACAGGTCGTCGCTGCTCCAGGGAGGGTTGTTGCTGAGTTCGACGCTCACCTGCCCGGCCCCGGCCTGCTCAATCCGGGCCTGGATCTCCCGGCGCATGAAGTCCAGGGCAGGGCAGCCGCTGAACGTGGGGGTGATGGTCACCCGTACCTCATCGCCCTGCACCTCCACCCGGCGGACGATACCCATCTCAACCACGGAGACCACCGGAATTTCGGGGTCTTTGACTTCTTCGAGCAGGTCCCAGACTTGTTGAACTGACAGCGCACTCATCGGACGGTCCTTACCAGCGAGATTCGGGCTCCAGGCGAGCGACCGACTGCATATCGGCCACCAGCACCGGCAGGTGGGCGGTGTGCTGGCTGCGCTCTATGGCGAGCCCGGGCCCGGACGGGACCGCGAGCTCACATTCGCGCAGCAAGGGGAGGACGGCCGCTTCCCAACTGCGGCGCAGTTCCTGTGAATCGGCCACGAACCCGGCTGCAACCAGGGCCGGCTCCTGGGCCAAGGGGGCGAACAATTGGGGGGTGTAAGGCCAGAGGGTATCCAGGGCCGCCTGCAAGCGGGCGTGACTCTCGTCCGTCCCCAGGCCCAGGCGCCGGATCCAGGCCGAGGTGTGGCGGCGGTGGTAGAGCTCTTCTTTGCGGATTTTTGCCGCCGCCTCCGCCAGGGGGGGATAGCGGCTGCTCACCAGGGCCGCCAGGCGCACGGCCTCGGTTTCATCGAACAGGTATTGGCGCAGCATGGAGTGGGCCCAGTCACCGTTGGGCAGTTCGACCATCTGCACGCAGCGGAACGCGGACGGATCTCTGAGGAAGACCAACCGGTCGGGATAGCGCTCGGGGTCTTCGCCGAGCAGGTCCGCCAGCAAGGTGTACCACTGCGCGGCGTGGCCGATTTCGTCGAGGGCCAGGTTGGCGAAGGCGATATCCTCTTCCAGGATGGGGGCGTGACCGCACCACTCGGAATTGCGGTGGCCGAGGAGGTATTCGTCGTCGCCCATAGCGAGCAGTTGGGCGGATAAGGCTTCACGCAGGTGTTTTTCCATGGATGAAAGCGCTCCTGTGTTTGTGTTCCCGGCTGAGCGGCATGCCTGGCCTGAACTGCGTATTTTGCGGCCCTTGCTCAACCGGAGGTGATCTCCCGCATGGCGGTGACGGTCTTGAAGTCTGACGAGAGGCGGAAGGTCTTCTCGCGAGCGGGGGCGAACAGGCTGTCGACGTCTTCCGGATCGCTGGCGAGCACCTGCCTGCGGGGGAACACCCACCAGGCGAAGGGGGGCCGGTCCCCGCTGAAGGCCAGCACGCCCCGGGCCAGGGCCTGTTCGGGCGAGGCGGCGGTCACCCGGCCTACCCAGGTCTGGGTCCCGGCGGATTTGGACTTGCAGAACACTTCGTACTCCTCTTCCGCCGCGGCCTCATCGGTTGAGACCGCGAGCAGTCCCGGCTGCGCCTCGAGCTCCTGGGCGGTGCGGGAGAAGATCGCCCCGGCGGGGACGACCCACATGCCCACGGCCTCCGGTCGCCGGGCGAAGACGTCGCGGGCGTTGAGCAATGCCAGCTCGATGTCCGAGGCGTGAACGGAGCCGGCATCCATGTAGGGGGCGCCGGGCTTCTCCTGGACGAAGACTTCAAATCGGGGCCATTGGGTGTCCATCGTTAACCGGTCCCCTTCGCAGCTTGCTTTTGGGCGTAGGCAGCCAGGGCTTCACGCACCCAGCGCCCGTTCTCGTGGGCCTGTTGGCGGGCTTCCATGCGCTCCTTATTGCACGGCCCCTGGCCCTTGATCACTCGCCAGAACTCGTCCCAGTCGATCGGTCCGTGGATCCAGGCGCCGGTGCCCTCGTCATAGCGCAGGTCCGGATCTGGGACGCTCAACCCCAAGGCGTGGAGCTCGGGGATGATCTTGGTCACAAACTCCTGGCGCAGTTCGTCGTTGGTCTTGGTCTTGATCCCCCAGCGGATGAGGACCGCGCTGTTGGGGGAGTCGGTGTCGTGCGGCCCAAACATCATCAGCGTGGGCCACCACCAACGGTTGATGGCATCCTGCACCATCGCCTTCTGCCGTGGGGTGCCCTGCGCCATGCGGATCACCAGGTCTTGCCCTTGCTTCTTGTGGAAGTTCTCTTCGGCGCAGATGCGAACCATGGCGCGGGAGTAGGGGCCATACGAACAGCGGGCCAGCATGGTCTGATTGAGGATGGCAGCGAAGTCGACCAGGTAGCCGATCACGCCCACATCGGCATAATTCAGGGTGGGATAGTTGAACACGTTCGAGTATTTGGCGGCGCCGGAGAGCAGGGCGTCGATCATCTCCTCCCGGGTTACTCCCAGAGTCTCGGCGGCGTGGTACAGATACTGCCCGTGCCCGGCCTCGTCCTGCACTTTTGCCAGCAGAATCATCTTGCGGCGCAGGGTGGGAGCGCGGGTGATCCAGGCGCCTTCGGGGAGCATACCGACGATTTCGCTGTGGGCGTGCTGGGAAATCATGCGGATGAGCTGGCGCCGGTATTCGGGCGGCATCCAATCCCCGGGCTCGATCTTTTCACCGCGGGCGATGCGCGCTTCGAACTCTCGTAAGCGGGTTTCATCTTCCTGCTGCTTCTGTTTCTCTTCGATCACACTGCCAACCATATGCTCTCTCACTTTACTAACGATCAGGCCAGGCCGACCCACACGGTCTTGACCTGGGTGTACAGGTCGAGGGCCTCTTTGCCCATCTCACGCCCAAAGCCGCTCTGCTTGGTGCCACCGAAAGGCGCCGCGGGGTCGAACATGCCGTAGCCGTTGATCCACACGGTGCCGGCGCTCACGGCATGGGCAAAGCGGTGAGCCTTGCTCAGGTTCTCGGTCCAGATGCCGGCAGCCAGGCCGTAGCGAGTGGAATTGGCGCGCATGACGAGCTCATCCCAATCATCGAAGGGGGTGACGGCGACCACGGGGCCGAAAATCTCCTCCTGGACGAGCTCCAGGTTATCGTCTTCGTGGGCGAAGATGGTGGGGGAGAGGAAGTAGCCGTTCTGCAGCTCGCCGCCCAGGCGCTCTCCGCCGGTCACCAGTTGGGCGCCCTGGCCCCCGCTCTCGATATAGCCCATCACCCGCTGCAGTTGTTGTTCGCTGATCAGGGGGCCGATGTGGACGCGGGGTGCGAACCCATTGCCCACGCGAATCTTCTGGGCTTCGTTCTTCAGCCCCTCGACGACCTGTTCGTACACCGGCCGCTCAACGAAGAGCCGGGAACCGGCGACACACTCTTGCCCGGCGGTGCTGAACACCGCCCAATTGGCGCCTTTGATGGCCTTGCCCAGGTTGGCATCGGCGAAGATGATGTTGGGGGATTTCCCGCCCAATTCCAGGCTGACTTTTTTGAGATTGCTTTTCGCCGCGGCTTCGAGCACCTTGCGGCCGACTTCAGTCGAGCCGGTGAAGGCCACTTTATCCACAGCCAGGCTGGAGGTGATGGCTGCGCCGGTGGGCTCGCCGGGGCCGGTGAGGATGTTGATCACGCCGTCCGGGAAACCCGCTTCCTGGATGAGCTCGCCCAGGCGCAGGGCGGTCAGCGGGGTCTCCTCGGCGGGCTTGAGGATGACGGTGTTCCCGCAGGCCAGGGCGGGGGCCAGTTTCCAGGCCGCCATCAGCAAGGGGAAGTTCCAGGGGATGATCAGGCCGACCACTCCGACCGGCTCGCGCAGGGTATAAACGAACTGGTTGGGCATGGAGGTGGGCACAGTTGAGCCTTCGAGCTTGCCGGCCCAACCGGCAAAATAGCGGAAATGGCGGCTGACGGCGGGGAGATCGCCCCGGCGCGAAACTCGCAAGGGCTTGCCGTTGTCCAGGGTTTCGAGCTCGGCCAGCTCGTCGGCGTGGCGGTCGATCAGATCCGCCAGCTTCCACAGGTAGCTGCCGCGCTCCTCGCCGCTCATCTTCCCCCAGGGGCCGTTGTACAGGGCTGCGCGGGCGGCATGAGCGGCCCGGGAGACATCCTCCCGGCCGGCCAGGGCGATTTGGGCGAGCTCTTCCCCGGTCGCCGGGTTGATCGTCGGGAAGGTCTGCCCGTCGATCGCGTCCTCCCATTGGCCGTTGATGAACAGCTTCTTGGGGCCTGTTCGCAGAAACGCCAGGGTGCTCTCCTGGAGTTGTATGTCGGGGGGTAAAGTCATGACCATAGGTGCTCTCTCCAAAAGGTTCAGGATGATGGCTCGTCCACCGCCGGTGGACTGCCGTCCAGCCACTCGGGGCCCTGATCTTCAGCCCAGCGGCGGCGAATAGCGGAGTAGTCGGGGGGGCGCTTCTGGTTGAAGGAGCGGACGCCTTCCCAGGTTTCGGGGCTGGTGTTGTGGATGGCCAACCAATCGCGACCGTGACCGATGGTCAGGTGCCAGCTCAGATCGCGCCAGAAGTTGAGCTGCTGTTTGGTGTAGCGGGTCTTCTCGGGGAACTTGGCGATCAGCTTGGCGACAACCTCGTCAACCTTGGCGTCGAGCTCCGCCCGGGGGGTCACCCAGTTGACCAGCCCCCATTCGAGGGCCTTCTGGGCCGGGATCTCTTCGTTGAGGAACAAGATCTCGCGCGCCCGCCGGTCGCCGACGATCAGCGGCAGGAACTGGGTGGCGCCGGCCAGGGCGACGCTGCCGTGGCTGGTGCCCACCTGGCGGATGTAAATATCGTCGGCCGCAACCGCCAGGTCGCAGCTCATGTTAAACTCATTCCCGCCGCCCACCACGATCCCGTTCAGGCGGGCGAGGGTCGGTTTGCCGATATTCCGCAACCGCTCATGGCATTCGATGAACTCACCCATCCACTTCCAGTAATCGCGGGGGCGTTCGAGGAACTGCTCTTGTTCTTTGAGGTCGGCGCCGGTGCAAAAAGCCCGGTCGCCGGCGCCGGTGAGCACAATAACGGCCACCGAGTCATCCCAACTGGCGTCTTTGAAGGCCAGGTTGAGCTCCCGCAGCATATCCCAATTGACCGCGTTGAGCACTTCAGGACGGTTGAAGGTGATGGTCGCCCGCTGATTGGATTTTTCGTAGCGGATGCATTGAAAATTGAACTGGCCGGGGTCCTGGCCCGTAAATCGACGATCGGTCACGCAAATACCCTCCCTGTGTCGTGCTGATCCGGTCGACGGTGCTGTGTTTAGTATAACTTATTGTACCCGAATTACCTTATAGGGGGATGAGGTTTCTTTAACAACGACGAGAAAACCAGGCTGAGTGCTTTTACGTCAGTCGACGAAGCGGTATTTCAACAAGGTCCAGACGGCGATAAAGGCATCTTTCAGCTTGATCTTTTTGCCATCCTCGTAATCGCGAGGGTTGAAGCTGATGGGCACTTCGAAGACGCGGACTTTCTTCTTCAACACCTTGGCGGTAAATTCGGGCTCGAAATCGAAACTCCGGGCCTTTATGTTCATGTCCTGGACGACGTGGCTGCGGAAGACTTTGTAGCCCGTCTCCATATCGGTCAGGATATTGTTGAAGAGGATATTGGTCATCAGGGTCAGGAGCTGGTTGGCGAGCTGGTGCCAGAACATGGTGGCCCGGTGGGGCTTGCCCAGGAAGCGGGAGCCGTAGACGACGTCCGCCAGCCCCTCCTCGATCGGGCGCAGCAGCTCGGGGTACTCGCGAGGATCGTATTCGAGATCGGCGTCCTGGATGAGGAGGACATCGCCGGTGGCATTGCGAATACCGGTGACGACGGCCGCGCCTTTCCCCTGGTTGCATTCGTGAAAGATCACCCGAGTCCCGTCCTGGATGTTCCGGTTCTGAAGGATTTCACGAGTCCCATCGGTTGAGCCGTCGTCAACCACGATCACTTCATGGACGAGCCCGGTGCCGTGCACCCGCCTCAGAATCTCTTCAATCGTACCGGCTTCATTGTATGCAGGGATAATAACCGATAACTTCATGCGAATATCAATATCTCCTGGATAGGCAGCAGTCTACCTGGGCCAACCTGTAGGGGGCGGCTTTCCAGCACAGTCACCTTCTGTTCAACTTATTTGTTTTCACTTATGAGATCCAGCTCAGTTCTCCGAGACCCAATGATATCATCAAACGCCTGCTGGAGTTTGGGAAAAGCGTCCCTTTTTGGGCCTACAAGCGGACGAAAAACGGCCCTGGCCCTCAGCCGCGGCGGCGAAGCAGGGAGAACAGCCACAGGCGCCAGCGCAGGCGGCCCCAGAGATGCAGAGCCGTGCGGCGATCCGCGGGGGAAGGCGGGTGGGGGGCGTAGAGTGAAGCGGCGTACAGGCGGGTCAGGCGGCGGACCTCTTGCGCGGCCGGTTCGAGATTGCGTCGCCAGCGCGGGCCGGCCGCAAACTGTTCCAGGCGTGCGGCAAAGGATGCGGCAAACTCGGCCGGAGTGTCGCCTTTGTGCAGCGGGGCGCCGAGACGCCGCCCGGAACGGACCAGGCGACGGTAGATGAGGCGCAGCGCAGATGGGGGCGAGAGCCAGGCGAAACGCCAGGGTTCACTGGCCGACCAGAGCAATGAAACCGCCAGGGCCAGCCCTGCGGCAGCCAGGATTCCCACCAACAGTTGGCGGATGAAGGCGGGGTCGGGAAGGTTCAGGAGGCGGTCGTCTTCTGACCCTGTGACGACTGGTAGTTGGGGCGTTCCAGAGGGTCGGATGGTGGGGAGGGCGGCGGTAGGCTCGAAAGCCACCCACCCAAAGCCGGGGAAGAAGATCTCGGGCCAGGAGTGAGCGTCGGCGGCGGTGACCACATAACGGGCGTTGACGGGGTCGTAATGTCCGCTCGCATAGCCGATCGCCAGGCGGGCAGGCAGGCCGGCAGCCCGGGCGAGGACCACCATGGCGGTGGCGTAGTAATCGCAGTAGCCGGTCTTTAAGTCGAACAGGAAGTAGTCGGCTACGTCGCGGCCCTCGGGCGAAGCGGGGATCTCCAGGGAGTAGGGGAAGCTGCGCAGGTAGGCTTCGATGGCTTTGGCTCGGTCGTAGGGGGTGAGTTCGGCCGCGGTGAGCTCGTTCGCCAGGCGGCGCAGGCGGTCTGGGGTGGCCTCCGGCAGGCGCAGATAACGGTTGAGGACCCAGTCCGGGTAGCTGGCGCCCGCCTCCCGCAGTTCGGCTGCGCCGGGGGAAGTGTAGATAGAGCGGGCCGTGTAGACGGTGGTGGTGATCGCGGCGCCAAAAACGTCCATCTCGATCCAGTCCTGCCCGCCCGGGCGGTGGCGCCAGAGGACGGTATAACTGCTGTCCACCTGCTGGATCTCGCCGGCGGCGTACACAATCCCACCCAGATCGGCGACCGGGTGGACTTCTTGTGTCATCACTTTCACCGCCTCCGGAATCCCTTCCAGCGTGGTCCCCTGTGGGGGATAGCGGCGGAGATCGGTGGGGCCGGTGAGCCAGCCGCGCCCGTTGTAGAGGTCATAGGTGATCGAGCGCCAGTAATAGCGCGGTACGACGAGGTCGGGCCCCAACTGCGCCGGGAGGGGGGGCAGTTCGCCGGTGTATACCAGCATCACCACTTCTTCCGAAAGCTCAGGCCCGGAGCCCAACAGGTGCCGGCGCGGGAGGCCGCCGGAACGCTCGGCCAACAGCCCGCCGCTGGTCTGCTCTGCCGTTTCGAAACCGGCTTCCCGGCCGCCCGCCCCGCCCGGCGACCCTGGCAGCGGGCGGGAGACCGGCTCGGGCTGGCGTTCCAGGCCGAGTGATTCGGAGACCGCCTCCACCTGCTCCTGGTTGGCGGGGGAAAAGCGGCGGGCAAATTCGAACAGCCGCTGCAAGCTGAAGGCCGGGGAGAGGGCCGCGGCGAAGGTGAGGGCGCCAACCACCATGACCACCGCCATGCCGACCTCTACCCGCACGTCCTCCGAGAAATCCACCCCGTCGCGCTCCCAGACCCACTCCCGCCGGGTGTAGTTCCACCAGCCCATAAACAGCAGGGTGAGCCCCAACATGGCGAGCAAGGCGGCGATGGAGGCGCGGGCGGCGGATAGGCTGGCGCTCAGTAAGAGGCCGGCGGGAAAAACCGCAGCCAGGGGCGTGTAGTCGCGACGGATCGCCCAGGCAGACCAGAAGGAGACCCCCCACAGGGCCAGGCTCCACAGCAGGGCGGTGGCGATGGGGTCGAAAGCGGGCCGGCTCCGGATCAGCCCGAGCAGCCAGCCGCCGAGGCGCTGCAAGATCACCAGGCTGTCCCGGCCGAGCCCGGCCAACTCGGATAGGGCCGGGAAGGGATCGGGTGAGGGGAGGAATGGGCGCCAGCCCAGGACCTGGAGGGCGGTGCGGTTTGCAGCTTGCAGCAAGGCAAATACCTGCCCGTGCATCTGGCCAACCTGAACCAACGCCAGGCCCAATCCCAGGACGAACGCCAGGGTAGCCGCTCTGCGAGGGGTGAAGCGTGGGCCGGCGAGCAGCCAACCGGCGGCCAGCCCGGCGAAGCTTACCGAGATGAGCAGGCTCGGGTCGAGATCCCGCAAAATGCTCGCCAGCCCGGCGATCACGCAGGCGGTCAGGGCGATCAGCAGGCCCCAAACCGCCAGGGTGCGGACCCCCACCCGGCGTACCACCAAGCGGACCAGGCGGGCCAGCAGATTTGCAATCACGAGAGCACCTTCCAGCCCAGGTCTTGCGGCCGGTTGACGGCGACCGCCCGGCCGCCAGGCGATACGCGCCAGTCCCAGCGGCCTTTCTGCCCCGGCCTGGCCTCCGGGCGGTCGAGCAGATCGCGAGGGATAACCGAGTGGGCCACCCCCAGCCCGGCGAGCAGGCGGGCCGGGCGGCGGACATCTCCCCGGCCGCCGAAGGTGACCGGGTCGAGCAGCAGGACGGTGGGGGCGGCGCCGTTCCAAAGAAGCGGGAGCAGCGCTTCGATCCAATCGCCACGGGTATCGGCCGTGATCAAAATCAGGCTGGAGTGCCGGCCGAAGGAAGGGCGCATGCGCTCCAGCAGCTCGCCCAGAGGGCGCTCCCCGGGGGTGACAAGCGCCAGGGAGCGCAGCACCTCCCAACGCTGTCCATCTCCCTCCCGGGGCGGGAGCCAGATCAGCTCCCCGCCGTTGACGGCCAGGCCAACAGCCTGGCGTTGGCGCAGGGCCCGGTCGGCCAGGGAGGCGGCGAGGATGACCCCATGCTCCTCGGTTGAATCCTGGCCTTTGCCCACCTGGACTGAGCGGGCCACATCCAGGATCACCCACCAATCTCCAGCCGGCGTGCCTTCGAACAGGCGCACGTAGAGCTCGCCCATGCGGGCCGAGGTGGGCCAATGCACCCAGCGCAGGCTGTCGCCGGCCAGGTACTGGCGCACACCGGAGACGCTCACGGTGCGTTCCGGCGCATCGGGCCGCGGACGACCTTCACCGGCGCGGCCGCCCGGGGCGATTTCAATATCGGGCAAGGGTACGATCGGGGGGGTGACGAGTAAGTTCGCCCGGTTGGGATGGGTGATCTCCACCGTGTAGACCCCCAACGGGTCGCCGGAACGGAGCAGGGTGGGGCCGAGCGTGAACAGGCCGCGGCGGGAACACTCTGCTTCGGTGATCCAGCGGTTGCCCGCTGCGGGACCGACCCCGGTTGCGCGGCTGACCTGGTAGCCGGGCATATTCGTCTGGTCGCGCACCTCGACCCACAGGCCGGGTACGATCCCGGTGTTGGTGAGGGTAAAACGCTCCTCCAGGCGGTCGCCGACCTGCGCCCAGCCGTAGCGCATCTCCCGGGTGAGGCGCAGATGGCGGCCAAGCGAGCGGACCCACAGGTAGGAAAACAGCCAGGCCCCTCCCAGGCCGACCAGCAGCGCCAGCCAGCCGTCATACGGATCGAGAACCTGGATGATGAAAAGGACCCCGACCAGGATCGGCAGGAGGGGGGATTTGAGGCGTATTCTGGCGGGCGAACGCAGGTTCCTCATCCGGAGCCAGGAGGCAGGCGGGTTTCCCTGTTTATGTCCTGGTTTCCTTATTATAGAAGATACGGGCCCAACGGCGCAAGAGCGGCGCGGTGCGATAGCGGTCTTCGTGGTATTCCTGGTAGAGGTGGTCGAGCACGGTCACCACTTTCTCCCAGCCGGTTTTCCGGGCCCATTCCAGGGGCCCGAAGGGGTAGTTGACTCCCAGCTTCATGGCGGTGTCGATCGTATCCGCCCCGGCGACGCCCTCCCCGACCGCAAAAGCGGCTTCGTTGGCCAGCATAGCCAGAATGCGCGGCAGCACCAGGGCCGGGCCATCGCCGGTCCAGACCGGCAGCCGGCCCAGCCCGGAGACCAACCGGCCGGCGGATTCAACCGCGTCCGGGTTAGGTTCCCCGGGATAGGCAACCAGGTTCAGCGCCCGGCTGCCGGCGAAGAACAGGCCATCGAAACCGACCAGGCGTTCGGGGTGTTTGGACCACTGCCCGGCCTCGGCCAGGGTCACACCGGCCGCCTGGACGAAGAGGGGCCGGTTGGGGGGCAGGGCGATATCGACCAGGCGCACCTGTTCGGCCAGGCCTTCCCCTCTCCCGGCGACGACGAAGCCGGCGGCGAGGTCGCCGGTGGCGAGCGAGGCGCTCGACAGGAGCGTGTACCCGGCCGACTCCAGGCTGGCTTCCAGGTCCG
This sequence comes from uncultured Anaerolineaceae bacterium, assembly GCA_964391195.1. GTDB lineage: Bacteria > Chloroflexota > Anaerolineae > Anaerolineales > UBA4823 > JAAYXE01. The sequence goes on along the minus strand of CAYMLG010000010.1, from coordinate 62,041 downwards.
GCGCCCAGGATCCGGGGGAGAAGAGTATCTTGCCATCCGCCGGGCTGGGGCGTGGGGGCTTCGGGTCGGCGATCTCCTCGCCGTTGGCGTATGAGTAAAAACCCTGGCCGGTCTTGCGCCCCAGCGCGCGCTGGCTCACCATCTGCACCTGGATAGGATGGGGCCGGTAGCGGGGCTCGCCGAAGGTCTGCTCGTACATGGACTGCATGGCAGTGAAGTTGACATCGATGCCGATCAGGTCCATCAGTTGGAAAGGGCCCATACGGAAGCCGCCGGCCATGCGGACCAGGCGGTCTATCTGTTCGTGGGTGGCAATGCCTTCACCGGCCAGGCGCAGCGCCTCTCCATAGAAGGGGCGGGCAACCCGGTTGACGATAAAGCCGGGGGTATCCCCGGCGATGACCGGAGTCTTGTCGAGCAACTGAGCCAGGGCGACCAGGCTGTCGATGGTGGCCTGGTTGGTGCGGGCGGCGCGAACGATTTCCACCAGGGGCAGGACCGGGGCCGGGTTGAAGAAGTGCATCCCTGCCACTCGCTCGGGGTGTTGGGCGGCGGAGGCGATGGCGGTGACGGAGAGGGTGCTGGTATTGGTGGCCAGGATGGCGGGCGGCGGGCAAAGGGCATCCAGGCGGGCGAAGAGGTCTTGCTTCAATTCCAGCTTTTCCAGCACAGCCTCGACAATCACCCCGCAGCCGGCCAGCGCCTCAAGATCGGTGGTCAGGGTCAGGTTATTCAGGCTGACTCGCTTTCCTTTGCGGTCGAGGTGCTTTTCAATGTAATTCCGGGCCTGGTCCAGCATGGCGGGGGAGATGTCGTACAGGGTGACGACCATGTTCTTGAACAGGGCGGCCAGGGCGATGCCGGAGCCCATTGCCCCCGAGCCGGCGACCCCCAGGCGGATGGAATACGGGGTGGTGATGTTTATAGACATAGGGACAATCATTTCCCTTCGAACTTTGCCGCCCGCTTCTCGAGAAAAGCCGCCATGCCCTCCTTCTGATCGTCGGTGTCGAAAAGCAGGGTGAAATTGCGCCGTTCGACCTCCAAACCTTCACGGAGCGTGGTCTCGAACCCGTGGCGCAGCGCCTGGCGGGCCAGGCGGACGGCGACCGGGGGGCGGGCGGCGATCAGCCGGGCCAATTCCATGGCTTCAGACAGGCATCGCTCGGGCGGCACCAGGCGGGAGACCAGCCCGAAGCGGTGGGCCTCGGCGGCGCTCACCGGCTCTCCGGTGAGGATCATCTCCATCGCCCGGTAGGGGCCGATAGCCCGCGCCAGGCGTTGGGTGCCTCCGGCGCCTGGCATGATGCCCAGCTTGATCTCAGGCTGGGCGAAGCGGGCCGTTTCCGCAGCCACGATCAGATCGCACTGCATGGCCAGCTCGCAGCCGCCCCCGTAAGCATAACCATTGACGGCGGCGATGAGGGGTTTATTGATGCGGCGTATCCGCTGCCAGTATTCAAGGGTGCCGGTCTCGATGATGTCGAGGGGAGAAGCGGCCGACATCTGGCGGATGTCGGCCCCGGCGGCGAAAGCTCGCCCCGCGCCGGTGATGACGATCGCCCGGATCTCAGGGTCGGCGTCGAACTGCTCCAGGGCGGAAGCGAGGGCAGCAAGCACCGCAGGGCTGAGGGCGTTGAGCGCTTCCGGCCGGTTCAGGGTGAGCACCGCGACCGGACCGTCGCGCTGCGAGAGCAGGATATCTTTCTCTTCCATCAATTCTCCTCACAGGCTGGAGTCACTGCCGGTGCGTGGCGCTGCCTGGCCGCATCGTTTTCCGGCAGGACATGCTGAAATAGCCCCCGATTTAGAGTCCTCTAGTAGGCCAGGAGTGATTCGACCGCCTGGCGGATGCCGGTCACGTTCGGCAGCAGCGCCTCCATCGCCTGCACATTGAAGGGAACGGGCACGTCGGGCATGGCCAGGCGGCGGATGGGCGCATCCAGATCGGTGAAGGCTTCGGCAGCGATCACCGCGGTGATCTCGCCGGCGAAACCGTTGGTCAAGGTGTCCTCGTGCACGATGAGCACCTTGCCGGTAAGGTGCACGCCCTCCAGCACCTGTTCCTGGTCCCAAGGAATGATGGTGCGCAGGTCCAGCAAGCGGACCCGGCCGGGGAAGGGTTTGATCGCCTCCAGGCAGCGGGGGACCATCGCGCCCCAGGTGACCAGGAGCAGCTCGCCGCCGTCCACCAGCCTGGCCGCCTGTCCGAAAGGCAGGCAGTAGTCGTCCCCGGGGTATGGGCTGCGCCCCTCGGCGGTATCCAGCAGGGCGCGGTGCTCGAAGAAGAAGGTGGGGTCATCCCCGCGCAGCGCGGAGCGCAGCAAGCCAACGGCATCGGCGGCATTGCTGGGGAAGGCGATGCGCCAGCCCAGCGTGTGGGCATACACGGCTTCGGCGGTCACACTGTGCCAGGGGTCGCCGGTCCTTTTACCGAAACCGACCGGGATGCGCACCACGACCGGGGCGGCGAACTTATTGGCAGTGCGCCAGCGCAGGGTACCCAGGTCGTTGAGCTGTTCGTAAGCGGGGTCGGCATACTTGCGGAATTGGATCTCGGGCACGGGGAGCAGCCCGGCCAGGGCCATGCCCGTGGCGCGGCCAATGATGCCTTCCTCGGAGAGCGAGGTGTCGAAGACGCGCTCGGGGCCGAAGTGAGCCTGCATATCCAGGGTCGCGCCATGCACCCCGCCCTTCACCCCCACGTCCTCGCCGAAGACCAGCAGTCGCGGGTTGAGCTCCATCTCGGCCTCGAGGGCCTGGCGGATGGCGTCGACCATGTTGATCCGCGCCTTGCCGGGCTGGGGCTGGGGCCCGCATTCGGGGAGGCCGATGTCCTCCGGGCGCAGCCCACCCTGGCGGGGAGCTTCACCCTGGAAGAACAGGTAGCGGCGCACCTGGTCGGGGTCGGGCGGGGGGCAGGCCTCGGCTTCCTTCACGGCCTGGGCCAGGGTGGCCTCGGTCTCCTGGGAAAGTTCCTCCCAGGTTTCGGGCGGGTGGCCCTGGTCGAGTAGGAAGAGGCGCAGGCGCTCCAGCGGGTCTCGTTCGGCTTCGGCGGCCAACTCTTCGGGGGATTTGTAACTCTGATCGTCGATCAGGGTGTGGCCGGTCAGCCGCGGGACGGAGAGGCGCAGCAGGCAGGGGCCATCGCCGCCGCGGGCGTGCTCCACGGCGCGGCTCACCGCTTTCCAGGTCTCAGCCGGTTGGGTGCCATCGGCGTCGATGATGAGTAGATTTGTGTAGGCCGCCAGGTTGGCGGCGATGTTGCCGCCCGGGGTTTGTAATTGGGAGGGGACGGAGATACCGTAGCTATTGTCCTCGATGAAGAAGATCACCGGCAGGCGCAGGGTGGTGGCAATATTGAGGGCGGACCAAAACCCGTTTGCGGCCACGCTGCCATCGCCGCCGAGGGCGACCGCTACCGCTCCCTGCCAATCTTCCTGGCCGAGCACCCGGCAGCGGTAGGTGATCGCCTGGGCCCAGCCGGCGGCCGGGGTGTATTGCGCGCCAACGTCGCCGGAGGCCGGCAGGATGGTCGGCCCGCCCCGGCGGGGGAGGTTGAAGACCACGCCCACGTCCCTCCCTTCGCTGGGGCTGCCGGTGAGGGCCATGCCGGCCGCCAGGGCTTCGGCAGGGGTCAGGCCGGCGGTGAGCATAAACGGCCGGGAACGATAATATACCGTAGCGGCGTCATGGGCGTGATCCAGCGCCTGCCCCAGGAGGATCTGGGCCAGCTCGTGTCCTTTGGCTGAAAACTGGTATTTGATCTTCCCCTGGGGAGCCAGTGTGGTCTCTTCCAGTTGATCCATCGCCCGTGAAAGCAGCGCGATACGAGCGACCTCCAGCCAATCCGGTTTGGGTTGCGGCATGCGTAAATTTCCCTCCTGAACTGATTTTGGAGTAATTATACTGAAAGTATCCGAATGTATCGGGTGGAATTAAGAGGCCTTCAAGACCTTTTCATGCAGGCTGAGTATCGCCGGGTAACCGTCTATGGCTTTCTCAAGAACAAGGAATTAGGGAGAGAGGGCGGGCTGCACAGCCCGCCCATCTCTCCCTGACTTTATTCTCAAAGCTTGACTTACGACTTTGAGAAAGCGATAGGTGACGGTCAATCCGCGGAGACGGGGATGGCAGGGGTATCGCGGGCGACCACAGCCGCCATCGCCGGGCGGCTGCGGACCCAGAGCCAGATGGTCTGGACGAAGGAAGCAATCACCAGGCCCAACAGGCCGATATACAGGCCGGTGATCTGGCCGATCAGCACACCAATGAAAAGGACGAGGGCGTTGGTAAGCAAATAAATCACCACGGCTTCGGTGATGCCCCGGGTCCGGCGGTCGTTCAGCATCAGCCCCTGGAACCAACTCTGGAACACGGTGAGGGCCGGGAGCGGGATGGCCAGCCAGATACCCGATCTGGCCAGCGCGGCCAGGTCGGGCGGGAGGGCCGAAACGGTGACGAACCACAGCCCGGCCAGCGGGGTAGCGGCGAGCAGGAACAGGATTACGGAGGCGGTCGCTGCCAGGATCCAGGTGAAGCGCTGCAGGTTAGGCACAGAGCGAGGCTCATCCAGCAGGGCGACGACCACTTCGTTGTAGGCCATCCCCAGGGAACGGAGCATGAAAACCAGCCCGGTCAAGACCGGCCAGACGGCCAGGGAGGCCAGCGCCTCGGGCATGCGACCCAGGGCGGCGCTGCCGAGCGGGTTGGCCAGCAGGGTGATCAGGCTGGTCATGGCCAGGGGGATATAGAAGCCGAGGAAGAATTTCAGGGTGAGGGATGGGCGGACCGGCGCCGCGGGTCTGAGCTCGTTTTGAAGGACGGGACGGACGACCCAACCGGCATAAGCCGCCTCGGCCATGACCCCCGCGGCCACGGCCGCGGTTGCGACGACGATGCCGGGGATGTCCCCGGCCAGGTAACCGGCGGCAAGCACAGTGGCGTCGGCGGACAGGCGGACCACGGTCCCGACGCCGACGGTCTGCGAGTGGCCGAAACGGATCAGCACCCCCTGGTGGAACCGCCGGTAAGCGATCGACCAGGTCCAGGGGGTCATGATCATCAGGCCGATGCGGGCCGGGTCGACGATCTCGGCCGGAGCGCCGAGCAGACCTTCCACGACGAAATAATAAAGCGGAGTGAACGCCACCAGCACGTGCAGCAGGGTGAGCAGGCCGCCGGACCACATCATGAAGCGGCGCAGCTTGCGGTAGGAATCCCAATCTTTGCTGAGGGCGGTGGAGGCGGCCAGGAGCATGATGATCGGGGATTCGATGATCAGAGAGAGGGGGAAGATGACGCCCCCATACGCGGCCAGGTTGATCTCTGGGTTTGCCAGGCGCGCCACCACCGCGCTCAGCGCGGGGGTCTCCACACCCATCAGCAGCCAACTGGCGGCCAGCGGCCACCAGGTTTTGAATATCCGCCTGTACGATAACAAGGTGCACTCACCTCTCAGCCCAAAAACGTCTACTGATTCTATCAAAGAACCACGCAGGAATCCCAAAACAAAACGCATGACAGCCAGTCCAACCGTGCCCACCTCGCGCAATCGGCCAACCACCCCTGCTACAATCCTATTCCCCATGCACTGGTAGTGGCCCGGCGGTGAGCGCTTCGCTGCCGGCGGTGGCGCTTCGCTGCCGGCGGGCGGGTTCACGGTTTTGGGTGGTTTGCGGTGCAGCCGTGCCCATGCGCCGGGGAGAAGCCGTCCACGAATGGCCGAGCAGGCACGTGCATATGCAAGCATGCCGCGCGACCACGAATACACGAAATCGGAGGGCGGGTCCACGCCCGCACTGGGAAGGGTCGGGCGGGGTTGAGGTGCGGACGCGCCATACAGACGGTGGGGATCACCCAGCCTGGGGGTGAGATCCCATTTTTATTAAACTTCATTAAAGGATAGGGGTTGGGATATGGGCGCTGCGCAGCGCCCATATCCCAACCCCAAATTCGTAATAAAGCCGTGCTCCGTCGCCGGTCTCTGCCGGGGCAGGGCGGGCAGGTGGGCCAGACATGTTGTAGCATGGCCTTCGCATAGTCGTAAGTCATACTTTATTTATAAGGATAGGGGTTTGGGATAGGGCGGGCTCCGCAGCCCGCTTATCCCAACCTCCATTCGTAAGAAGAAGCCATGCATGGTGCAGCGCGTCATCTTGACAATTTAACCCTTTTTTGTTATCCTAAAGGGAACTACCGACCGTTCGGTAGGGAAGGTGGGAGGACAAATGACGCGAGAAGAGATTCTCGAAGCTGCAGCCCAGATTTTCAGCCAAAAAGGATTCCACGCCGCCTCTATGCAGGACATCGCCCAGGCAGTGAAGCTTCAGAAGGCGAGCCTCTACCATCACGTCAACAGCAAGCAAGAGATTCTGGTCGCGATCCTGGACCAGGCGCTGGATCTGCTCATCGAGCAGATGCAGGCGGTGATGGAACAGCGCCTCTCACCGGAGGAGAAACTGCGCCAGGCCATGATCGCTTACCTTCAGGCGATGCTCGAGCACCGCGATCTGGCGGCCGTCCTGCTCCTCGAGCACCGCTCGCTGGAGCCCCGCTACCAGTCCCGCCACATCCCCCGCCGTGATCGTTTCGAGGGTTTGTGGCGGGATTTGATTCAAGAAGGGGTCGAACAAGGACTCTACAACTGCACCGATCCACACCTGGCCGCCAAAGCCGTGCTGGGCGTTTTGAATTGGACCATCACCTGGTACCGGCCGGATGGATCGCTGAGCCCGGAAGAGATCGCCGGGCAGTACGCGGGATTGTTCTTGAGTGGGATGCTGGTCCGCGAGGAGTGAGCGATGCCGGTCGAAAAGACTGAAGCGCCTGCCGCGCTCAAGCGGTATGAGACCGATCAGGGGGCAGTGATCTACCGCATACCGCTCGAGGTGTTCCCGGGCTTTTGGGGACAGGCATACGTGGTTGTGGTCGAGCATGCAGACACCGCCTATCGGGCGCTGATCGATACCGGCTCCGGCTTCGGCGCCTCGAACGAGCACCTGGAGGCCGGGCTGCAGCAGGCATCCGCCGCGACCGGGCAGGACCTCAGCCTGGAGAACCTCACGCACGTGCTGATCACTCACGCGCATATCGATCATTTCGGCGGGCTCGGGCACATCCGCCCACGGACCAAAGCGCTGATCGGAGTGCATGAGCTCGACCAGCGGGTGCTCACCAATTACGAGGAGCGCCTGACCGTCGTGGCCCGCCGCCTGCGTGAGTTCCTCATAGAAGCCGGGGTGTCCGCCGAACGGACCGAGACGTTGATCGAGATGTACACCCTGCCCAAGCGCCTGTTCCGCTCGGTGCAGATCGATTTCACCTATGAGGCGGTTGGGATGCAGGTTGGGCCATTCGAAATGCTGCATGTGCCCGGGCACTGCGCCGGACATGTGGTTATCCGCCTGCACGACGTACTTTTCAGCGGCGATCACGTGCTGACAGGCACGAGCCCACACCAATCGCCTGAGCGCCTGACGCTGTCAACCGGGCTGGACCATTACCTGAAATCTTTAGAAAGCCTGAGAGACTGGAGCAGCGGTGTTAGCTTGACCCTGGGCGGGCATAAAGACCCGATCAACGATCTTACGGGGCGCATCGCCGCGATCCAGGAAGTGCACCAGCAGCGCCTGGAGCAGGTGCTGGATCTGCTCCAGACGCCGAGGACCGTGGCGGAAATTTCTAAAGAGCTGTTTGGGGAAGTGCACGGTTACAACGTGCTCCTGGCAGTGGAAGAGGCCGGGGCGCACGTGGAGTATCTTTACAGCCGCAGTCTGCTGGGGATCAAGAACCTGGAAGAACTGCAGGCGGCGCAAGGGGGTGTGCCTCTGCTCTACTACCGGTTATAGCAGAACCGGACGTTCCAACAGGCCAGATGGGTGAGTGAAGACCGGCTAAAGCGCCAGATGCGGGCGCACAGCAGTCTTTTCAAAGTTTTAGGGAGGAAACTATGTATTCATTTGAACCCTCTGATGAACAGAAGATGTTGATCGAGGCGATCAACAAGTTCGCGGTCAGTGATCTGCGAGCCAAGGCGCACGATGCCGATGAGGAGAACCAGTTTCCCGCAGATACGATCCAGAAGGGGTGGGAACTGGGGTACCTGCAGGCTTCCATCCCGGAGGCGTACGGGGGATTTGGCGAACATTCGCTGGTAACCGGGGTGCTGGCGGCAGAAGAGATGGCCTACGGCGACCTGGCCGGGGCCCTGGCCGTATTAAGCCCGGGGCTGTTTGCGATCCCCATTTTGCTGGCCGGGAACGAAACCCAGCAGCAGATGTACCTGCCTCAGGTGACCGAGGCCCTGGATTGGACGCCCTTCACCGCGGCCCTGGTAGAACCTCAATTCGACTTCGACCCCAACCAACTCAAGACGACCGCCGTCCGCGACGGTGGGGACTACGTGATCCAGGGGGAGAAAGTATACGTGCCCTACGGGGATGCCGCCCAGGCGATGGTGGTTTACGCGGCGGTGGACGGTAAAACCCAGGGGTTCATCGTTCCCAAGGGCAGCAAAGGCCTGGATGTAGAGGAGCGGCAGAAGCTGTTGGGGATCCACGCCTTGCCGGTGCACCGCGTCTGCCTGAACAGTGTGCGGGTGCCGGTGGAGAACCGGCTGGGCGGACCGGAGGGGCATGATTTCGAGCCGATCCTGGCTGCTTCACGGGTGGCTGCGGCCGCCCTGGCCCTGGGACTCTCTCGGGCTGCTTTCGAATACGCTCGCGACTACGCCAAAGACCGGGATGTCTTCGGAGTGAAAGTGGCCCAAAAGCAGGCAATCGCCTTCATGCTGGCCGAGATGGCCACCGAGATCGAGGCCATCCGCCTGCTTACCTGGGAGGCAGCCTGGCAGATGGACACCGGGAAGGAGGAGGCCGGCAAAACCGCGTACCTGGCTCTGACCGGGGCGACGGATATGGCGATGATGGTCACCGACCGGGCTGTACAGATCCTCGGTGGGCACGGCTACATCCGCGAGCATCCGGTTGAACTGTGGATGCGCAACGGGCGGGGCATCCCCACCTTTGCCGGCCTGGCGATTGTGTGAGCGTTTTGAACCAGCGGTTCTCAAGAGAAACAGGAGATAGCCATGATCGAATTTGAAACTCCCAAGCCCATCGCTCAGCAAAGCTTTGCGCTGAAGACTGTGGCTGAGAATATGATGCGCCCGGTGTCGCGGTTTTACGACGAGAACGAACACGAGATCCCGTGGGACTATATCAATTTCATGCACCAGGCGATGCGGATGACGGGGGCAGGCTCGTTGGCCCCGAAGCAGAAAAAGAACGGGGATGAAAAGCAGGAAAAACGCCCGCCGATCGGCTACCAATCGCTGGCGTTCATGTTGGAGATGCTCTCCTGGGGGGATGTGGGCATGTACCTGGTGACCCCTGGCGGCGGCCTGGGGGCGGCCGCGGTGGAAGCGACCGGGACTCCGGAGCAGAAGGAGCGGTTCCTGAGGCGGTTCGCGGCCGAGAAACCCACCTTCGCCGCGATGGCGATGACCGAGCCCCAGGCCGGCTCGGACACGGCGGCGATCCGCACCACGGCCGTGCTGGATAAGAAGACCAACGAGTGGGTGCTCAATGGGGAGAAGATCTTCGTCACCGCAGGGCACAAGTCGCTGGAACTGAGCGATGGCTTCGTGGTGGTTTGGGCCACCATCGATCCTTCCGCCGGGCGGGCGGGCATGCGGCCCTTCGTGGTCGAAGCCGGCACCCCGGGCATAAAGGTGGCCAAACTGGAGCACAAGATGGGCATCCGGGCCTCGGACACGGCCGCCATCGTCCTCCAGGACTGCCGCATTCCGTTCGAGAACATCCTGGGCAGCGCCGAGGTGACTACGAGCGCCAGGACCACTACCGGCTTCAAGGGGGCGATGGCCACCTTCGACGCCACGCGGCCGCTGGTGGCGGCGACCGCCATGGGCGTCGCCCGGGCAACCCTCGAACTGCTTAAGGAAATGCTCGTCCAGCAAGGTGTCGAGATCCGCTACGGGCTGCCGCGCCAGAAGTTGTCGAACATCGAGCGCGAGGTGATCGACATGGAAGTGATGCTGCGCTCGGCCTGGCTCCTGGTGATCAAAGCGGTGTGGATGGCCGATAACGGTAAGCCGAACAACAAAGAAGCCTCGATGAGCAAGGTGCGCGCCGGCGACGTGGTGACCAAGATCACCCAGAAAGCGGTTGAAATCATGGGTCCGATGGGTTACACCCGCGACACTTTGCTGGAAAAGTGGTTCCGGGACGCCAAGATCAGCGATATCTACGAGGGCACCGGGCAGATCAACCGCCTGATCGTGGCCCGCAACATCCTCAACTACAGCGGGCGGGAGTTGCGTTAATCTGGTGATGAGAAACCTTCCGCGCTTCCGGTTGGATCGAGGGGATCTCCACCGGGGAACAGCCGCCAGAACCGGTCTCAAGCGCGGCGCCATGTCCCTGGCGCTGGCGTTAGCCCTGCTGGTTGCGGCCTGCGGGCCGAGGACCAGCCAGGCCGAGCCGGTTCTGACGGCTGCTGTATCACCGGCCGCGACCTCACGGCCGGTCGAAGCGGCGACACTCACTCCCTCCCCGACGATCACCCTCCCACCGGCTACCGCGACCCACACCGCGACCGCAACGCCCGAGCCCAGCCTCACCCCAACCCCGGATCCATACGCCAGCTACCGGATCGATCATTTGCTCGAACGGGACTACGGCGGGGGCGAGATCCGGGTGGAGGAAGTGCTGGCGGTGAACAGTTATTTCACCCGCACGCTGGTCGTCTACCCGAGCGATGGCTTGGACATTTACGGCTTCATGAACCAGCCCGCTCGGGGAGAGGGGCCCTTTCCGGTGGTGATCGCCCTGCACGGGTATATCGAGCCGGATATCTACAATACGATCGACTACACCACCCGCTACGCCGATACCCTGGCCCGCAACGGATTCCTGGTGCTGCACCCGAACCTGCGCGGCTACCCGCCCTCCTCGGATGGGGACAACCTGTTCCGGGTGGGGATGGCGGTGGATGTGCTCAACTTGATCGCCATTGTGAAAGAGCAGGCCGGGAAGCCGGGGCCCCTGGAGCAGGCGGACCCGGATGCAATCGGCCTGTGGGGGCACAGCATGGGCGGCGGGGTGTCCACCCGGGTGATCACGGTCAGCCCCGACGTGCAGGCCGCCGTACTGTACGCGCCGATGAGCGGGGATGAGCGGCAGAATTACGAGGCGATCAACAGTTGGTCGTATGGGCTGCGCGGGCTGGAAGAGTTGGCCGTGCCGGTCGAGGAGTTGGAGACCATCTCACCCATCTACTATCTGGATCGCATCACCGCCGCAGTGAGCATCCATCACGGCCGGGCCGATGAGTTGGTGCCGCTGCGCTGGTCGATCGACTTATGCGAGCGGCTGACCACGTTGGAAAAAGAAGTAGAGTGCTTCTGGTACGAGAATGCACCGCACACTTTTTACGGGGAGGGGGAAGCGCTCTTCGAGCAGCGCGTGGTGGAATTTTTCAACCGCATGCTGCGTTGAAGGGGGGACGAAAAGGATACCCGAGATGAAAAAGATTGGTTTGTTTCTGTCCCTGTTTCTGATCCTGGCCGCCTGCCAGCCGGCTCCGGCGCCCCTCCCTTCGCCCCAGCAGGATGCGCTGTTCACCCAGGCGGCGCAGACGGTCATCGCCGAACTGACAGCAGCGGCGCCGGCAGCCACAGCGACCGGCGCGCCTGCGGCGACGGACACGCCTGCCCCCTCTCCAACCGAGATCGCATCGCCCACCCCCGAACCCACGATGACCCCCGAACCGACAGAGACACCGCCCCCCACCGCCACTGATACGCCGGTTCCAAACGTGATCTTCGAAGAGGATTTTGAATCGGGGACCGGTTGGGCGGAACGGGAAGAGGACCAATTTGCATTCGGGTTCGTGGACGGCGCGTACCGCATCCGCAACGCGTTCTACAATGCTGCGGTGTGGAGCATCCGCGAGATGGGGATCGACGACGTGTACCTCCAGGTGGATGCTTCGCTGAGTGATGGGGCGGAGAGCGGGTTCTACGGCCTGATCTGCCGCCATGTAGACGAGGACAACTTCTACGCGCTGTTGGTGAGCCCCAGCGGCGGATATGGGATCGGGATCAACGAAGACGGCGAATTCAGTTTCCTGACCGAAGGGATCGCCCCTGAGATCATCGAAAGCGGCAGCGCCGTCAACCGCGTGGGCGCCGAGTGCCTGGACGATTCGCTGACCCTGTTCGCCAACGGGCAGCAGTTGGCCCAGGTGGAGGACGATACCTTCGACGAGGGTGAAATCGGGTTGGTGGTGAAGACCACCTTGGACGAAGAGATGGAAGCCACATTCGATCAGTTCATCGTTGCGCGGCCATAAACCCGCCTGGCCCGAGGCACGCTATCGCGCCTTCCCCGGGCCGGGCGCAGTTCAACACGGTTTGTTCCCTGGGCCTGGGCGGCTCTCACACCGCCCTGCGCTAAGGGACCGCACAGGAGCTAAAGGAGAAACCAGAAATGAAGTACCAGATTCATCAGGCAGTGGTCATCGGCGCCGGGACAATGGGGGCGGCGATCGCTGCGCACCTGGCGAATGCCGGGGTGCGGGTGACCCTGCTGGACGTCATCCCCAGGGAACTGACACCCGATGAACAGAAAAAAGGGCTGACGCTCGAAGACCGCCGGGTGCGGAACCGGATCGTGCAGCAGGGCCTGGACCGGGCGAAAGAGGCCAGGCCGGCCAACTTCTTCAACGAGCGGGCAGCCCGCATGGTGACCGCCGGCAACCTGGAGGACGACTTCGATGCCATACGAGAGGCGGATTGGGTGATCGAAGCCATCGTGGAAAACCTGAAGATCAAGCAGCAGTTGATGGAGCGCATCGACGCCGTCCGCAAAGAGACAACGATCATCAGCACCAACACCTCCGGCCTGCCGGTGGCCTCGATCGCCGCGGGGCGCTCGGAGAGCTTCCGCCAGCACTTCCTGGGCACACATTTCTTCAACCCTCCGCGCTACTTGAAACTGCTGGAGGTGATCCCCACCGGGGAGACGCTGCCCAAAGTGGTGGAGGCGATCACCCATTTCGGTGAATACCGCCTGGGGAAGGGGATCGTGCTGGCGAAGGATACGCCGAACTTCATCGGCAACCGCCTGGCATTTGGCGGCGGAGCATTTGCGCTTGATTACATCCTCAAGAATGGGTACACGGTCGAGGAAGTGGATGCCATCACCGGGCCGGTGATCGGGCGGCCCAAAACGGCCACTTTCCGCCTGATCGACCTGGTGGGCATTGATGTGTGGGATCACGTGGGGAAGAACCTGGCCCCGGCCATCCCGCACGACGAGCACGCCCTGCGCTACTTGAACTCCGAGCGGGTGAACAAGCTGATTGCAACCCTGGTGGAACAAGGCCGCCTGGGCAACAAGACCCGCCAGGGGTTTTATAAGGAAGTCAAGGCGGACGGGAAGAAGGAATTCTGGCCGCTGAACCTGGAGACGCTGGAATACCAGCCGCCGCAGAAGGTGCGCTTCGATTCGATTGGAAAGGCCAGGGACAAGTCCAACCTGGGCGAGCGGCTGAAGATCATGCTGGCGGCAGAGGACCGGGCCGGGGAGTTGGTGCGGGCCATCACCTACCAAAGCCTGGCCTATGCCTCGGAGCGGATCCCGGAGATCGCCGATACGCCGGTGCCGATCGATAACGCCATGGTCTGGGGGTTCGGACTGGAAGCTGGCCCCTTCGAGACCTGGGATATGCTGGGGGTGGCCGAGACGGCGGATGCGATGCGTCTCGCTGGCTTCCCACCCGCCCCCTGGGTGGACGAGATGCTGGCGGGCGGTTCCCCGACCTTCTACCAATACCAGGGCGACCGGAAAATCGCAGCCTATAACCCGTCCATGCGAGCTTACCAGCCCCTCCAGCAGGAGAAGGGGTTGATCTTCTTGAAGGACCAGAAGAGCGCCGGGAAAGTGGTCAGCAAAAATCCGTCGGCTACCCTGGTGGACCTGGGGGAGGGCGTGGCCTGTGTGGAATTCCACACCAAGATGAACGCCCTCGATGATGACATCTTCAACATGATCACCCAGGGGCTGGACTGCCTGGAGACGGATTTCGACGGGCTGGTGGTCGGCAACGAAGCCGCCAACTTCTCCGCCGGGGCGAACCTGTTCATGGTGGTGATGGGCGCCCAGAGCGGGATGTGGGACCAACTGGATGCGGCGGTGAAGAAGATGCAGGACATCAACATGCGCATGCGCTACTCACCGAAGCCGGTGATCGTCGCCCCGGCCGGGCTGGCCCTGGGGGGCGGGGCCGAGATCACCATGTACGCCTCGCGGGTGGTTGCCGCCGCCGAACTGTACGCCGGGCTGGTCGAGATCGGGGCCGGGGTGATCCCGGCGGGAGGCGGTACGAAAGAGATGATGCGCCGCATCCTCAACCCGGCGATGCAGACTCAGCATGCCAACAGCCTGCCGTTCCTGCAGCGCATTTTCGAACAGATCGGGCTGGCTAAGGTGGCGACCAGCGCCGAAGAGGCGCGCGATCTGGGGATCCTCTCCGCCTGCGACCGGGTGGTGATGAACCGGGACCATTTGCTGGCCGAAGCCAAGAAAGAAGTGCTCCATATGAACGCGACCGGCTACCGCCCCCCGGCGCCGGAACTGATCTACGCCGGAGGCCGGGACTCGCTGGCCGCTCTGCAGGTGGGCATCTTTATGATGAAAGAAGGTGGCTATATCACCGAGTATGAGGCGTATATCGCCAACAAACTGGCAAACGTGCTCACCGGCGGCGACCTGACGAACCCGACCTGGGTGAACGAGCAGTATATCCTCGACCTGGAGCGGGAAGCCTTCCTATCGCTGTGTGGGGAAGAGAAGACCCAGCAGCGGATGTGGAACATCCTGCAGACCGGTAAAGTGCTAAGGAATTAGTCTAAGGAGGTCATTCCATGACTGTGAATACGAACCCTCACGAGGCCGTCATCGTCGCTGCGGCGCGCACGCCGGTCGGAAAGGCCAAACGCGGGGTAGTCGCCTCGGCCCGTCCGGAAGAGATGGCTGCCGCGGTGATCAAAGACCTGTTCAGACGGGCGAAGGGCGTGGACCCGGGTGAAGTGGAAGATGTCATTTTAGGCTGTGCCTTCCCCGAAGGGGAACAGGGGATGAACCTGGCCCGCCTGGTGGCGATCAAGGCCGGCCTGCCGAACTCCACCGGCGGGGAGACGATCAACCGCTTCTGTTCTTCCGGGCTGCAGAGCATCGCCCACGCCGCTTACCAGATCATGGCCGGTCAGGCGGAGGTCATCGTCGCTGGCGGCGTCGAATCGATGAGCATGGTGCCGATGACGGGCAATAAGTTCGCACCTGACCCGGTTTTCGCTGCCGATTGTCCGGAAGTGTTTACCAATATGGGCCTTACCGCGGAAAATGTGGCCGCAAAATACGGGGTCAGCCGCGAAGATCAGGATGCTTTCGCCCTGCGCAGCCACCAGAGGGCGGTGAAAGCGGTCGAATCGGGCCTGTTTGACGATGAACTGGTGCCGGTCGAGGTGGAGTTGGTAGAATTGGACGGGAACGGGAAGCCGACCCGGAGGACGGTCACCCTACGGCGAGATGAAGGCCCTCGGGCGGATACGAACCTGGAAACGTTGGCGAAACTGCGCCCAGCCTTCAAGGAGGGCGGTACGGTGACGGCCGGCAACTCGTCCCAGATGTCCGACGGGGCGGCCGCGGTGCTGGTCATGTCGCGAGCGAAAGCGGAAGCGTTGGGGCTCAAACCCCTGGTGCGCTTCATCTCCTTCGCCGTCGCCGGGGTCCCGCCGGAACTGATGGGCATCGGCCCGATCGAGGCTGTGCCCAAAGCGCTCCAACGGGCCGGGCTCTCTCTGGACGATATCGACCTGATCGAATTGAACGAGGCCTTCGCTGCCCAGGCTCTGGCTGTGATCCGGGAACTGGGGATGGACCTGGAGAAGGTGAACGTCAACGGCGGAGCGATCGCTCTGGGCCACCCCCTGGGCTGCACCGGCGCCAAGCTGACAACGCAGATCATCAATGAGATGAAGCGCCGCAGCGCCCGGTACGGGATGGTCACCATGTGCATTGGCGGCGGCATGGGCGCGGCCGGTATTTTTGAAAATCTATCGTAGAATTCACCCATGCTGCGGGTGGAGGCCTTGAGGCGGCAACCGCAGTGAGGGATGAGTGAAAAACTATTCGAGGAGTTGAAAGGTGATGACGGATATTTCTGTGAGCGACCTGATGTCGCGGATGCCTCGGGCGTTCAAACCCGAAAATGCAGAAGGTGTCAATACGGTGCTGCAGTACCACCTGACCGGTGATGAAGGCGGCGACTGGATCGTGACCATCAAAGATGGTCAGTGCCAGGTGGTCGAGGGGGTGGCAGAGAACCCGAATATGACCCTGACTGCCGATGCCCAGGATTATAAGGACGTGATCGTGGGAAAAACCAACGCCATGCAGGCCTTTATGATGGGCAAGCTGAAGCTGGCCGGCGACCTGAATCTGGCGATGAAGTTGCCCACATTTTTCAAGATGGGTTGATCTGGCCGAGGCGCAGAATGGGGCGGTGAAAAACCGCCCCATTTTCGTTAACCCACCGGCTTGTGGTGCCTGGCTTTCTCAAAATCGTAAGCCAGGCTTGATAAGGACCATTCTTGAGAAAGCCAAGGTTTGTGATGGACACATTGTTGACAAAAGGATCTTTTTTGTCTAAGATCAAATAGCCTTTTATATGTTCTTTTAGTCTGATTCAGGAGGGACCATGCTCACACCCGTTTATGCGCTGACCGATGACGATACGCTGTGCAAGATCGAATATTGGGATAACGACGATCCGCAGCGGAGAGCAGCCCTGGAAGCGCAGTGGAAGCGCTTCACCCGCCAGGACCCCGCGACCGGGCGGTCTTTCCAGATCTGGTACCGGCCGACGAACCGCAACCTGGAAGTGATCGTGGACCACCTGATGCCGCCCGGCTGCCCCCCAGGACGCTACCGGGTGGAAGTCTTTGTGCCGGGTAAGCATGCCACCACACGGCGGGCCATCTTCTCAGTCGCCCATAATTTCCGCTTTCTGAACGGGGTCGAGCAGTTCGAGGACCCGGTGACGGCGGTGGATATGTTCGATCTGTTCGACGTGTGGCATCCGCTGGGTGAGTATGACCTCGATCCGGTGAGCAACCCTCTCAGCGGGCGGGTGCGCCAGTTTGACCTGAGCACGGAAGATCCCCCGGCGGAAGCCGCTTTCGGACCGGTGCGTTGGACGCCGTTGTTCTCCATGCCCCTTCCTTCTGGAGATGGCTTCTCCTCCCCGGTTGGGACTCAGATCGAGCGCGATGGGCCGTTCGCCACCGGGGGGGTGATGTTCGGTAAGTATCCGATCTGGACCGGAAATTGGTTCGATTTCAATCCCTATCTGAGCTGGTACAGCCTGGGTTATCACACCGGAGCGGACCTGAACCTGCCCGGCCCGTCGCACGCGGACCGCGGCCAGCCGATCTACGCCGTCGGCGATGGGGTGGTGATATTTGCCGGCCCGGCCGGCTCCTGGGGGAACATTGTGGTCATCGAGCACCCGGATGCGGCAGTCACGCTGCCGGATGGGACCACCCGGCGGCAGCCGGTGCACAGCCGCTACGGGCACGTGGAAGACCGGATATTCGTGAGCAAGGGGGAGCCGGTCAAGCGTGGCCAGTTCATCGCTTCAGTCGGGCTCCCGGCTGGGCAGGTGACCGGCTGGCACCTCCACTTCGACATTTGCTACAGCGGGCTGTTGAAGACCCGCCCTTCGCACTGGCCAAATCTGACCGAAGTGCGGGCCCTGCAAAAGGCGAAAGTAAGCCCCTCGAACCCGAAATTCCAAAAGGCCCAACTGGCGATAAAGCGGGAGGTGATCGCCCACTATATCGACCCGCTGAAGTTCATCAAAGATAACCACTGCTGACGGCGAAGGTCCAAACCTCCCACGAGCATCCGGACGATTAGTTTCAGCCTGCTCCGATTTCCCCCTCGAGCGTTGTAAATTGAAGCGCTACCTGAACTGTTAGCGCGCTTGCCGCCGGACCGTGCTAGAATGTTTCTTGCATACCTGAAGGTAACCAAGTAACTCTAAAGCGTTCGTCCACCGGACAGCTGCCGGGCAATCCAGATGACCGGTGGCAGGTCTTGGAGGTTTGTAGCGCCTCTGGTCGCATGCTTCTATTGTATGTGTTCATGTTTCGTTATCTTATGAAAGCCTTCAAAATTGAGATCGGGGAAAGTACTGCGCTCATTCTGGCACTGGCGACTGCGGCCATTTTAAAGATCTGGCTGATGTTGGGCGATGCACTGCCTTTCAACGCTGACGAGGCGGTGGTGGCGCTGATGGCACGTCACATCCATCAGGGAGGGCGCCCAATTTTCTTCTACGGGCAGGCTTACATGGGCAGCCTGGATGCAGCCCTGGTGGCGCTGGGTTTCGTTATATTTGGCCAGCAGGTGTGGGTCATCCGCCTTGTTCAACTGCTTCTTTACCTGGGGGTGATCGTCACCACGGCGCAGCTGGGGAAAGTGGTGTTCGGTTCCTGGCAGGCGGGGGCACTGGCAGCCTGGCTGCTGGCGATCCCAACGGTGAACGTCACCCTTTACACCACTGTTTCCCTGGGCGGTTATGGTGAAGCGCTGCTGCTGGGGAACCTCATTTTGTTGGCAGGTTTCAGGCTGGCAGATCAGATCCGCCCGGGAGGCGCCTCGGGAACCCTGGCCGGCTGGGGGGTATGGGCGTTCCTGGTTGGGTTGGGCCTGTGGGCTTTCGGCCTGACCCTGGTGTACACCGTCCCATCCGCTGTGTTTTTGGCTGTCCGGTTGTTCGCCTGGATCAGGGATGAACGGCCAGGAACGGTCCCGGTGCAGGCCCTGTCATTTTCCGCTCGGTGGGTGACCCTGGATTGGCACCGGGTGAGAGGTCTGCTCCCCGTGTCCATCACCACGGCCCTGGCCTTTTTGCTGGGATCGGCGCCCTGGTGGGTGTTCGCCCTGCAGACGGACTTTGGACAACTGCTGTGGGAGCTGCGGGGAGGGGCGATCGCCTCCGCCGCACAAGCCCATTGGGTCTTGCGGGCTGCGGAGCACGTCCGCAATTTCCTTTTGCTGGGGAGCACGGTCATCTTAGGCCTACGCCCGCCCTGGGATGTGACCTGGCTGGCGGTGCCGCTCATCCCGTTTGTGCTCATGTTTTGGATCGGGGTGACTGCCCTGGTCTTGAACCGGTTGCCTGCGGCAGCCAGGCAGAACCCGCGGGAAGTGATTCTCTTCGGATTGAGCGTCGTGCTGGTTCTGGCGTTCATCTTCTCGCATTTCGGCGCCGACCCTTCCGGGCGCTATTTTGTACCCCTGGCAGTTCCAATGGCGCTGTTCGCCGGGCAGGTGCTGCACCGGTTCTCGTCGAGACAGGGGAAATGGACTTTGGCATTCGTCCCGCTGCTGCTGTTATTCCATCTGTGGGGGACGGTACAGTGTGTGCGGACAAATCCACCCGGCATCACCACTCAATTCTATCCTCCAGCCCAGGTGGACCAGCGCTTCATGCCCGAACTAATCGCCTTTTTGCGCGAGCAGGGCGAGAGGCGGGGCTATACCAACTATTGGGTGAGCTATCCCCTGGCGTTTCTTAGCGGCGAAGAGCTGGTTTTTGTCCCGCGACTGCCATACCATCTCGATTTTCGTTACACCGAGCGAGATGACCGCTATAGGCGATACGATGATCTGGTGGAAGAGGCGGAGCGTGTGGCATATATCACCACCCACCATCCGGAGTTGAACGATTATCTACGGGAGCAGTTCGCACAGCAGGGAATCGGGTGGCAGGAAAAGCTCATCGGCGATTTTCAAGTATTCTACGACCTATCCAGGCCGGTCCGCCCAACGGAGATCGGGCTCGGGCACACCACACAACCGTGAACTTTGTATCCTGCTCCGTGAGCGGCCTCGTCTAAAATCGTTTGCTTTTTTGTGAAGAATTGCAAAGGCGTTATTCGTGTATGTTATACTCTTCTCTCAGGTCGTTTGTTGATCGAATACGATGATTGAGTACAGCATGGCACCCGTCCTGAATTGATCGGGCAACGAGGCTTGGAAAGATTCCTTGCGGACCAGGCATTTTGTTTATCTACTCACGCTGCTAGCCGTGTTTGCGATGGCTTCCCGGATTCCGGTGGATGCCGGTACGTGGCGGCATCTGCGGGCTGGAGAGTGGATGCTGGAGAACCGGGCGATCCCGCAAGTGGATCCGTTCTCCTACACTCGAGGTGGTGAGCCCTGGATCTCCCCCGGGTGGTTGGTCGAAGCGCCGATGGCGATGATCCACCGCCTGCTGGGGGTAGGCGGGCTGAATTTATGGACCGCGCTGATGGTGACCGCAACCTACGCGTTCGTCTGGCGAACCCTTACCGGCGGGCCGATCCTGCGGGCTTTTCTCATCGTGCTGGGGGCGGCCGCGGCGAGGATTTACTGGGCCGCCGGGCCTCACCTGGTTACATTCCTGCTCACTGCAGTGTACCTCTCTATCCTCGAAGATTTCCACCGCGCGGACGAACCGGAACAGCGCCTGCGCGCGGGGCGGCATCTGCTGTGGCTGCCGGCCTTGATGGTGGCCTGGGTGAACAGCCATAGCGGGTATGTGACCGGTTTCCTCCTGCTGGCGGCCTATCTGGCGGGCCAGGTGGAGCGCGTGGATTTGACAAAAATCGGAGAGCCGGAGACGCTCCAGGCCCTGTACCGGGAGTCCCGCCCGCTCATCATCGCCGGACTGCTCATGGTGGTCGCGATTTACATCAATCCTTCGGGATCGGTGTTGGCGGCGCGTGGGGCGAGGATGGTTGAGATCGAGGCTTTGCAGACCCACATCCAGGCGTGGCGGTCCCCGGACTTTCACAACCTGGGCGTCCTGCCTTTCGTCTGTCTGCTGCTGTTTGGATTCGGCGTGGTTGGCTTCTCTCGTCGGCGCCTGGCAGTTGTCGATTTTCTGCTTTTCGCCGGCTTCGCTTTTCTAAGCCTGATGGCGGAGCGGAATATCGCCCTGTTCGCCCTGGCAGCGCCTATCGTGATCGCCCGTTACGCCGTGTCTGTGCTGGAGGTTCTCCGGCGCAAGCTGGGCCTGTATTTAAAGTTCGATCGTCCGGTTGGAGCGCGGCAATCCAGGGCGAACTATATCCTGTTCGGGCTGCTGTCTCTGGCTGTGGTTTTCAACACCGGGCTGGCGATCCCCGAAGATAATGCTTCCCGGCTCGCCTCGCTGCCTGGCGGAGCGGTGGAATTCTTGCGGAACGAACGCCCACCCGGACGCCTGTTCAATTCTTATTATTGGGGCGACTACCTGCTGTGGGCGCTGCCCGAGTATCCGGTGTTCATCGATGGCCGCACGGATTTGTACACCGAGGAGATCATCAGCCAATGGCTGCAGGTTGTGCGGGGGGAGGCCGGCTGGCAGAAGACACTCGACAGTTGGCAGGTGAGACTGGTCCTGCTGGAGCCGGAGATGCCGGTGATCGCTCATCTGGATGCCAATGGCTGGGATTTGCTTTACGAAGATGATAAATTAATGTTGTACGGGAGGTGAGGGGTGAACCTGTTGCTGAGCTTTCCTCGAAAATCCAGGAGCTGGTTGGCGATCCCGATCGGGATCCTGGCCGCGATCCCGGTTGTATACGGCCTGTCAATCTTCCTGCCGGAAGGCATCGATTGGCACCTTTTTTTTCGCCCGGCTGCACTGGCGGTAATGGAGGGCCATTCGCCGTATACCATCGAAGGCTTTTATAATGCTCCCTGGGTAATTTTATTCATACTGCCGTTCGCCCCTCTGCCCGAACCGGTCGGTCGGGCGGCGTTCTTTCTGGTCGGGTTGATCGCCTATGCCTTGATTGCTCACCGCCTGGGGGCAAAACCGCTGGCGGTGGGTGCGTTTATCATCTCGCCGCCGGTAATGCATGGGCTGCTCTTTGCCAACATCGACTGGCTGGCGATGCTGGGCTTTATCCTGCCGCCCCAGGTGGGGCTGTTCTTCCTGGCCATCAAACCTCAGGTGGGGTTAGGGGTGGCTATCTTTATTCTGGTCGATTCCTGGCTGCATGGGGGGATACGGGAGGTGGTTCGGGTCTTCTGGCCCATCACGCTCGCTCTGTTACTCTCATTCGTGTTGTTCGGGCCCTGGCCGCTGCGTTTTGAGGAAATGGTCAACCCGGAGTGGAACACCAGCATGTGGCCGATGTTGATCCCGGTGGGTCTGACGCTGCTCGTGGCGGCGATCCGCAGGCGCAAGATCGAGTTTGCGATGGGGGCGGGACCTTGCCTGTCCCCATATCTCGCGTTCCATACCTGGGCGGCTGCGTTGGTGAGCCTGTCGAAATCGCAGTGGGAAATGCTGGCAGCCGTGGCAGGGCTGTGGGTGTTGGTGATTCTCAGAGCAATCGGGGTTTGACAGAAATCGATCCGAATATCTTTCGTATAGCATGGAGTTGAATATAGAGCATAATGAGCGTCCTGGTCTTAGCCCTTTCTCTTGCCATGCTGTTAGGGGGCGATCTGTTCTTAATGCCCCAGGTGTCCTGGATATACATAGGTTCCCTGGTCCTTGTGCTTCCCTTTGTGGCCTACAAATTTGGGCAGGGAACCCGACCGCCGCTGCTGATCCCTGCCGGTTTACTGTTCGTCGCCGGGCTCATCTCCACCATCGCTAATCCTGGCTTTCTCGCCTGGACGTTCTTACTCGTTTGGATTGGTGGGTTTTGTATGATGATCCTGGCTGCGGATCTGGGCGAAGAGCGGGTATTGAAGGCCCTGTGGATGGCCTGCTGGGTGTGGATGATTTTCGGGCCAATTCTTCACCTTTTGGGTATCAACAACCGCAACTATGATGCCATCTTTCCGGCCCTGGGCCTGATCCTGGCCTTTGCGAAAGGCCGCCCGGTTTGGGGGCTGCCATTCCTTGCTGCCCTGCTGTTCCTGAACAGCCGGGGAGCGCTGCTCGGCGCCGTGGTGGGTGTTTTGATCTGGTATGCCCCCACCTGGAACCCAAGACGACTGCTATGGGCGGTTCTGGCCTTACCGGTAGGTGTGGCTGCGCTGTTTGCGATTCGTCCCCGGAACGCGATGGATCGCTTTTACTATATCGAGCAGGTGATTGCCAACGCCGGAGATCATCTCCTGCTTGGCGTGGGACCCGGCGGTATCCTCCCGGAGAAGCTTATCCCTGATCCACATGTAAGCGGCAAATATTTCGCCCATGCCCACAACTTGTTCGCCAACATCCTGGCAGAGATGGGCCTGCTCGGAGTGTTGGCTATGCTGTTGGCTGCCGCCTGGCTCTGGTGGGCCAAACCGGTGGGTCGCTGGCAGTTAGCCCTGATCGGCATGGTTCTGGCTCACAGCCTGGTTGATATGCCGCTGTATTGGCCAGGCTGCTTGCTGGCTGTGGCTGCGGTGGCCGGTGTTGTGGGAGTCAAAAATAAGAAAAGTTGGAGTTTCGGAACGGTGCAGTGAGAAACACGAATGAGTTTATGGTATCAGAGTATCGATAGGGCAGGCATTTGTTTGATCGGAAACGTCTTCAAACTGGTATGGGGTATTCCAACGGGAGAAGTAACTGCGATCTTCCAACAACCCAAAATCCGTCCCATAGTACTCATCCAGGATCAGGCGAAAGGTGTTGACCGGGCTGATCGACGGATAGAGGCGATTTTCATCAACTCCAGGTAAGTAATAAGCATTGAGGATGGACATGCGCTCCCAGTAGCACGCCTGATCTGTCCGAGACCAGTCCCCATGTCCTCCCGGTCCATGGTCCGCCTGCAGGATAATTACCGGGTCAGTAACTGAGTTGGCCTTGATGCCGGTGATTGCCTCTCTCAAGAGGGTATTTAAATAGATCAGTGAACGATTATAACCTTCGATATACACCTGGCTTATGTCGACATATTCGTTGTCGTCCGTAGAGATGATTGGTTGTGGTTCCCCGTTGGGACCAAAAACGAACGGCGGATGGAGCATCAGAATGTGGGCAAAGACGAAGCGAGGTGAGCCAGTGTCCGGCATATTTGCCAGTGTTTCGAGAGCATCCAGGATACTGCGCCGGTATGTATCGACCCAAACCTCACTCATATAGATCGCCACGATGGAATTCTCTAACAGTGTCTCCTCGAATTTATTTGTTATTTTTGTTGATTGCAAATATCGATCTGCATCTTCGATCCTGGTGTGAGAATAGCTGCTGGAGAGAGCTATAAACTGGTATCCCGCCTGTGCCAGATAAGTGCGGATCCGGCTCTCCTGGATCAGTTCGATTAGGGGAAAGCGTGTGGTCGAACTGGCGTCGATTTTTGGAAGCAACACATCGAGATAATCGAGATTTAATGAGGAGGCTAACGACAAATCGGTTTGGACGTAATTGCTATGGCTGTTTGCGGTGATATAAAAGCCCTGATCTTGCAGGAACTCGATGAACGCTGAATTATCGTAACCGTAGATCTGCTGCAGGACATCCTGGCGCCCGTACCCATCGACGATAATATAGTAGATGTCGGGGGGCGGATCGGAGGAGGGTTCGAGAACGACCGGTTGGGTGTTTTTCTCGGTGAGCCCCGCGGTGAGATTAGAAACGATGAAACCGGGCAATGGGACCAGGGCGAGAACGATAGCAATGATGGAAACCACATTTAAAAACCTGTTCACGGGCTCCGGTCGCTTAAGCAAGCGAAAGACCAACCAGGGGCCAACGATCAGAGTTGCTGCCCAAATCGCGGCAAGCACATCGGCCCGCCCGATGCTATCGGATAAAGCGGGGATGTTCGTAAAGAACTGGTACAGGTGCCCGTAGCTGAAGAAAAGCACAACCACTAAGGAGACGACCAGTCCCGCCCGGCCCAGGTCTTTGGTTAGCCATGAGAGCAACAGCCAGAGGCCAGCAACCCCTAATGGGATTGCCAGCAGGGCACGCCAGATTTCTTCGAATTGAACCTCGGATAGGTTGTGGGTGATAAGGGCGATAACCGGGTAGAGGGCAAGCAGGAATGGGTGAACGATGAGCGAAGATAGCCGGCGTGGTTTCATAGCGCAATTTTACTCATCCCTGTGTAGTTTATTTGACGGTTGATCGTATAATAGCTCTGTCCTGGCTTTTCAGTTTTGATAACTGTCGCAGGGCAGTTCTCGATTAGGGTTAAAATCCGGCGAAGGGTTTTCGTTTGCATTAATCATTGCGGTTGGGAAAATCAGTGTGGGCGAGGATATAATCCGGCAATGCGACCGGCTCTCCCGCTTTGACCGGTGAGCCGGGTGGAATTGCGCGCGGACGACCCGGTTTTCGCGATGGAGGAGGATTGGAAGACGATCGACGATTGATCTTGTTGAGTGGAATGGTTCTGCTCGCTCTTCTCGTTGTGGTGGGATTATTCTATCTCAACTATAATTACGCCGCTGAACTGCCGTTCGCCGGGGAAAAGTTCCTGCCGCGCTGGGAGGGCAGCCGTATTTTCCTCACGGAAGGGATTAGCCCGTACAGCGAGGAAGCGAGCAACCGGTTACGAAGGTCCATGGCGGATCAATTCCCAGGGCAGCCCGAGGCAGAGGCATTATTCCTCTATCCCTTTTACTCGATCTTTATTTTTGCGCCATTTGGATTGATAGCCGATTATCAGACTGCTCTGGCAGCCTGGATGGTAATTCTGGAGCTCGCTCTGTTTACGGTCATTGCGCTGAGTGTGAATTTATCGCGCTGGAAGATGCCCGGCGCATTGCTCGCCGCACTTGTGATTTTCCTGTCGTTGTGGATCTATTCAGTCCCATCCATCATCGCCGGCGAACCTGCAATCCTGCAGGGGCTGTTGATCCTGATCGCTCTGATCGCCATCCGTTCGGAGAACGACGTCCTGGCCGGTGTAGCCCTGGCCCTGGCTACATTTAAACCGCAGGTCGTCTTGCTTTTGGTCCCTTTCATCCTCTTCTGGGCAGCCAGGCGAGAACGGTGGTCGATCTTTTGGAGCACAATCGTGACCCTGGCCTTTATGGTGGGTGTCACCAGCCTGTTCTTTCCCGCCTGGCTGTGGGACAATTTTCTCCAGACCCTGGTGTTTGTGTTCAATACCGGCCCGGCCACTCCGGGGGAATTTTTCTTCCGGGCTGCGCCTGGCGCCGGGCGGCAGTTCGGCTGGTTCGTGACCGTTTTTTCATTGGGGATCCTGTTCTGGGAATGGCGCGCGGCGCTGCAAGCTGATTTCAACTGGCTGGTGTGGACCGTGTATCTCACCCTGGTCCTCAGCGTCCTGGTGGGGGTGCCCACCTCCTTTACAAACTACATCGTCTTTCTCCCGGCGGTTATCATCGTGCTGTCGGTTTGGGTACAGCGCTGGGGCCGGTTGGGGGGCGGGCTGGTGGTCGGCAGCCTGCTGATCATGTTTTTCGGCCTGTGGCTGCTGTACGGGAAATTCTATCTGGCCGGCGTCCCCTTGGAACAGTCGATTGCCCTGTTCTTGATCCTGCCCGTGTTTTTGATCATCGGGCTCTATTGGGTACGCTGGTGGTGGGTGCGCCCGCCGCGCCTGCTGATCGACGAGCTGGCCGAGCGAATCCAATAAGCGATGAAGACTTCACAACTGCTGATATTATTCCTTTTGGGATTGACCGGCGCAGTTCTGGTCGCCCTGCTCGAACCGGCGCCGGGGTACATGGACGCGGATTATTATTTCGCCGGAGCCCTGTCCCTGGCGGGCGGAAAGGGTTTCTGGGAAGACTTTATCTGGAACTATCTCGGCGATCCGTCCGGGCTCCCGGCTCCTTCCCACGCCTACTGGATGCCGCTGGCCTCCATATTAGGCGCTCTGGGGATCCGCATAAGCGGGGGAAGTATGAGCTTCACGGCGGCGCGGTTGGGTTTCATCTTGCTCGTCGGGATCGTTCCGCCGCTCACCGCTCGCTTGAGCTTTGTCATGACCGGCCGGCGGGATCTGGCCTGGATCTCCGGCTTGCTGGCCGTCTTCTCCGGCTTCTATCTGCCCTTCCTGCCGACCACGGATACCTTTGGGCTGTATATGGCCTTGGGTGGATCCTGGCTGCTGGTCGCCGGATCGGGGATGAGAACCCAGATAATGCGCTTCCTGGCATTGGGTGGGGTGGCCGGGTTGATGCACCTGGCGCGAGCCGACGGTTTGCTGTGGCTGTTCCTGACCCTGGTCTTTGCCTGCTACCCGATCTGGACGAACCGGGTAACGATCCGCTCCGCACGGGCTTTTCCTCCCGGGCTTCTGCCAGACGTCGCCAGCAGCCTGGCGGCAGGGATATGCGGGTATTTGTTTGTGATGGGCCCCTGGCTGGCGCGGAATTGGGCGGTGTTTGGCACCCTTTTAGCGCCGGGTGGGACGCGGGCGCTTTGGGTGACCGAATACAATGAGCTCTATCTCTATCCCGCTTCTACCCTGACCCCGGAACGCTGGTTGAGCGCCGGACTGGGGGCGTTGATTCGCGCCCGGTTCGAGTCGCTCTGGCTAAACTTGCAAACTGCTCTGGCGGTGCAGGGGCAGATCTTCCTGGCGCCGTTCATCATTGTGGGGCTATGGCGGTTGCGAAGGGACCGCCGGGCTGCCCTGGGCGCCGCTGCCTGGTTGCTTACCATAATAGCGATGACAGTCGTATTTCCTTTTGCCGGGGCGCGCGGCGGTTTTTTTCATTCCGGGGCCGCGCTCCAGCCATTGTTCTGGGCGGCAGCCCCACCTGGCCTGGAGGCGGCCGTGAGCAAGGCCGCGCAACTGCGGCGGTGGAACCTGCGGCAGGCGACGAGAGTTTTCCAATTCGCGGCGATCGTTCTGGCGCTGTTCGTCACCACCCTTCGGATGGCCGAACAGGGATTGCTGCCGGGGATGGAGAGTCGTTGGGGAGATGAGCAGGCCCTTTACGCCCAATTGGAAACAGCTCTGACGCAGTGGGGAGCGCCGCCTGAAGCAGTGGTGATGGTGAACAATCCCCCAGGGTATTACATCGCCGCCCACCGGCCGGCGGTTTCGATCCCGTATACGGATGTGAAAGGGTTGCTGGCCGCGGCAGCCGATTTCAACGCTCGATTCCTGCTGCTGGAGATCGATCAGATTGTGGATGGGGAGGAGATGTACGAATCCCCGGCGGATTATCCCGGTTTTCGCTATTTAGGGAGTGTTGATCAAGCCCATGTTTACGAAATCAGGCCCGGTCATCCGTAACCGCTCGCAGCCGGCAGCGGAAAGAAAGGCTGCCTGGCGAAGCTGGCTGCCTTCCTACGCGTTGACGGCTGCCATCTCTCTGGGCGGTTTCTTAGCCTGGAGCGCTCTCAATTACCGGCTGGGATTCCCACTGGATGATGCCTGGATCCACCAGACCTACGCCCGCAACCTGGCGAGCTTCGGAGAGTGGTCCTTTATCCCCGGGCAGCCCTCGGCAGGTTCCACAGCCCCGCTCTGGTCCCTGCTCCTGGCGGGCGGTCACTTTTTGCGACTCGGGCCTTATGTGTGGACCTTTTTGCTGGGCTGGCTGGCGTTGGTAGGAATCGGGTTGGCCGGCGAACGGGCTTTTCGCATCTGGCTGCCGCACAGGGCAGGTTGGGCCCCATGGATTGGGGGATTGCTGTTGTTCGAGTGGCACCTGGTTTGGGCTGCAGGCTCGGGGATGGAGACGCTGCTCTACAGCCTGGTGGTCCTGGTCTGCCTGGTGAAACTGTCGGGCGAGCGGGTGAGCTGGTTCGGGATCGGCCTCCTGAGCGGGCTGAGCGCCTGGCTGCGGCCGGATGGGATTACACTCCTGGGCCCGGCTTTGCTGATCCTGGTCGCTAACAGTGGGGAACCGGCGAGGAAGAAACTGGCGGCAGCCGTTCAACTGGCTGTAGGGGTTTCCCTGGTCTTCGGGCCATACCTGATCTTCAACCGGCTGCTGGCCGGCGCCTGGTGGCCGAACACCTTTTTTGCCAAGCAAGCTGAGTACGCCGTCACTCGCCAGGTCCCCTTCCTCGCCCGGATTGCTCAGCAGGCGCTGCCGCCGCTGGTGGGTGTGGGAGCTGTGCTGGTCCCCGGTTTTGTCCTCGCCCTCTGGCAGGCGGCGCGCGAGCGAAAGTGGGGAATGCTGGCGGCCGGGCTGTGGGTCATTGGATATGTGTGCCTGTATGCCTGGAGACTCCCCGTAACCTACCAGCATGGGCGGTATGTGCTCCCGGTCATTCCGGTCTTCCTGGCGCTGTCTGCAGTGGGGTTTGCCGGGTGGATCCAACTGCAAAGCGGGCAGTTACTGCGCCGCCTCGTCAGCCGGACGTGGGCTCTCACCTGCGCGCTGGTGCTGGTCGCGTTCTGGCTTCAGGGCGGGGCGGCTTATGTTCGCGATGTGGCCATCATCGAGAGTGAAATGGTTGCCACAGCACGGTGGGTTGCTCAGAACACGCCGCCAGAGGCGCGCATTGCTGCGCATGACATCGGCGCACTGGGCTATTTTGCGGATAGACAAATATTAGATCTGGCCGGGCTTGTGTCACCCGAAGTGATCCCCTTCATCAGAGATGAAATCCAATTGGCAGGATTCCTGGAGGAGCAGCGAGCAGATTACCTGATAACATTTCCTGGCTGGTATCCTGCATTGGTCAGGCAGGCTGAGATGATTTTTACGACGAACGGGCTGTTTAGCCCGGATGCGGGCGGCGAAAATATGGCAGTTTACAGGTGGCGGTAACTTATCCCTCACAAAAATAAATCAACTTGCTTCTGGTCACAGCCGGTCTGAAACATTACTGCTGAATTGCTTACTTTTTCGTTTGCTTTGTAAACTTGTTCAGGTTTAGGGTCCTGTGCTATACTCAAGCACATAGATGCCCAACACGGTGAGAAACCAAATGAACTCGATACCGATCATCGTGGTTGATGATCATCCATTATTCCGCCAGGGCGTGAGCAACGCGTTAGCCCTCGAACCGGACTTCGAAGTTGTCGGGCAGGCCGCTACCGGTGAAGAAGCGTTGGACTTGATTCGCGGCCTGCACCCCATGATTGCGGTGATCGACGTCAACCTGCCCGGGCTCAATGGACAGCAGGTGACCCGGGTTGTGGGGAATGAAAAACTGTCCACCCGGGTGATCCTGCTCACCGCTTATGATGACGCCGCGCAGCAGTTCCAGGCGATGCGGGCCGGCGCAGCGGCATATTGCACCAAGGATGTCGAGCCGGAGATGCTGGCGGATGTCATCCGCGCCGTGGTAGCCGGGAATTACGTGATCGATGGCAGAGTGTACAGCGCGGCAAATTTTGAGCAATGGCTGGACGATCACCAGGGAAGCGGGCAGCGCCAGGAAAGAGGCGCTGTAGAAACCACCCAACCACTGTCGGCCAGAGAGATGGAAGTTCTCACCTACATTACCCGCGGTCTTAGCAACAAAGAGATCGCATCATTGTTGAAAATCAGCCACCAGACAGTTAAAAACCACGTTACAGCCATATTGCGGAAGTTGGGTGTGGAAGACCGGACCCAGGCGACAATTTATGCTTTCCGCCGCGGTTGGGTCCGCTTCCAGCAGCAGGATGGTGAGTCTCAGGAGTGAAGATCATGCCCGTTCAAGAACAAGATGCGATCACTTGGGATGCTCTCCGAGAAGAGATGCAGGGTCAGCAAGACCAACTGCGCCGGGAACTGAAAGAAATCGCCTTGATGCTGGAGCAAAGCCAGCTAGAGGTGAACAAACTCGCCCAGCGCAACGCTTCGATCAGCGCTCATCTGCAGCAGATGCAAGCGAAGTTCGAAAATTTATCCCACGCGGACATCCGTATGACTTACGAATCGGCTCTGGATGCTCAACAGCGGCTGTTTGTGATGCGCGGCCAACTGGATAAGCTGCAGAACGATCAACTGCACTTGCAGCGGCAGTTGGAGCTGGTCGAGAAGATCTGCAGGGCGATGGATGGCGGGTTGGCGGCGGCGACCGTCACCCGGGGTGCGGCTTCAACCGCTGAGCGGGTGGAGATGATGATCCAGGCGCAAGAGGCGGAACGGCTGCGCTTATCCAGGCAGATGCACGATGGCCCTGCCCAGGCCCTCTCGAACTTCATCCTTCAGACCGATATCGCCATGCGCCTCTTCGATATGGACCAGGCGAAAGCCAGGGAAGAGATGGCGAATATGAAGGCCTCCGCCATGAGCACCTTCCAAAAAGTGCGCGACTTCATCTTCGAACTCCGCCCGATGATGCTGGACGACCTGGGCCTGATTCCGACGTTGAAGCGGTACGTGGATGCCTATAAAGAACAGGTAGGGATGGAAATCCACCTGACGATAACCGGAACCGAGCGGCGCTTCGAGTCGTACCAGGAGGTGATGGTGTTCCGGGCCATCCAGGAACTGTTGAGCAACGCCTCCCGCCACAGCCAGGCTTCAATCGTCACCGTCCAGGTAGATTTAGGCGAGAGCAATGTGAAAGTCACCGTGGATGACAACGGCAAAGGTTTTGATGTCGAAACACTGGCCGAACGCAACAGCATGGGGATCAAGGTTATCCGGGAGCGGGCCGAAATGCTGGGCGGCTACCTGGAGGTTGAGAGTGTGGCCGGGAAAGGCACCCGGGTTACTTTTCAGATCCCGGCCCTCACCGTGTCGGTTCCGGTATAAGAGGCTGGAAATGCACGCTTCCTTGCAGGAACGGAGCACTTTGCACAACTGAAAGGGATTTGTGAAGTCTTTCCTATTGCAATTTTCCAATAAACCTCTATAATACGGTTACCGCATAAAAAAATTCATACATGAAAGGAGGTGAATGCCATGTTGTTCGCGCCGAAGGAAAAGGGCCAGGGTTTGGTTGAATATGCGTTAATTCTTGTTTTGGTTGCGATTGTCGTGATTGTAATTCTCTCCCTGCTCGGCCCCGCTATTGGTAATGTCTTCAGCCAGATCTACAACGCCATCTAATGTGGTGAAGCCTGGCAACCTTGCATTCTGTTTCATTGAAAGCCATGCTGAGGTCCTGCCGAGAGGTAGGACCTTAGTCGTTAATTACCAGACTCGACGAGCTCAACCAGAGAAAATTGCCCACACGGCTTGTATCTGGAACAATTCTTGCACCGTTTTAGCTTGAGCTAACGTTGTTGTGAGGCGTAAACTGCAAAACGGGGACCAAAATCAACGAGTTTTCAGGTAAACTCTAATCGAGATCTAGCCGAAGATTTTTGTCCCAAAAAAGTGTAAAATACGCGAGGAACCTCAAACCTTTAGAACTGACATAACTGGAGGCGTTTCATGCGTCGTGGGCGTATCCTTCTTCTTCTTGCACTCGTTGTAATCCTCGGATTGGTCGCTGTCTTTTTCATCTGGCAGCGATTCCTGCAGCCGCCCCCGGCAAGCACACCGGCCGCAGGGGATTCTGAAGCCCAGACAGCTCAACCCCTAACCACGGTGAACGTTGTCGTGGTCACCCAACGGGTGGCGCGGGGCGATATTCTGGATGAAGCAGTTTTGGGTGTCATACCGATACAACAGGACTTGCTGCTGGGAGGGATGTTCACCAATATCAGCGACGCCGCCGGACGGCAGGCGAAGTTCGACCTGGAACCGGGGATGCCGCTCACCGACAGCATGCTGGTGGCACCTGATGAGCAACTACAGGATGGGGGATCTGTGGCCGCGATGTCGATCCCGCCCGGAATGGTGGCCGTCTCGATCCCGATCGACCGCTGGAGCAGTGTCGCTTATGGGGCCCAGGCGGGCGATCACGTCAATGTGATCGTCACCCTACAGTTTATCGACCTGGACACCGATTTCCAGACTCGCCTGCCCAACAACACCGGCGTTGTCATCGCTCCCGGACCCAGAGGCGGTGAAGGCGCGGAGTTGGTGTATCTGACCGAAGATGTGACAGATGGCATTCAAGGGCGGGCGGAGGTTGACCCGGTCCTTGGCCAGACCGTTTACGTGTATCCGGCTGAGGAACAGCGGCAGCGAAGGGTGACCCAGACCTTGATCCAGGATGCGGTCATCCTGCGGATGGGCGATTTCCAACTCCCCACGGCCGGGCAGCCCACTCCGGAAGCTACGGCTGAAGGCGTAGCCGCTGGCCAGGCAGATGGGGAAGCGGCGCCACCGCCGGCGCCACCGTCTGTGGTCACCCTGGTGGTCACCCCGCAAGACGCGGTCACCCTGAACCACCTGGTGTACAGCGGCGCCCGCCTGACGATGGCGCTGCGCTCCGCGGGGGATGCCTCGCGGATTGAGACCGAAGCGGTCACCCTGCAGTTCCTGCTGGACCAGTACAATATCCGAGTTCCGGTGAAGCTGCCCTACGGCATCACCGAAACCCCTCCAGTGCTACCGGAGCTTTTACCATAATCGGAAGCTTTTGAGTGGTGAGTGAATGACGCAGACAGATAAAATCCGTGTTCTGATCGTCGACGATATCGCTGAGACGCGGGAGAATATTCGTAAACTGCTCCAGTTCGAGAACGACGTGGAGGTGATTGGCGTCGCTCGAACCGGACGGGAAGCGATCGAGGCCGCAAAAGAGGTGCAGCCGGATGTCGTTCTGATGGACATCAACATGCCCGACATGGACGGCATTACGGCGACCGACATTATCCGGAAGACGAACAGCTGCACTCAGATCGTCATTCTCTCCGTACAGGGAGATCCCAACTATATGCGCCGGGCAATGTTGGCCGGCGCTCGGGATTTTCTCACCAAGCCGCCGTCTGTCGATGAACTCACCTCAGCCATCCGTAGGGCCGGCAGGATGGCCCACGAGGAGAAGGCGAAGGCGGTGGCGACAACCGCCCAAGCCCCGGTGGCCGGTTCCCCGGTCGCTTCGGGTATACCCGCTTCGCTGGGGAAGATCATCACGGTCTACAGCCCTAAAGGTGGGACCGGCAGCACCACGGTGGCGATCAATCTGGCAGTAACCCTGCACAATGATGAAACGCCGGTCGTGGTCGTGGATGGTAACCTGCAGTACGGCGACGTGGCTGTGTTCCTCAACGAGCAGAGCAAGCGCAGCATCCTCGATCTGGCCCCGAGAGCCGATGAGCTGGACCCGGAGATCATCGAAGAGGTGCTGGCCAATCATGCGGCTTCCGGCCTGAAGCTTCTGGCCTCACCCCCGCGCCCGGAGTATGCGGAGAATGTCAGCGGCGACCAGTTTGGGAAAGTGATCGAATATCTGACCCGCCTGTTTACTTACGTAATCATCGATGCCTCCTCCGGGCTGACGGATATCACGCTGGCGGCCATGGATATCAGCGATGCGATCGTGCTCATCACCACTCAAGACATCCCGGCGATCAAAAACGCTCGCCTGTTTATCGATCTGGTCGATGTGTTGAAGATCGACCGCAGCCGGGTGCTGTTCATCATGAATCGTTTCGACAAGCGGATCGGTATCACGCCAGAGAAGGTGGGCGAGAGTTTCAAACACGAGATTGTGGCGGTGATCCCGGTGGATGAGCGGACTGTGATCCCCTCCGTCAACCGCGGCATACCGTTTATGTTGGGCAACCGCTCCACACCTCTGGCGAAAAGCTACCTCACGCTTGCGGAAGTGGTCCGCGCCCGGCTCACCGACTTATCTGAGAGAGAGATCGAGCGGATTCCGGCCGGTATAAGAATTGGCAAGCGCTAACTGTAGCGGAGGTGGACAATGTCGCTCTTAAAAAGAATTGAACAAGGGCAGGGAAAACCTCCCCAAGGGAGCGGAGAAAGCAGTGGGGAAGGCACCTCGCGATTGGCCTCACTCCAGGGAAGACGGGTACCTGCACCTGGAGTGAACGCGCAGAGGGATACCTACCTGGACCTCAAGACCCGGGTGCAGAACCGCCTGCTGTCTGAGCTGGACCCCGGGATGGACATCTCCAAAGTGGGCGAGGTTCGCAATACAATCCAGGAACTGTTCGATCAGGTGCTGGCCGAGGAGAATATCGTCCTCTCCAGGCCGGAGCGGGCGCGCTTGTTTGAGCAAATCGCAGCAGAGATCCTGGGTTTTGGACCGCTGCAGCCTCTTTTGGAAGATGATACGATCACCGAGGTGATGGT
The DNA here is from genome assembly GCA_964391195.1 of uncultured Anaerolineaceae bacterium. Classification (GTDB taxonomy): domain Bacteria; phylum Chloroflexota; class Anaerolineae; order Anaerolineales; family UBA4823; genus JAAYXE01. Next base: position 26,990 of record CAYMLG010000010.1, on the reverse strand, counting down.
CAACGGGGCAAAGAATATATATATCGAGCGCGGCGGCAAACTCTCCCGAGTGCCGGTGGCGTTCGAGAGCAACGATCACGTGATGCGGATCATCGACCGCATCGTCGCCCCCCTGGGCCGCCGGATCGATGAATCCAGTCCCTATGTGGATGCCCGTTTGCCGGATGGATCGCGCGTGAACGCCGTGATCCCACCCATCTCTCTGGTCGGCCCGGTTATCACAATCCGGAAGTTCTTCAAAAATCCCATTACCCTCGAGCAGCTCATCCAATTTGGGTCGATCACTCCCGAGGCGCTGACCTTCTTGAAAGCCGCGGTGCACTCCCGGTTGAATATCATCATCTCCGGCGGCACCGGTTCCGGTAAAACGACCCTGCTGAACATCCTCTCAAGTTTCATCCCACCCGACGAGCGGATCATCACCATTGAAAACGCGGCGGAACTGCAGCTCCGGCAGGAGCATGTGGTGACCCTCGAGTCTCGCCCCCCCAACATCGAGGGGAAGGGTGAGGTGACAATCCGCCAGTTAGTGGTGAATTCCCTGCGTATGCGGCCGGAGCGCATTATCGTGGGAGAAATCCGTGACGAGGCCGCGCTGGACATGCTGCAGGCGATGAACACCGGCCATGACGGGTCGATGACCACTGCTCACTCGAACGGTCCGCGCGATACGCTTGCCCGTATCGAGACGATGGCACTCATGGCGGGGATGGAACTGCCCGTGCGGGCGATTCGGGAACAAGTATCCTCGGCGATCGATCTGATTGTGCACCAGGAGCGGATGAGGGATGGCTCCCGCAAGGTGGTCAACATCACCGAAGTGAGCGGGATGGAAGGTGATGTAATCACGATGACGGATATCTTCGCCTTCGAGCAAACCGGCTATGAAAATGGCAAGGTGATCGGCCGGCTGCGGCCGACCGGTCTGCGCCCGAAGTTCATGGATAAGATCGAGGCTTCGGGCATCCATCTGCCGCCATCCATTTTCGGCATCGGCGAACGACGGCGGTAGAGGCAGCATGTCTCTGTTTCGCTTGCATCCACTATGGTGTTTCGCCGGGGTAGGTAGGTGATTATGATGGGTTCTCCCATGCTAATGATCATCATGGGCGGAGGGGGAGTTGTCCTGGTCTTGCTGTTGATTGGGGCGGTGATCTCCATCCGCAGCGAGCGCTCCCTGGTCGACGAGCGCCTGGAGCGCTACCTGGAAGACGAATACATACAGGAAGGCAAACCAGAAGAGAAAAGCTCACCGGTCGGGGAGTGGTTGAACAGGCGGCTGGCCGGATCGAGTTGGGCCGATAAAATTTCCAGAGAGCTGGCCCGGGCCGACTTGAAGCTGAAGCCTGCCGAATACCTTGCCGTGCAAGTCATTGCAGCCTTTGGGGTGGCGTTGGTTGCCTGGTATTTTGGGGGGCAATCGCGTATTTTTGGAGGGGTCGGCGCGATCCTCGGCTGGTTCCTGCCGCGTCTCTACGTGCGCCGGGAACAAGGTCAGCGCCTGACGCGGTTCAACGACCAATTGGCAGATATGCTGAACCTGATGGTGAACGGGCTGCGGGCGGGCTACTCGACCATGCAGGCCATGGAGGCGGTCAGCAAGGAGATGCCCCCGCCGATCTCGGACGAATTCCGCCGGGTGGTACAGGAGATGCAGCTCGGCCTCCCGATGGAAGATGCACTAGATAACCTGCTGCGCCGTATCCCCAGTGAAGATCTGGATCTGGTGATCACCGCCATTAATGTCCAGCGCGAAGTCGGCGGTAACCTGGCGGAAATCCTGGACACGATCTCCTATACAATCCGGGAACGGGTGCGGATCAAGGGTGAGATCCGGGTGATGACCTCCCAGGTGATGTACTCTGGGAAATTCCTGGCTATGATGCCCGTGTTCATCTCCCTGATCCTCTGGGCTATAAACCGCCCCTATATGATGGAATTTTTCAATCCCGAGACACGTCTGGTGGGTATCATCGCCTTATCGATCGGTGCGCTGATGATTCTGGCAGGCTATTTCGTAATGGTAAAGATCGCGACGATTGAGGTTTAGGCGGCTGATCGGAGGATAGCATTATGGGATGGATCATCGGTCTGGTCGTTATACTACTCATCGGAGCTGTGCTCCTGGTCATCATCGGGCTGCGAGAACGCCACGGAGGCGACCCCCTCCAGGAGCGGCTGGCGGAATTCGCGGCGCGAGGCGAGCCGGTAAACCTGGAAGAGATCGAGCTTTCTCAGCCGTTCAGCGACCGGGTGATTATCCCCCTGGCGCGCAAATTTGGCGAGTTTGCCACTCGGTTCACCCCGCAGAACGCCATCCAGGCCACCGCTCGCAAGCTCGAACTGGCGGGCAACCCACGCGGCATCGATCCGGCGGTCTTCTGGTCGGCGAGGATCTTCACCGCGCTTGGCCTGGGCGTCTTTCTATTTTTCATCTTCAGCATCGCAAAAATCGACTGGACGTGGGGGAGAAAGCTGTTGATCATCGCCATATTTGTTGGGGTGGGCTACTTCCTGCCGGAGATGATGCTGACGAGTAAAATCCAGCGCCGGCAGAAGGAGATCCTCAAGGCTCTGCCAGATGCCCTGGACTTGCTCACGATCTGTGTCGAGGCCGGTCTCGGCTTCGACGGGGCGATGTCGAAAGTGTATGAGAAGTGGGAAAACGAGTTGGCCCTCGCATTTGGGCGGGTGGTTCGGGAGATCCAACTCGGGAAGCTGCGCCGGGATGCGCTGCGCGACATGTCCGACCGGATCGGCCTCCCGGAGATGACCAGTTTCGTTGCGGCGGTGATCCAGAGCGAGCAGTTAGGGGTCAGTATGGCCAGAGTTCTGCGGATTCAGGCCGATCAAATGCGGATGAAGCGCCGCCAGCGGGCCGAAGAGGAGGCGCACAAAGCCCCGATTAAGATGCTCATCCCGATGGCGCTGCTCATTTTCCCCACCATCTGCATCGTGCTGATGACACCGGCCGCGCTGCGGCTGATGCGCTCTGCGCTCATGAATATGTTTTAACTTCGTGAATCGATTGGCCTACCAACTCTATCGCTTGGGTTGGTCCGGGCTGGATTGGTTATTCCCACCAAACTGCGGGGGCTGCGGCGTGCGGGGAGACCGTTGGTGCCCCGCATGCCAGGCCGGTGTGCAGCGCATCTTGCCACCGATCTGTCCAATCTGCGGTCGAAGCCAGGCCGGCGAGGGGGTCTGCGCGGCTTGCCAGCAGGCCAGGCCGCGTTACCAGGCGCTGCGCTCCTGGGGCGTTTTCAGCGGATCTCTCCAAAAAGCTTTACATCGTTTAAAATATAGAGGCGACATCGCTTTGGGTGAAGCTTTGGCTCGCCCATTGGTGCTTCTAGCCCACGAACAGGAATGGGAGGTCGATCTTGTGACCCCGGTACCGGTCAGTCTTGCCCGCCGGGCCCAGCGAGGATATAATCAGGCGGCACTCCTTGCGCGTCCGATCGCTTTGGGCTGCGGGTGGGCTTACCGTTCGCAAGCTCTCAAGAAAGTTCGTGATACCCATACACAGGTGGGATTAACCAGAACCCAACGCTGGGAGAATGTATCAGGCGCATTTTCTGCGGCGCCGGAACTGGTGGAAGGTAGAAAAGTTTTGGTCGTGGATGATGTGACCACTAGTGGGGCGACGCTTGACGCGTGCGCTGGGGCCCTGCTGGAGGCTGGAGCCTCGGCAGTGTTCGGGATAACCCTGGCGCGCGCTTTGCTGTAGGGTGTTATCGCGGTTCAGTTTTTCACGCTCCATATCGATTCTATCAGGAGGTTCACAATGGCTCTGGAAGTCGAAATTTATGGCAGAAACCTGGATGTGACCGAACGCATTCGCCAATATGTCGATAAAAAAGTGGCGAAGTTGGATCGTTATCTCCCCGGGATCGAAGAAGCTCGGGTAGACCTGGCGTATGTGAAGTCGGCGCGCAGCGCCGATGACCGCCAGGTAGCCCAGATCACCGTGCGGGGGAAGGGTTTTATTTTGCGGGCCGAGGAGCGGGCGGATGACATCTTCTCCGCCCTCGACACCGCCCTGGACAAAATGCAGCGGCGGATTGAGCGGTTCAAAGGTAAGCACTACCGCAATCGGGATGGCGGCAAGACTGTCGTCGAGACCGCGACGCAGATCGTGGAGGAAGAAGAGGAGACAGGCGAACTGGGACCGGTGATCGCCCGGCGGAAACGCTTCCTGCTTTCGCCTATGAATGAGATGGAAGCCCTTGAGCAGATGAGCCTGCTCGGCCACGAAAACTTCTTCCTGTTTTTCAACGCCAACACAAACTCGATTAATGTTTTGTACCGGCGGCGGGATGGCTCTTACGGCTTGATCGAACCGGAAGTGGCCTGAACCCCATGGTCTCCTTCCGCCTTCCTCGGGGCAGGCCGGAAGATGAACACGGTATCGATATGAGAAAACAGCAGGGTTTCCGGAAATTGTTCCAGGATGAGTGGAATGGAAAGAAATAGCGATAATAAAGTATATGAACTTGCCGGTTTACTGCCCGAACCGGAGATCGACCAGGAGGCGATCCAGGCTGCGGTTGAACAGATGCTGCGTGCATTTGGCGAGGACCCGGGGCGGGAAGGCCTCCGGCGCACCCCCGACCGGGTGGCCCGAATGTACGCGGAACTGTTGGAAGGCTACCGGCAGGACCCGCTGGCTTTGGTGAATGACGCCCTGTTCGAGGAGAATTACGATGCGATGGTGGTGGTGCGCGACATCGAGTTCTACAGCCTGTGCGAACACCATATGCTGCCATTCCTGGGCCGGGCGCATGTCGCCTATTTGCCCAAAGGGCGGGTGATCGGTTTGTCGAAGATCCCCCGGATCGTGGATATGTTCGCCCGGCGGCTGCAGGTGCAGGAAAGAATGACGCGCCAGATCGCAGAATTCATCCACGCCCTGCTGCACCCGATGGGTGTGGCGGTTGTGATCGAAGGACTGCATCTGTGCGCAACCATGCGGGGGGTGAAGAAACAAGACGCGCGCATGACCACCTCGGCAATGCTAGGTGTCTTCCGCAGTAACCTGGCTACTCGTGAAGAATTCCTGAACAATATTTCCCGCGGCTCCGATCCTCTGCTTTAGACGCCACGGGCAGTCCATCCCTGGTTTAGCCGCCCGGCTCAGGCCCGCGGCTGAACCAGGGATGGTGTTGGGAAACTCACACCTGGTTAACGATGTTCCGCAGCAGCCGCGGGAGGGGGGTGATGGCCGTATTACCGCTCAGGCGTTGCGCGATTTCGTATAGCATTTCACCAGTCTCCGGATGGCGCAGGGTGGGGGAGAGCTCGGCCACCGGAACGGCCATATAGGCATATTTCCACAAGCTGCTGTCGTAAACGATCCCATCGACAATGACAATATCGATATCGATGGTGCGCGGGGCGTTGGGGTTCGCGTAGCGGACCCGGCCCAGCGCCTCTTCGATGGGGTGAATGACCTGTTCTTTGAATTCCCGGCGGTCCAGGGGAGTGCTCACCAGAACGGCAGCATTGATGAAATCCGGCCCAATCCACCCGATGGCGGGGTTGACCCAGGCGGTGGACACTTTCAAGACTACAGCCTGTTCTGCAAGCATCACCACCGCCAAAGGCAGGTTTTTCTCCGGGTCGATATTGCTCCCCAGGCACAGATGCATCCGGTGTTCAGAGCGGCCCCGGAACGGCTGTTCAGGTGGATTTGCTGCGCTCAATTTCTACTCCTACCGAGCGGGTGAACCGGACAGCGCCCGGTTTTTCCACCCTTACTCGCACTTTTTCCACCCCCGCCTCTTCCAGGCAGATACGGGCCAGGTCCTGCGCCAGGGCTTCGACCGTGAGGCGCTGGGCGGTCTCGGCGTGGGCCTGGACTCGTTTGGCAATGGTGCGGTAGTTGACGGAGTAGGTGAGGTTATCGGTTTCTCCGGCCTGGCGAAGGTCGGTGAACAGGGTGATGTTGATCAGGATCTCCTGGGGTTTTTCTCTCTCCCAGTCGTTGATCCCGATGATCCCTCTGGCTACCAGATCGCGGATGATGATTTGATCCATCTTATTTCCACTTCCATTCCAATTTCATTTGTTATTTCCCTCCCTGTTTGATGGTGGGCAGCGATCAGTCCGGTCTGCCCGCATCTATGGTTGCGGATTGAGACGCCGGTTGTCCCTCTCGCTGCCGGCCAAGCCCCCACAGGCTGGCTGCCAGAACCAGCCAGGCGGCGACCTGCACCAGCCGTATCCCGCCGCCTAACAGCGGGCTGTCCGCCCGAAATGCCTCGACAAAGAGGTGCGCCAGGGCGGTTAGGGTGCTGAAGGCCAGAAATATGCGCTCCCCCGCCAGGACCTGCAGCTTTCCTCCCGGCCAGACGGCGAGGAGAATCCCGACCGCCAGCAGGGTATCGTACAACTGGGTTGGATGGCGCACCTCCCCCCAAAGCTCAATCCCCCAGGGCAGCCTTGTCGGGTTTCCAAACCCGGTCCCGGCGGAGAACCGCGCCAGGCCGAACGCAACCGATAGAACGGCGAACACCGGCACCAGGGCGGCAAGCACTGCCCATAGCCGCAAGCCTTTCCTCTGCCCGTAGACCGTCGCAGCCAGGGCCCCGGCCACGATTCCGCCGGGCAGGTCGAGCAGGCCGGGGTTCAGCGAAAACAGGCTGAGCGGGTTTTCAGCAAAGACACCTACGTACCGGGCAGCATAGATCAGCCTGGCGCCGGCGATCCCGGCGACGAGAGCGGTGAATACCAGGTTGTACAGCTCGGCTGCCGGAACATTGTAGCGGTGGGAATGGCGCTCGGCAAGCTGCAAGCCCAGCCACAGCCCGCCCAACAGCAGCAGGCCGGGGAGCTGGACGGAGAGAGGCCCGATTTGCAAGGTGGGCAGCATTAGCGCCCCTCCTCCAGCAAACCCTGTACCCGGATCTCAAGCAAAGCCTTGGCCATCGGCCCGCCGATGACCACCTCCCGGATGGTCCCATCCCCATCGATGAAGAAAGACGTGGGGAAGGAGCGCAGCCCATAGCTGCGGGATACGGCGCCATCCAGGTCCAGAAGGATCGGGAAGGTGAGCTCGTACTCCTGGACGAAGTCCTCCACCTGGCTCAGGTCGTCCTGGTTGGCGGCATCGACTCCCAAGACCACGAACCCCTGGGAAGCGTACTCCCGGTAAACAGCTTCGATGGCCGGCATCTCGGCCCGGCATGGGGGGCACCAGGTGGCCCATAAGTTCACCAACACCGCCTGCCCGCGTAAATCGGAGAGGCGGACGGCCTCGCCGGCCAGGGTTTGCAGTTCAAAATCGGGGGCTGTGAACCCTGGGCGCGGCGCCGGCAGAGCCCCATGCGATGCGCCCCCAGGGGGAGCTTTCGTGACCCAAATCCAGCCGGCGCTGGCGAGGAGGATGGCGATCGAAAACAGCGCCCATCTCTGCCGAAAATCGATGTCTGTCATAAGTACGTTCTACCTGGCTCGAGGCCGGGCAGGTCAATCCTTGGCGGTACGCGCCCATTGGTGAAAGATAGATGGGCTACAGATAAAATGAACAAATTTACCCTCTTTTAGTGTAAGTGTGTTCAGTGTCTGTGTCAAGGAACGCAAACCACGCCTGAGAACAGCGGTACAATGTGTGCGGAAAGGATTCCGGTTGATGAGCGAGATTTACTCTCAGATTCGATGGCCAGCAAGAATAGCCTTCATCCTCCTGGTCGTTCTCCTTGTGCTGGCAGCTTGCCGGGGTGGGGACGAGCCACCGGAAACCCAGGCGCCCACCGATGCGCTCCAGCCTTCGCCGACGCTCGCTGAAACGCCGGTGCAGGTGACCGCAACAGCGCCGACCCCAACTCCGACTGAACCCCAGGCGAGCCCCGAAACCGGTCCGGCTCCCTCCGGTGAGGACGCATATCCCGGGCCGGGCGGTCCTGGCTCCACAGGATACGACCCCTATCCGGGGCCGGCGAGCGGGCAGAGCGCCAACCCCGCCTATCCGGGACCGGGCAGCGACCGCAACCCCGCTTATCCTGGACCGGCCCAACCCACTGCTTATCCCGGCCCGGATGTACGTCCGGTAGCCACGGCGACGGCCGCAGCCACCTCTGCTACCGGTGTGTCCGCCGGTGTACCGGCCGGTGTACCGGCGGGCACACCGGCGACCACCCAGCCGGTGCCAACTGTCCCCGGGACCCCGGCCGGCGCAGCCAGCCCCACCATTCCTCCGCCCCCGGTGGGAGTGACGGCTACTGTGCCGGCGCCTTCGACCACCCCCACACCGACGCTAACCCCAACCCTGACCGAGGTCGATCCAGAGTTCCATCCCACCGATCCGGATGAAGTGGAGCTCGCCGCCGGGAAACTGCAGTTGGTGGAGTTTTTCGCTTATTGGTGCGGCACCTGCCGGGCGATAGCGCCCGATATCCACCGCCTGGAGGAGGAGTACGAGGGCCGGATGAACTTCGTGTACCTGGATATCGACAACCCGGCGACTCGAGAGCTGAAGCGGGCGCTGGGCTACCGCGAGCCGCCTCACTTTTTCCTGCTGGATGGAGAGGGGAAAATCCTGCGCCAATGGCGGGGGAGGGTTGACCCAGAGCAGATCGCCTTGGAGATCCAGGGAAGATTGGAGCCTTGACAGATCAGGCAGGTGTTGATATATTTAACCCGTCCTACCCCCCCCCAGGGGGGTGGGGTAGGACGGGTAGTTTTTTTCACGCGATTTTCTATTCCCGGCTCTCCAAATGTAGAAAGGCTGGCCAGTTATGCACCATGAAGGCGCGCTCAGGCGGCTGAAAACAGCAGAAGGACATATTCGCGGCATCGAACGGATGGTGGAAGAAGGCGCTTACTGCATCGATATCATCCGCCAAATCCAGGCGGTTCAGGCAGCGCTAAACAAGATCAGCACTCAGATTTTAGAGGAGCACCTCAATTCCTGCCTGATCACTGCGGTGCGAGGTGACGACGCCGACGAACGTGAGCGGGTGCTCAGAGAGATCGCCGACGTTTTCGAAGCTGCAACCAAAACCTGAGCCCATTCTTCCCGTTGGCTGTGCCGGCAAAGTCCATCGATGAGTTTGCCGGCACAGCCCGCAGGAGGATGTGGGCGACAATCCCCTCTATACACATGCTGAAGGAGTTCTGTAATGAAAACGGTGGTTTACAACGTCCCCAATATCTCGTGTATGCACTGCGTGCACACAATCAAGACCGAAGTCAGTGAACTGGAAGGCGTGCAGACGGTCGAAGCGGATGCCGCTACCAAGCGAGTGACCGTGGCTTTCGATGCTCCTGCCACCGAAGAGAAGATCAAGGACCTGCTGGCCGAGATCAATTACCCGGTATCCAGCCAGGTGCTGGCGAGCTAAGACCGCATGGGTGGAGCCCTTTTGCAGCGGGTGGAGATACTGCCGCCCGCTGCAAAATCGGTCTGCAGCGGTGAGGCTCTGGTGAGAGATGAGCAGTGAACAGACTTCTGCCGGCTGCTCGCCTCTCACCAGGACAATCACATAGGATCGATTAGGAGAAAGTTGTGCCAGAAACCAAACAAGTTACTTTACCGGTGACCGGGATGACCTGCGCCAACTGTGTGGCTGCCATAGAACGGAACCTGAAGAAGGTAGATGGGGTCAACGTGGCGTTGGTGAACTTATCTTCTGAACGGGCGACCGTAGAGTTCGATCCGGCCCGGGCCGGGTTGGGAGATCTGATCGGCCGGATTGAACGCGCCGGGTACGGCATCGCCGCGGGCGAGGCGGACCTGGTGATCCACCGCATGAGCGACAGCAGCGATGCGCTCCGCCTGGAGAAGGCTCTCGCCCAGGTGGAAGGTGTGCTGGAGGCTCAGGTGAACTTCGCGGCAGAGCGGGCCCGAGTGCGCTATATCCCGACCATCGTCAGCCAGGCCGAACTGCGAAAGGTGGTGAAAGACGCCGGCTTCGAAGCTGCGGAGGCCGGGGGCGCAGCGGAGGATGCCGAACGCAAAGCCCGCCAGGCGGAAATTGCCCAGCAGCGGCATTACCTGCTGGTGGGGCTGCTTTTCACCGTACCGCTGTTCCTGCTGGCAATGGGGCGGGACCTGGGGTTGTTCGGCATGTGGGCCCACTCACCCTGGGTGAACTGGTTGATGTGGGCGCTGGCTACCCCGGTCCAGTTCTACGTCGGGTGGCAGTATTATATAGGCGCGTATAAAGCCCTGCGGAACGGCTCGGCGAATATGGATGTGCTCATCGCCATGGGCTCCTCGGCCGCTTATTTCTATTCGCTGCCGGTTGTGTTCGGGCTCATCCCCGGCCACGTGTATTTCGAGACGGCGGCGGTCATTATCACCCTGATCAAACTGGGGAAATTCCTGGAGGCGCGGGCCAAGGGCCAGACCAGCGAGGCGATTAAAAAGCTGATGGGCCTGCGGGCGAAGACCGCCCGGATCGTTCGCCAGGGCGAGGAGATCGAAGTGCCGGTGGACGATGTCCAGGTTGGAGACCTGGTCCTGGTCCGCCCGGGCGAGAAGATCCCGGTCGATGGCGTGGTGGTCGAAGGGCGTTCGGCGGTGGATGAATCCATGCTGACGGGAGAGTCGCTGCCGGTGGAGAAGGCGCCGGGCGACCCGGTGATTGGCGCGACTCTGAACAGGCTGGGTCTGCTGAAGTTCGAGGCGACCCGGGTTGGAAAAGAAACGGCCCTGGCGCAGATCATCCGCCTGGTGGAAGAAGCCCAGGGGAGCCGGGCGCCTATCCAGCAGTTGGCCGACCGGGTCTCGGCTGTGTTCGTGCCGGCGGTAATCGCCGTGGCGGCCCTGACCTTCGTGGCGTGGTACTTCTTCATCCCGCTCCCGGCCGGGGCGGAGACCAACCTGTTCACCCGGGCGTTGATCAACACCGTGGCCGTGCTGGTGATCGCCTGCCCCTGCGCCATGGGCCTGGCGACCCCCACGGCGGTGATGGTGGGCACAGGGAAAGGCGCCGAGATGGGCATCCTGCTCAAATCCGGAGAAGCCCTGGAGCGGGCCGGGAAAGTGAGCACGGTGGTCCTGGATAAAACCGGCACCATCACCCGCGGCCAGCCGGCGGTCACAGATGTGGTCCTGGCCCAGGTTGGCGCCCTGTCCGCCGCGGTACAGCTTGCGGGCTATGCCGGGCCGCAGGCGGACGGCCGCCCCGAAGTGGAACTCCTGCGCCTGGCGGCCTCGGTTGAAAAGGGCAGCGAGCACCCCCTGGGTGAGGCGATCCTGGCTGAAGCCGGAAATCGCGGGCTGGCGCTGAGCGAGCCGGAAGGGTTCCAGGCCGTGGTCGGGCACGGGGTGGAGGCCACCGTGGACGGGCGCCAGGTGTTGGTGGGGAACCTGCGGATGATGGAGGAGCGCAGCCTGCCGCTCAACGGGCTCAAGGCTGAGGTGGACCGTTTGCAGCGGGAAGCCAAGACCGCCATGCTGGTAGCGGTGGATGGCGCAGTCCAGGGGGTGATTGCGGTCGCCGATGTGGTAAAGGAAGGCTCTGCCCAGGCGATCGAGGAACTGCACCGGATGGGGCTGAAGGTGGCGATGATCACCGGCGACAACCGCCAAACGGCCGAGGCCATTGCCCAACAGGTGGGGGTGGACACCGTCCTGGCGGAGGTGCTGCCCGGCGACAAAGCCGCCGAAGTGAAGAAGCTGCAAGAGGTGGGCGAGGTGGTGGCTATGGTCGGGGACGGGATCAACGACGCACCCGCGCTGGCCCAGGCTGAAGTGGGCATCGCCATCGGCACGGGCACAGATGTGGCGATGGCCGCCGCCCCGGTGGTGCTGATCAGCGGTGATCTGCGCGGCGTCGCCCGGGCGATCGATCTATCCCGGCAGACGCTGAAGACCATCAAGCAGAACCTGTTCTGGGCGTTTATCTACAACGTCATCCTGATCCCTGCAGCCGCAGCGGGTCTGCTGAACCCAATGCTGGCGGCCGGGGCGATGGCCTTCAGCAGCATCTTTGTTGTCTCCAACAGCCTGCGCTTGAAGCGCTATCATTAATCTCCCAAACCGGCAGTCAATTCTGCCGGTTTGGGCTTTAACCACCAGGCGGAATTAACCAAACCTTAATCGCAGTGGAATTCGTGCGCTATTGACCCGCCTAACCTTTGCGGGTATGCTTAGGGGCGAACAGCGTCAAGAATGGGCCATATTCCGGTCCGGAAACTGGGCAATTTGCCGCGGCCGGCGGTATCCGGGCGGTGTCCGCGAGGACACCCGCAGCGGAGATAGGCCCGGCATAAGAATCGAGCAGGGCGAAGTGTCGCCCCAGGTTTACGATTTCGACATGAACCACAAGCCAATCTCGCGTCGTGATTTCCTTAAGTTGGCAGCTCTGGGAGCCAGTAGTCTCTCCCTCTACCCGCTGCACAGGCCGCTGGATGCCCTGCTGCAGCTATCCGAGTTCCCCCAGGCCGAGCGATTCGGACGCGCCGCGCGGGGGTCCTTAGAAATCAAGGCTCGTCCGGACCCTGACAGTGAGACGGTTGGGCTGTTATACGAAGACAATGTCGCTCCCTGGCTGCGGGAGGTGGTGGGGGAGAAAATCAACTGGGCTTTCAACAACCAGCGCTGGGTGGAAGTGCCAGAGGGCTATGTATACGGCCAGTTCTTCCAGCCGGTGTGGAACCGGCCCAACCAACCGGTGGAAAGCCTGCCGGATACCAGCCTCGGGCCGGGGATGTGGGTGGAAGTGACCGTCCCGTATGTAGACGTTACCCCCCAAAACGAGCCATCCAAGAATTCCTGGGTGGAATCGCTGGTGGAAGACGGTTTGCCGGTGCGATTGTATTACAGCCAGATCTTCTGGGTCGATCAGATCCGCAAGAACAGCCTGGGCCAGACGCTGTACCGGGTCAACCCGAACTATTACGGCGGGTTGGATCTGCTGTGGGGGCCGGCGGAGGCATTTCGCCCCATCCCGGCCGAAGAACTGGCGCCGATCCACCCCGAGGCGGAGGATAAGCGCATCGAGATCGACGTCACCTACCAGACCCTATCCTGCTATGAGGGGAATACCGAGGTGTACTTCTGCCGGGTCTCTACGGGGGCCATGTTCAATTACACCGGCCAGGCGGTGGATAACTGGCTGACGCCGCTTGGCGACCACCGGATCACTCGTAAATATATTTCCCTGCAGATGAGCAGCGCCACGACCGGCGCCTCGTACGATTCGCCGGGGATTGGGTGGTCGATTATCTTCGCCACGGGTGGGGTAGCCATCCATTCGACTTATTGGCACAATGGGTTTGGCGACCCGTTATCGCATGGCTGTGTGAACGTAGCCCCGGAGGACGCCAAGTGGATCTTCCGGTGGTCCAGCCCCAGCGTGGCCTTCGATCCGGGCGCGCTGGATGTGACCCTGACCGGGCAGAGCAGCACGGCGGTCAAGGTGGTGGCAAGTTGAGGCGGCCGCTTTCCCGGCGAGACTTTCTGAAGGCCGCAGCGTTGAGCCTGGGCGGGCTGGGCTTTCGCCCCTGGGCCTCTTTGCTGAAACTGCAGGAGTTCCCCGAGCACGACCGGCTGGGCCGGGTCATCGGCGGGCGAGTGCCGCTGAAACGGCAACCGGACATCGACAGCGAAGATGTGGGCGTGCTGTACGAGGACGAGGTGGTGCCCTGGCTGACGGAAGTCGTGGGCTCGCGCCCGCTGTGGTACAGCCAACGCTTCGTGGAGACGCCCGGGGGTTACGTGTACGCCCCAAACCTGCAGCCGGTGCGCAACCTGCCCAACACGCCGCTGGACAGCCTGCCAGACCCCGAGGGCATGTGGGTGGAAGTCACGATCCCCTACGTGGATCTGGCGTTGGCCAACCCTCCTGCCCGCTCTCCCTGGTTAGAATACACGACCTTCCCCCGCCTGTATTACAGCCAGATTATGTGGGTGGATGAGATCAGGAAAGACGAGCAGGGGCAGGTGTGGTACCGCGTGAAGGAAAAATATGGGACGTTTGGCGATATCTTCTGGGCCCGGGCGGAGGCCTTCCGCCCGCTGACCGCCAGTGATCTCACCCCGATTCACCCGGGGGTGGAAGAGAAGCGGGTGGAGGTCGATGTCACGTATCAGACGATGGCCTGCTACGAGGGCAACCGTGAGGTATACTTCTGCAGGGTATCCACCGGGGGGAAGTACGACGCGGAAGGGAACCCTACGGACACCTGGTCTACCCCGGTCGGCCCGCACTCCATCTGGCGCAAGCTGGTATCGGTGCATATGACCGGTGGGACCAGCGGCGGCGGGTACGATCTGCCGGGGATCGGCTGGACCGTCTTATTCTCCGGGAATGGAGTGGCCGTCCATTCCACCTTCTGGCACAACAGTTTCGGGATCCCACAATCGCACGGATGTGTGAACGCTCGGCCGGAGGATGCGCAGTGGGTTTTCCGCTGGACATTGCCCTCCGTGGAGTACAATCCGGGAGACATCACCATCTCAGGGACGAGCAGTACGAAAATTGTGGTGGTGGAAAGTTGATCCTGGTGAGGTGAGCAAGCATGGAATTTGGTAATCTGACAATCGGCCTGGCATTTCTCGCCGGCCTTGGCTCTTTTCTCTCGCCTTGCGTGTTCTCGTTAGTGCCGGCATATATCGGCTACCTGGGTGGGCGGTCGGCGGCTTCGGCCTCCGGCGGGCAGCACAATCGCTGGCATACGCTGAGCCACGCCCTGGCTTTTGTGGGCGGCTTTAGCCTGGTGTTCGTCTTGCTCGGGCTGGCGAGCTCGGCATTGGGCAGCCTGTTGTATGACAACCGCGTGCTGCTGTCGCGGATCGGCGGGGTGGTGGTGGTCGTCTTCGGCCTGCACCTGACCGGTATTCTGCGCATCCGCTGGCTGGAGTACGACCTGAGGCCGCAGTCCATCCCCGACCGGAACCGCGGCTACCTGGCCTCAGCGCTGATGGGGGTCTTCTTTTCCGCCGGATGGTCGCCGTGCGTTGGCCCGATCCTGGGATCGATCCTGACCGTGGCAGCGTTGAACGCCAACTCGGCCCTGCAGGGCGCCAGCCTGCTGGTGGCTTATTCCGCCGGCCTGGCAATCCCATTCCTGTTCGCCTCAACCCAGGTCAGCCTGGTGACCTCGGTGATCCGCCGCTACGGGAAACTGATGCATTACGTCGAGATCGGCATGGGGGTGGTGTTGATCATCGTCGGTATCCTGCTCTTCAGCGGGCGCTTTGCCACCCTGGCTACGCTGGCGCCGTTCTTCGAGGCGATCGACGAGGCCACCCTGGGGCGCTACTTGCTGTTCGGCGTCCTGGCCCTGCTGGTCCTGGCTTTGATCCCTGCCTATATCGCCAGCCAAAAAGGACGGGCTTTCCTCGATTGGTGGTTCTTCGGGATTGGCCTGCTGCCGGTCGCCCTGGTGGCAGCGCTGCTGATCAAGGTAAAACCAGACCCCGCCGAAGCGGTGGAAGAGGATCGAACGGCGCTGGACCCGAGGGCGCAAACGACCGAGTGATGGCGCAAAAATGCATGGCGTGAAGATGCTGCGCAGCAACCTGCTCCTGATCGGTGGAGGCATCCTCGTGGGGCTGGGACTCGGCTTGCTGCTCATGGCTGCATTTGGCGTGGGAGGGGATTTCTTGACCCGCCTGAGACTGCAGCAGGAGAGCCGGCCGTGGCTGGCCGAGGAATCGAACGCACGCGCCGGTTATTTTGAGCTCGAAGACCTGAACGGTGAAACGGTGCACCTGACTGATTTGCGTGGCAAGGTGGTTGTGATCAATTTCTGGGCTACCTGGTGCGGTCCTTGCCGGATCGAGATGCCCGTGTTGGAGGAATATCATCATCGCTATGAGCCGGAGATGACCGTGCTCGGGATCAACGTACAAGAGTCGCGAGAAGCTGTGGAAGCCTACGTCTCTGAGCTTGGATTGACCTTCCCCATCCTGCTCGATGAGGAAGGCAAGGTATCATCGCTTTATCGGGTGCGCGGCTACCCATCCACCTATATCCTGGACGGAGAGGGGATCATCCGCTACCAGCACATCGGCCAGATCAGCGAGGCTCAATTGAAATCATACCTGGAAAACCTGGGAGTTGCTGAATGATCGAAGTCACTTTGTACAGTCGCGTTGACTGCCATCTGTGCGAACAGGCCCTGGCTGATCTGGAAGCGCTGCAAGCAGAAGTTCCCCACCGGCTGGAGGTCGTGGACGTGGATCGCAGCCCCGAACTGCGTAAGAAGTATGGCTCTGAGGTGCCGGTAGTGGTTATCGGCCCCTACCAGATGAAGGCGCCGTTCGACCGGCAGGACCTGGAAATCACATTAAAAGCAGCGCGCAATCGCCAGGAGCACATCGAATCGATCGAAGCCCTGGGCCAATCGCCGGGATTGAGCCGTACCTGGACGCGATCGGATGCTTTTTCTTACTGGTTCGCCCGGCATTACATGGCGGTGTTCAACCTGTTCGTGCTGATCTACATCGGGCTGCCGGTCCTGGCGCCGGTTTTGATGCGCTTCGGAGCTCAGGCCCCGGCGCGGCTGATCTACAACGCTTACGGTTTCGCCTGCCACCAACTGGGGTACCGGTCCTTCTTCCTGTTCGGCGAGCAGTTGGCTTACCCGCGGGCGGCGGCGGAGGTGGAAGGGTTGATCCCCTTCGCGCAGGCCACCGGCCTGGGAGAGACAAACAGCGCCGAGGATATCATCGCGGCCCGCAGTTTCATCGGGAATGAGCGCATCGGCTATAAGTTAGCCCTGTGCGAACGGGACGTCGCCATTTACGGGGCGATCCTGCTGTTTGGGGTGGTCTACGCGCTGAGCGGGATGAAGATCCCCGGGCTGCACTGGGCGCTGTGGATATTGATCGGCCTGGGGCCGATTGGGCTGGATGGGTTCAGCCAACTGCTGAGCCAGCCCCCGTTCAATCTGTTCGATTACCGGGAGAGCACGCCGATCCTGCGGGCCTTCACCGGGGCGCTGTTCGGGCTGACGACCGCCTGGTTTGGTTACCCGCTGGTGGAATCCACAATGGTGGATACCCGCCGGGTGTTGGAGACCAAGCTGGAGCGGGTGAAGAAATTCGGCCGGGAGCAAACGCCGCCCCAGGCCGCGGGATAACCACGAACGGACCGTTCGATCCTGACTGTTATCACGATTCCAATGCCATATACACACACAAAAGACGGTATCCGCTACTATCACTTTAAAATACTGGAGGGTCCGGGGCTGCAGCAGGCGGTGTTCACCCGGCGAGGTGGGGTCAGCCCGGAGCCATGGAAGGGGTTGAATGTGGGGGGCACGGTCGGCGACGACGCCCAGCGCGTATCCGAGAACTGCCGCCGGGCGCTCTGCGCCCTCGGCCGCGCCCCGGAGAGCGTTTACGATGTGTGGCAGGTGCACGGGCGCGTGGTAGTTTCCACCGACCGCCCCCGCCGTGAGCATGAGCCGCATCTGAAAGCCGACGGGATACTGACCAACCGGCCTCAAGTGACCCTGTTTATGCGCTTCGCCGACTGCGTGCCGGTGCTGCTCTTCGATCCCGTGAAGCGGGTGATTGGGGTGGTCCATTCCGGCTGGCAGGGGACGGTCCAGCGGGCGGCGGCGGCGGCAGTCGAGGCGATGCAAGCCCGTTACGGTTCCCGCCCCGGCGATCTTTTGGCGGGCATTGGCCCTTCGATTGGGCCGGACCACTATGAAGTTGGCCCGGATGTAGTCCGTGAAGTCCACCAGGCATTCCCATCCCATGCGGAGAGTTTGCTGGTCCCGCACAACGGCCGCTTCCGGTTCGATCTGTGGCAGGCCAACCGACTGGTATTGAATGAATGCGGGGTGCACCAGGTGGAAGTGGCCGAGGTGTGCACGGCCTGCAACCTGGAGGACTGGTATTCGCACCGGGCCGAAGGCGGCAAGACGGGGCGCTTTGGCGCTCTGCTGGCCCTGGAGTAGGCCCGGGCAGGTCCCTCTCTCTCCACTTCCCGGCACGCAAGAAGCGGTTTTCGTGCTAGAATTTGGTTAGTTTTCATCCGCTGCTAACTAACCATGATTGCCACCCGTTATCATCAAATTATTGACCAGATCGCCAGGGCCGCCCGGGCAGCCGGGCGAGCGCCGGAGGAAGTGCGGCTGGTGGTCGTCACCAAAGGGCACCCGGCGGAGGCCGTGCGCCAGGTAATCGATGCGGGGGCGGCCTGGCTGGGTGAAAACTACGTGGAAGAAGCGCAGCCCAAGATCACAGCCTGTTCGGGTTGCCCTGGGGTCGAATGGCATATGATCGGGCACGTGCAGAGCCGCAAAGCGCAGGCGGTGAGTGAGCTGTTTTCCTGGGTGCACTCGGTGGACAGCCTGAAGCTGGCCCGGCGGCTAGACCGGTTTGCCGGCGCCCGGGGGCTCAGGCTGAGGGTGTTGTTCGAATGCAATGTGAGTGGTGAGGAAACTAAGTACGGCTGGCCTGCCTGGGATGAGAACGGCTGGCCGGCGTTGGCAGACCAGATCGCTCCCGTCCTGGATCTTCCGAATATCGAGGCGCGCGGCCTGATGACGATGGCCCCTTACAGCCCAAACCCCGAAGACGCCCGGCCGGTGTTCCGGCGTCTGCGCAACCTGCGCGATTTCCTGGGAAGACGCCTGGCGAGCGGCGCCTGGGCTGAGCTGTCGATGGGGATGAGCGGCGACTTCATCCCAGCAATCGGCGAAGGGGCGACCATTCTGCGGATTGGGACGGCAATCATGGGACCCCGGGCGGACCGGGGCTAGCTAAAGGATGAGCACATGCTATTCATTGCAAGTATTGTGGATTGGATTTTTCGACTGCTGACCCTGCTGGTCATCGCACATACGATCCTTTCCTTCTTTATGTCACCCTGGCATCCTGTCCGAGAATTCACCGGCCGGCTGGTCGAGCCGATGCTCGCCCCAATCCGCCGGATCCTGCCTCCGGTTGGAATGTTGGACTTCAGCCCGTTCGTCCTGATTATCCTGCTGCAGATCATCGGTTCTATCGTGACCCGGTTTTTAATAAATCTCGCATGAGGTAACGCACAATATGGCTTCTCGCAAATTTGAATTACACAGTGGAAAAAAGGGCTCGGCCATTGCCGTGCGGGTTACCCCCCGCTCCAGCCGGAATGAAATCTCCGAAATCCTCAATGATGGAACGATCAAGATCCGCCTGACTTCACCGCCGGTGGAGGGGAAGGCAAACCAGGCGCTGATCGAATTCCTATCCGACATCCTGGATGTGCCCCGCTCCAACATCGAAATCGTCGCCGGGGCTTCCGGGCGGGATAAGCTGGTGTCGGTGATCGACCTGGATGCAGAAACGGTGCACGAGCGGATATTGAAGAACCTCGCTTGAATCCGGCTTCACCAATCAACATATTGGGCAACGGCTTTGCCGCTGCCTTTTTTCTTTTAATGAGGGGGGCGCTTAAAGATGTGCGCCACACATTATTGAAGAGTGTGGTTAGAAAGGAGATCACCGCCGTCCGCTTTGCGACCAAACAAATGATGGGTGGGATTTGCGAGTTTTGGCCTGGTTTCCCGCTTCCCATTGGAGGGCGCCCCAGACTTCCAGTTCGGTGATCTCAGCGTCGATCGCAGTCTGGCCCAGCGAACGGGCGACCGAAATGCGGTGATGGCCGTCTCGAACGAAGAAGCGCTCCTGGATGCGGATTAGCTCGACCGGGGGCAGCGGCTGGTGGGTCAGGCATAGG
Source organism: uncultured Anaerolineaceae bacterium (assembly GCA_964391195.1). GTDB lineage: Bacteria > Chloroflexota > Anaerolineae > Anaerolineales > UBA4823 > JAAYXE01. Next base: position 7,356 of record CAYMLG010000010.1, on the reverse strand, counting down.
AAGGCGATTTGCTGCCAGCGCATCCGGTTGTGCTCTCTGAGGGGGTGGAAGG
>CAYMLG010000010.1:0-7204 GCA_964391195.1 uncultured Anaerolineaceae bacterium | reverse complement strand
AGGAAGGCGATTTGCTGCCAGCGCATCCGGTTGTGCTCTCTGAGGGGGTGGAAGGAGGCGTCAAAATCCTGGCAGCGGCACTCTGAGCCGACGATTCGTTCGAATGGCACCGGCTGGAGGCCGCAGTAATGGCTGCCAATCAGCCTGATATGTTGCTGAAAACTGGTTAGCTCCAGCAAGTCGTTGGGCTGCCCGCGGAGGCGTCGCCAGATGCGCTGCCAGAAAGCTGCTCTCCGCTCCTGGCGAAAGAGCTGCTCTGACCGGTACAACGCCCATTGAGTGAAATCCGAAAGCTGATTTCCTTCACTGCCTGCCGCTGTATAGAGGTTCGAATGCAATGATGAGAACATGATGAATCTCCGACCAACAGTTTATACAGGCGCGTATCGGGTGTCATCCATCCGTTGACCGGTTTTTGGCCTGGTCAGGTGACCGGGATTAAATGCTTACCTCCCCAGGGGGTACAAAGACCTGCCCTGGGGAGGCATTAAGCGGACAGAAATCTGGTCAGTTTCCCGGCTGCAGCGCCGGGATAAGGCGATCCAGGTTTCTGTCGCCAGCCGGCTGCGGGTCGGGCGCCGCAATTAGCCCTGGCAGCACAGCCGCCGGACGGTATCCAGCACCTGGTCGGGAGGATCGCTTTTGCTGACAAATGCATCCGCCCCGGCGGCGAGGGCGCTTTGGCGGGTGTCGGGCCCCACGGATAGGGCGATAATTTTCAAATCCGGGCAGGAGTGGCGCAGATCGGATACATGGGCCGGACTCCAACCGGGGAGCTCCCAATCCAGGAGCAGCAGGTTGTAATCGCTCTCCTTGCTCTGAGCGTTTTCTGGGGCGGAAGGCCGGTCCGGATCCTGCCGGAGCGGCCCACCGTTGATAAGGCGCCAGGGCCGCGAAGAGATGATCTTCAGCAACCCGGTTGCATTGACCACAGAACCAACGACTAGAACATCTGGTTCCTGTTCTAAAAGAAGCCCCAGTGCGGAACGGATATTTTCGTCATCGTCTGCCAATAAAATTTTCATCATATCATTCATCATTAGATTTGAAAGAGGCTGCCAGGGACGGAAGCGCTTCCGTTCCACCAGCACGCCTCTGGATCAGCTCGAGTAAGTTGAGTTAACCATAATCGAAAACCTCTCCTGGCGCAATCGGGCACTAGGGGAGGTTTGAACCTGGTCAGGTGACCAGTGTTCCTTTAGCGGATGAGAGGGATTAACTCACCGGATCAGCCCCCGACAGGTTCCAAATGGGGGACGGTGTGCACCTGGCAGGTGGATTGCCCGACGAGAGCGCGGTTTTTGCACCTGCGCCCGGCTCGGGTGAACGCCTGGCAGCGACCGTCCAGCCGGGCGCCATCACCGGGAACTGAATAGGCAAATCCGGCGGCCTCCAGGCTCTCCAGCGGAGTTTGATCTGCTGCTTCCGCCTCAGCCTCCGGCTCCGGTTCCGGTTCGCCCTCCGGCGGGCGCCCCCAACTCTTGAGCGCTTCGAACTCTTCGTGAAAGTAGCAGATGATCGTTTCGGGGTCGGGAACCAGGCATTCATCTGTAGCGATCCCCAGGACCACTCCGCCGTTATAACTGATGATGGAAACGCCCATCCCCAGATTGCCCGGCTGCGGGACCCAGAACATGAGGTCGCTCATCCGCTCGCCGGCCAGATAAATCGGTTGGCGGGGGCCTGGTACGTTGGTCATGACGGCGGTGCCTTTCATGCCGAAGATGCGGACGATGATCGACTCGATCTGTTTCGTAGTCATCCCGATGGCGTTCAGGATGCCGAACGCCACCACCGCCTCCGGCGAGTTCTTGATCGCATCCATGCGGCGTTTGAGTACGATCAGCCGCTTGATTGGATCGACCACTCCTACCGGCAGCGAGAGGAATACCAGCCCGAAACGATTGCCCAATTTGCCGTGCTCGTCGGGCGGGCGCAGGTTGACAGGGACAACCGCGCGGATGTTGACCCCCACCACCGGCTGCTCGCGGTACTCCAGGTAACGGCGCAGGGCCCCGGTAACGGTTGAGAGCAGGATGTCGTTGACCGTCCCGCCCATCAGACGCCCGACCGTCTTCACCTCTTCCAGGTTAATGGGCTGCGACCAGGCTGCCCGCTTCGGCACCCCGCACTTGCCCTTGAAGATCGTTTTCTGGTCGGGGCCGATCAGCAGCAGCTTGCCCAGGGCTTTGGTGCTGCGAGTGCTCAAGCGGGCCACGTCCAGCACGCGGGTGGGGTGGAACAAGGTCTGCATGCCCTCGCCGACCAGGGTTTCAGCGGTCCGCCAGGTGCGCTTCACCTGAGAGGCGGCCTTCAAAGCGGGGACGAGCACCCGGGTGAGGGGACGCAGCTTGCGCTCCGGGATTTCTGCCGGTTTGGGCCAGGGGGCGTTGGGGTCGCTGTCGGTCATCGAGAGCAGCACCTGGATCAAGGCCAACCCATCGGCGATGCAGTGGTGGATACGGGCGATGATGGCCGAACCGGAACCGTAATTATCCAGGTAGTGGAACTGCCACAGCGGCCTGGAGAAATCCAACGGGGTGCTCATCAGCTCGCTGACCGCCTCCTGAAGGCATGCCTGAGCGCCCGGATCCGGCAGGCGCATCCGCTGCAGGTGGTAGTCGAAATCGAAATCGGGGTCCAACTCCCACCGCGGCAGGCCCAGGCGCAGGCCTGGCTCGCGGACCCGCTGCAGAAATCGGGGGAAGGCCAGAAAGCGGGTTGCCAGGGTAAGGCGCAGGCGGTCGAAGTCCAGGGGCCGGTCGAAGGTCATGACACCGGTTATCATCGCCATATTGGTTGGCGTTTCCATGCGCAGCCAGGCGGCGTCCACATTGGAAAAAAGTTCCGATTTTCCCAGAGCCATGAGATCCCTCCAATCTGGATGCTAGGTAGTGTGCACGCACAACTTGTCAGCAGGATAGAACGGTTGTGTTGGTGTGTAGGCAGCATAGCCGGGCGGCTTCGCCGCGACACACCAACACAATTTTTGCTCTAGACAACATTTGTCTGCACACACTAGGTAGAAACCAGTTTGTGCTTCAGGGCGAGGGCCACAGCCTCAGTACGGCTGGAGACCCCAAGTTTGGTCAAAATGCTGCTCACATGGAATTTTACGGTGGATTTGCTGACAACCAGGCGTTCGGCGATCTCCGGGTTGTTGAGCCCTTCGATCATCAGTTCCAGGACTTCTTTCTCCCGGTCGGTCAGGTCGAAATGGGGGTTATCCGGGTGGCGGGTGGCCTGGATCAGGGCCTGGGCCGCCTCAGGAGCCAGGGTGGGACGCCCGGCATAGGCGGCGCGGATGGCGTCGGCCAGTTCGTCCACGGAAACGTTTTTCAGCAGATAGCCGATCGCCCCAGCCTGCATGGCTGCCTGCACCAGTTCTTCTTCTTTGAAGCTGGTAAGGGCGATGACCTGGATGCTGGCACACTTCTGGCGAATTGCCTTCGTGGCTGCCGCCCCATCCATCCCCGGCATAACCAGGTCCATCAAGATCACATCTGGCTTCGCCTGGTCCACCATGCGCAGGGCCTCTTCGCCGCTGCCGGCTTCGCCGACCAATTCGAGATCATCGAAAGCCAGGAGGAAAGCCCCGAGGCCACTGCGGACGACTGCATGGTCGTCAACGATCATTACCCGGATGGGCGGTTGTTCGCTCATTCGATTCCGACTCCTTAAGAAAGATCTGCTGCCCCAGTTACCCGGGTCGTCTCCACATCGCCTGAACCCGGGTTCCCTTACCGACACTGCTGATCACATCCAGTTTTGCGCCTATCTGTTCAGCTCTCTCTTCCATTATACCCAGCCCCAGGTGTTCGTGCGAAACATTTAATGGATCGAACCCTCGCCCGTTATCTTCGATGGACAAGTGGATCTCATCCGGGACGCAGCGGATGTTCATCCACACCTGAGAAGCATCGGCGTGCTTGGCCACATTGTTGAGCGCCTCCTGGCTGATGCGGTATAAGGCGACCTTCACCTCGGGTGGCAAGGGAGTATCGCCTTCGATCGAAAACTGGACCGGCACGCGTGCCCGTCCGGTGAAGGCATCGGCCAGGTGGCGGAAGAGTTCGCTGATCTCCGCCTCCACCAGGGCGGTGGGGCGCAGCTCGAGCAGCAGGCTGCGCATCTCGGCCAGCGCGCCGCGGGTGAGCTGGCGCAGTTCGTCCAACCGGCGGCGGCCTTCTTCGGGGTTGCGCTCCCATAGGCGGGGTAAGACTTCGGCGATCAATGTGGCGGAGAACAGGGTTTGAGTCACCGCGTCGTGCAGGTCCCGCGCCAGGCGGTTGCGCTCGGTTACCACGGCGCGCTGCTCCACCTGAGCCCGCAGATGGGCATTCTCAATTGCCAGGGCAGCCTGATCGCCGACCATCATCGCCAGATGGATATCCTCATCTGTAAATTGGCGGGGTTCGGCGAAGTAGAAGATCAGGCTGCCGTAGATCTCGTCCTGGATGAAGATGGGCACTTCGAGGGTACTGCGGAAGTGCTTCAGAGCCGCCTCCGCCCTGGCCCGCCGGGCTTTGTCCAACCAGTTGGGGTGAGCCAACAGCGGTTCCAGGGTGGCCCTCAGGTCTGGGATCGCCACCGGTTTGCGCGCCATCAGAGATTGTTGGGTTTGAGTGTAGTACAGGGGTGTTTCCCGTATCGCGTCGAAGTCGGGCGGCAGGTTGCAACTGGCGACGGTCCGCAGGCGTTCTTGCTGCCGGTCGGCGTGGCGGATCAGGGTGGAGGCGGCTTCCAGGAGCTGGCAGGCCTGGACGACGATGGAGTCCAGGACCTCTCCCAGGGGCCTGTTCGAGTTCAGCACCTGGAGGACGTCGCGCAGGCCCTCGGCCACCAGGCGGCGGCGGTCGGCCTCCCGGCGGCGTTCCTGCTCTTCGGCGTAGAAGCGGGCGTTCTCCAGGGCTACCACTGCGCCAGAGGCCAGCATGGTCAGCACCCGCTCATCCTCCGGGTTCAGCTCGCCATCAAGTTTATCCGCCACGGTGATGGCGCCGATGGGACCATTGCCAGCCATGAGCGGGGCGATGATGAAGGAGCGGATCTGCGCCAGGTGGATAAAACCGGCCGTCACCCGGGGGTCGGCGGAGGCATCCTGGATCAGGTAGGTTTTCCCGGTCTGGATTGCCTCGCCGGCGACCGAGCCCTGGAGCGGCAGGCGGTAGCCGATCAGCCCGGGGGCCGCCTCCCCGGCGACAACCGCGATTTCCAGCTCGTCCTCATCCAGCAGGTAGACAGCCGCCTGGCGGGTGGCCGTCAGCCGCAGGGCTTCATCGGCGATCATCTGCAGCACGGTGTTGCGTTCGAGCCGGCTGGTGATCGCCTGCTGGACGGAGAACATCGCCTGGGCTTCATCCGCCCGTTGGCGGACCTCGGCGTAGAGGCGGGCGTTTTCGATGGCGGCCGCCACCTGGTAGGCAAACGCCAGGGCCAGCTTGCTGTGGGGCACGGTCTGGTAATAGCCGGGAGTGGGATGATCGAGGCTGAGCATGCCGATCACCTGATCTCCGGCGACCAGCGGGACGCCCATCCAGGAGCGCAGATAGCCGAAGGTGGTGTGCAGGCGATCCCCGGCCGAGAGGCGGAAATCCGCGGCCAGTGGCGTGTCGTCCAGCACATCGGCGATGATGACCGGCTGCCGGGTCTCGATGACTGCCCGGTTCGGGTGCGCGCTTTCGAGCGAGAACGTGATCTGAGAGGCTTCTTCCTGGGGGATGGGGCCACGATAGGCGACCACTTTGAGGGTATCACCCTCCAGCCGGAGGATCGAAGCGCCGGTGTAATCGACGACGATCTTGAGCTGGTCGAGGATCAGGTCGAGCTTTGGCTCCAGGTTGATGGTGATCGCCAGATTGTAGGAGAGATCCAACAGGGAGGCGGTCTCCCGCTCGCGGGCCCGGCTCTGCTCTTCCAGCAGCAGCCGGTTCTCCTGGAGTTCATCGTAAGCCCGTTTGCGCTCGACAGCGCTGATCATGATCTCGCCGATGATCTGCAGCAGGGCGACCTGCTCTTCCGGCCACTCACCCGGCGTGCGCAGGGTTTCGAAGCCGATGAACCCCGCGGCGGTGTCTTTGAAGATCATCGGCACCAGGGCCAGAGACTGGGCGCCGCGCTCCAGGAACGCCTCCCGGTCCTTCTGGGCTGCGGCCGGCAGGCGGTGCACGTCGGGGATGTGGACAACGGACAACCGCTGGATCTGGCGCGTGAACCAGGGCAGTTGGCTCACCGGTTGGTCCTGGAGCCGGTGTTTCTGTGGCTCGATCCCCGGAGCGCACCACTCGTGGGTGTTGCTCATCCGCGTTCCGTCGGGCGAGAAGAGGAACACGTAGGCCCGGTCAGCGTGGACGAATTCGCCCAGGATCTGGAGTGCCCGTTCGATGCCTTGATCGACTTCTTCAGGCGCCAGGTTGACAAAGTTGGCGGAAATATTGGTCAGCAAATACTCGAAGGCCAACTGCCGCTGGAGCGATTCCTCCGCCAGCTTGCGCTCGGTGACGTCGACGATCAGCCCGTTGTAATGGGTCAGGCGTCCCGATTGATCGTAGACGGGATTGGAGACGGTGTGAAGCCAGATCCAGGCCTTCTTGTGGGGGTGGTAGACCCGAACCGTCTGGTCGTAGGGTTCGCCGCGCTCCATGGCGATGCGGTTCGCCTGGATCGCTCGTTCCCGATCGTCTGGATGGATGTTCTCGAACCAGGATTCGAAGCGGTAGGGCTGGTCTACCCCGGTGATCTCCCGCACCGAAGGGCTGACCAGCACCACTTTGGCGCCGAAAGGTTCCTGCGGGTCGAGCCTGACCTGATACACGACGAAGTTGCTGGCGTTTTCCAACAGCGCGGTTAGATTGGCCTGCTCGCTGATGGAAGCCTGCTCGTTCACCTGACCGGCTGCGGGCCGCGAGGAAGTCGGGTTAGGGGATTGCTCTCCTGGTTTTGAATCCTGAGTCACGGTTTTTGGCTCCGGAAAACTTCGAAGTTAATTTATTTTACACCGAAGTGGGTGGATGTACATGCCCGAGTGGCGGAGAAACATGGCTTTCTCCAAGTCGTAAGCCGGGCATTAAAGGATATGGGGGTGAGATGTGGGCGGGCTGCACAGTCCGCTCAAATCTCACCCCCCTTCTTGAGAGAGCCATGGGTGGAGAAACTGCTCGAAACCGGGAACTGGGGGGTAGGAATGAGAGGGTGCTATAATCAG
>CAYMLG010000009.1:111894-115079 GCA_964391195.1 uncultured Anaerolineaceae bacterium | reverse complement strand
ACTTGGCCAGTTCGTCGGTGGCGGAGAGGATGAAGGACAGGTCCGGGTCGCCGGTCTTGCGCAGCGGCGTGGGCACGCAGATCGACACCGCGTCCATATCGCGCAGCACGCCGAACATGGTGGTGGCCTTGAGCCGTCCGGTCTCGACCAGGCGCTTCACCTGCTCGGAGGGCACGTCCTGGATGTGGGATTCGCCGCGGCAGATCGTCTCCACCTTGCGCGCATCCGGATCCACCCCGGTGACCTCGAAGCCGGCCTCGGCAAAAGTCACCGCCAGCGGCAGCCCCACATACCCCAGGCCCAGCACCGCCACGCGAGCGGTCTTATTCTGCAGTTTGTCGATCAGCATGTCCTTCATATAAACCTCGATCAATAATTTCGAAATTCGAAATGCGAAATTCGAATTTACTCGTCCCGCGCTCCGCCCTTCCGACATACGGAGCCTTCATCTACGCTATGTACAGGCGGTGAGCGAGCAGCGCTGTAGAGCTGCGCAGCCCATCAGCCCGGTTGAGACCCTACCATCGATAAGATGTATTGGGATCAGGAGGAAATCGAATGTAAACTGCGAACTGCGAAACGTGGAACCTTACTCTCTACCGTTCAATCATCCCCGGTCGCCACTTCAACACGTCATAGCTCGCCTGGGTTACCAGGAACCGCAGGCGGCCCATCTCGACGATCAGGCGCACCTCGCCATAATCGCCGAGCACTGTGAGCGCTTCTTCGATCATCGCAATCTGCTGCGGCTCCAGGCAGTAGCGGGGCCGGCTGGCTTGCGCGCGGAACACGGCTGGGGTTTGGCTCTTTTCCATGATGTTTCATCCAGTCTCACTAGAAGGTAACGGACTGACTCGTTGCAAGATTGGGTCCCGGCAGCGGCCTACAGACACGCGAAAACTCTTTCACTCTGGCTCTATTGCCTCCGGGGGTTGTTTTGGCGGATCTGAATATCCCGGGAAGCAACCGCGGCAAGGCAAGAAAAAGAGCCTTCGGTGGGATCTTTCACCTCTACGAAGCGCTGTTCACAAATATATTATGCTTGTTTCATTACAGGATCGTGTTACACGCTACCCGCAAGTTTAGTCCATAACCTTTGATTAATCAAGGGATATTTTTAGGGTAATTTAAAAAAAGCGCGTAAGACGACCGTTGATTTAATTGTCATAATTTAAGCAGGTAAGCCGGATGAGCTTGGGGCAAATTCTAATCCAATTGCTATGCTTTAATTATTAAAATGATTTTGCACAACTGCAAGGGGTGAAAGTGTAACAAATTGGAGGTTGAGGCGTTGGGAAAAAGGCCGCCCCGTGGAGGGGAAACCTGCAGCCAGATTCGTTAGACGTGGGGGGTACGCGGTGCCGGGGCAGAATGATCGCAGCCTGATCAATCATCCAATCCGACGCCAGGGCCGCTTACAACTGGCCGCCGGTCAGGATCAACCCCAGCACCGTGGCGATGGTGTTCGCCAGCGCGTGCGCCATCGCCGAGCCTCGCCAGCCGTGGTGCCTGGCGGTCACTCCCATCACCAGCCCGAAGGCGGTCAAGGTCAGCAGGCGCCCCAGCGAGCTGTCGACCACTGCGTGCTTAAGCGAGAAGGTCACCGAAGTGACGACCAGCCCGGGTAGATACCCGAAGGCTCCTGCCAGCCGAGGTTGGATCAGCCCGCGCCACAACCATTCCTCAGCCAGGGGCACAACCACGCCGTTTACCACCAGCAGGCTGATCACCGCCAGCGGCAGTCCCAGCGGCTCGAACAGCACACGCCCAGGGCCCCAGGGGTTGGGCAAGATCGAGAGCCTGACCTCGCCCCATAGGAAACGGTCCACCCAGGCCAGCCAGCCGGCGCCCAGCGCCAGGGCTGCGGCGATCTGCACCTGGCGGTTGCGGATGAAACCCCAGATCTCCCCCGCCGTCTGGCGCAGCACGGCAAAACTGCGCGACCCGGCCGGCATCGTCAGCCATACCAGCGCGCTGTACGCCGCACCCGACACCAGCATGTCGTTGACCCGCAGCCGGCCGAGTACCGGGATCCAGTAGATGGAGTAATGTCGCACCAGGTATTCACTGGCCACGATTATCGCGATCAAACCAAAAGCTGAGAAGAGCTGCCGCAGCATTGAATCACGGACCCGTGTTTGGATCATCCGGCGGTCACAGGGCCCTCAGGCTGTGCGAGGGTGGGGCAGCTTGCGAGTCGCGATAACCATCCCGCCTGCTGCCAGGAGCGTAATCAAGGCCGTTACCTGGGGGTCGTAGTGCGAGCCGTAGTTCGGGAACAGTGCCCAACACAGATTGTTCATCGCGTGGTAAAGGATCGACCCAAACAGGCTGCCCCCGGCGCGGTCGTAGATCCACACGATGATGATCCGGGTGCCGGTCGCTCCGAGCCGGTGCCACAGGATCCAGTCCACTGGTTGGTTATTCTGGATGTCTGGGATCAAGTGGAACAGCGCCCACACCCCTCCCAGCAGGAGGCCCGCCTTCAGCGCTTCCCACCGGCCTTGCATGCGCTCAAAGGCATACCCCATCCACCCCAGTTCTTCGAACACCCCAGCGGCAAAGAACACCGCCAGGAAAACGGGCGCCATAAACCAGTCGATGTGTACCTGCCCGGGAAGCGGCCGCCCGCTCAGGCGCATCACTGCATATGAGAGGGCCATGATCGCCGGGTTCAGGAGCAGGATGGGCAGGTACCAGCGCTTGTCTTCGATTCTGCGGAAATCCGCAGTCCTTTTGAACAGCCTTCGGACGCCCGCCCACCCGGATTGGCGGTAGGTGAGGATCGCGGCTGCTGCCAGCGGGGTCACGAACACCAGCGCACTGCCCGGCAAGGCTATAGGCAGCGGCAGCCGCCTCCCACCGAACAGCCAGAAGGGTATCGACAGGGCGAAGGTCAGTGCGAAAAAGCCCTGTACCTGTTTTTGCCTCTCGGATTCAGTTCCTGCGCCTGGAGTGGATTCCAGCCGATCCGGGTGCTGGCCCTCGTTTCCCCCACCTGTTTCATCTTGTGCTTGATACCGGGGCAAGCCGATCCCTTTCCCCCTCCTCCGGCCGGACATCCCCTTGCCGGCCGCAGCCAGCGCCAGGCCCAACACGGCCAGCCCGGCGCCCAGCATCACGGTAGAGCGGTGCGGTTTCATCCCCGCCGCCTGCTTTCTGTTGGCCCACAGTTTGATCGCACT
>CAYMLG010000009.1:81786-111794 GCA_964391195.1 uncultured Anaerolineaceae bacterium | reverse complement strand
CTCACCATCATCTATACTATTTTTATCGAGAAAGGTTCACTTCTTCCCCAGCAGTTCCTCACAAAAACGCACCCCGGCCATGGCATCTGGCATCCAGAAATCCGCCCCCGTGTAGCGCCGGATATGCTCATCCACCGAACCGCCGCCGATGAGGACCGGCAGTCGCGGCCCTGCTTCGGCACGGAGAGCGGTCACCGTTTCCTTCATCATCTCGATCGAAGCGGTCAGGAGCCCGGAAAGGCACACGACGTCCGGCCTGGTTTCAACGGCGCGTGTGACGAAGGCTGCCGGGGGCACGTCCACCCCCAGGTCGATGACTTCGAACCCGTGACAGGCGAGCAGCATGGCGAAGATGTTTTTCCCCAGGTCGTGGATATCGCCCCAGACGGTCCCCACCAGCACCCGTCCGGTAGGCTGCCCCCCCGCCTGATTTTCCAGCCAGGGTTGGACGAGTTCTACCACTTCACGGAGGATCTCCCCAGACATGATCAGGCCGGCCACGAAAAACTCCCCTTTCTCGTATCGCAGCCCCACCTCACGCATGCCCTCGTTACATTCGGCGATGATCTGCAGTGGATCTTCCCCGGCCCTGAGGCGCTGATCCACGACATGCAGAACGGCGTCCTCTTCCAGGCCGGCGACCAGTTGGGCCAGGCTGTCCTTCATCTGGTTCGATTCCATATGCGCTCTCTATCTGTGCAATCGTTGTCCGTGTTCTGCGGTTCAATCTGCCAGCAGACCGACCTTCGTCGTGAAGCGCAGCCTGTCGGCCCGCCCGACGAACCGCCCCCAACTGATCGGCCGGTCGTCGAAATCATAAAACAGGTGCTCGAAACACAACCCGGCCACCGGCTGTTCGACGCCCAGCAGCCGGGCCTCTTCATCATCCAGCAGAATGGCTTCCATCTGGAGGTCACCGCGTTTCAGGAGAGTCTCTCCGCTGCCGCGGAAAAGACCCTGCAGGGCGGTGACTTCCAACTCGGCCTCGACGATTGGCCGGGTCGGATCATAGATCAGATACTCACGGTGATAGAAGGCCGGATCACATCCGGTGTAAATAATGCGGCGAATGTACACCGCCCTCTGCCCGGGCGCAATCTCAAGTTTACGCGCCACGCGCTCGTCGGCCCGCACCGTCCGGGCTTCGAGCACCCTCACGGTTGTGTGCTCAGTGTCGGTCAACAAATCCAGCACTTCACTCAGGTGGAACGAGGCTTCTCCCATGCCCACCGGCTTGACGAAAGTCCCCCGGCCCTGCTCGGCGATCACGTAGCCCTGATCGACCAGCAGGTTGATCGCCCGCCGCACGGTCATCGGGCTGACTCCATAGCGCTCGCAAAGCTGCGCCTCCGATGGCAGTTGGTCTCGAGGGCGCAAGATGCCGGCTGCCATACTGCGGCGTAAAATGTTGCTCAACTGCAGGTAAGCCGGCTCATACGAATCGCGATCGATGGATGCAGTCTGCTCCAGGACTGGCCTTTTGGGTTTTTGTGTCATAGGCCCCTGTATCAACACGGGAGTACTCGATATGGGCAGCACCGGGTAGTGGAAAGCTCATCTATCGGGCCACGAATTCCGGCTCTCCCGCGCGTAAGGTGACATTCGTCACTTGATAACTTCCCTATATAAGTGTATAACTTCCTCGGTACCCCTATTCTATCATGTCTTGTCCACCAAAATCCGCGTTCCGTCTAAGATAGTGCACACTCACTTGCAGACTGACCCCTGGTCCTCCCTTTATTCCGCCAGCCGCCAGGTGATCGCCTGTGCCACGGTCATCGAGGAGATGCTGCCCTTGCTCCCCTCAGATGTACCCTATACCGTCCTGGATTTTGGGCTCCACTTGAATCCGGCTGAGTTGAAGCGCTCCTTGCAGGAGCAGATTGACGCTGCCAGCCGGGAGGCTGAGGTGATCCTGCTGGGCTACGGGCTGTGTTCGATGGCTGTTGTCGGGCTCAGGGCCTCCACTGCCACCCTGGTCATCCCACGCACCGACGACTGCATCGCGCTGTTCCTCGGCTCCTGCACCGCCTATCAGGATCAGGTCCGGCAGGAACCCGGCACCTACTACCTGACCAAGGGCTGGATCGAAGCCGGGAGTTCGCCCTTCGATGAGCACCGTGTGATGGTGGAAAAGTATGGCCGGGAAAAAGCGGAACGCATGACCCACCTGCTGTTAAAGAATTACAAACGCCTGGCCTTCATCAACACCGGGCAGTATGAGATCGAGCGTTACCAGGCTTATACCCGCAGAACGGCTGAGGAATTCAACCTGCGTTATGAAGAGATCGACGGATCGCCGGCATTGGTCCGCAAAATGCTTTTCGGGCCGTGGGACCACGAGTTTGTGGTGGTCCCCCCCGGTGAATCGGTCACTTACCAGTCTTTCACCAACCCCACCCCGAACTACATCCACACAGGCCCTGAAAGTCAGGTCGACTTTTAGGGCCTGTGCATTGAGCCTATCCCAACAGGAGTGAAGATGAAAATTATCGGAGAAAAGATCAATGGCACCCGCAAGAGCGTTGGCCGGGCGATTGCCGAGCGCGATGCCGATTTCATCTGCGACCTGGCGCGCAAACAGGCGGACGCCGGAGTCGCCTGGTTGGATGTCAACGCGGGAACGCATCCCGACCAGGAGCCCGATGACTTGATCTGGCTGATCGAGACCGTCCAGTCGGTGGTGGATACCCCCCTCTCTCTCGACAGCGCCAACCCAGATGCCTTGCGGAAAGCGATCACCAGGGTCAAGCGGACGCCGATGATCAATTCCATCAGCGGCGAGCCGGAGCGCCTGGAGAATATCCTGCCGATCGTGGCCGAACACGGCTGTGATGTCATCGCCCTGTGCATGGACGAGACCGGCATCCCCGAGACCGCCGCGCAGCGCCTGGATGTCGCCCGGAAAGTGTTCGCCGCTACCCGCCAGGCCGGTGTGCCCGATGAGAAGGTATACGTTGACCCGCTGGTGATGACCATCGCCACCAACACCGAGGCCGGAGCGATCATCCTGGACACGATACGCCTCATCCGCCAGGAGTTCCCCCAGGCCCACATTTCTACCGGGCTGAGCAACGTCTCTTACGGATTGCCGGTACGCTCCCTGATCAACCGCACCTTCCTGGTGCTGGCCCTGGCGGCCGGCATGGATGCAGCCATCATCGACCCGAACGACAAGGAATTGCGGGCGGCCCTCCTGGCGGCCGAGCTGCTGCTCGGCCAGGACCGGTACTGCCTGAATTACACCCGTGCCTATCGCGCCGGCCTGCTGGATTGTGCTGCCCCCCAGGCGCGGAAGCCCGCCTCTGGTCCGGCGGCATAGAACTCGTCCCAATCCCTATCCACATGTTGAAAGGAGAAATATATGTCAGAAAAGCTGGTCACTTTACTCGCCGATATGGAAGAGGATCAGGCGCTGGCCCTCACCAAAGAACTGCTGGAGGGCGGGACCGACCCGGTGTCCATCCTTGACGACTGCCGCCAGGCGATGGAGATCGTGGGGAAGCGCTTCGAGCAGAACGAGTACTTCATCCCCGAGCTCATCCTGGCCGGCGAAATGCTCAAGTCCGTCTCCGCCGAGGTCAAACCCTACCTGAAGCAGAGCGTGGATAGCAAGAAGGCCGGCAAAGTGCTGCTCGGCACGGTGCAGGGCGATATCCACGATATCGGCAAGGATATCGTTCACTTCATGCTCGACGTGAACAATTTCGATGTCCTGGATCTTGGCGTCGATGTGTCCCCGCAGAAATTCGTCGAAGAGATTAAGAGCTTCCAACCGGATGTGGTCGCCCTGAGCGGCTTCCTCACTCTATCCTACACTTCGATGAAGGATACGGTGGAAGCGATCCAGGCCGCCGGCCTGCGGGACCAGGTCAAGATCATGATCGGCGGCGGCGCAGTGGATGAGCAGATCTGCACCTATGCGGCTGCAGACGCATTCGGGAAAGATGCCATGGCTGCCGTGGCGCTGGCTAAGGGTTGGATTGGAGGATGATGAACATGTTCGAGCTGACCACACCAGAGATCCGCGAAGGCAATAAGACGCCGGAGCAGTTGTTAGCTGAGCGCTCGAAGCGCTTGGCGGATGCGCTGGCCCTCCGCAAGCCGGACCGCATCCCGATTCAACTCGGGTTTGGCTACATGCTGTCCGAGATGGGCGGCATCACCCGCCAGCAGCAGCACGAAGACGCCGAAAAAGAGATCGAGCTGCTCGAGAAGGCCGCGCTGTACTACGAGCCGGACGCAGTTTTGGGGCTGTTCAACAATCCCGGGCCTTCTCTGGCCCTGGGGGACTGTATGGTCCGCTTCCCCGGGCACGGCCTGCCGCCGAACGGCTCGTTCCAGTTCGTCGAAGGCGAGTACATGAAGGCTGAGGATTACGATGACTTCCTCGCCGACCCTGCCGATTGGGGCATCCGCAAGCTCTGGCCGCGGGTCTTCTCCGAGCTAGAAGGCCTGTCCATGCTTCCTCCGCTGGCCCTTTCGAACTTCGGCCACTATGCTCTGAACAACTTGAGCGTGTTTTCAGCCCCGCCAGTGGCGAAAGCCCTGCGCGCCCTGGCCAACGCCGTTGAGGCGGCCGCTGCTGTGGATGCGCGCAATCAGCTCACCATCAAGCGCCTGGCCGACCTGGGCTTTGCCTTGCCGCTCTTCGTCGGGTCGCTGGTCGAGGCCCCCTTCGACTTCATGTCCGACACCCTGCGCGGCATGCGCGGCATCATGCTCGACATGCACCGCCGCCCGGAGAAGCTGCTGGCTGCTATGGAGAAGTGCCTGGCCTTCCAGCTCGAGTATGCCATCAACTTCAGCAAGGTGACCGGGCTGAAGATGTGCTTCATCCCCCTGCACCGCGGCTCCGACGGCTTCATGTCCCTCGCTCAGTTCGAAAAGTTCTACTGGCCGACCCTCAAGACCATGCAGGAGGTTCTGGTCGAGAACGGCATTACCCCCTTCGTGTTCTACGAGGGCGTGTGGGACCAGCGGCTGAAGTACCTGACGGAACTGCCCAAGGGGAAGGTTGCCGGGCTGTTCCAGTTCAGCGACATCTTCAAGGTCAAAGAAGTCGTGGGCGACACGATGTGCATCGCTGGCGGCATGCGCAACTCCCTGCTCCAGGCCGGTACGGCTGAAGAAGTGCGCGCCTGGACAAAGAAGTTGTGCGAAGTTGTTGGCCGCGACGGCGGCTATGTGATGACCACCGGTATCGGCGAAATGGAAGGCTGCAAGCCCGAACTTGTGAAAGTGTGGGTTGAGGCCACCAAGGAATACGGCCTGTACTAAGCGCCAGGCTCTATAAAAGCATTGCGGCGGCTTTGCCGGGAAAAACTCCCCGGCAAAGCCGCCGCTTATTGGTTAAGTTGTACGGGGTTCCAGGGTGGGCGGGAGCTGACCAGCAGACCGATGGCAAAGATGTGAGACCAGACAGAACAGCCCGCCCTCTGGAGACCAGGGTAGTGAGTCTATCGAAATCCACCCTTTTCTTGATGGCGCCGGTAGGCGAATGCCGCTGCACCGGTTTCGGCCAGGAAGAGGAGTGCCAACCAGGGCATCAGTGGGCTGTCATCCACCAGGGCCCACAACTGCTGCTTGAAGGATGCCAACCAAAGGCCGCCCGAGGGCGCCACAGCGCTCCGGCCCCCACCGGTGGGCGGGATCAGCGCCGGGGTCTCGGCGATCATCCCCTGGCACTGCAGCAGGTCCCCGGCCAACTGCTCCCGGTTTTCGACCTCAATCTGGTATCTGGTGTTGAGCTCTACCAGGCCGGCCATTAGCTTTGAGACTTCCGCATCTTTTTCAACCAGGCGGCTCTCAAGCGATTCGATCGTCTTGTCCTGGTTAGCGATCTGGGCGTCTGCCTCATCCAATTGAAGGCGCAGTTGAACGTTCGTTTCGCTCAGTTCCCGGATCTCTGCGCTCTGGTCTATGCTGGTTCGAAACAGATAACCGAAGCCGACCAGCAGGATCACAATCAAGAAAAAAGCAGTTCCTAATTTCATCGCCACACCTCCTGATGGGCTCACTCGAATTCCGTTTGTGAGCCCATTCTCGCGGCCATCACCGCCTGGGAGGTGAGACGCTTTCCGTACTCCATTGCGACGGAAACAGGTGAGTTTGCGAAGGCTGCATGACAGAGTCGGTGAACCGTCACGCGGCCGTCACAACGGACACAGCCCGGTGGGAATACCCGCCGGGCTGTGTCCGTTACTGTGCTCGCTATGACCGTTGCCGTCCCATCGAAGCTCAATCCGGATCTAGATTCAGCCGGTAGCCGAGGCCGGGCACGGTTAAGATGAATACAGGTTCTTTTTTATTCGGTTCAATTTTAGCGCGCAGCCGCGTCACTGCCTGCCGCACCACTCCCCGGCTGTTGTCATCCGGCTTGTATCCGTAGACCTCCTGGATGATTTCCTCAAAAGAAACGATCCCGGGGCGTTTTTTATACAGGAGCAGCAGGATTTCAAGGCCATCCCCGATCACCTGGCGTTCGATCTCATTGACAAAGACCTGTCTCCTGTCGAGATCGATGCGTAATTTCGGCTTATGTGGGGCTGGCGTCGTCCAGGACCGGAGCTTCATGGCAATGACCGCTGCGCTGAGCAGGCAGTGCGTCAGGCGAGAAAGCTCGGGATCGGTGAGGGGTAGGTCCGGCTGCCAGCGGAGTATGCGATCCAGTGCCAGGTAGAACATCCCCAGATGGTAAGCAGGTTCCCGGAAACCGTTCATCTGCTGGGCATACCGGCGCGTGGTCTGGATGGCCCGTACAGGCAAATGGAGTTCAGCGTCGATCAGGGCGTAATCGGGGGTGCTGAAGCCGTGGAACTTATTCCCTGTGAGGGCCTCCTCCATTAGAAGAATCTGGCCGAGCGTCTCTGCTTTGGTCCAATCGTAGCGGAACGCGGCTTCCAGGCTCTGGAAATTCCAAAGGTACGGCTTCAGCCCCGCAGCAGTAAAATCCGTCACCCATAACCGGTTACCACCCTGGCAGAGGATATTATCGCCGCGCAGATCCCCAGGCGAGTGGACGCGGGCTACCGCCAGGCGAAGGGGAAAACCTTCCTCGAGCGCCAGAAGAGGATCGACCAGTTGGATTTGCCGGTCGCCCAGCCAAAGATTCAATGTTCCATGCTCACGAACGAAAAAACCATCCAAAGCGGAGCAGCGCCGCTGAATAACCTGCAACCGTTCTTCTAGAGCCGCCTCCCAACCGCCGGAGGGGGGCAGGATCTCTCGCCGGAAGAGATCGTCCAGGGTCACGGCACTCTCCGGGATTTCACGACGCTCGTTCCAGGGACTCAGGGCGTTCTCGAGAACATTTTCCAAAATATCACGAAAGGCTCCCCAAGACTCCTGGCTGTACTTCTCTTCCAGGGTAGAGACGTATTCAGGCGTCATTCCGGCAAGATGGTAGAGGTTCACCCCAAAATGCAGGCTTTCCCGGTTCGCTTTGAGGCTCGTGGCAAACCCTGCTGCCAGACCAGGATGGAACATCTTGTGGTTCTGCGCCTCTCGGACAGCCGCTTGTCGCTCACCCGCGACCATGAGGAAAGCTTCCGGCGCTTTCTCCTTGCTGAAAGCAATGACCTGAAAGGCGATCAGACTGTCGCGCTGCCAGACCAGCCGCTCAATCCGCAGGGCCTGATAATCGAAAAACATCTGGCGCAGCAAGTCTTCAAACTCCATGGCCCGGTTGAGAATGATACCGTTCGGAGTGTTTGGGTAGATGTGCGAGACCAGGGAAAGCAGATTTAAGATCCGATCTTCTCTGATATCGATCTGCAGTTCCCAGTTGATACACACCTGTTCGGTGAAGGCAGCTTCAATGGCCTCCTGCAGAGCTTCTAGACCTTCACGCTTCGATAAGTAGTCGAATGCCGGCACCCTGCCCAGGTGCTTGCGCAGGGCCAACTTTATGCTCTCTACGGTTGGGAAACCGGTCAGCATGATAAAGGTCAGTGGAGCGTATTCAGGACGCTGGGCGATCCAGATACCGGATAAGTCTTTCTCGTCATCATCTTCCATGAGGCGGATATCCAATACCGCCAGGTGAACGTGCTCTGTCTCAAGGATCCGGTCTACCTCCTCTGGGGAAGAGGCTCCAAAAACCTGGAACCCTTTCGAAGTCAGGAAAGCGCTTCTGGTAGCGAGGGCTGTCGGGAGGTTATCTGCCAGCAAGATTTTCATTACCGGAGCTTTCATTGGGTTTGATCCCTTTCCCTGGTGGGTGGCAGCGAATTATGTACCCGGTTGTCCGTGCTGAACCACGCCCTGCTGGCCTGCAGCAGGATCTCCGCTCGGTGCTTTTCCCGGTTCTCTTCGTATACCAGTTCATCGGCAGCCGCATTCAGGGTCTGCAGCAGCTTGATCTGGTATAGCTCGTGGTGGAATCGATCCACCCGAGCATGGGCTTTATCGAGGCGGCGGAGGAATAGATAGTTCACCGCTTCAGTGATCAACCCGCCAGCAGCCGCGGTGGCGCCCACCGGATAGATGTCTGGTCTCCATATGGCAACGGCCACCCCGATCAAAATGACGATAATGCCTGAGACAGAGATGATCGCCGCCATCCAGGTCTGGAGTTTTGCATCCTGCCGAGCCTGCTCATAATCGTGATTCAGCCCGCGGGTGACTTCATCCACAGCCAATCCGAAGCCCTTCCGCCCGATCTGCAGCGCTTCGGCAACAGCCTGCAGCATGAGCTCGGGACCGCTCCGGTCCTGGGGGCTTTTTTCGATGAAGCGCACTGCGGCAGGATACCCGCCTGGCTCAGCGGCCAGGGCCGCTACTGCCTTCTCCAGGCTGGGATAGTGGGTCATGATGATGACTGGGGTCTGCGGAGAAAACTCTCTCGCCAGCCACAGGCCGCTCAAATCGTCGTCATCCTCGTCATCCTGTAATCTCAAATCCAGGATGGCCACATCCACCCGTCCCTTTTGCAAGCAGGCACGAGATTCAGCAGGCGAACCGGCGCACAGAACCCGGTAGCCTGCCTGCTCCAGAATCCTTGCCCGAGTCTCCAGGAACTTCGAGTGGTTATCGGCGAGTAGAATAGTCGCTCTTAACATCGGCCCTTCTCAATCTTTCGAATCCCGTCCGAGGATCCCATGGTCCCGCTACCTGAAGAGTTCAATCACCGGGGCGAAGCGTTCGGCCAGGATTTTAGGATCCTGGCTTTTTTCAATGTATTCCGCCCCGGCTTTGATCGCAGCTTTAGCGATCTTCCAATGGGGTGAGGCGGTGAACAGGACAATTTGAAGCTGTGGATATTTGGTTTTCACCGCTCGAATGAGGTGATCGCCCCTGGTAGAGATCTGACTAGCATCCAGTATGAGCAGTTTACAGGGCCGGTCTGCCAGGGCTTGCATGATTTGGCCTTCCTCGACCAGGCTGATTTCACCTAGATCGGCCAGCGCTTTCTGCAGCGCCCGGTTCCCCGGTGTCTGTAGGGTCTCTCCCACCAACAGAATATCTCCGCGTTGATTCATAAGTCCAACTCCTCTGTTTCAAGATACATCGTCGGGTAGAATGGACGGCAGCCAGCACATCATGGTGGTTCCCTTCGTCGTCGTCTTTTCGATCTTAATATCTCCCGCAAAGGTGCGGAAGATCATGTGGGCAATCAGAAGCCCGATCCCCAGGCCTTTCTCCCGGTTCTCTTTCGGGACGATTCCTTTGAAAATAAACGGCTGGATCGCAGGTGGAATACCAGGGCCGGTATCGACAATGCGGATTTCCACTCTCCCCTCCCGGCAGCCGGTGCTGACGACCAGCGACTTTTGATCGCTGTATTCCATAGCCTCCACTGCATTGTCCAACAGAATATCCAGGGCGCGGCGGATCCAATGCGGGTCTGCCCTAACCGTGGCGCTTTCATCGGATTCCAGGCGGAGGTCTACTTGTATCCCCCTGAAAGTATGTTGCTTCTGACTGATCCGTTCACGCAGCAGCTCACTGACGGAGAAGGGATAGACTCCCTCTTCCCCTCGCAGTGGGGTGGTGATCATCATATCCTCTATATCTTTTACTACTTCCTGGATCAACTCCACCTCGTAAGCGATTTCTTGATCGAAGGAGCGTTTCGCCGCTTTCCCCACAATCATTTTGACATTATCACCAATTGTGATTATGTAGTTGCTCAAAGAATGGCGAAAAGTGCTGCTCAGCAACCCAATCCAGGCCAGCGTCTCCTTGGCGGCAAGTTCGCCCTTCACCCTCTCCAGTTCAGCATACATATCGCTCAACTGGTTCAGGCGCTGTTTTTCCTTCTCCAGCAGCTTGGCGTAATGCACGGCAATCGCTGCCTGGTGGGCAAACAGCTCGATATTGTTCAATACCGCTTCACTGAAAATCTGTTCTGTGCGGTAATTGACGAACATAATCCCTTTTTTCTTGCCATAAGCAATCAGAGGCACGGCCACAACCGCCTGGATTTTCTCGTCCTTTGCAAAACGAGAGTCTTTAAAGTACGGATCGACGGCTATATTCTCCACTCGATACGGTTCAGTGCGTTCGAGCATCCGGTACACCAGGGATTCCGGTTCTACCCGAGTAAAGCGCCTAGCCCGATCCTCGTGCCTTACTCCGATCATAGTTGGCGGGTGTTCCAGGATACCGGTCTCTTCATCCAGCGAATACAGAACCACCGCATCACACTCGACGACCCCCTTTGTGCTCTCGACCAGGAGCATCTTGGTCTCTCGGAAATCCCCCTGAGTCATCACCTGGGCCACCCGTTCCACCGCTTGCATGGCTCGCTGGGTTTGTTTCATCAACAGCGCTTTGTTCAGGATGAGCGCGGTTTGATCCGCAAAGGTCTGCGCCATCTCGAGCATTTCTTTGTTCTGCGGCTGCGGGCGGGTGTCCAGCGCCAGGATGAAGCCGAGCGGGTCGTCGCCGGCACGGAGGGGAAGTAGCTGAAAACTGCGAACGCCACAGGTTTTCAATAGAGAAACGGCCTCACTCCCATTGGACCCAGGTTCCATCCACCTGGGAAGGTCTTCTACGGCGATCCACCCGGCTGGGAATTGTCGATTGATAAACCGCTTATCCGACTGCAGCAGTCCTGGAAGCCGGGACCATATCTGCGCATCCACCCCGGTATGCCAGGCCTGATCGGGCGAAAACCGTTTGTGGCGGTCATCGTACAGGAAAAATGCCACTGATTCACATTCCAGCACACTTTTGAAACAGGCTGGGGTCTTTCCGGCTGCCTCTTCCAGGTCATCGGCGCGGGAGAGATCCTCCGCAGCCTCTCGCATCCGCTGCTGGATCATGCTGCGCCGCCGGCTATCATATGCCATCGCCGCCTGGTTCGCGTACAACTGCAGCGCCTCGATTTCACTCGGGGTGAAAATATGGGGTTCTTTATAATGCACCCACATCACACCAATAGCTGTGCCATTGAGGATGACCGGAAGGCCGACGGCAGCCTGAACACCCACCTCAAGCATTCTTGGGTTAATATCCGCAACCCGGTCCTTCACGTTGTGTATGACTTCCGGGCTCCCGATCAGCATGATCTTGTGCGAGAGACCGATCCCTTTCGGACGGACGATCTCCTCCGGTTCAACCTGCAGATCGAGGCCGTCCATTGCCAGCACCTCGACTCGTCCATCGTCACCGATCATCAGAAGGCTTACCCAAAAAGCGTCAGCAGCTTTTCTGCCCTGAGATACGATGCGATCCAGCACCTCTTGTGGATCGAGGGTGGACAGCAGTTCGCCACTCGCCTCGAACAACGCTCGCTGTAAGCTCTGGCTGCGCTTGAGCTCGCGTACCATCTGGGCATTATCGACGGCGAGGGCGATCGCATTGGCGAAGGTCATCAGGTTTTCGAGCAATTCTTCGGTCACCGGCATGCTGGTGAACTTATTATCAGCGACCAGCAGCCCGATGACCTCCTGGCGGGCAATCAGCGGAGCAATGGTGAAGGAGGCTCCCGGTTCAAAAGCCTGCGAGAAATTTATCGGTAACCGGGCTACTTGATCATCAGTCAGCAGTACCGGCCTCTGCCGGTCGACTACCAGGAACAGGGGATCGTCCGTCGAATCTTGGATTTCTATCTCCAGTTTTTGAATACGGGCATCCAACGGTGTAGAGGAGAGCTGGTTGGATGCCAGTTTCGTTAAGTAGCGGTTGACATCATCCATCCCTTCCTGGTGATAGCGCGCCCAATCCTTCTCAGCCTTCTTCTTATCCAGATGACCGATGCCCTTGCACCCGATCCATTTCTTGCGCTGGCTATCCGCCAACAGGATCGCCGCCCGGTTGAACCCCAGGCCATACACGGCGGTCACGCCGGTCAGGGCTGCGTCGAAGATCTTAGCCAGGTCCTCATTCGGCTGCTGGATGTACTCACTGATCCGGTCCAAGAGCAGTAGTTGAGCAACCTTACGCTTTTCACTGCCGATCAACTCTGAAGTCCGCAGGGCTGTCACTGCCTGGGTGGAGAAGCGACGGATCACTTCCAGGTCCGCATTGCTGGGTTTACAAAGGCCCTCGCTGCCCAGCGCCAGGAGAGCAACCAGGTTGCCACCGCCTTTAAAAGGGACGAACAGCGCTGAACGGACCGGCGCTGTTCCAAACAGGGTATAGCGCACAGGATCGGCAGTGATGTCATCCAGAAATTGGATCTCCCCAGAAGCTGCCGCACTCTGGAAGGGCTCACTTTCCACCCCGAACCTGGCCCCGATGATACTCTCCGGCAGGTTGTGCACCCGAATGACCTCAAGCTGCCGATACACCGGGTGGTAGATCAATAAGCAAGCATAAGGATAGTCCATCAAGTCCGCAACTTGATTGACGATCTCTTGCTGCAGATGGTCGCGCTCGCGAGCGGGATGAATGTACCGGAAGGATTGGGCCAGCGTTTCCCAAAGCCGCCTCTGGCGTTCGCTCTCCTCAAGCTGGCGGCTGGTCAGTTCCTGGAGTTCCATCTTTTCCAACAGGGCTGTGGCGTCCTTTGCCAGCGCCTCAACCAACCGGATCTCCACCTCCTCGAAAGGCTGGCGTTTCCAACTGCGCATCTCGCCCAGGACACACAGGCCGCGGACCTTCCCATTTAACGACAGGGGAACAATCAGCCCAGAATTGAGACTCCCCGCCAGGTTCACCCGTCCGGCGATTTCGCGCAACAGGGTATCATCGTCCGCAATCCGGGCGTCGAGTATCACTGTCTCGCCCCGCTCTACGGCCAGGGAAAAGAGGGGATGCTGTTCCGGCAGCCAGGTTTGATTACAATTGGGATCCCATGCAAGTTCTTGCTCGCGAGCAATGGGATGGGCGGCCCTGACTTCCAGAAGATTTTCTCCGGGCTGGCGCAGATAGATCAGACAAAAAGTTGAATGGCAGCCGAGGGCCATGTTCTCAGCCAGCTTCTGAAGACCTTGATCGAGAGATTCGGCTCTGGCCACCGCTTCGTTCGCCTCTAACAGCAACTGGCGGTGGCGTTCTACCTGCTGGATATAGCGGACATCCTTGAAATAACCGACACTACCGGCCCGCTGGCCGTCCGCGTTGTACAGCCAGGTTGCCGACATGCGCACCGGGATCTCCAGGCCTGCTTTGGATTTTAGTTTTGCGCGGTGATCCACCACCCTGGCATCTCGGCTGGTATGCAGCATTCTACCGATCCGTCTGGGTTCCTGGGGATCGGAGTAGAAATCCGAAACCGGTTGCCCAATGACTTCACTGCGCTGGTATTCGAGGATCTTCTCAGCCTGGGAATTAAACTCAGTGATTCTTCCCTGCATATCGACAGCAATGATTCCATCGAATGAGTTCTCGATCAACCGGCTGTGGTTGTCGAGGGTAATGGACATTTCAGCCATATGCCTGGCCTGTTCCAGAGCAATGGCCGCATGACCGGCGAAACGGCTGAGTAAATGAGCGTCCTCCACTGTGAACTGGCGACCCACTTCGTCTTCAACATACAGCACACCGGTGCGCTGCTCTGACCACAAGAGCGGCACTTCGAGCACTGCCCTGAATTCTTCAGGGTTGTACCGTGTGCTGCGACGAGGCCAGGAGCCATAATCATCGACAATCGCGTACGGTTCCTCGGAGGCAATCAACTCTCCTGCCAGGCCTTCCCCGAGCTTCAAGACCTGCCCGCGGGTGCTCTGCCCGTAACCGTAATCTGCGACCACCGTCAGTTTTTGAAGCGATGGATTGTATTCGTAAATCCCGCCGCGCCGGGCGCCGAGCAATTCCACTGCCCCCTGGATAATGGTTCGCAGCAAGGTTTCCCGGTCCTGATTTGCTGTGATGGCCAGGATGTTTTTATGCAGTTTTTCCAGCTCTTCTGCCCGTTGGCGAGCGGAGGCCAGCAAGCGATTGTTCTCGACCGCCATTGCCGCAATCGATGTGAAAAGCGCCAGCGGCTCCTTTTCCGCATCCGTCACCGGGGCCCGGGAATACTTCTTATCCGCCGAAAGCTTTCCGATCACCTGCCCTTCAACCACCAGAGGAGCACAGATCCACTCGTCGACATCACCCTTGTCAAGAACGTCTTCGTATGGCACCTCTTCACCCTTACGCCTGCGGAACACATGGACTCTCGGGTCGCGCAGCACTTGCTGCATCAACTCATCATCTTCCGTCTTCCAGCGCGCTTGAAGGAAACTGTCGTCCATGCCGATGTGCGCCCGGGCACACAGATAGGCGCCGTTCTCCTGGAGTTCGTACAACCGCACCCGGTCAAAGCCGATGGCATGGATCGCTTGAAGGGCCACCTTTAAGATCTCATCTTCCCTGCGCCCGCTGAGAAGCGCCGTGGAAACCATCATCAAGTTGGAGAGCACATCCTTCTCACGGGCTGCATCCCTTAGCTCGGCCACTTCTGCGGCAAGCTTTACCAGTAGTGCCAGTTCCTCGGGATTGAAGGGCTTGGTCAGGTAGCGATACGCACCGGCGCGCAGGGCGTTCAAGGCGTTGTCCATCCCCCAGGTGGTGAAGACAATGACCTCAATCTGCGGGGCATGGGCTTTGATCCACTGCAACAGCTCAAATCCGCTGACTTCCCCCTCCAGGATCTCGTCGACCAGGGCTACATGATATGCGCCGGGGTTATTGGCCACACTCTCTTGAGCCGCTCTGCCGTCACCCACATCGGTGACCTGATAGCCGTGTTGTGACTGCAGATATTTCTTCAACTGGTTGCGAAAGCTAACCTCGTCGTCGACCAACAACACCCGCAGAGGTATTTCATTCATACGGCATCTCCATATAGGTGAACAGGCAGCCGGAGCAGAAAAGTGGAGCCGAATGGAATTCTACTCTCTTCCACCTCAATTGTCCCACCACACTGCCGGATGATCATCTGAGAAATGTATAACCCCATGCCGCTGCCGCCGCGGGTTGAGTATCCGGCAGTAAAAACCTTCTTCCATAAGCTGCGATGAATGCCTGGGCCGGTATCCTGGATGCGGATTTCAAGCTGACCAGAACCCTGCGGATGACAGGCGTTCACTTCCACCCGGCGAACCCCTTTCCAGCGATGCTTTTCACATTTTAGTTCGATCTGTTGGACGGCATTCAGCAGCATATTGACAAAGACTTGCTGCAGCACGACCGGATTTACCCGGATTTTTGGCAGTTCTGAGGTGACACTGAGCAGGATGGAGGTCTTATGCCTCTTTGAGTACGGTTTTACGGATTGATAGGCATGCTTCAAAACTTCATCAAGATCACATTCAACGATCTGAACTCCTGACCACAAAAGGCGCTGGAAACTTTGGGTGATCGCTTTCAACTCCTGCACCCGCTGCAACAGATCCGGAAGACCACTGGCGCCGGAAGCCTTATTGCCCTGGGCCGTCAACTGGTTCAGAATCTCCAATTCCAGGTTGGAGATATGGTTGGCGACTTCATGCCCGAAGCCGCTGGCCAATTGACCGCTGATCAACAGCGGGCTGAGGGCCTGGAGGCGGTGTTCTGCAGCCGCCTCCTCCAGCAGAGCAGTGATGAGGTAGGCGCCGGCGCGGGCGTCCCGCTGGCGGTATTGTGAGAACGCATCCGTCTCTGGGTGGAAAAAGAAAAGTGCGTGGGTGTGCTCCCCCTGCACTTGCAGCGGAAGCCCCAGGCAGGATTCAAATGGCAGCAGATCGAGCAGCTTCTTGTACCGGGCCCTGGCCTCCGACTGCGCCTTACCTTCCACGACCGCGGACCCACTGCGAAGGACATCCTTCACCGGGCTGTCGCCGAGTTGGTAGACCTTCTCCGGTGAGATTTCACCGCCCGCGATCATGGCCTGGATGGTGTAGTTTTGCGCTTCGGGATCCAACCGAAACAGGATCGTGCTCTGAGCCCGGACGCTCCTGTGAACCTGGGCCAGCGCTCGTTCGAGCCGGTATTGAATATTCTCTTCACTCTCTTCGATTCTCAAAGCCAATGCTGGTTCGCTTCCGGGGATCGCCGGATTTTCCAACCGCGCCAGCTTGTTGGCTTGCGACTCGTTGGCCCGCAACTCGTTGACCTGCAACTCGTTGACCTGCAACCCTTCACCGCTGGAAATCCGCAAGAAACAGTGATGGATTTTTTCTAGTTCAAGAGGCTTGGGGAAAATTTGGGAAACTTCGCACTCCGCCAGTTCGTCCAGCCGTTCGATCAAGTTTTCGGGAGTGCTCATAATAAATATATGAAGGCCGGGGTTCTGCCCGGACAGTTCCCGAGCCAGGTTCAGTCCATCCCCATCGGGCAAACTGACGTCCAGCAGCAAGAAGTCAAACCGGGTGGCAGCGCATTTCTCCCGGGCTGCCTCCACCCCCTCAGCTTCGACGACTTCCAGACCACGGCGACGAAACCAAACACCCAGCGAGCGAAGCAATCGGGGATCATCTTCTAGTATCAGCAGCTTCCCACTGAGCTGCAAAGCCTGGGGGTTGGAAATTGCCTCTGACAACTGGTTTCCACCCGTGCGCCGCTGTTCATCGCCCGCCTGCGCTCTCGGGAATAGACCATCATAGAGTTCCAGCGCCCGCTCCCGCTTCAACAGGCTTTCACGAACGCTCAGGATCATTTTCTGAGTTGGTACAGACAAACTCATGATGGTTGCCTCAATCTGATCCCCAAGCCAGAACAGGGATTCCGGTTTCTCGACGTCCCAGGGAGCCATCTCCGCCAGCGGCAGGAAACCTTGGACCCCCGCGGCCACGCGAACGAACACTCCCCCGGGTACCAGCCGGCGCACTTCGCCAACCACCAAGTCACCCACGCGATGTTGTGCACCAAATGCAATCCATGGGTCGGGTAGAGCCGCCCGCCGGCTGATCTCGATATGGCCTGCTTCCCCCCTGAGCGCCACGACCACCCCGGTGATGCGCTGCCCAACCCTGACCACCTCGACCGGCTCAACGTCTGCATCCAGGTCAAGGTTCCTTGGGCGTATATAGGCTCGCGTGCCATCCTCCAGACGAGCAAATACGCCGAAGGAGAACACTTTCTCCACCGTAGCATCGACTCTCTGGTTCACCTGATAGGAATGAGCCATACGCACCTCATCCCCATTATAGAATTTCCGGGCGAGGACAGTTATGACAACCTTATGACATCGCGACGCTTAAAAAGTAGATGTTTTCGCGAGAGGGTACAGCAATATGCGGGTGAGGCTGCGGCTGGCCAGTATCGCCGCCCGCCAGGTTATACTCAGTGAGCCTCTCCATGGCAGCCGTTGAAGGCTATCAAGGAAGCTTCATCAACCCATTGCCATGAATCTGCGAATTGAAACTGGGCAGGTTTTGGTCCGCATTCTGACAGAGCAGATCAATGATCCCATCCCGGTCCAGACTCTGGTAGCGCGAATCGGACCAGGCGACTGCCAGCAGCCCGGTGGCATAGGCGGTGGCAAAGGAGGTGCCAACATATTTTTGCCCAAGACTGGTCTCAACCGGGTGCTCTTTGATGGCATTATTATTGTCTTTCTGCCCGCCTGGCAGGACGAAAACGTGTGAGTGCGGCCGGTTGTCCTGATCTACTGTAGAGTAGTTACTGAAAAGCGAGAGGTCGCCATTCGCATCCACTGATTCGATCGCAAGCACGTTGGCAAAGCGGGCAGGGAAGGACAGCTCCGTTTTCTGGCGGTTGCCGGCTGCTGCCAGGATGACCGCGCCCTGTGAATGTGCGCAGACCTGATCTACCATCGTCTCAAAGACGGCTGAACGGGACGACTGTGACTCCCGACCGCACGCGGGGTCATTTTGATCGTCCAGACCAAAGGCCAGGCTTAGATTAATGATTTTGGCCTGGTTGCTGGCTGCCAGCCCTGCCAGAGTGTCCCACTCGCTGGCGCGCCCGTTCTGATCGGCCACTTTATAAACTACCAGATCAATAGACGGGCAAAGGTCCTCGATAATCGCTGCGACCGCGCTGCCGTGGCCATTATCGTCGCTGACATCCTGCATGCGGCTGTGGTCGACAAAATTCCGGCTTTCCTGGCTATTAAAGGTCTGGCTCGTGCTGATGCCTGTGTCCAACACGAGCACTTTCGGAGTGCTGCACGTCTGCGGTGAGCTCAAGCCGATAAGCGCCTTGTAAACATCATGAGTCGATGTGAGTTGGATCGTGCCAAAGCCAGATTGCGGTGAAGGCGCCGGAGCGGGAGCCTGGGAAGCCAGGGAAAGCAGGGAATTGGGCACAACCTGTAGAGGTCTGACTGGCGGGGGTGCCCACCTATCCTGAAGAACGTACTGATAGTAGGCATGCTGTAGGGAATTGATTCCCCACTCCTCCAGACCGGCGGGCACACCCAGGCGGAAAAATTCATACTGCAACCCTTCTCGTAGTTTCAGGCCAAGGGTTTCCAACCGCCCGGGCAGCGAATCGAGAACGGTGAAGTGAGGGGACGACGCGAGGGAATGCAGTTCTTCGAGCAAATTCCAGGCAGCCGTATCGCTATTATGAAAGCTAAGTAACAGTTCGCCGGCAACCCGCTCACACATCCTTTCCCTCCTTTTTATCATCCTGGGTAAGATCCCAACAGGCAGAGACCTTGAACGCACCCTCTACAGAGCTGGAACAGATCAATGGAACGGCCGCTTCCCCGGCCAATACCACCCCGAACTCGATGGTGATTTCGTCCGGTTTGGTTTCTCCCAGCCTGCTCATGATCTTCTGCTGAATAGATTTGTACACGTCGGCGATCGTATCAGCAAGGTCATCCATCCGCTCAAGCGCTTTCCGCACACCGTCACCGGCAATTTCACCGCCCGTCCCCGCCGGAGTCACCGGCTCTAAATCTTCCACCACTGAAATCCAGACCGTATTCCCGTTATCGGTAGCCAATTTAACCGCTTTCATACTTGCCTCCGTCGCTACATTCACCAAACTCAAACTTCATTCATTGCCGGCCAGTTACCATATCCTCGATTAGGGAAGTGTAGGTAGGTCCCGGCGGTAAAACCGGCTATATCGGTAACCACCCCGCCACCCAGAGCCAGAACGGTGCTGCCTCTCCTGGGCCTCCCAGGCGGGGGACAAACCTGGAGCGTAGATGGATTTATCGCTGTGCAAATGAACCTCGCCGCGCAAAGAGGATCCGGGAACCAGCGCTAACTGCGCAGCTGGAGCTCGCGTTTCCCTCTGTTTCATTACACCCCCAACAATAACCAAATCCGATCCGGCAGCTTGCGTGACTAATTGCTAGTATTAGTATCACAAATATCCATTTTAGTACAGGCTAAAAGTGGGGGAAGGTTGCTTGAGCGGGACGAAAATGCCCAGCGGCCCAGGCGAAGAGATCTTCCCCGCCCCGCCGGGAATCCTCACCTGACTGGAACAGGAGACCGCCAGACGACCCTCGGGCGCGCCTGATCGGCGCCCGGCCGCACAATGCAGCCGCTTATCTGCTCATGGGTAACTTATCGGGGATGCAAAATGATGGGAAGGCAGCAATCGCCGCGCGATTGAGATTGATCCGGGCCAGGCCACGGAGAACCCCCACCACCGTTTGCCTGGCGGTGGGGGTTCTCCGTTCTTCGGTTCACTTCGATTGGAGAGTTATGCGGCAGGCGAGGATTACGACGATTAATCCTGCGGTCTACTCCGCGACGACGATCCCTGGACCTACTGGGCCGGTTGGTGAGCGGAATCCAGCGCCAGCCCGGCGCCCTAGCTGTGCGGGAATAACCTTTTGGGGAGCAAACCCGGCGCTGGGTAAACCTGCGCTCACCGCGGGCACTGGTCCCGGTTCTGGATCGCCTCCTGGATGCGCTGGACGCGGTTTTCGGGGTTGGGGTGGGTGCTGAAGAACTCCGGCGGGGCCTGTCCCTGGCTGGCTTCCGCCAGCACCTGCATCACCCCAATCAACTCATTGGGGTCATAGCCGGCGGCGTCCAGGAAACACACGCCGAGGAAATCTGATTCGAGCTCGTCCTCCCGCCCGAACTTAAGGTTGACCAACTGGCCGATGATGACCGCTATCTGGGCGGCCTGGGCGCTGGAGGGGTTCTCGGGATCGTAGGCGGCGATCACCGCTGCGCCGGTCAGGCCTTCGGTCAGGCGGGCCTTGGCGATGTGTTCGGCGGAGTGGCGGGCGACCACATGCCCGATCTCGTGCCCCAGCACGCCGGCCAGCTCGCCCTCTGTGTTCAACTGATCGAACAGGGCGCGGGTGATAAACACCGGCCCGCCCGGCAGGGCGAAGGCATTCACGGTCTCGGTATCGGCCAGCAGGCTGAACTCGAACTCGTACGGCGAGCGCCCGGCGATCGAGCTCTCGACCAATTCGAAGCCAATCTGATCCAACAAGGCCTGCGCGTTTTGGTCGGGGTCGAGCCCGCCGAACTGCTGGGTCATCTCCGGGACGGCCTGCAACCCCATGGCGATCTCTTGATCTACGGTCAGATCAACATACTG
The DNA here is from genome assembly GCA_964391195.1 of uncultured Anaerolineaceae bacterium. GTDB lineage: Bacteria > Chloroflexota > Anaerolineae > Anaerolineales > UBA4823 > JAAYXE01. Next base: position 90,947 of record CAYMLG010000009.1, on the reverse strand, counting down.
GGTTTCCCCGGTCACCGGGTTGTCCTGGCGGGAACTGAAGAAGGTGAACAATGCGGCCGCGGCCAGAATGGCGGCCATAATCAGGCGGCCGGAACACGAACCTCCCCGGCGGGAGCTGGAAGTGCGCCGAATCATGCGTATGCCTCCTTATGAGATGGACAGTGGATGGGATGCCGGCCCCCGAACGAATTCGAGCGGCATTAATTGGTCTCGAGCTGATCCGGCTGGCGAACGATGAACACCAGCGCCAGTCCGGTAACTGCACCGGCGATCAGGCCCGTCCCCCCGGCCAGTATGGCGCTGCTCAGCGCCTGGCTCACCGGCTCTCCGCCGCTAACCATGCCGAGCAGTGCCTGGCTCAGATACGCGCCCAACGCCCAGCCGGCCACGCTGGCGATCACCCAGGGCAGGGCGCTCGGTATCTCCCGTCGCAGCGCCGGCCATTGGATCAGGCCGATGATCAGCCCAAAGAGCAGGTACCCGGCCAAAGCCCCTAGAAAACTTCCACCCAGCGCTTGAACGGCGATCAGGCCAAGGGCATAGCCCAGGGCAAAGCCGGCCCCGCCATTCAAGACCCAATCGGCGGAATGGGTCATATAGCGGGACAGCACCAGCCATTGAAAGATGCCGACCAGGAAACCGGCGACCAGGGGGATCAAGATACGAGCCAACCACAGGTCGAGGACATCCAGGAACAGGACGAAGGGCAGCAGGCCTAGCAGCATGCCGGCGGCAGTCGCCAGGGTCCAGCCCAGCCATAAGCCGAACTCACCACGTTGTACTTTTCTCTCATCGATATCAATGCTCATGATCACCCCCGCAGCAAACGAATTCAATCACTATTCTTTATACAACAGAACCCGCTACTCCTTCAATTCGGGACACTCCTAGGCGGGGTAAGGGATTACCCTACTCAGGTCCCTTTACCCCGCCATTTCGCCGGTCACGAGGCTTCCACCCGCCAGTATTCACGGCCCCCGCTCAGGCGGTCCATCAGCCGGTACTCGATCAGACCACGGCGCAGGCCGGCGGTGTCATCGCTGAAGCGCTGTAGGATTTCGTTCACTTCCTTCTCGCTGTAGCGCACGCCGAGTTCGAAGGCTTGCGCCACGTGACGCAAAATCGCTTTGAACTTCTTCTCCTGGGCGGGGAAGGCTTTGATCCGCCCATCTTTGTCGAGGAAGCTCGCCAGCACTTTGCGGTCGTAAGCTTCCAGGTCGGCCTCCTCAGCCAGGCGGGGCAATTCTTCTACGCTCAGCAGCCGCTGTGCTTTTGCCTGCAAGGCATCGGTTTGCAGCGAATAGATGTAGTAGTGCCCCTCCGCGCGAGCAGAGACCAGCCCGGCCTGAGCGAGTTTGGAGAGATGGTGCGAGACGGTGGAGGCCCCCAGGCCAAGGGCCTCAGCCAGCGCTTCTACCGAAGCCGGAGCCTGAGCCAGCAGGCCGACAATCTTCAACCGGTTGGCATCGGCCAGGGCTTTGAAGAAATCAAGCAATTCCTGGTTTATGGTAGCGGGTTCCATGTTTTTACTCCTATCAAATCGTTTATATATATATCGTAATGATTTTACATCTTTTGTAAGAATCGTCAAGGGGGCAAATTTGAACGGAACCCAGAGGCTTAATAAGGAGGCCGCGAGCGAAGCTGCTCGCGGCCTGGATCTACGCTCTGACGTTGGCAGACACCGGGTCACTCGTCTCGGGCAGATTCGTCCTCGGCGCGCAGGTTGCCGAGCAGATTACTCTCCACTTTCGTCAAGTGTTCGATGATCGCCTGCTCGGCCAGGTCCGGGTCCCCAGAGCGGATGGCATCGATAATCTTCTGGTGAGGGGCCAGCACCCCCTCGATGGTGCCGTAGGCGTGAGTGCGCTTGAGCAAGAGGAAGCGGCGCAGTTGGGCGCCGACCACCTTCCAGACGCCAATCAGCAAGTTGTGGCCGCTCTCATTGACCAGGCTATCGTGGAAATCGGCATCCAGCCTGATGATCAGCCGCCGGTCGTTCGCCGCCGCAGCCTGGCGCATGGCCTCCATAAGCCGGTCCAATTCGGCGAGGCCCCTGGCGGGCTGCCGTTCGGTCAGCAAACGCACCGCCAGGCATTCAAGGGGGACGCGCAAGGAGTGCAGTTCGACCATATCCCGCTCGGTCAGTTTTGAGACGAAAGTGCCCTGATACGGGATCTTCTCCACCAATCCCATCTGCTGCAGGCGGCGGATCGCCTCGCGCACCGGGCCGCGGCTGACTCCGAGCTGCTCACCCAGGCGTTCTTCGACCAGTTTGTCTCCCGGACGTAAATCTCCATGGATGATGGCTTGGGTGATTTCATCAACGACAGCGTCTACAAGATTAGGCCGGTCAATTTGATGTAACGCTTGGCCAACCATTCAGGGGCCTCCTTGAGGATATTCCTTGTGTCAAAGCTGGTATGGTGGTAGACTGTATACAGTTTACCATACCTTTTCCGGTTGAATCACTGTGCTTTAAGCAGCTATACGGGCAGAGTACCCGGCGCGCTAATTCTGTTATAAGTGTGTTTCAAATGAGAATTTTACCAGATGCTCTCACCAGACTCCAACACAGAATCGAAGCTGAGCAGTTGCTCGCCCCCCTGTGGCCGGTCGCATCGGGGATCGCCTTCCTGGACCAAACCCGGCTCCCCCACCGGCGCGAGGTGCTGACCGCCCAGACTGCAGGCGAGGTGGCCGGCGCTATCCGGCGAATGCAGGTCTGCGGCTCGGGGGCAATCGGGATCGCCGGCGCTTTCGGCACCTACCTGGCAGTACGCAGCCGGCCGGACAGGCCCGAGGTCTGGGCGGCTGAGGCGCACGACCTGAAGTTCGCCCGCCCGACGGCGGTCATCCTCCAGACCGCTGTTGAAGAAGTGCTCTCGGCGGCACGGAGCGCGACCGACCCGGTGGAGGCCGCCGCTACTGCCGCCGCCATCTTCTTTGAGCGGCAGCTCGCTTTCGAACGCCTCATAGGCAGCGAAGGGGCGCGGGTGATCCCGGACGGCTCCACCGTGCTCACCCACTGCTATTCCGGCGCCCTGGCCGGGGCCGGCTACGGGGGCGGGGTACTGTCTATCATCCGCGGGGCCGTTGAGGCGGGGAAATCCATCCGAGTCATCGTTCAGGAGACCCGTCCATATCTGCAGGGCGCAGGAATCACCGCCTACGAGCTCAAGCAGCTCGGGTTCCCCGTCAGCCTGGCAACCAACGGAATGGCCGGAGCATTGATGCAGAGCCGCCGGGTGGATGTGTGCGTGGTGGGCTCGCACCGCGTGGCGCTTAACGGCGATCTGGCGAACGAAGCCGGCACCTATCTGATCGCCCTGGCCGCTCGCGAGCACGGCATCCCGTTTTACACCACGGCGAACCGCTACAACATCGACCCGAACTGCGCCAGCGGCGAACAGATCCCCATCGAGTTCCGCCCCGCTCAAGAAGTGGTCCAGTACAACAGGCAGCCGGTCAATGTGGAAGGGGTGGAGGCTCTCTACCCCTCCTTCGATATTACCCCGGCTGCGCTGATTCGCGGTATCATCACCGAGCAGGGGGTTATCGAACAGCCCTTCGAGCCCAAACTGCGCCGTTTGGTGAATATAAGTCCCTATATCCATACTCACGGAGAATAAGCCATGAATGATCGTCTGATTCCCGCTCCTGTTTCTTGCACGGAACTCAATCCGCCTCCCCGCCTGCTGCTCGGTCCCGGGCCGAGCATGGTCGATCCCCGCGTGCTGAGGGCGATGGCCACCCCGCTCGTTGGTCATCTGGATCCCTATTTCATCCAGATTATGGACGCCACCCAGCAACTGCTGCGCTACACCTTCCAGACTGCAAATCGCCTCACCATCCCGGTGTCCGGCACGGGAAGCGCGGCAATGGAAGCAGCGATTGCCAATGTGGTCGAACCGGGGGACCCGGTGCTGGTGTGCGTCAACGGGTACTTCGGCCTGCGCCTGGCCGAGATGGCCCGCCGCTATGGGGGCGAGGTCGAGCTGCTCCAAATCCCCTGGGGCGAAGTGTTTACGCCCGAGCAGATCGGGGATGCGCTGGGAAAGCGGGCATACAAAGTTGTGGCTCTGGTCCATGCCGAGACCTCGACCGGCGCGCTTCAGCCCCTGGAAGAGATCAGCCGCCTGGTGCACGCGCAGGGTGGACTGCTGGTGGTCGATGCGGTCACCTCACTCGGTGGTCTTCCCGTGTTGGTGGACGAATGGGATCTGGATGTGTGCTACAGCGGAGCGCAGAAGTGCCTGAGCTGCCCGCCGGGCGTCAGCCCCATCACCTTTGGCCCACGGGCCGAGAAAAAGCTGAACGAGCGCAAAGCCCCGATCCCGGCCTGGTATCTGGACCTGAGCATCGTGCAAAAGTACTGGAGCGGGGAACGCACCTACCACCACACCGCGCCTATTTCCAGCAATTACGCCCTGTACGAGGGGCTGCGGATCGTGGCCGAGGAAGGGCTTGAGAACCGCTGGCAGCGGCACCGGGAGAACGCGCAACTGTTCTGGGATGGGCTTCAGGAGTTGGGGCTCGAGCCGCACGTGCCCTTGGAACACCGGCTGACGACTCTGACCACGGTGCGCGTACCGGAGGGCGTGGATGAGGTTGCGGTGCGGCGGCGCCTGCTGAATGAGTACCATATCGAAATCGCCGGCGGACTGGGCGAACTGAAAGGCAAGATCTGGCGCGTGGGTTTGATGGGCTATTCCAGCCAACGGGAGAATATCATGCTACTGCTCTCCGCCATGCGGCAGATTTTAGCCACCGCCTAGTAACTTTGCCAGTTCTTTGCCCCGAGCCGCATGGCTCGGGGTTTTGCTTTTTCAGAGGCTGTCTCAAATCCAGTGTGCTTTGCCAGGACTACTCAAAGAACAGGGAGTATTTTCGACGTTCTACTCGTCTTAACTTGCCAGGCGCAGCAGCCCGTCCAGACGCCTGCCATTGAAATTGGCCAGGGTATCGGGCAGGCGCGGACCACTCTTAGCTCAGTTGTTAAAAAGATTAAAAAAATGTAAGATTACTATAAGTATTGTAACAGAAACACTTCTTCTTCGTTTTCCTAAGTGATACTCTCTATGTTCGGCCTATCGAGGAGTTCACTGCATCGCCGGGGGAGAGCAGTCCTTTGATCCACCTCTTACAATCGATCATAGCCTGTCCTGAAGGGATTTTCACTCAGCCGGCCACCGGATGAGGGGATTATTTATGGCAAGTGCTCTTCTCCAAGGGGAAATCTATAATGCTGCAGGGCAAACTTTGCCTGACATCGTGGTAATGATTGATCTTCGCACGCAAGCTGTCAGTATTTTGAATCGTCTTGACCTGTTCGGGTATCGACCGGCTGACATGCAATCTACGGATTGGCTGCAGCAGGTGATTCACCCGGACGAACGAGAAGACCTGCAAAAGAAGTGGGATGCAATGCAGGCGGGGGATGAAATCGCTCCCGCTGTCTTGCAGTTCAAAGGGAAAAACAAGCAATGGGAGTGGCTGGAGTGCCGTCCGGTGATCCTGGAAAGGGAGGCGGATGGACGGGTAGCCCGCCTCTTGCTGGCGATAACCATATTGACCAGGCTGGTGGAAATGCTCGAAGGGCAGGACATTCAATCCAGGGTAGCTTTCGCCCGCTCCCTTACCCATATGCTGTCCCACGCTCACAACCAGGAACAGCGATTTGACTTGGTCAACGAAATTGTCCAGGTAGCCATGACCGCCGATGATCTGGGGCAGATGCTATCCACCCTGGCGAACCACCTGCGTGAGATCCTCGATGCCGAGGTGTGCGCCATTACCCTTTGGGACGCGGACAGACAGATCCCCAGTCATTTGATCTCTTCAACCAGGCCCGGTTTGAGCCTTTCCCCGCTCCACTTCGAACCCGGCGAAGACTCGTTCACCGGCGCGATCCTCAAGGCCAATCGGGCGATCTACATTGAAGATGCGCCTCGGCAGGCGCAGCTTTACTCCCAGTTGTACGCTTACCTGCGAGCAGATTTATTGTTTGGGCTGCCTCTGTCCGTGGGAGATCACAAGATTGGCGCCATCATCTTTGGGCTCGATCTTCCTCACTCGCTCACCTCGCAGGAACAGGCGAAGTGGGAGCAGATCGCGGCGCAGATATCACTGGCAGTGTTCAAAGCGCAGTTATTCAACCAGGAACAGAAGCGACGTCTTGAGGCTGCAGCGATACAGCGGGCGATATCCCATCAAGATTCACCCCTCAATCTCGAGGAGATTCTGAAAGACATTCTCGGCTGCCTCTTCCTGGTGATCCCGTTCGAGTCGGCCTCGATTTTGCTCGAGAAGGAACACAGTTACCAGGTGGCCGCCTGGAGAGGGATCGGCTCTCAAAGCGAACGGATTGGGGTCCAGGTGGCGAAAGACCAGCCGGCCCTGATGGAAATCCGGCGCAGCGGGCAGCCGCTGGTCCTCCACGATGCCAGAGCCGGAACCGGGCCCTGGGAGATCCCCTCCATGGAGGCGGAAGGAACCCGCGGTTGGATGGGGGTGCCCCTCGTCGCTTTTGAGAAGACGATCGGTATTCTGACCGTCGCCAGCTATCGTCCTGATATCTACACCGAAGAATCGGCCCGGCATGCGCTGGCTTTCGCCAACCAGGCTGCGGTGGCAATCGCCTCGGCTGAACTCTTCAATCTGGCGACCGCCAACCAGGAGCGGCTCCGGGTGCTCTCCAGCAAACTGATCACCATCCAGGAGGAAGAGCGTCGCAATCTGGCGCTGGAACTGCACGACGAGATCGGGCAGGCGCTCACCGGAATTATCTACTCATTGGAGATGGCGAAACGCTTGCCGCCGGAGATGATCGTTGAGAAATTGAGCGAAACCCAGAACCAGGCGCGCAAGCTGATCCAACAGGTGCGCGAACTGTCTCTCAATCTCAGGCCGGTGATGCTGGATGAACTGGGGTTGCTGGCTGCCCTGGAGTGGCAAATCGCGCAATTGAAGCAACAGACCGGGATCCAGGTGGCGCTGGAACATTCAGGGCTAGATCAGCGGTTCTCGCCGGAAGTGGAACTGGCAGCTTTCCGCATCGTACAGGAATCTTTGACCAATATCGCCCGTTACGCAGACGTGGACTGCGCTCTGGTCTCTGCCAGGGTCGAAGAATATACGCTCAGGCTCAAGATAATGGATCAGGGTCGGGGGTTCGATAAGGACCAGTTGGCAGATGGCGAATCCTCCTTTGGCCTGATGGGGATCATGGAACGGGCCAGGCAAGTGAACGGCCAGTTCGAACTGGTCACCGAACCAGGCAAAGGGACCATTATCGAAGTGCAAATCCCGATTGGGTACTAAGGGGGCGCGGATGACTATACGGATCATGATCGTTGATGACCACCCAATCGTCCTCGAGGGGCTGTGCCGGTTGGTAGAAGGGGAACCGGAGTTTACCATTGCTGGAAATTCCAGGCGAGGATCAGAGGCGTTGAAGCTGGTCTCCCAACTCCAACCGGATGTGCTTGTGCTTGATCTGATGATGCCGGGGATGGGCGGGTTGGAGACGGCCCGGCACGTGAAGGAGTTATCTCCAAACACACGGATCGTGTTTTTATCGATGCACAAAACTGACTCGTTTGTGTTGCAGGCTTTGCGCATGGGCGCCAGCGGGTATGTGCTAAAAGACTCCGACCCGACGGAAATCTTCCACGCCATCCGCGTCGTGGCCCAGGGGAAACGCTACTTGAGCCGCGAAATTCAAGAAACTTTGATCGATTCGATGGTGGATGCCGCCGGTCCTCTGCCGGGCCAGCGAGAAGCTACGCTGACCCCCCGTGAATGGGAGATACTGAGGCTGATCGCCAAAGGGCTCAAGAACCGGGAGATTGCCACAATGCTGTCGATCAGCCGGCGCACAGTAGAACAGCACCGCTATCACATCATGGCTAAGCTCGATCTCCACAGCCAGGCAGAGCTGCTGCGCTATGTATACGAAAGGGGAATTGAACCGACGGAGGGATAGTAGTCGAGAAATACGCACATTTTTATTCGTATTAATACGTACAGAAAACACGGTGTTAACCGGATTGTAAAATTCTCGTAAATATGCAAGAATTTCAACCGGCACCGAGGGGAGAGGTCAAAACGGAGGGCCACCCTATTTTATCAATGTTGGTCAGGAATATATCCGTTAGAGAAGCAGACATGAAGCTCCGAGCATTGCTGCGTCATTATTTCACGCGAAGGAGGGGACAAGTAGATGGGTGATAAGCTGTTAATCATTGATGATGATGAAATCTTGGGCGAACTGCTCACGACAAAACTGACTTCCCTGGGTTTCGAGATTTACTGCGCACACAGCGGCGGGGAGGGACTTCGCAAACTGTACCAATACCAGCCGGATCTGATCATCCTGGATGTAATGATGCCAGATATGGACGGATTTGAGACATGCCAGCGCATCCGCGAGCTGTGCGACGCGCCGGTAATCTTCCTCAGCGCGAAAACAGAGGAGAACGATGTCGTCCGCGCATTTCAGGTGGGGGGTGATGACTTTATGCGGAAGCCGTTCAGCATCCACGAGCTCCAGGGGCGTATCAGAGCACGGCTCCGAAGGGGAAACTCTCACCGAGCAGCCGGTGATTTCTATGATGACGGCAAGCTGCGGATCAATCTGACCAAACAGCAGGTATATCTGAATGGGAAGAGAGTTCACCTGACCCCAACCGAGTTCAAACTGCTGCGAGTGCTGGTGGAAAACCCGCAGAAGGTGCTCAGCCACAATGAGCTGCTGCGGCAGGTGTGGGGTCCGTACTACAAAGACGCTGAGGCCTGTGTTTCGATTTACATCCACTACTTGCGGGACAAACTGGAAGAAGTTCCCCGTGAACCGCGTTACATCCGCACCAAGTGGGGAGTAGGCTATTGGTTCGAGTCGCACGAATAGCCTCTTCTCTGCGCGGTTCCAGGGCGTGGACATCCCCCTTCCAAAAGGAAGGGGGATGTGGGTTTAACGTTGAACGGGGATTTAGAACCAACCGGGGGAATTCTTAATTTTTCTCAAGATTTTCTTGAAAAGCTTTACAAATATTATCCGATATTGTTTGCTAAAGTAGGAGCGGAAGTTCACATTCTAGATGGCAACGGTTTCCGGCTTTCAATGTCGGAAGGGCGGAGCATGCCAGGAGGGCGGAGTA
>CAYMLG010000009.1:3699-81686 GCA_964391195.1 uncultured Anaerolineaceae bacterium | reverse complement strand
TGAAGACCGGTTTCGGGATGGCAACGGGTGAGCTGGTTGGCTTTCTCGACGCCGATGGTACATATCCCCCGGAATGTTTTCCCGAGCTATGCCGCAGCGCTTTGAGCGGGCACGATATGGTGGTCGGATCGCGCATGGCCGGGGCAGACAGCAAGATGCCACTCACCCGCAGGATAGGGAACCTGTTCTTCGCCAATCTGGTCAGTCTGCTCGGCCGCTATCGCATCACCGACAGCGCCAGTGGGATGCGGGTGTTCAAGCGGGAAGTCCTCTCCCACCTCTACCCCCTGCCCGATGGGCTCAACCTGACCCCGGTGATGAGCGCCAGGGCGATTCACGAGAGCTTGAAGGTCGCCGAGGTGCCTATCCCCTACAGCGAACGGGTGGGACGGTCGAAACTGAGCGTCGTCCGCGATGGCTACGTTTTCCTGCATTCCATTGTCTGGACGGTGATGTCGTACAACCCGGTGCGGATACTCGGCCTGCTAGGGCTGGGGGGTGTGCTGTTCGCCGGGCTGGTCGGACTGTGGCTGGTGATCTCCCGCCTGAGCGGAATCACTCAGCTCAGCCCCTGGGGAGTGGCCGCCCTGTTCGCTGCCATCGTCGCCGCCGTAACCGGGATGAGCATTTTCGCTCTGGGCGCGACCTTCAACTACCTGATCATGCTGTTCTACAAGCGACCGATCCGCCAGGGCCTGTTCGGACGGCCGCTCTTCAATCCCCCTCTGGAACACCACTTCGGGTGGATGGGGGTGCTTGGCGTGGGGGTCGGGCTGGCCCTGGCGGCTGTCAGCCTATGGCTGGGGTCGCAGGGATGGGGCATCGAGCGTCTCTGGCTCTACCTGTCTGGCAGCGCCGGGATGATCCTGCTTGGCGCTCAGCTCAGCATGTACTGGGTGTTGATGCGCATCCTCGAAGAACTGAGCCAGCGCGAACAGTTGATTTCACGCGATTTTGGAAACGTCGAGCGCCGGCCCTGACTGGCGGGGGGAGTAAATTATGTGCGGTATTGTTGGCGCGCTGCCCATTAATGGCGATGCGAGAGTCGATGAGCTGGATCTGCGCCGCATGTTGGCTGCGATCCGCCATCGCGGCCCGGATGGCTTCGGGATATACCAGGACGAGAACGTGGGCCTGGGCAGCGCCCGGCTGAGCATCATTGACCTGAACGAAGGATACCAGCCGATCTCAAACGAAGATGGAACCCTGTGGATCGTTTTCAACGGCGAGATTTTTGATTACCTGGAGCATCGGGATTGGTTGGAGAAGCGCGGCCACCGGTTCTCCACCCATACAGACACGGAGGTGATCCTTCACCTATACGAAGAGATGGGTCCAAAATGCCTGGAGAAGATGAACGGGCAGTTCGCCCTGGCCATCTGGGATATCCGGGCTCAATCTCTGTTCATCGCCCGCGATCGGGTGGGCATCCGCCCGCTGTTCTACACCATTCAAAATGGCACGCTGGTATTCGGATCGGAGATTAAAGCCATCCTGGCCTACCCCGGTGTGCGGGCCGAGATCAACCCGGCGGCCCTGGACCAGATCTTCACCTATTGGAGCTGCCCCACCCCGGGCACGGTGTTCACCGGCATCTATGAGATCCCACCCGGCTACAGCCTGTTAGCGAAAAATGGGAAGGTGACCACTTCCCGGTTCTGGAAGCTGGACTTCACCAAACGCAAGCCGCAAGGCCACCGCGAAGAAGATTACCTGGAAGCCCTAGAATTTCTCTTGCTCGACTCGATCTTGCTGCGCCTGCGCGCCGACGTCCCGGTCGGCGCTTATCTGTCGGGGGGCCTGGATTCTTCGCTCGTCGCCGCCCTGGTGCGCAAATTTGCCAACAACCGGCTGGATACCTTCTCCATCGTCTTCGAAGACCCGGACTTCGACGAGAGCGTCCACCAACAGCGTATGGCCAGCTTCCTGGGAACTGACCACCACCTTATTTACGCCCAGTACGCGGACATCGGCCGGGCTTTCCCCCAGGTGGTCTGGCATGCAGAAACCCCTATCCTGCGCACCGCCCCCGCCCCTATGTACCTGCTCTCCGGGCTGGTTCACGATCAGGGCTACAAAGTGGTCCTCACCGGCGAGGGGGCGGATGAATTCCTGGCCGGGTACGACATCTTCAAAGAACTGGCGATACGCCGCTTCTGGGCCCGGCAGCCAGATTCGACCCTGCGCCCCTTGCTGTTCAAACGGATTTATCCCGACATCACCGCCCTCCCTCAGCAAAGCGCATACCTGGGTTCCTTCTTCGGGCTCGGCCTCTCGCAGGTTGACGATCCCGATTATTCGCATGCCATCCGCTGGCGCAACACCAGCCGGATCAAGCGGTTCTTCAGCGACGATCTGAAAGCGCAGATCGCAGCCCTGGCTCCTTTGCGCAAGGCGGTCCACCGATATCCGCGCAATTTTGCCAAGTGGCACCCGCTGGAGCGAGCGCAGTACCTGGAGATCAAAACCTTCTTATCTCAGTATCTGCTCTCATCACAAGGCGACCGGATGGCGATGGCTCATTCGGTCGAAGGCCGCTATCCTTTCCTCGATTACCGCCTGATGGAGTTCAGCACCCAGCTCCCGCCTGAGCTGAAACTATCCGGACTGACCGAGAAATACCTTCTGAAGAAACTGGGGCGCAAATGGCTCCCTGAGGAGACCTGGCAGCGCACCAAACGGCCCTACCGGGCCCCAATTCATCGCAGCTTTTTCAACGCGAGCCAGGAGAGTTATGTGGGCGAGCTGCTTTCACCGGAAGCCCTGCACCGATCCGGGCTGTTCAACCTCGAAGCCGTGTCCCGGCTGGTAACAAAAGCCAGGGAAGGCAAAAGGTTGGGTGAGACGGACGATATGGCGCTCTCTGGGATTCTTTCGACCCTGTTGGTCCAGCAGTTATTTGTCCATGATTATTGCCCACCCCCGCCGGTGGCGGACGCCGAGATCCGTAAATCTTGCACCAAAATATCCATTCATCGTCCATAGGGAGGAAGTAGATGTCAATAAACCAGCACATCCTTGATCTCGATCCGGCAGCGGAGACCGAGCGGATTGTCCAAAGACTGCGCCAGATCGTCCACCAGGATATGCGCCGGGGTGGCGGTGTCGTTGGCGTGAGCGGCGGCATCGATTCGTCGGTGGTGTTCGCCCTCAGCCTGCGCGCCTTTGGCAAGGAACGGGTCGTGCCCGTGATGCTGCCTGACCGCGATTCCGAACTGGAGAGCGAATTGCTCGCCTGCCTGCTGATCTGTAAGTTTGGGGCGGAACCGGTCCTGGAGAACATTACTCCGGCGCTGGAGGGGTTCGGCTGCTACGAGCGGAGAGATGAAGCGGTGCGGCGCATCTTCCCGGAGTATGACCGCGAACAAGGGTACAAGTTGAAGATCCACGTCCCCCAGAATCTGCTGGACAGCGACCAACTCAACGTCTTCTCGGCCACGATTATCACTCCCGACGGGGAAGAAAAAACCAAGCGGCTGCCCGTGAAGGATTACCAGCAAATCGTGGCAGCGTCCAATTTCAAACAGCGCACCCGCATGGCAATGCTTTACTACCATGCCGAGCTGCGGAACTACGCCGTTATTGGCACGGCGAATAAGAACGAACACGATCAGGGCTTCTTCGTCAAGTACGGCGACAGCGGCGTGGATGTCAGGCCCATCGCCCACCTGTATAAAACCCAGGTGTACCAGCTTGCGGAGTACCTGGAGATCCCGGAAGAGATCCGCCAGCGCCCGCCGACAACCGACACCTACAGCGCGCCCATCACCCAGGAAGAATTCTTCTTCCGCCTGCCGTTCAATATCATGGACACCCTGTGGTATGCCCAAGAGAAGAACATCCCGGTTTCCGAGGTGGCCGAGGGGATGGGGCTGACCGAGGAACAGGTGCTGCGGGCGTACAAAGAGTTCACCCGGAAACAGCGGACGACTGAATACCTTCGGATGGCGCCCTCTCATGTCTGAGGCGGTTAAGCAGTTTCGGAAGTGGGGCAGCGAACGGAATCTGCTGGCAGCGATTTTGGTCCTGTCCGTTCTGCTGCGCCTGGCAGCCGCGCTTATGATGGGGAACCAGGTGATCGAACTGCCAGGGACTGCGGACCAGGTGACCTATCACACCCTGGCGGGGCGAATCCTGGACGGGCACGGGTTTACCTTTGGCCAGGATTGGTGGCCGCTCACCCGGGCCGGCGCCCCCACGGCGCATTGGAGCTACCTGTACGTGGGCTTTCTGGTCGCGGTGTACCGGGTGATCTCTGCGCCGCTTGCAGCCCGGTTGATCCAGGTGATCATCACCGGGATTCTGCACCCCCTGCTGGCCTATGCCATCGCCCGCAAAGTGTTCAACCCAACAGCCGGACTGATGGCGGCGGCTTTGACCGCCGTCTACCTGTACTTCGTTTATTACAGCGCGGCGTTGATGACCGAGCCATTTTATTTCACCGCCGTCCTGGCCACGATTTGGTGCGCCCTCAAGCTGGTGGAACAGGATGAGGGCCCGGAGGCAATGAAACACCGGCTGGCATGGGGCGTGGGCCTGGGGGACAGCCTGGCCGCCGCCATCCTGCTGCGACAGGTGTTCATGCTGGCCGCCCCGGTGATCTTTCTCTGGATCTTCTACCGCATGCGCCGGAAGGCCTGGGCGCCGGTGGGGGTCGCCGCCTTGCTCGTGGCCTGCGCCATCCTTCCGTTCACCTTCTTCAACTACCTGCGGTTCGAGCGCTTCGTGTTGTTGAACACCAACAGCGGCTTCGCCTTTTATTGGGCTAATCACCCGATCTACGGCGCCCGGTTCGAACCGATCCTCTCCGAAGAGACCGGCCGGTATCAGGATTTGGTCCCTCGGGATCTGCGCGGGCTGGACGAGGCCGCTCTAGATCAAGCCCTGCTCCGCCAGGGCCTTCAATTCGTGTTCGACGACCCGCTGCGCTACCTGCAGCTCTCCATTAGCCGCATTCCAGCCTATTTTATGTTCTGGCCGTCTCCAGAATCGGGGCCGATCAGCAATTTCTCCCGAGTGGGGAGTTTTGGAGTGCTGTGGCCGTTCATGCTGTACGGGGTCATCCTGGCCCTCGTCCGGCAGGTACGGAGCGGAGAAGACCTGCTGGCTTCGCCACTCAGCCTGCTTCTGGCCCTCGTACTGGCTTATAGCGGCGTTCATCTTCTGTCCTGGGCACTGATCCGCTACCGTTTACCCGTAGACACAGTACTGTTAGTATTCGCCGGTTCCGGAATCGTCGACCTGCTACACAGAGTAATGGGACGCAACAAGGAACATCCAACCTGGCAAGCTTCGTAGTCAACAATGGGAGCATTACGCATGAAAACCACGGCCCATAATTACCATGCCTCCAGCCCGGATATCCTGGAAGGACACTGGACGGGAATCATCTCCAGCCGGCTGATGTGGCGGCTGTACATAACCGCCCTGTTCATCAGCGACCTGCTGATGATCAACCTCGCCTTCTGGCTGGCGTATTACGCTCGTTTCGAAATCAGATTGCCTTTCTTCCAATACGATTTCACCCCCTCATACTTTTTCTATCTCCGGCTCACCGGCGTGCTCTCGGTAGTGCTGCTGGTCATTTTCGTGAGCATCGGCCTATACCAGCGCCGCAACCTGCTGGGCGGCACCCAGGAGTATGAAAAGGTTTTTCGCAGTGTCACCGCGGGCTTCTTCCTGATCATCATCCTGGGCTTCCTGGATCCGGGCTTCATCGTGGCTCGCGGCTGGCTGCTTCTGTCCTGGAGCTTCTCCTTCATCCTGGTAGACCTGGGGCGCTTCCTGCTGCGGCGGGTGGTGTACACCCTGCGTGAAAATGGATTCTTCCTTTCCCGGGCGATTATCGTCGGGGCAAACGATGAAGGGCTCGAACTGGCGAAGCAGTTCATGAACCCGCGCAGCAGCGGGCTGAAGATCATCGGTCTGGTCGATAAGAAGCTTCCGCCCGGCACAGTCCTAGGCGATGGGCTGCGGGTGCTTGGCAGCAGCGATCAGCTCCACGAGGTCGTCAACGATTACGGGGTCGAGGAAATCATCCTGGCCAGCAGCGCCATCTCCTCCCATGACCAGTTGGTGCCGGTCTTCCAGCGCTATGGCACCTCAGACACGGTCAGTGTACGCCTGTCATCGGGTCTGTACGAGATCATTACCACCGGGCTGACGGTGCGGGAATTTGCCTCCGTGCCCCTGGTCGGAGTCAACCGCGTCCGACTGACCGGGACAGATGAGCTCTTGAAGCTGGCTCTCGACTATGCCCTGACCATCCCCTTGCTCATCCTGATCTCCCCGCTGCTGTTGGCCATCGCCATCGCGGTCAAGCTCGACTCGCCCGGCCCGGTGTTCCACCGGCGGAAAGTGGTTGGCGTGAACGGTCAGACCTTCCATGCCTATAAATTCAGGACCATGTACGTGAATGGGGATGAGATCCTGGCCCGGTCACCCGAGCTACAAGAAGAACTGGCCAGGAACCACAAACTGAAACAGGACCCGCGCGTCACTCGCCTGGGGCATTTCCTGCGCAAATACAGCCTGGACGAGTTCCCTCAACTCTTCAACGTGTTGGCACGGCAGATGAGCCTGGTTGGGCCACGGATGATTTCGCCCGAAGAGGTGGAGAACTACCAGAAGTGGAACATCAATCTGCTCACCGTTCGGCCCGGGATCACCGGGTTGTGGCAGGTGAGCGGCAGGTCGGACGTATCCTATGAAGAACGGGTGCGGTTGGATATGCATTACATCCGGAACTGGAGCATCTGGCTCGATCTTCACCTGCTGATCCAAACTATACCGGTCGTGATCTTCGGTAAAGGGGCTTATTGAGCGAAGGAGAACAGCTTGATTATCGTTCAAACACCATTGAGAGTGAGTTTTTTTGGGGGAGGCACGGACTTCCCCTCATTTTACTGCTCCGAAGGAGGAGCAGTGCTCACCACGGCGATCGACAAGTACATTTTCGTCACCATCAAAAAGCGGTTCGATGACCTGCTGCGGGTGGGCTACACCCAAACGGAGATGACCGACTCGGTCGATGAGATCAAACACGAATTGATCCGCGAAGCCTTCCGTAAGACCGGCATCCTGCGAGGGGTGGAAGTGACCACGATGGGCGATATCCCTTCCACCGGCTCCGGGCTGGGATCCTCCAGCACGGTCACGGTGGGGGCCCTGCATGCGATGTACGCTCACCTGGGCCATATGGTGACCAGCGAACAACTGGCGCGGGAGGCCTGCGAGATCGAGATCGATCTGCTCAGAAAGCCGATCGGTATCCAGGATCAATACATCGTCGCCTATGGGGGCCTGCGGTTTATGGAATTCGCCCCGGGCGGGGAAGTGAGTGTCGAACGGGTTGCGCTGGATCCGGCGCACAAACGGCAGTTTAACAACAACCTGCTGCTGTTCTACACCGGTATGGCGAGAAGCGCCGAGCATATCCTGTCCGAGCAGAAAGACAATATCAACCAACGCCTGGCTGTGCTACGGGAAATGAAAGCGATGGCCTACCAGGCGAGGGATCATTTGGTGGCAGGCGAGATCGACCAGATCGGTGATCTCCTGCACCAAAGTTGGCTGCTGAAGAAGCAGTTGGCTAACAAGATCAGCAACGGGCGGTTGGACGCCATCTATGAAACCGCCCGAAAGGCCGGGGCGCTGGGAGGTAAGGTAACCGGCGCGGGGGGCGGGGGCTTTCTCCTGTTCTACTGCCCCTGTGACCGGCAGGAAGCGCTGCGAGAAGCGCTCCACCCGCTGCAAGAACTGCCCTTCAACCTGGAATCCGACGGCTCGAAAGTCATTTTCAACTATCGAAGGTGATCACTAATGGAACACATCCAACAGTACGTGCATCATTTGAAGCTCACGATCGACCAACTGCCGGTGGATCTAATTGTCCGGGCGATTGACGTTCTCCGCCAGGCCCGGACGAGTGGCAAGCGGGTTTTTATCATGGGCAACGGCGGCAGCGCTTCGACCGCTTCGCATTTCGTGTGCGATTTGAGCAAGAACACCCGGCAGCCAGGCGTGCCCGGCTTCAAAGTCATTGGGCTCACCGATAATGTGGCCTCGATTACCGCCTATGGCAACGACGAGGGGTACGACCAGGTGTTCGCCCAGCAGTTGGCTAACCTGGTGCAGGCAGGGGATATCGTGATCGCTATCTCGGCCAGCGGCAACTCGCCCAACGTCCTACGGGCGGTAGAAGTGGCCCGGGAGGCGAACGCTTATACCATCGGTTTTACCGGATTCGATGGCGGACGGCTGGGGACGATGGTCGACCTCAATTTGTGGGTGCAGAGCGATTGCATCGAACAGGTGGAAGATCTCCACCTGGTCCTGGAGCACATGATCTGTAAGGTGCTGCGCGAGGATGCCGCCCCCGGGATGCAGCCGGTGAAGGTAGCTCAGACTCCGGCGGACGTTTAGGGCGAGGAAGCGGCCCGATTCTTTAAAATTTTTTGATTCTTCTTAGAATCTTATCCGGCTCGTTGACTCAGGTCATGCAAAATGCTACAATTCGCAGGCGTACAGACAGGGGGGAGAACAAATCCAGTTCTCAGGTATTTTTTTGCCAGCTTAGCGTTCCTGTTTAGTGGGCCGGTATTGCGCGCTTGCCAACCCTCCATGAGCCGGGGGCTCGCGCTTCCATCCGAGTGGTTTTCACTTATCCAGATGATGTTATGAAAACACGCCGTCTGATCTACCTTCTCATCGCCATTACGCTTATCCTGGGTTCAGCGGTCGCCGGACGCCAGGCATCCGCCCAATCGACCGGCGAACTGTGGGGCACCCCGGTGAACCTCTCCCACTCTGGTGGCGCAACCCGCCCCCGGGGAGTCATCGACAACCGCGGGGTCCAACACTACATCTGGATCGACAACGACCTCAATTACTTCTATACCCGGATGGAAGAAGGAGAGTGGACCGTTCCGAAGCTGGTGCGCTTCCCCTTCACTCCCTTCAGCCCACAGCTCGTGGCGGACAACCAAAACCACATCCACGCCTTTTGGATCGATGAACGGGGCCGGCTGTTCTACAGTCACGTCAACGAACGGGATTTCGGCAATCCCGGCGGCTGGCGCCGGCCCCAGTTTCTCGCCGAGCTGGCCCTGGATTTTGATGTGACCGTGGATGAACAGGGTGTGATGCAGATCGCTTTTATTAGCGGCATCGAGATCGACATCAACCCCGTGGGGGTATACGTCCGCCGGTCACACAACCGGGGTTTTGACTGGAGCGGCCCGAAGCTGCTGTACGAGTCGCAGTATTTCCGCAGCATCGATCCTACTCAGGCCCACGTAGAGATATCGAGCATCAACACCGGAGAAGAAGCCCGGACGATTGTCGCCTGGGATAACCGAGCCCGCCGGCAAATCCTCTACGCCACCTCGGTGGATGAGGGCCTGACGTTCGGCGATGCGGCCCTGCTCGAATCACCCGCCGCGGGGGCCGAGACCACCAACCCCTCCACCATCCAGGTCAGCGCCTCGCTCACCGACTCGATGCTGATATGGCAAAACAGTTCGACAGAGGGGAGCTGCGCTCACTACTACCAGGTCTCTACGGATGGCGGAGACACCTGGGGGGAGCGCCAGCAGATGTTGTCCGAGCTGACCGGCTGCGCCACGGAGAGCCATCTCTTCCGGCTGGACGAGGGGCTGATCCTGTTGGAAGTCATCGTCCAGGGCCAGGTGTACCTCTCCCTGTGGGATGGGGAGCAGTGGAGCGAGGCCCAGTCCCAACCGGAACTCTTCTCCTTCACCGACCCGGAGATCTTCAGTTCCGTGCAGCTCGCCTGTCACAACTCGGTCTTCGACCCAAGCGAGAGCCGGCTGTATGTGGCCGGTTGTGATGTCACCGCTGCCGGAGATATCTGGCTGCTGAGCCGGCGGATCGATCGCCAGTTCGTGACAGAAACAGCGAGCGAACCCGAACAGGCCGAAAACATCCCGGTGGTCCGGGTCTGGCAGCCGGCGGTCGAAATCGCCCGCAGTCAGACGGGCGTGGAGTCGCCGCTGATCGTCACCGCCCCCGATCACAGCATGCACGCCTTATGGATCCAGCCCGACGTCACAGGGGGCAGCAGCGTGACCGGAGCCCTGTATTACTCGGGATGGAATGGCGAACGATGGTCGCGACCGGTTGAGATACTGCGTTCGCCACAGGGGATGGTCATGCACCCCTCTGCCGCCATCGACGCATCTGGCCGGCTGCATGTGGTCTGGAGTGGAGGCGTATCGGGAGAAATCTATTACAGTTGGGCCAGCGCCGACAAAGCCTTTACCTCGAAGGAATGGTCGCCTGCACGGCGGCTGCCGCTGCCCCGCCAGGCCGGGCTGTGGCCGAACCTGGTCATCGAGCCGAACGGGCGGTTCTCGGTGGCATACGCCATCCCCTATAACGAACAGCGCGGTATCTACCTGATTCAATCCGTGGACGGCGGCCTGACCTGGTCGGAGCCGGTGCCGGTATTCGACGGGGCCGCCGCCGGATGGGAAGGTGTGGCCCAACCGAAACTGGGTTACACGGCCGACGGGCAGCTCCACCTGCTTTGGATGCGGCTGCCGCTGCCGGAGACCCGCGGGCCGTTGGGCCTGTTCTACTCGCGGTCTGCGGACGGGGGGAAAAGCTGGTCCTCGCCGGAGTCGCTGGCCGACAGCCCCGCCGGGAGTTACGATCTGGTCAGCTTTGGGCTCAACACTCTCCACCGTTTCTGGCAAGAGGTCGAATCCGAACGGCTGATCATCAAGCACCAGGTTTCTTACAACAGCGGGGCAGCCTGGGGAGAAGTATCGATTCTCTCCAACGCCGGCGGGCAGTCTGGTCCGGTCAGCCTGTCGGTCGACCCGGCCGGGCAGGTGCACGTGTTCCAGGCCCAGCAGGTGGAGAAGAGAAGCATCTCGGTGATCCACTGGCTGTGGGATGGAGAGGGCTGGCGCGCCGGAGATAATTTCAATTACAACTCTCTCTCGGACTTCCAGCTACAAGGGCTCGGCGCAGCATACGTGGATCCCGAGCAGTTGAGCGTCATCTTCACCGGCACGGAACCGGCTTTTGGCGGTGACCGCATGGACTCGGTCCTCTACCAGGCCTCACGGCCCTTCGCCCTGCCCGCCGAGCTTCCCACCCAGCCCCTGGTCCCGACGCTGAGCCCGGAAACCCTGGCGCCGGAACCCACCTCTCCCCCCGAGCCGACCCCAACGGCCATGGCGACCGTCCAGGGCCCGGCGCCCGTTCAGGAAACCGAGGAGCCCCTGGAGCCGGTCCCTGAGCCGGCGAGCAAGTGGAGCGGGCTGATCCTGGGGACGGGCCTGACTTTGCTTGCAGCCGGCCTGGTGATCGCCGCCAAGCTGACCGGCTTCATGGACCGGTGGCGCTGATTCCGAGACAGATACGAAATATGGGGTTTTGCCTGACGCAGTACCGGTGATCGACTTTTATCCATAGACCAAATACGGGGAAATGCATGAAAGGTAATTTATCGCGACGCCAGTTTTTAAAGTTCCTTACCGCAGTTGGAGCCGCGGCCGGCCTGGCAGCCAGCAAGCTGCTCCAGCAGTTGTTCCAGACCGGAAGCGCCCAGGGCACCGGAGGTACCAACTATCTCCCCCTGGTCTCGCGCCGCGGCAATCCAACCCCCACCCGTGGAGATGTGCCCGATCCCACTGATCCCGCCACTCCTACTACCCCGCCCAGCGCCACCCCACAGCCCACCCAGCCAACGCCGTCTACGCCTCTGCCGCCCGCCACCGGCTCACGAGTAGTGTGCGTGCACAGCCCACAGGTCACGAACTGGAACGGCAGTTCAAATTATTACTGGAACTATGTGGACGGGGATGTGGTGGACGCGATGGTGGACCAGGGGATGATGGCCCTGACGGGCACGGCGAGCGTGGCCGAGGCCTGGAAGAAAATCCTGCCGCATTACAAAGTGGGTGAAGGCATCGCGGTCAAAGTCAACATCAACAACACGGCATGCAACCAGACAAAAGACGGCATCAACGCCATCGCCGAGCCGGTCAACGCCGTGATCCGGGGCCTGAAACAGATCGGCGTGGCCGAGAGAGATATCTGGGTGTACGACGCCACCCGTTTCTTTCCGAAATATCTGCTCGACGGGATTGGCGGCCGCTATCCCGGGGTGCAATTTTTCGCCAATGAATGCGGGGATAGGGTCCAGAAGGCCGGGTTCACTTCTACAGACCAGACGTCCTTCGTCAACTTCCCGCGCAATCCCGGCGATCCGGTGCCGCCTCAGGAGAAGGTGACCGATGTCGTAGTGCGGGCCAGGTACCTGATCAACATGCCCATCTTGAAGTTCCACACCGGATGGATCGGGGCCAGCCTGTCCTTCAAGAACCATTTCGGCACGATCCACGATCCCGACAGCCTGCACCGGTACACCGAACTCAATCAGCAGGACTACCGCTCGAACTACAGCACCTTTGTGGACATCTACCGCAACCCGAACGTGGGGCCCAAGACGGTCCTGACCATCGGCGATGGGATCTTCGGGGCGAAGGATAAGTACAGCGCCCCCCCAACACGGTGGACCAGCCTGGGAAACCAATTCCCAAGGCGGCTGTTCTTTGCCACTGACCCGGTCGCCCTGGACTGCGTCATGATGGACTTTGTCGGGCGAGAAACCATGCTGCCAGCCGGGGCAGACGATTACTTGAAAGTGGCCCGCGATGCCGGGCTGGGGACTTACGAACGGGGCAATCCGCAACAGGGGACGGACGGGTACAAGCAGATCGACTACCGGCCGTTTGATCTATGACCGCCGCTCAGGATCAGGATACCGAACCCAGTAAACAAGGGGGAGATATAGGATGATTAAACGCCAACTGCTTCTCAATGGCCTGGCCATCCTGGCCGTCGTCAGCAACCATGCCGCTAGCTGGGGCTATGTGGGCATGTTCTGGTGGGTAGACCGGTATTCAGACCTGACACCGCCGAGCTTCGCCGCGGTGGGCTCCTTCTCCTACTACGTGTTGGCGGTCTTCCGCCATCTCACCGTGTTCAGCGTGCCGGCATTCCTGTTCGTCTCCGGCTTTTTCATCGCCTATGCCGCCAAAGGCAGCCAATCCACGCTGAGTTGGAAGGTCGTGCGGGTGAGGATAGGCAGCCTGCTGGCGCCGTACTTGCTCTGGTCGCTGGCGACCTTCGCCGCGGAAATTATCTTGGGGAACGGTGTCCGTCCGCTGGCCTATCTCTATCGCCTGCTTACCGGCGGCGCGATTGGGGCCTATTTCTTCATCCCCCTGTTGATCCAGTTCTACCTGCTGTCGCCCTGGATGGTATCGCTGGCGAAGAAACGCCCCGGGCTGCTCATCCTCCTGGCAATCCTGGTCCGCCTGCTGACCCACCTGGTCGATTATGACCGCCTGATCGGCCTTGGGCTTCCGTTCACAATTGAAGTCCCTGCCTGGTTCTTCGGGCGCTTCGCGCTGTTCTTCCCATTGGGCATTGTGGCCGGCTTCCACCTGCAGCAAGTGCAGGCCTGGCTCGGGCGGATCAAACCCGTGCTGGTGATCGCGGGCCCGGTGCTCATCGCTGCCGTGCTGATCGAACAGGAGGTCCTCTACCGGGTGAGCAGCCTGGTTTACGGCGGCACTTTTCTCAGCCTGTCCTCCACCCTGTACTCCCTGTGGGCCATCTTCGCTTTCCTGTCGCTGAAGCAGCTCCCGGCAAGGGTCTCCGCCATGTTGAACAACCTGGGTAACAAAACCTTCGGCATCTTCCTCGTGCACCCGTTGATCCAGGAATACATGTCCCGGGCGGTATATCACTTTGCGCCGGGGATGTTGGCCTACCCGCTGGTGGGTTTCGTGATCATGGTCGTCGCCGGAGCCGGGATCCCCTGGTTGATGATGAATATCATGTCCAAATCGGCCGTCCGTCAGAGTTACCGTTATGTATTTGGTTAGGAGTTGAGTGATGAACAAATCTCCGAGATCCTTGAAAAAGTCCGTGCTGATGGCCAGCACCGCCCTGCTTTTGCTCGTCTTCGTAGGGCTGGCTGCTTACCGCCTGATCTCCGGACGCAGCCTGGGCTTGAGGAGCTTTGTTACCAACGGTGTGCGCCTGGCAGTCAGCCCGGTGAGCCGGGCGCTGTCCATCGGGAAAATTGCCGCGGCGAGCACCGGCGACTATACGAATATCGTGTTCCTGCACCAATCCGTCGGACGCGGATTGATCGAACAGGGCGGGCTAAGAGATCAGTTAGCCGGGATGGGATACTCCCTGTGGGATCACGATTACAACCGCATCGGCCTGCGCGATCCGCAGGGGAAGTACCTTTTGTTCTCCTATGGCGTGCCGGACGACAACACCGATCCCGAGGGGCTGGCGGCAATCTTCAGCCAACCCGTATACGACCGGCCGCGCAACACGTTGAGCAGCCTGCTCCAACACGAAGTCATCATCGTGAAGACCTGCTATACCGGCAGCGAAATCCTCAGCGCTGCCGACCTGGAGCGAGACAAAGCCTCCTTCCGGCAGGTGCGCGACACCATGGTCCGTTACCCGGAGAAGCTCTTCATCCTGCTGACTCCGCCGCCGATGAATCCAGCCCGGACCGATGCGGAAAGCGCCGCCCGGGCGAGGGAGCTCTCCACCTGGCTGCAATCAGACGAATTCCTGGCCGGCGCCGGCAATATTTACGTATTTGACCTGTTCTCGCAGTTGGCAGAGAACGACCAGGCCGCCGCGGATTACAACACGCTGCGGGCCGAATACCGCGAAGGCCGGGACAATCACCCCACCATCGCCGGGAACCAGGCCGTAGGCCCGGCCATCGCTGCCTTTGTCGACGAGACGGTGAAACAATTCCGCCAGGTGGCCTCCCACCCGTAGACAGTCCGCTCGCCGGTAGGCAGGGCGAGCAGCGCCCAAACCAACAAACGAAGGATATCCGTATGGTAGCTTATGTAAAAGAACTATATAAATTTCGCGAACTGATCCTGGTATGGTCGATCCGCGAGGTGCGCGTCCGCTACAAGCAGTCGATCCTGGGAGCAGCCTGGGCGATCCTCCAGCCGCTCTCGATGATGGCCATCTTCACCGTGATCTTTTCACTGTTCGCCAAGATGCCCAGCGATGGGATCCCCTACCCCATCTTCTCCTACTCGGCGCTCTTGCCCTGGACGTTGTTCTCGAGCGCCCTATCTTACGGCATCCCCAGCCTGGTCTACAACCTGAACCTGGTAGTAAAGACCTATTTCCCCCGGGAAGTGCTGCCGATTGGCGTGGTCGGCGCCAGCCTGCTCGACTTCCTGATCGCCTCCTCCATCTTCCTGGCGATGATGATCTACTACGACTATCCGATGCGGTTGACGATGCTGTGGATCCCGCTCATCCTGGTGATCCAGCTCATGCTCGCCCTGGGGGTTTCATTCATCGGGTCGGCGCTGCTGGTCTTCTACCGCGATGTGCGTTTCATCATCCCCTTGGGCACCCAGCTCTGGTTCTACGCCACCCCGATCATCTACTCTTCCAGCATCATCCCGGAGCGGTTCCAGGCGATCTACGCCCTGAACCCGATGGTGGGCGTGATCAACGCCTATCGCCGGGTGGTCCTCTACGGCGAGAATCCGGTTTGGAGTGAGCTCGGCCTGGCGGCCGTGGTTTCGGTAATTATCTTTGTTTTGGGCTATTACATCTTCAAGCGGCTCGAAGTGTCTTTTGCCGACTTGATTTAGGAGGAATTCGTGACGCCGCAAATTCGTTTTGAACACGTGTACAAGCGGTATAACCTGGGCCTGGGCAAAATCGGTTTGCGCGGGACGGTAGCAAAGGCAATTCGCCGGGCGGTGAGCAGAAAGGACCCGGATGCCGATCGTAAAACCCTGTGGGCGTTGAAAGATGTCAGTTTCGAGGTGGAAAAAGGTAAAGCGCTGGGCCTAATCGGACCGAACGGCGCCGGAAAAACCACCGCGCTGAAAATTTTGGCAAAAATCACCCAACCCACTTCAGGGTTGGTTGAACTCAAAGGACGGGTATCTGCTCTGATCGAACTGGGCGCCGGGTTTCACCCGGACCTGACCGGACGAGAAAATATCTATCTGAACGGCTCGATCCTGGGTCTCACCCAGAGAGAAATCGCCCGTAAATTCGATCGGATCGTCGATTTCTCGGGGCTGGAGCGCTTCATCGAAACACCGGTGAAACGCTATTCCTCGGGCATGTACGTCCGCCTGGCGTTCTCGGTCGCCGCCCACGTCGAGCCGGACGTGCTCCTGGTGGACGAGGTGCTGGCGGTTGGCGACGCGCAGTTCCGCCAGAAATGCGCCCAACGCATCGACGCGCTGCAGAAGCAGGGGACGACCATCGTCTTCGTCGCCCACAATCTCTTCCTGGTGAAAAGCGTGTGTGATGAAGCGATCTTCATGACCAACGGCATCGTCCGCGAACGCGGCGATGTGGTCGAGGCGATCAAAGCGTACGAAAGTTGGATCCACCAAAACCAGACCCTGGCCTTCGAGAGCCAGAATGACATCCTGGACCCCAGCCTGGCGGTGCCCGTGGTGCTGAATCTGATCGAAGTGCTGCCGGTAGATGGATCGAACCAACAGGGGGGCTTCAGCTACCGGGATGCAGCCGAGATCCGGGTGCATTACACGGTCGCTCAACCCGTGGACGACCCCATCCTGGTGCTGCGCATCAACCGCGCCGATGGCGTGACCTGCGCCATGATCCGCACCTGCGATTACGGCTATTCCCTGGACCGGTTAGAAGGCGAAGGGGTGGTTTCAGTCGGCGTCGATCCGCTCCAACTATCCGGGGGGGCGTATTCCATCGAGGCCAAGCTGATGACCGGCGCGATCGATGGCATGCCATTGGCAAAGCTGAACTCCTCCTGGTTCGAAGTGAGCGGGAAGAGCCTGAGCCAGGAGGAAGCCAGCGGCGTATATGTGCCCCAGGTGAGCTGGGTGCGCCTGGCCGAGCAGCACCCGTCCAACGGGAGCGCGGGCGAACTCCGCAATGGGAGCAGCAATGGCTCGCGGTGAGCGGAGAGGACATTCCCCAATCCGCATGGCGTATCTGTTTCAAAACACGAACGCCGTCTTCCACCGGCCCGGCGCGCCGGAGCTGCACATCCTGCACACCATCCGCGGGATGCAGGAGCGGGGACACGAGGCCCACCTGCTGGCGCTGCAGCCCAAAAGGTTGTTCCTCTTCTCCGACGACCTGGAGGCCATCACAAGTGGCAGCCAGGCGGCGTTCCGCCCCATCCGGGCCGGGCTCAGCGGGACGGCTGCCTTCCGCCTGGTGGAGAGCGGCATTCGCTACGTCCAGACCCGGGCGCGCCTGTCCTATCTCGGCCTCTTCGACGATATGCGCATGGCTGAAACCAGCACGGCCCTGCTCCGGGGGTTCGACCTTATCCACGAACGCTACAATGGCGCCGTTTACGGGGGGCTGCTGGCGAGCCAGAAATTGAAGATTCCCTATATCCTTGAGACCAACGCCGATATGTTCGAACAGAAGCGGTCTCAGGGCACCCAACTGCGCGGGGTGCAGGAATGGAAGGCCATCCGGCACGCCAGGTACAGCTATGCGCAGGCAACCAGGATCATCTGTGTCTCCGCCGAGCTGCGCGATCACCTCGTCCAGGAATGGGGTGTGCCCGCCGAGAAGGCGGTCGTGCTGCCCTGCGCGGCGGACGTCCATCTGTTCGGCAAGGCTTACGATACGGCC
Source organism: uncultured Anaerolineaceae bacterium (assembly GCA_964391195.1). Lineage (GTDB taxonomy): Bacteria > Chloroflexota > Anaerolineae > Anaerolineales > UBA4823 > JAAYXE01. The sequence continues at coordinate 63,986 of CAYMLG010000009.1, read as the reverse complement.
CGGGTGCGGGCCGAATTGAGCCTGGACGGCAGCCCGGTGGTGATGTGGGTGGGAGGTTTTTACCTCTGGCACAACCTCTCTTTCCTGCTGCGCGGTTTCTGCCAGGTGCTGCAGTCGACGCCCAATGCCAAGCTGGTGCTAATCGGAGAAGGGCGGACGAAAGAGGCCGTGGAAGCGGAGATCCGTGAGCTGGGGATCGGACGCGCCGTCATTCTCACCGGGCGGGTCCCCTACGAGCGGGTGCCGGAGTACATTGCAGCGGCGGATGTGACCGTCTCCGCCTCTGAGTATTTCCCCGGTTTCGGGGGCACGCCGCTCAAGCTGTTCGAGTATATGGCGGCCGGGAAAGCCATCGTGGCGGTGCGGATGAGCCAGGCTGCGGCGGTGATCGACGACCGGGTCAACGGCTTGCTGGTCGATCCCGGCGACCTGGACGGTTTCGTCGCTTCGATTGTCGAGCTCCTGCACGACCGCCAGGAAAGAGAGCGCCTGGGGCGGAATGCCCGCCAGCGGGCGGTCGAACAGCACTCCTGGGAGCACTATGCCGAAGCGCTGGAAGAGATTTACTGCGAAGCGCTGGAGAGTTTTACCGCCGGATAGTTCAAGTGAGTTGAGACCCTGATGGACAATGTGATTGACCGACCCATTTTTGTCGTAGGCAGCGGGCGGAGCGGGACTACCCTGCTGTTTAGCCTGCTCACCAAGCACCCGGACCTGGCCTGGTTCTCCAATTTGGTAAATTCTCATCCCGACCGGCCATGGCTGATGGCTCTATCACGGCTGTGGGATATCCCCCTCGCCGGACCGAGGATCGCCGGGCGCTTCTCCGGGCTGCTTCATTCGGATGAATCGATCGGCGTTTATACCCACTGCGGGATGGAGTACCTGCACCACCAGAAGCGGGCTCCCTTGTGCGAGGAGGATGTGACCCCCGAGGCGGCCGCCAACCTGCGGAAGATGTTCGCCGTCTGCCAGGCGTACCGGGGAAAGCGCCGCTTCGTAAACAAAAATACGAACAACTGCGCCAGGGTCCGCTATTTGAACGCGGTCTTCCCCGGGGCCATCTTCATCCACATCATCCGCGACGGGCGGGCGGTGGCCAACTCGCTGATGAATGTCAAGTGGTGGCCGGATCTCCCCCTGTGGTGGGCGGGCTTCACCCCCAACGACTGGAAGCGAGAGGGGAAGTCACCTTACGAACTGTGCGCCCTGCATTGGAAGACAATGGTCTCGTCCGTGCTCTCGGCTGTCCCTTATCTGAAACCGGAGCAGTATCTCGAAGTCCGCTACGAGAACCTGGGCAGGGACCCAACCGGTGAGATGCGGCGGATCATCGAGTTCTGCGATCTCAGGTGGACGCCCCGCTACGAGCAGGCAATCCAGAGCACACCGGTGATGAATTTCAACAATAAGTGGAAAGAGCAGATCCCACCGCAGGATCGGACAGTCCTGGAAAATGCCCTTTCCGACTTCCTCCTCCGCTTCGGTTATACAGAGCATGTTTAGGAAAACTGGTCGTCAGCTAAAGATCTCCCACCTGCTGGGCATCCTGGGGCTGCTGCTGGCTGCGGTGGGCCAGGCAAAACCGGTAAAGGCGCAGATCCAGGACAATGACTGGGCGCAGCTCATTCAACTCTCGAGCCCGGATGGACAGGTGGAAGAGCAAACGATTTTCGCCGATGATTTCGGCTACGTACACCTGTTCTGGATCGAATCCGGCTTCGCCGATCGCCGGACAGTGATCATGTATTCCCGCTTCGACGGCGCTCTCTGGTCCTCGCCCATCGACATCTTCGCCAGCGCGCCCAATGCCGGCATCGGCGCCTTCGCTGCCACCAGTGACCGCCAGGGGAACCTGCACCTGGCCTTCAGCGAAGGGTTCTACACCCTGGTCCAATACACCACCGCGCCCATCCAGGGGGCGCTTTCGGCAAGCAATTGGCGCCGGCCGGTCATGATAAACGCCTACGGGTATAAGTTCGACCTGGTGACGGACTCCGGCGACCATTTACACCTGCTGTACTCCAGCCTGATCGATGAGGAGCCGGGGATCTATTACATCAGCAGCGAAGATGGAGGGGAGACCTGGTCCCCCTCGATCTGGCTCGACCCGGATATTCCGGTCAACGTCACCCCCAGCCTGGTGAATTTAGAACGCGGCGATGACGATGCCCTGCACGCCCTGTGGTTTTACCAGGATGAGAACCTGTTCGGCACCTGGGTGCGCTATGCCAACTCGTTCGATCACGGACGCACCTGGTCCCGCCCGTTTACGATCGACGAAGTAGACCCACCAGGGAGCAACAACCTTCGTATGCCATACCCCGCCCTGGCGGTGAGCGGAAAGACTGTCCACGCAGTATGGGCCGGCGACTATTCCACCCGCCGTGAGCACAGGGTGTCTCGCGATGCCGGCCTGACCTGGAGTGAACCTTCGTTCGTATTTGGCAATCTGCTCGGCCAGGCCCTGGGGGACGGGCTGGCCGTGGATGCGGCCGGGCGCATGCATTTCATGGGCCAGATCCGCTGGCCCCAGGGTGTTTACCATTTCTACTGGGATGATGGCATCTGGTCTCCGCCGGAGATGGTCTACCTGATCGCCCGAGATGCGTTTGAACCGCTTGGCGACCGCGTCCACGCACACCGGGTCCGCCTGGCGATCCGCTCAGGCAACCAGCTTGTGCTCACCTTCACCACCAGTACGGTAGACCCGCAGAGTATCCTCTACGCCACCCATTACACGATGACCGATGTAAACCCTCTGCCGGCTGTCCCGCTGCCTACGCCGACCACTACGCCGGCTGCGCCAGCCGGTGGCCAGGCTGCGCCAGCGGGCACACCCGAGCCCACAGCAGTGGTTCCGACTGCTCCGGCGGCTGAGCAGGGGGAAATCCCGACCGCCGGTGGTGAAGTCACGGAACAGGCAATTCATCCCATGAATTTGCTGCTGCTGAGCACGCTGCCCACCGTCTTCACAGTGGTCCTGGTGCTGGCCTACCGCGAAGTCAAGAAGAGAATCGTTGCATGAGAATCCTGGTCATTTCGAACTATTACCCGCCATTCGAATATGGAGGCTGGCCTCAGCTCACCCACGACATCGTCCAACAGCTCGAAGCGCGGGGCCACGAACTGCTGGTGCTCGCCAGCCGGCATGGAGCCGATCGCCTGGCCGCGCCGGAGAAAAATATCCGCCGGGTGCTGCATCTGGCCAGTCCAAACCGGGACCACTACCACCCCGCCTACACCTTCCTGTATCCCCTGCGCAACCGCCAAAACCGCCGCTACCTGGTCGAAACGCTACGCGACTTTCAGCCGGATATCGTCTTCCAGCACGGGATGTGGAATATGTCGCGGACCTGGGCGCGCGACCTGGAAACGCTCTGCCCGGAGCGGCTGGTGTACTATCTCGCCAACAGTTGGCCAACCGACCTGGACGCCCATCGGGCTTACTGGCAGAACCAGGAGGGCCGCTTCTGGAAGGTGAAAGCCCCAATTGGAAAGCTGCTGTGCAGTACGGTCCTGGCCGGGGAGGCGCAGGTACAGCCACGGTTCGATCGCATCCTGTGCGTCAGCGCTTTCATCCAGCGCTACCTGGTCGAACAGGTTGGGGTCCCGGTCGAGAACACCCGGGTGATCCACAACGGCATTGACCTGCAGGCTTTTTCCCCGCCGGAAGGCAGAGAGTGGGAGCCCGGTCGTCTGCGGCTGCTGTACGCCGGCAGTCTGGTGCCGCACAAGGGGGTGCACACCGCGGTGGAAGCCATGACCCGCCTCCCGGATTTGGAGCAGGTGACGTTGACGATCGTCGGCTCCGGCCATTCGGATTATGAGGCCGGATTGCGCCAGACGGTGGCCGAGCACAACCTGGATGGGCGAGTCCAATTCTGGCCCCGGATCTCGCGGGACGAAATCCCGCAGTTGCTGCCCCAGTTCGATGTGCTGGTCTTCCCTTCGATCTGGGAGGAACCGTTGGCGCGGATGATGCAGGAGGCGATGGCTTCCGGGCTGGTGGTGGTGGGCACCCCGACCGGCGGCACCCCGGAACTCCTGGTGGATGGAGAGAACGGCCTGGCGTTCGAACCCGAGAACGCCGAGATGCTGGCAGAAAAAATCGCTCTGCTGGCCCGGGATTTACCCCTGCGCGAGCGCATGGCGCGGGCGGCGCGAGAAGCTGTTGAGTCCCGCTTCTCGATCGACCGCATGGGAGACGAGTTGGAAGCCTATTTCAAACAGATGATCGCCGGGCAGAAATCTACACCCCTGCGCCGGGAATCGTCCCCTAGAGCCTTGGAACCGGTGGCGCACCGATGAAAATACTGACTCTGCACAACTTTTACCCGCCCTACGAACGCGGCGGGCAGGATATCTCTTGCAAAGCAATTGTTGACGGCCTGCGCGGCCGCGGGCACACGGTTGAAGTGCTCACCAGCGATTACGGCAGCCGGGAGTCCCGTGATGGCGTGTACCGGGAGCTGCGGTTCGAGATGGATCTTGCTCCCCGGCGGAGCGCCCTGCAGTTCTTCACTCGCTGGAAGGACACCATCCTGTACGACCAAAAAAAGGTGATGGAGCACGTCGCCCGGCTGCAGCCCGACCTGATTTTCATCTGCGGGATGTGGAATATCCCCCGCCAGGTGCCCGCGCTGGCCGAGAAACTGATGCCCGGCCGGGTGCTCTACCGTTTCGCCTGCTACTGGCCAAGCCTGCCTTCGCAGTACGTGGAGTACTGGAAGGCCCCGGCCCAATCCCGAATGGCGGCGATCCCGAAACGGGTGCTGGGGGTGCTGGCCCAGGAGATCCTGAAGCATAACCCTCCCCCACCGCTGGAGTTGGCGCACACCATCTGCATCAGCGAGGCGGTGCAGGCCGAGTACCAGCGCCTGGGCATCCACCTGCCGGACGTGCGCGTGATCCACAATGGGATCGACAGCGGGCTGTTCGATCCTTCGCAGTCAAACTGGCTGAACCGCCGGGCGCCAGACCCGCTGAGGCTGCTCTACCTGGGCCGCATCTCGCCGGAGAAGGGCGTGCACACGGCGGTCGAAGCCCTAAAGCTGCTGCTCCCCAGCGACCCGCGCATCCGGCTGACCCTGGTGGGATCACCCTGGGATGCGAGCTACCAGCGTGGGGTGGAGAAACTGGCGGACAGCCTGGGTGTGGCCGGCAATGTGCGCTTCGCCGGCCAGGTAGCCGCCGAACAGGTGCCCGCCCTGCTGCAAGAGTACGACGTGCTCCTGGTCCCCTCCATCTGGCCGGAGCCGTTTGGGCGGGTGGTGTTGGAGGGGATGGCCGCCGGGCTGGTGGTGGCCGGCACCGCTCAGGGGGGTATGGGCGCGGTCTTGAAAGACATGCACACCGGGCTGGTCTTCCCCCCGGAGGACGCCTCTGCCCTGGCGGACAGTATCCGCCGCCTGGCGGCCCGACCCGAGTTGGGGTACCAACTCGCCGCGACCGCCAGGCAGTTCGTGCTGGACAACTTCACCCTGGAGCACATGGTTGACCGCTACGAGCAGTCGATGCTGGAGTTGGTCGCCCACCCCTACACCAGCCGCGAGCAGCCTGCGCCCCTCGCTGCATCCCTCACCCCCCTCACCTGAGGCACCGGCCCGGCAGTGCGCCCGGAGCCGGATGATGGCTGAGATGACAGGTCACATTGGCTGTAACCAAAGAAGAGAGATAACATGAATAACAAACCAGCAGTTCTCATCACCGGCGGAGCGGGATTTATCGGCTCCAACCTCGCCAACCGGCTCATCCAGCAAGGTTACAAGGTTCGCATCTTCGACAACCTCTCCCGCTCGGGCTGCCAGGCCAACCTCGCCTGGCTGCGGGAGCAGCACGGCCCCGATTCCTTCCAATTGTTCGCCGAAGATCTCACCAATTTCGAGGCGCTGTGCCAGGCCAGCGCCGGTGTGAAGCGGGTATACCATCTGGCCGGCCAGGTAGCGGTCACCACCTCGGTGATAAACCCTCGCCAGGATTTCGAAGCGAATGCCCTGGGCACGTTCAACGCCCTGGAGGCGGCGCGCATCGCCGGGAACGACCCGGTCTTCCTGTTCTCCAGCACGAACAAGGTGTACGGCGGGCTGGAAGGTGTGCGCATCGTAGAGGACGAGACCCGCTACCGCTTCGCCGACCTGCCCTGCGGGGTGCCGGAGACTCAACCACTCGACTTCCACTCCCCCTACGGCTGCTCCAAGGGCGCCGGAGACCAGTACACCCGGGATTACGCCCGCATTTACGGGCTGAGGACGGTCGTGATGCGCCAGAGCTGCATCTACGGCTACCGGCAGTTTGGGATCGAAGACCAGGGCTGGGTGGTGTGGTTCATGATCGCCGCCCTGAAGAAGCGCCCGATCTCGATCTACGGCAACGGGAAGCAGGTGCGCGATATTCTCTTCATCGAAGATCTGCTCGATGCCTACGAGGCAGCGATCCAGAAGATCGACACGGCTGCAGGCCAGGTCTATAACATCGGCGGAGGGCCGGAGCAGACGATCAGCATCTGGGCAGAGTTTGGACCCATGTTGGAAAAACTGGCCGGAGAGCCGGTTCCGGTCCAGTACAGCGAATGGCGGCCCGGCGACCAGTTGGCGTACATATCCGACATCCAGAAAGCCGCCCTGGAGCTGGATTGGCGCCCCAAAGTATCCGTCGAAGAGGGGTTAGAGAAAGTTTTCGCCTGGGTGCGGTCGCACCGGCACCTGTTCGCGCATTTGTGATATGAAGAAGATACTTCTCCTCGGATACGCCCCCCCGCTGTTCAACAAGGGGCAAAAAACAGAGGCGGCGAACTACCGCACCTGGCAGTTCCTGGAGCCGCTGATCCTGGATGGGCATAGGGTCTGCCTGGCTGCGGTCGCCGAAAAGCCCGGGCAGCCGCAGCCCGAGCCGGATATCCCCGCCGCCTGGCAGGAGCGGCTGGAATACCACCAGATCGCTTTCGGGCGCCCGGGCTGGGTGAAAAAGCTGCAGTCCATTCACGACCGGTTCCAGCCAGACTGCGTGGTCGCGGTAAACTTCTACCCTTGCCTGTATGCCACCCGGCTGCACACCCGCACTCCGGTGTGGATGGACATCTATGGCGACATGCTGACCATCCAGCAGGCGGCCAGCTTCCGCTCTGGGTCGAACCGCGGCATCCCGACAACCATCCAGTTCAACCAGCGGATCCTGGAGATGGGGGATGTGTTCTCCGCCTGCGGCGGGCCGCAAGGACACATGTTAGTGGGCGAATTGGCCATGGCCGGGCGGCTGAACGTGCAGTCATTCGGGTACCCCTTCGTGCAGGTCATCTTGCCCGGTGCAGCGCCCATCGAGCTCGAACCCGAGCGGCGGCCGAAGCGGCCCTGGTTGGGCAAGATGGGCGTTTCCCCGGACGATTTCACCGTCCTGTGGTGCGGGGGGTACAACACCTGGACCGATATCGACACGCTGTTCGCCGCCCTGGAATGGGCGATGACCGCCAACCCCAAAATTCACTTTGTGTCGGTGGGGGCCAGCACCTATAAGGCTCCGGATAACGTCTACAACCGCTTCCTGGAACGGATCGGGCGCTCATCCTTCAAAGAGCGCTACCATATGCTTGGCTGGCGCCCCTGGGACGAGATCCCGCATTACTATGCCGAGAGCGATGTGGGGTTGAATATCGACGCCCTGCATTATGAGACCATCTACGGGACGCGGACGCGCCTGCTGGAGATGATGGCCGCCGGTTTACCGGTGGTGACCAGCCTGGGCAGCGAGCTCAGTTACCAACTCGAGGAGAAGCAGGCCGCGCTGGTGTTTTCGATTGGAGACTGGGCCTGCCTGGGGGAGAACATCCTCAGGCTGAGCCAGAACCCTCCCCTGCGGGATCTTCTCTCGCAGCGTTCTCTCGAGTTGGCCCGGGGGATGTTCTCTTTCACCAGCACCACCGAAACCCTGCGCTCGTGGGTGAAAAACCCGAAGCACGCGCCAGATCACGTAGAGCGTACTCTAAATGACCAGTTAAGCGAGCTTTCGTACCACGGTCGGGCCATCCTGAGGCAAACCCTGTGGCAGCTAACCGGCGCCGATAAATAACCACTTACCGTATGAGAAGGCTTTTGATTTCGCGGATACCATCTCTGGACCTGATCTTCTATCAGCACCCATGGCTGCTGCGGGCCGCCATCATCCTTGGCGCTATCTTGTTCAGCATGGTCCCCGCACTGCTCACAACCAATGTGACCTACCTTGTCTTGCTCCTGGTGCTGGTCGTGGCGCTCCTGATGGGGATCGGCACGGTGCTGTATCTGCTCAAGCGGCCGGAGGCGGGTATTCTGGCGATATTGATCACAGCCGGGAGCATCCCCTTCGCACTCGGCACCGGCACGGGCAGCGCCCTACCCCCGCCGGTGATCGTCCTGGTATTGATGGTGGGGTTGTGGTTCCTGGATATGTGGCGGCAGCGGAGCTTCCGGCTGGTCCGTTCCAGGACCATCCCCCCGATTCTGGCGTTGAGCGCGGTGGCATTGGCGGCTTTTATCCTCGGCAACCCGACGATGTTGATCAACATCCACACCGCTTCGATCACAGCCCGCATCGGTGGACTGGCTATTTACCTGCTCTCGGCGCTGGCTTTCCTGCTCGTGGCTCACCAGATTAAAGATATCAAGTGGCTGGAACGCATGGTGTGGATCGTCCTGGTTCTGGCCGTGCTGTCCGCCATACGGCGCCTCGGCGGCGCATTTTCGCTCAACCTCTTGCCCATCATCCCCAGCGGCCTCTCCGGCAGCGTCTTCTGGATCTGGGCCCTGGTGCTGCCGTTCGGACAGATGGTCTTCAACGGGACGCTGACCACTCGCCAGCGGGTTCTGTTAGGGACGATCTTCGTGTTTCTACTCTTCGTGCGTATGATCGTTGGCCAGTCGTGGACTTCCGGTTGGATGCCGCCGCTGATCGCCATCGCGGTGACTTTCGCCGTGGGGGCCCCAAACCTCAGCATTTTCGTTGGGGCGCTGGCCGTATTGGGCGCCCTCACCCAGCTTGATAAGGTGGTTGGCTTTGTGATGGTGGGCGACAACGAGTACAGCCTCACCACCCGCCTGGCCGCCTGGGCGAACCTCTTGCAGATGATCAAGGTCAGCCCCTTCCTCGGCCTGGGGCCGGCGAACTATTACTGGCAATCCGCCTACACGCCCATCATGGGCTGGTGGGTCCCGTATAACTCTCACAACAACTATGTGGACATCCTGGCGCAAACCGGAGCGCTGGGCATGGCTTGCTTTTTATGGTTCCACGCCGAAGCCGCCGGGTTGGCGCTGCGTCTGCGCAACGCCTTGCCCGATGGCTTCGCACGGGCTTTCGTGCTCTCGGCCGTCGGAGCCACAGCCGGCACCCTGGCCGGGGCTATGCTGGGCGATTGGGTGATCCCCTTCGTCTACAATGTCGGCCTGGATGGGACCCGGTCGAGCCTGGTGGGGTGGATGTTCTTTGGCGGATTGATTGTGATCGAAAAAACCCTTCGCAAGAAGGAGGAGAGCTAAATGAAAAGCGGCGGACAGGCCGAGCCCTGCGAAAAGGCCCGGCCGCCCACCGCTTCTCGCGCGCATCACCGGCTGGCCGGTGGCTTAGCCTCTGGCTTAGCCACCGGCTTCCAAAATCATGATCAGCTTCTGGATGTAGAAGAGATCCCCGACCTTGAAAGCGGGTACATCCAGGTATTTGAGCAGCTCCTGTCGCGAGTTACCCAGGATCAGCGCCCGGGCCTGGAACAGGGAGAAGGCATCGTAGAGGTGAGCGGTGGCGCCTTCACCAAAGGCGACCGGGGCGCGGGTGACGAACCAGTAGGGGGCGATCCGCTCGTACTCGGACAGCGCCGCCTGGACCTGGGGCCCGGCGTTGGCCCGCAGATGGTCCGCCAGTTCGGGGACCATGTACAGGAAGTTCCGCGAGACGTTGAGGCTGCGGCAGTAGCTCCTGGGCTCTTCATCCACCTCGATGGTGAAGTTGGAGACCCGGAAGTTCTTCAGCCGGTTCAACTCGGACTGGACATTGGACGAGGGATTCTCGCCGGCCAGTTTCTGCAGCTCGAGATAGCCGGTGTAGCCGGCGATGAAGGCGTTCTGCATGTGCGGCATCTCGCGCAGCGCATTGTCCCCGGGAACCGAGGGGAGCTCGTCTCGGGCGGCATTAAAGATGTTCCTGGCCTCGTTCGGGAACACCTCGGCGTATTTCCACAGAGCATAGAACGCGTGGGGGGCGAAGCGCCAGCCCGGGAAATTGTAGACCTCCTCCTGGGGGCCATAGCTGGCCCGGTCCGATTCGAACTCGGGCGGCCGGGCGGTGTACTCCCGCGGCTCCCCGTTCCTCCAGCCGATGTGGTTGTACCGGTATGGGGGGTAAGCGCTGAACTCGGCCTGCATGTAGTCTTTCACCTGCTGCTGCAGGTTCTGGGGAAGATGGGGCAGCGCCAGGCTGAGGGTCAGCAGCGTGTCGCCCGGATGGTGGAAGTAATCCCCCAACAGGTCGGCGCAGTCCCGGGCGCGGCTGTTGATCAGGCCTTCGACGTTGTATCCCGGCTGCAAATGCCCCGCATCGATCATCTGCTGCACCTGAGCAGCGAGCATCGCCCGGAGCTGGTCGTCGCTCTTGGAGATGCCGGCGTTTTGGACAGGCACAGTTTTCGCCACCGGCAGCGGCGAGGAAGCCCCGCCTCCCGGGGCGAAGGCGAACACCACGTTGCCGCGGTGCATGTACAGCCGGCCGTTATATGGAACGGGTGGGTTCTGATCGCCGTGATAGCCGTAGACCCCATCTTCGCTGCCGTACACCATCGTCTCGGACCCGTAGTCGTTCGCGGACCGGAACTCGTTATAAATCTGCTGGTCGTAGCCGGGCGCGACGCGGTAGAGATCGTAGCTGAAGTAGGTCCATTCCCGGCCTCCGGAACCCGACCCGGGCGCCTGCAGCGGGCGGGAGATGTCGATGCCGCCGGCCTGGCGGTCGCAGCACAGGTTCCAGTAGATCACATTTCCACCGGCGGAGAAAGCGTGCGGCTCATCCACCGCAGCCCAATCTCCGGTAACGATGCTGATATAGGGGGTGCCCAGCATCCAACCGGAAACCTGCCCGCCATTGATGTTCGGGTCCGACATATAGTTGTTCTGCTGGTAAAGCACCCCGTCTCCGCCGACCACTGGGGGGTAGCGGTTGCCGCTGTGAGTGCCGGTCCACAGCACCGGAGCGACCTCCCGCTCCTCGCCGGTGGAGCGGTCGAGGACGAAGTAGGTGCGGCGCCAGGGCTTGGACTGCAGATAATTGAGGGCCGCCGAGGCGTCTACGGTCATGGTGCCGGCCACCCAATTCCCGGGCACATTGCCGGAGGGGCCGATCAGTGTCCCGCGCGGATCGTTATTGTGGTTGGGAAAGACCTCGGCGGTATCCAGCCTGGAGAGCTGTGTGTGCAGGCCGGGCTCGAGGACGCGGTAATTATTGCTGCCGGCAAAGATCACCCGGTCGCCATAAACAACCGGCCACCAGGACTGGAAGCCAGACCCGGGCAGCGGGTCCGATCTCCACACCTGTTCCCCGGTGCCGGCATCCAGGGCATAAGCATAGCCGTTGTTGGCGGCGAAAAACACTACGCCGTCCTTGTAAGCCGCGGAATACAGCACCGGGGCGCCGGCCTGGAATTTCCAGGCTTGCTGCCCACGGGAAGGCCCTTCGGCATGGATGGCGTAGAAGTTGCCGTCGCGATTGCCAAGAAAAACCTTCCCCTCGACAACCAGGGGGTTGGTGTCGAACCCGGCCCCGGCCTCAAAGGTCCACAGACCCTGGCCGGTCAAGGCATCCACGGCGTGGAGCTTGTGGTCATACCCGCCGACAAAGGCGACCCCGCCGGCGATTGTCGGCGAGTGGCCGAGAGGAAGCTCGGTGGGGTAGACCCAGCGCTCTTCCCCGGTGACCGCATCTAGAGCATACAGGCCTCGGGAGGTGGAAATATAGAGCAGGTTGTTGGCCGTGATGATCTGAACCTTGGGTAGAATGTAGGGTTCGAAGGGTTTATACCAGGCAGGACGCAAGTTTCCCTTGACCTCTTCTTCGACCCAGGAAGTTCGTTCAGGGTTCGCTCCGGCCATCGACCACTGGCCGTCTCCCGATGCGCCGGGGTCGGAGGGGGTTCCAGGGCCTCCAGGAACCCCAGGGTCCGAACTGGCAGGCCGGGTGACATATGGGAGATAAACGGAACCATTTGCCCCCGGGTCGGCAGCGCCCGGAGTGGGGACGAAGGCAATCTGGCAAAAAGTGGTTATCCAGATCGTAAGGATTAACAGCAGGGAAAGGGAACGGGTAGTGTATCGGCTCATATACTCACTCCTCGTAAGCTATTTCTCTCTGTGGAAGCAGGCGCCTTTTAATTCTCCCCTCATGGCGACCTAAGGATTGGATGGTGAACTGGCCCAGCACTCTATAACTTGCCTAGGTTTAGTCCAATTCAACTCCCCTTAACATAGCATAGAACCAGGCAAAAATTAATTACTAATCTGTAAAGTGTTACATTTTTCCCATTTTGTCGTTAATAGCAGTAGCGGTGACCGCAGGCGCGACTGGTGGGCAACAAACACCCGGACAGCGGAGCGGCCCGGCAGATGAATGGGTTTCCACGGCTGAAAGTACAGCTTGAACCAGCGAATACGGCAAAGTGGGGATTGACAGGGGGATGAGAACGTCGATCAACGAAAGAGGAAATCTTTCGATTCTAGTGGGGTTAGAGATCCAGAATTGATCAGATAGAGAGGAAAAGATGAATCACGAAGCTGAGATAAGGGACTACATCGCGAAGAACATTCTGTTCAGCAATGACGGATTCCGCTATGGCGACACCGCTTCCTTCCTGGAGGAAGGGATCGTTGATTCCCAGGGGGTAATGGAACTGGTGATGTTTATCGAAGAACGGTTCGGGATCACCGTCGATGATACCGATATTGTGCCAGATAACTTTGACTCGGTCAGCCGGTTGGCCGATTACATCCGCAGAAAGACAGTGAAAGTGGCATGAACACAGCCGATTATCTGCTCGAGCACGGTGAGGACGACGACCTCGCCATCCTCACCTCATCCGCCCGCTACACCTACCGCGAGTTACGCCGGGCCGTGAACCAGTTGGCGCACCAACTGGCGTGCGCCGGTATTCAGTGCGGGCAGCGGGTGGGGCTGCTCGCAGAGAATTCCTTTTTCTGGGCGGCGGCATACCTGGCGACTTTGAAGCTTGGGGCGGTATCCGTGCCTTTCTCGACCGTCTCTACTGTTGAAGATTTTCAACGCAAAGAGCGCTTCCTGCGCTGCCAGGCGATGTTCATCGACCGGAAATCGAGGCGAAAATTCGACGAGGGCCTTCTCCCCGGCCTGGCCCTGGTAACAGAAGAACAGATGGACCCCTCCGCGGCCTCAACCGCGGAGGTGGCCTCCATCCCGGTCGATCCAGACCAGGACGCAGCCTTGATGCTCACCTCCGGGACGACCGCTTTGCCGCGGGCTGTGCGCATCACGCATCGCAACCTGCAGGCGAACACCACCTCGATCGTCGAATATCTGGAGTTGGGACGGGATGACCGCATTCTCGTCGTGCTCCCCTTCTTCTACTGCTTCGGGACTTCCCTGCTGCACACCCACCTGCGGGTGGGGGGCTCGATGGCGCTGTGCAACACCTTTGCTTACCCTGAAACCGCCCTCAATATGCTGGAGGAGCAATCCTGCACGGGAATCGCAGGCGTCCCCTCCACCTACCAGACTCTGCTGAGGAACACTTCCTTCGCCCGGCGCAGCTTCCCGGCATTGAAGAAGATCCAGCAGGCGGGAGGCAAGCTGCCGAAGGTGATGATCGAGGAGCTGGCGAACGCAGCCCCGGGTGCCCAGGTGTACGTGATGTACGGGCAAACGGAGGCGACGGCCCGCCTCTCCTACCTGCCCCCGCACCTGCTCAGAGAGAAACTGGGCTCGATCGGCCGGGGCATCCCGGGGGTCGAGCTGAGAGTGGTGAACGAGAGCGGGGATGAGGTACGGCCGGGGGAGATCGGGGAAATCATCGCCCGAGGGGACAATATCTCACCGGGCTATGTGGACGATCCGGAGGGAACGGCGGCCAAGTTCCGCGACGGCTGGCTGTGGACCGGCGACCTGGCCACGATCGACGAGGATGGTTTCATCTTTATCACCGACCGCAAGAGCGACTTTATCAAAGTGCTCGGGCACCGGGTCAGCAGCCAGGAGATTGAGGCCAAAATCCAGGAGATTCCGGAGGTGATCGCAGCGGCAGCCATCGGGCAGCCGGATGAAACGCGGGGCGAGGCGATCCACGTCTTCCTGGCCTTAAAAACAGGCTCCGGGCTGCGGGCGGAGGAAATTCTGGAGTACTGCCAGAAGCATTTCGCCCGCCACATGGTCCCTAAAGCAATCACAATTCTCCCCAGGCTGCCGGTGAACGCGCATGGAAAAGTGGTCAAGGCACAGTTGCGGGAGCAACTCCTAAAAAAGCCTGATCAACCGGAAATCGTTATGGGGAACGACTTGAAGAAAATGTGAGGCCACACGATGGATATCAAACCTTACATCGCTCCATTGATCAAATACTGGTGGCTGCTAGTGTTGGCCTGTGTGTTATCCGCCGGCTCCAGCTTCGTCATCGCAAGCCGGCAGCCGCCTGTCTACCAGTCTCGCACCACCCTGGTGGTGGGGCGCTCGGTGTTCGAGGCCAATCCTTCGGGCAGCGAACTGGGGACGAATGTGCAGCTCGCCCGGTTTTATGTGGATCTGGCAACCCGCGCACCGGTGCGGAACGCCACCCGGCGGGCGCTCGGGTTGGAAAGGCTGCCGGAATACACAGTGGCTCCGGTGCCGAACAGCTCGATCATCGAAATTGTGGTCGTGGATTCCGATCCCGAACGGGCGCAGAAGGTAGCCAACGAGCTGGCCAACCAACTGATCCTCAACAGCCCCACCAGCAGCGACCCGCGCGAAGCGGAGCACGAGGAATTTATCAACGAGCAGTTGGTCAAGCTCGAAAACGAAATCCGCAAGACCGAGGCCGACATCCTCCAGGCCGAAGGTGAACTGGCGACTATGACCAGCGCCCGCCAGATCGCCGATGCGCAGGCCGAGATCAACGCCCTACGCTCCAAGCTGGCGACTTTACAGAACAATTACATCACCCTCTTTACCAACTCGTCAGGCGGCGCTTCGAACCAGCTCACCGTCCTCGAACCGGCCCAACGCCCTTCCAGCCCGGTCGGCCCGAACAAGATCAGTATCATGCTGCTCTCCATGGCGATCGGCCTGACGATTGCCAGCGGGTCGGCCTATCTGCTTGAATACCTGGATGACACCCTGCGCTCCACCGATGAAATCATCCGCGTGCTGGGACTTCCGGTGATCGGCCACCTGGGGGAGGTGGAGAACGAAGATGAAAACATTATCCATGTGGCAGTAGAGCCGAATTCGATCGTGGCAGAGGCTTACCGGGCGCTGCGGAGCAATATTGTCTTCCTAAGCAAAGGGGAAAACCTGCGCACCATCCTGGTTACCAGCCCAGACGTGGCCGCCGGGAAAACCTCGGTGTCGGTAAACCTGGCGACGGTGCTGGCCCAAGGGGGGAAGGATGTGCTCGTGGTTGACGCCGACCTTCGCAAGCATGGGTTTAGTCGCTACCTCGATTCGCCTAACCAGGTAGGGTTCGGTGAAGTGCTGGAAGGCAAGCTGAGCCTGGATCAGGCCATCACCTCCTGGAAATTTGAGCATCTGAAGATCCTCCCGGCCGGGAACCTGGATACGAATCCCGCCGATCTGATGGCCTCACAGAAGATGGAGGAACACCTGAAAGAGTTGGGCACGAAAGCCGACCTGGTGATTATCGACGGGCCTCCCATCCTGGTCACCGACGCGGCCCTGCTCGCCTCCTACGTGGACGGCGTCTTGTTGGTGATCCGCCATGGGCAAACGAAGCGAGCCGAGGCCAAAATTGGGCTGGAGCAGCTTCGCCGTACCGGCGCCCGGATAGTGGGTGTGGTTTATAACCACCTGCCGAAGTCGAACCTGGATTATTACATGCGCTATGGCACTGTCAGCAAGTACTATTTCCAGGCCGAGGCTGAAAACGCCGGCAGTAAAAACGGGAAGCTTAGCTTCGCCGGCCTCCGTCGCAAGGCGAAATCGATGAAGCCGGAAATGCCGGTGGTCCTCAAAAAGCCGGCCGAAGAGGCCAGGGGTAAGCCCAAGAATTGACCCAGGCGAGATAATAATGAAACTGTTTCTGAAATCGATCGCCCTGATCGCCCTGCTGGCGGTCACGGCCTTTGGGCTGACCCGTCTTTCAGGGGCTCTCCGGCAGTTCAGCGCGGCCGCCGGGGTCCAACCGTCTCCGGAGACAGCCACCCCGCCCCCCAGGGCGATCGCCAGCCCGGTGGATAACAACCCGCAAGAAGCGGAAGCAACGCCGACGCGGGCCGCCGCGACGATTGGGCCCGTCCACTCCAACAGCGGCCAGGTCAGGAGAGATCTCACCTATTGCACCTTGGACGGGGTCGAGTTGAAAATGGACGTGGCCTTCCCCCATGAGATGACCCAACCGGCGCCGGTTATCGTCTACGTGCACGGCGGCGGCTGGACGGGCGGGGACAAGTCGCGCGGCGAGGGCCTGGGGCTCGGCCAACCCATGCTCGACAAAGGTTACCTGCTGGTCTCCATCAATTACCGCCTGGCCCCGGCCCACCAGTTCCCAGCCCCCATCGAAGACGTCAAATGCGCCATTCGCTTCCTGCGGGCCAACGCCGGGGAGTTCTACCTTGACCCGGACCGCATCGGTGTGATCGGGCGCAGCGCGGGCGGGCACCTGGTTTCTCTGTTGGGCCTCAGCGATGCCAGCGCCGGATTCGATGAGGCCGGCGGTTACACGGAGCAGTCCAGCCGGGTCCAGGCGGTGGTCGATCTGTATGGGGCGATCGATATCCCCGCTTACTTCAGCAAGAGCGGCAAGGACATCCTCAACGGCCTGTTCGGGACCACCAACCTGCAGGATCCCCTGTTCGAGAGGATGAGCCCCTTGAACTATGTCAGCGCCGATGATCCTCCGTTCCTGATCGTCCACGGGCGGGACGATCGCATCGTGCCCCCCGCCCATTCCCAGGCGCTGTACGATGCCCTGGAGGCGGCGGGCGTTCCGGTGGAGATCATCTGGGTGAAGAACGCCGGGCACGGCTTGAGCCCGGAGGGCGGAGCGATCGATCCCACGCAGGACGAGATCGCCATGCAGATCATGGACTTCTTCGACCGCGTCCTGGCTGCGCCCGCCCCGTAGTTTTTCCGGAAAGTCACAATTTCGCCGGCAAGTTCAGCAGGGGGGAACCGTCCTGAATGCCTCGAAAATTCTTAGAAAATCTAAAGATTTTCATGAAGAACTATATAAAAATTATCCGATTTCTTTGATAAATTAGCACTATTAAATCTCTCCGCCCAGGAACGGCCGGTGTCGGAATGGCGGAGCATGCCTGAATGCAAATGACGATGCTGCGATCGACTACTCTCAATACGTCCGTCTCATCCAGCCCATGGTTGGTGTTTCCCGAACCCAGGCCAGGCGCCCGCATGCGGTTGTTCTGTTTGCCATACGGGGGCGCCGGGTCGGCTGCCTATTTCCCCTGGTCGAAGCTCCTCCCCGACGAGATCGAGCTGTGCGCCATCCGCCTGCCCGGTCGTGAGACCCGGATCAAAGAGGCCCCATACACCAGCCTGCGGGCCCTAAGCTACGATCTGGCGAAGGAGATTTCCCCTCACCTGGACCGGCCCTTCGCCATTTTCGGCCACAGCCTGGGCGCGCTGATGGGGTTCGAACTGCTCACCCGCCTTCGGGATCAGGGCTCTCCCTCCCCGGCCCGGCTGTTTGTGTCCGGGCGGCGGGCCGCCCACTTGCCCGATCCCAATCCGCCGGTGTATCTGCTGCCAGATCAGGCCTTGATCGCCGAAATCCAGAGCCGCTACAACGGCATCCCCCAGGTGATCCTGGAGGACGAGGACTTGATGAGCCTGTTCCTGCCCACGCTGCGGGCGGATTTCACCCTGGTGGAGACGTATGCTTATTCGGGGGCAAAGATATCGATTCCACTGACTGTCTTCGGGGGCGAGGAAGATCCACTGGTCGCACAGGCGGACCTGGCTGCCTGGGGGGATTTGTGCTGCGACCAATTTACCCTGCGCATGTTCCCAGGCGACCACTTTTTTATCCATAGCCAATTAGAAGCCGTTATCCAGGCCATCGTCTCCGCTCTGCAAGGCGACGGCCTCATCTCATTTAACTCGGTATAGGAAGGGTGATGAGCGCACAAACTTCTAATTCTCAGCCCCACAAAGAACCCATCGCCATCGTCGGCATCGGCTGTCGCTACCCGGGCGGCGTGAAGGACCCCGATTCCTTCTGGCAGTTCCTCGCCGCCGGAGGCGATGCCATCCAGGAGATCCCGCCAGACCGCATCGACCTGGAGTCTTACTTCGATCCCAACCCGGCCACCCCGGGGAAGATGTCCACCCGCTGGGGGGGATTCCTGGATCAGATCGACTCGTTCGACGCGGCTTTCTTCGGCATCTCGCCCCGCGAGGCCGAGCGCATGGATCCGCAGCAGCGCCTGCTGCTCGAAGTGGCCTGGGAAGCGCTGGAGGACGCCGGGCTGCCCGAAAACAGTTACGCTGGCACCCAGGCCGGGGTGTTCATCGGCGTGTGGCTCAACGATTTCGAAGCCCGCCTGTTCCGCAACCCGGCGGAGGTGGATTTCTATATGACCACCGGCAGCGGCCGTTACACTGTACCCGGCCGGCTGTCTTATTTCCTGGGCCTGCAGGGGCCCAGCATCAGCGTGGACACAGCCTGTTCTTCCTCGCTGGTGGCGGTGCACCTGGCCTGCCAGAGTCTGCGCGCCGGGGAATGTGACCTGGCCCTGGCGGGCGGTGTAAACGTGATCCTCCAGCCGCACATCACCATCGCTTACTCCCAGTCGAAGATGATGGCCCCCGATGGGCGCTGCAAGTTCGGCGACGCCCAGGCCAACGGCTATGTGCGCAGCGAGGGCGCCGGGATCGTGGTGCTCAAGCGTCTCTCTCAGGCGCTGGCCGACGGGGATCCGATTTACGCCCTGATCCGCGGTTCGGCGGTCAACAACGACGGGCGCAGCAGCGGTTACCTGGCCACTCCTGCGGTCCAGGGGCAGGAGGAACTGCTGCGCCTGGCCTACGCCGACGCCGGAGTGAACCCGGGCGAGGTCGCCTACGTGGAGGCGCACGGCACAGGCACCCTGGCCGGGGACCCGGTCGAGATCCGGGCGCTGGGCAACGTGCTCTCTGAAGGGCGAGCGCCGGGCCGCAAGTGCGCCATCGGCTCGGTCAAGACCAATTTCGGCCACACCGAGGGCGCGGCGGGGATCGCCGGGCTGATCAAGGTGGCCCTCTCCCTGCAGCACCGCCAGCTGCCCGCCAGCCTGCACCTCAACCGGCCCAACCCCGAGCTCCCCTGGGACGAGCTTCCGCTGTACATCCCCCGGGAACTGACCGGGCTGGAGGGCTTCCCCGGCCCGTTGACTGGCGGGGTGAGTTCCTTCGGCATCGCCGGCACCAATGCGCACGTGGTCCTGGAAGAGGCCCCGCCGCAAGCGGCCGCTAAAGACCAGGCGGGCGCCAAAGACGATGAGCAGCGCCAGGAGTGGGATCTGCTCACTCTGTCCGCCCGCAGCCCCGAAGCGCTGCAGGCCCTCGCCCGGGACTATGGCCAGTTCCTGACCCGGGAGAACGCGCCGTCGCTGCGGGATGTAGCTTACACCCTGCGCGCCCGCCGCACCCACCATGAGCACCGCCTGGCAGTCTGTGCTCAAAGCCGGGAGGGAGCGGTCGCGGCGTTGGAGGCTTATCTATCCGGGGTGCCCCACCCCGACGTGGTCTACGGCCAGGCCGACACAGCGCGCCGGCACAAGGTGGCCTTTATCTTCCCCGGGCAGGGTTCACAGTGGGTGGGGATGGGGCGCGAGCTGCTGGAGGCACAACCGGCCTTCCGCCTCGCCCTGCTGGCTTTTGACCAGGCGGTGCAGGCCTACGCCGGTTGGTCGGTGGTCGAGCAGTTGACCCTGCCCCCCGATTCACCCCGCAGCCGGATGGACGAGATCGCCGTGATCCAGCCGGTGCTCTTGGGCGTGGAGATCGCCCTGGCCGAGCTGTGGCGCGCATGGGGGGTCGAGCCGCAGGCGGTGGCCGGGCACAGCATGGGCGAGGTGGGCGCGGCCTACCTGGCCGGGGCGCTTAGCCTGGAGGAGGCGGCCCAGGTGATCTGCCTGCGCAGCCAACTGCTGCAGCAGATCAGCGGGCAAGGCGCCATGGCAGTGGTCGGGCTGCCCGCCGATCGGGCCGAGGCCGCCATACAGGAGTTCTCCGACCGGCTGTCCATCGCCGTCAGCAACAGTTTCCGCTCCACGGTCCTATCCGGCGACCCGCAGGCGCTGGAGCAGGTGGTGGAGAAGCTGCAGGGCCAGGACGTTTTCTGCCGCATGGTGAAGGTGGACGTGGCGGCCCACAGCCCGCAGGTGGAGCCGCTGCGAGAAGAATTAGTGCGCGGGCTGGAAGGGCTGGCGCCCAAGGCGGGAGAGCTGCCGTTCTATTCCACGGTGAGCTCCGGGGTGCAGCCCGGGACTGAGCTCGACCCGGACTACTGGAGCCTCAACCTGCGCCAGCCGGTGCGCTTCGCCGCCACGACCCGGCAGCTTCTCGAGGACGGCTTCACGATCTTCGTGGAGCTCAGCCCCCATCCCATCCTGCTCTCGGCCATCGACGAGACCATCCACACCCTGGAGGCCGAGGCCCTGGCCGTGCACTCCCTACGGCGGGAGGAACCGGAGACCGCCGGCCTGCTGCGCTCCGTGGGTAAGTTGCACACCGCAGGTTACCGCCTGGACTTCGACCGGGTCTTCCCCGGTAAGGGGTCCGTCGTCCGCCTGCCGCGCTACCCCTGGCAGCGCAAGCGGTACTGGATCCCGCTGGCCGACGCCCGCCCCATGCTGCAACTGGATGGAGAGAGCCAGCACCCGCTGCTCGGCCGCCGCCTGCCGGAGCTGGCCCACTTACCCGGGCACACGATCTGGGAGAACCGGCTAAACGCCCAGCTCCGTGGTCAGTTAGCGGACGGCGGGCCCGAGGCGGTCTACCGCCAGTTCGCCCTGGCCGCCGCCGAGGCCGTCTACGGGGAGAAGGCCCACACGGTTCTGGAGGTGCAGGCGCTTGCCCCACTTCCGGCGGATAAGGATGCCCAGCTACAGGTAAGCCTGGTGGAAGAGGGCCCGGACTGCGCCCGCCTGCAGGTCCACGGCCGGGAGCGGGCGGAAGACAAGTGGCAGGAGCTTGGCCGCGTCAAGTTTATCCCGGGCAAGGCGCCCGCCGCCTGGCTCTACCATCTGGCCTGGGAGGAGAAGCCCAGAGAGGGTGCGCCCAGGCCGGCCGGGGCAGGGGAGGCCGATCACTGGCTGATCTTCGCCGACCGCAGCGGGGTGGGCCAGGCTGCCGCCGCCCGCCTGGAGGCGCAGGGGTATTCCACTTCGCTTATTTACCCGGACCAGGCTATCCCGCCTGGTCGGGAGGAGTTCTCCCACCGCCTGGAGGGGCTCGACCCAGAAATGCACTCCCGCTACGCCGGCCTGCTCTACCTGTGGGGCCTGGACCTGGCCGACGGGGTCGGCTCCGGACTGGAAGCGCTGGACGAAGCCCAGCAGGCCGCGGGGTATGGGCCCCTCTCCCTGGCCCAGGCGCTCGCCCGGACAGGATGGGGTTCCCAGCCCAGGCTGTGGCTGGTCACCCGTGGGGCGCAGGCCGTGCCCGCAACCACTGCACCGGCCGGCGAGACCTCCGGCGAATTACCGCCCTCCCTGATGCAATCCCTCCTGTGGGGGCTGGGACGCTCGGTCGCCCTGGAACTCCCCGACCTGTGGGGCGGGCTGGTCGATCTGCCCCCCGGCGGATCAACCGCCGAGCTGGCGGAGCAGTTGGTGGGCGAGGTGCTCGCCCCGGACGGGGAGACCCAGGTGGCCTATCGTTCTGGCCGGCGCTACGTGCCCCGCCTGGCGCCCGGGCCCGATCAGCCCTCCGCCGTCCACGTTCAGCCTGTCCGCCCCGACGCTACCTACCTGATCACCGGCGGGCTCGGCAACATCGGGCTGTCCCTGGCCCGCAGGCTGGCTGCCCGGGGGGCGCAGCACATCGTCCTCACCAGCCGCAAAGGCCTGCCCCCCCGCGAGCAGTGGGACTCGCTCCCCCCCGAGGGCCCGGATGGTCGGCGAATTCAACGGGTGCGGGAGATCGAAGCGAGCACCGGGGCGCAGATTACGGTGGCCTGCGCCGACAGCGGGGATTACGAGCAGATGCAGGCCCTGTTCGCCGCCCTCGAAGAGAGCCACCCGCCGCTCAAGGGCATCTTCCACGCCGCCGGGGTGACCCAGTTCTTACCTCTGATGGAGATCGAGCCGGATCAGGTCCGCCAGGCGCTGCGCGCCAAGGTGGCCGGGGTGAACGTGCTCGACCGCCTGTCGCGCTCTCTGTCGCTCGACTTCTTCGTGCTGTTCTCCTCCGGCTCTGCCATCTGGGGCTCCCAGGGCCTGGCCCACTACGGCGCCGCCAACCATTACCTGGACGCTGTGGCCGCATACCGCCTCCGGCATGGCTTGCCCGCCCTGAGCATCAACTGGGGCTGGTGGGCCGGGGACGGGATGGTGACCCCCGAGATGGCGAAGCTGTTCGAGCAGTCCGGGCTGGGAGAGATGCCGGCCGAGGAGGCGGTGGAAGCGATCTTCGACCTGTCCGCATACGACCGGGCTCAGCAGATCGTGGCCGCGATCGATTGGGGGAGGTTCAAGCCCCTGTACGAGGGGCGCGGCCCCTTCCCCCTGCTGGAGAAGATCCAGGTCCAGGCTCAGCCCGCAGGCGAGGAGGATTCCACCCGCCAAAGCGCCCTCATCCAGCAGTTGAGCGAGGTACCGGACAGCAAGCGCAAAGAGCTGCTGGTGCAGTACCTGCGCCAGCAGGTGGCCCTCATCCTGGGGTTTCCCCCCTCCGAGCCGGTCGACGTCCGCCAGGGGTTCTTCAAGCTGGGCATGGATTCGATGATGACCATGCAGCTCCGCCTCCGCCTGGAGGAGGGCCTGGGCTGCCCCCTCCCCCCCACCCTGGCCTTCGAATACCCATCCATCACCCTGATGGCCGACTACCTCCACCGGGAGGTGCTGCCCGCCGCCCTCGGGACGCAATCCGCCGCCCAACCGGAGCGGGCGCCGCAGCTTGAGCAGGCTCCGCCGCCAGCGCAGGCCGCCTCGCCGGAACAGGCCGAGCCGGTATCCGGCGATGAACTGCTGGACCTGCTGGAGGGGGAATTGTCCCGCATCGAAGACCTACTCGAGGATCAATAAATGGCCAATGATGTCGAGATCCAAACCTACCAGCAACGCTTGAAGCAGGCCCTGGACGCGCTGCAGAAGCTGCGCTCCCGCCTGGAGGCGGTCGAAGCGGCCAGCCGCGAGCCGGTGGCCATTATCGGCATCGGCTGCCGCTACCCCGGCGGCGCCAACAGCCCGGATGCCTTCTGGCAGCTCATCCGCGGGGGCGTGGACGCCATCAGTGAAGTCCCGCCGGACCGCTGGGACATCGATGCCTATTACGATCCCGACCGCCAGGCGCCGGACAAGATGTACACCCGCTACGGAGGGTTCCTCGACCAGGTGGGGCATTTCGACCCGCAGTTCTTCGGCATCTCCCCCCGCGAAGCGCGCAGCATGGACCCGCAGCAGCGCCTGCTGCTGGAGGTAGCCTGGGAGGCGCTGGAGAACGCCGGGTATTCGCCCCAGGGCCTGGCCGAGAGCCAGACCGGGGTGTTCATCGGGGTGACGATGTCCGATTACCTGGAGGTGCAGGCCAACATCAACGCACCCGAGCGCACCGGCGCTTACCGCATCACAGGCAACATGCTCAACAACATCCCCGGCCGGGTGAGCTATCTACTCGGCCTGCACGGCCCGGCTATGGCGGTGGACACGGCCTGCTCTTCCTCGCTCACGGCCATATACCTGGCTGCGCAGAGCCTGCTGGCCGGGGACTCGACCCTGGCCCTGGCCGGCGGGGTGAACCTGCTGCTCTCGCCCGAGACCACCCTCAGCGCCTGCCGCTCGAACATGCTGGCCCCCGACGGCCGCTGTAAGACCTTCGACGCCCGGGCCGACGGTTTCATCCGCTCCGAGGGCTGCGGGGTGGTGGTGCTCAAGCGCCTGAGCCAGGCGATCGCCGACCGGGACCGGATTTACGCCGTGATCCGCGGGGCGGCAGTCAACCACGACGGCTTCAGCAGCGGTTTCACCGTCCCCAGCAAGCTGGCCCAGGAGGCAGTGATCCGGGCCGCCCTGAAGAAAGCGGATGTCCCGCCCGAGCTGGTGAGCTACGTGGAAGCCCACGGTACCGGCACACCCCTGGGCGATCCGATCGAGGTGCGCGCCCTGGCCGCGGTCTACGGCCCGGGGCGGCCGCAGGGGTCGCCCCTGCACGTCGGCTCGGTGAAGACCAATATCGGCCATTCGGAGTCGGCGGCCGGCGTGGCCGGGGTGATCAAAACCGCCCTGGCGCTTTACCACGGGGAGATCCCGCCCCACCTGCACTTCCAGGAACCCAACCCGCACATCGATTGGAAGTCGATGCCCATCCAGGTCCCCACCCAGGTAAAGAAATGGGAGCCGGCCGGCGGGCGGCGGATTGCGGGCGTCAGCTCCTTCGGTGCCAGCGGCATCAATGGGCATGTGATCCTCGAATCGGCCCCGGCGCCGGAACTATCCGTCGCCGAGGAAGAATTACCGGCGCATATCTTCACCCTCTCGGCGAAGAGCAGGCCGGCGTTGGCCAACCTGGCCCGCCGCTATTCGGAGCGCCTCAGCGGGCAGGACGGCTACGGCCTGGGGGATATCTGCTACACGGCCAACCTCGGCCGGTCACATTTTTCACACCGGCTGGCCATCGCCGCGAGGGATATCGACCAACTGCGCGACAGCCTGGCGGCCTATATTTCTGGCCAACCGGTCTCGAACGTAAAGGTCAGCGGGGAAGACCCGCAAGAACCGCCCAAGATCGCCTTCCTGTTCTCCGGGCAGGGGTCGCAGTACGCCGGCATGGGGGCACAGCTATACGAAACCCAGCCGGTCTTCAAACAGGCGCTCGACGAGTGCGACCGCCTGCTGCGGCCGTATATGGACCGGCCCCTGCTGTCGGTGCTCTACCCAGTCCCGGGCGAGGACTCCCCCATCGACCATACCACCTACACTCAGCCGGCGCTGTTCGCCCTGGAGTACGCCCTGGCCCGGCTGTGGGAGTCCTGGGGGGTCACCCCGGGGGCGGTGTTGGGGCACAGCATTGGCGAGTTCGTCGCCGCCTGTGTGGCCGGGGTGATGAGCCTCGAGGACGGGTTGAAGCTGAGCGCCGCCCGCGGCCGGTTGATGGGCTCCCTGCCCGAGGATGGGATGATGGCCGCGGTCTCCGCGGACGAATCGCAGGTGCGAGCAGCCATCGCGCCTTATGCCGGTGAGGTCTCCATCGCCGCCTTCAACGGGCCGAAGAACCTGGTCATCTCCGGGCGCAAGGACAGCGTGCAGGCGGTGGTCGAGAGCCTGGAAAAGGAAGGGGTCCGGGTCAAGGAATTGAACGTGTCCCACGCCTTCCACTCGCCCCTGATGGAGCCGGCGATGGATGAGTTCGAAAGGGTCGCCGCCGGTATCGTTTTCAACGATCCGTCCATGGAGTATGTGTCCTGCCTGACCGGGGAACTGGTGGGGCCAGGTACAGCCCGCCGGCCCAAACACTGGCGGGACCTGACCCGCAAGCCGGTCCAATTCACGGCCGCGGTGCAGCGCCTGTACGACCTCGGCTACGAGTACTTCATCGAGATCGGGCCGCACACCACCCTCCTGGGGCTGGCCTCCCAGATCCTGCCCGAGGGATCCGGCCTCAGGCTGCAATCGCTGCGCAGGAACCGCGGGGATTGGGACCAAATTCTGGAGAGCCTGGCGAGCGTCTACACCGCCGGGGTCGAAGTCGATTGGAGCGGTTTCTATCAGGGCAAAGCCTTCCGGCGGGTTGACCTGCCGACCTACCCCTTCGAGCGCCAGCGTTATTGGGTCCGCCCTGGCAACAAACAGGTCGCGGCGGCCGCCCCGGGCCCACAGCAGCACCCCCTGCTCGGCCAGCGGCTGCGGACAGCCTCCAAAGATCAGATCTTCGAGGTCTATCTGTCGCTCGAGTCCCTGCCGTTCCTCACCGATCACCGCGTGGGCGGCGAGGCGGTCATGCCGGCCACCGGGTATATCGAAATGGCAAGCGCTGCGGGCCGGTCCCTGCTGGGGGGCGATGTGGACCTGGAAGAAGTGCTCTTCCAGGACCCGCTGCAACTGCCGGGTGAAGGCGGGCGCACGGTGCAGATCATCGCCGCCAAAGAGGGCCAGGACCGGGTGAAGCTCAAGGTCTTCAGCCTGGACGAGGCGCAGGAGCAGTGGACGCTGCACATGCAATGTGTTGCACGCCGCGCCGAGCTCCGACCGGGCGAGACAGCGGCAGCCTCGGCCACACAGCTTGCGGAGATCCGGGCCCGCTGCGAGACGCACTTGCCGGAGGCGGACTTCTACCAGAGGCTGGATGCGCGCGGCCTGGCCTTCGGTCCCGGCTTCCGCGGGGTGAAAGCCTGCTGGGTGGGCGCAGGCGAAGCGTTGGGGCAGGTGGAACTGCCGGAAGCCGCCGGGGTCGAAGAGGCCTTCCACATGCACCCGGCGCTGTTGGACGCCAGCCTGCAGATCATCGCCCCGCTCCTCCCACAGGACGGGCAGACCTACCTGCCGTTCAGCCTGGAGAAGGCGACTATATTCAACACTGAGGAGCGCAAGCTGTGGAGCCATGCCGTCCTGCGCCCGAATTCAACCCTCAACGCCAGCGCAGTCACGGCGGATTTCCACATCTTCGACGATGAGGGACGCCCGGTCGCGGAGGTCTCAGGGCTGGCCTTCATGCGCCTCGCCGAACAGGCTCCACAGGCGGACTGGCGGCAAGACTGGCTGTACGAGGTGGCCTGGCAGCCCGCGACCTCTCCGCGGGCGGAGAACCCGCTGCCCCGGGGGAAGTGGCTGGTATTCGCCGACGAGCAGGGCGTTGGGGAAGCGCTTGCCGGACGACTGGCCGGGATGGGGAGCACAGCCGTCACTGTGCGGGCGGGCGATCGGTACCAGGCAGCCGGCCAGGACCGGTACACGCTGGACCCGGCCCGGCCCGAGGATTTCGACCGCCTGATCGCGGAAGCCGGCCAGGCGGGTCTGCAGGGTGTGCTCTATCTTTGGGCCCTGGACCTCCCCACGCCGGAAGAGGCGCCGGAGCAAGGCAGCCCGCAATTGGAGGCCGCCTGTGCGGGCGCTCTGCATCTGAGCCAGGCCCTGGCCCGGCGCAGCCTCAGCCTGCCCGGCGGCCTGCGCCTGGTGACGCGCAGGGGGTTCCGGGTTGACCCGGCCGCGGAAGGTGAAACAATCGTGCCCTTGTCGGCAGCCCTATGGGGCCTGGGCAAGGTGATCGCCCAGGAACACCCTGAGTTGGGCTGCTCCTGTCTCGATCTCGATTCGTCCAAAGCCGAAGCGGCGGCATCCCTGATGGCTGCGCTGCAGGCCTATCCGCACGAGCCGCAGATGGCCGTCCGTTCCGGGCAGGTGCACACCCCCCGGCTGCAGCGCAGCCGGTTAGCCGCCGGGGAGGACGTCCCGCCCGCCGGGGCCTACGATCTGGTCACCCGCCAGCCGGGACGGCTGGACAGCCTTGAACTCGTCCCCGCTCCGCGGCGCTCGCCCGGACCGGGTGAAGTGGAGATCGCGGTCCAGGCCACCGGTCTGGGTTTCCGCGATGTGCTCATGGCCCTGGGCATGTACCCGGGGAGTGAAACCACCCTGGGCAGCGAGTGCGCCGGGGTGATCGCCGCCGTGGGCCCGGGGGCCGGCGATTTGAAGCCGGGCGACGAGGTGGTCGCCGTGGCTCCCGGGGGCTTTGCCTCGCACGTGATCGCTCCGGCCGGGTTCGTGGCCCGTAAGCCGGGACGGCTGACCCCCGCCGAAGCCGCCACCCTGCCATCGGCTTTCCTCACTACACAATACGCCCTGTTACGCTTGGGGAAAATGAAGGCCGGCGATAAAGTGCTGATCCACGCCGGCGCAGGGGGCGTGGGGATGGCGGCGATCCAGCTCGCCCGCCGCTGTGGGGCGGAGATTTTCGCCACAGCCGGCTCCCCCGAAAAGCGCCGCCTGCTGCTGGAGATGGGCGTCCAGCACGTGATGGACTCGCGCTCCCTGGATTTCGCCGATCAAATCCTGGAGATCACCGGCGGTAGGGGCGTGGATCTGGTGCTGAATTCCCTGGCGGACGAATTTATCACGAAGAGCGTCCAGGTGCTGGCCGATCAGGGTTGTTTCCTGGAGATCGGCAAGCGCGGCATCTGGAGCCCGGAGCAGTTCGCAACGGTCAAACCCCAGGCAAGCTATCACGTGATCGATTTACTGGCCGAGGCCCGGCAAGACCCCGGCCTGATCCCCTCCCTGTTCCAGGAGCTGCTGCCCGCCTTCGAACAGGGTGAGCTGAGCCCCTTGCCCCTCACGGAGTTCCCGATCGAAGGGGCGGAAGCCGCTTTCCGCTTCATGTCCCAGGCCAGGCATATCGGCAAAATCGTACTGGTCCACCGCCACGCCCACCCAGGGGCGCCGGTGCAGCCCGACGCCACTTACCTGGTCACCGGCGGTCTGGGCGGGCTGGGGCGCAGCGCTGCGGCCTGGCTGGCCGAGCGCGGGGCAAAGCACCTAGTCCTGGTAGGCCGCAGCGAGCCCGATGCCGCCGCGCAGGCGTTCTGTGAAGAGTTGGCCGTGGACGGCGCTGAGGTCAGGCTGGTCCAGGCCGACGTCTCGGACCTCGGGCAGGTGGAGCGGTTGTTGGGCGAGATCTCCGAAACCATGCCGCCGCTGCGCGGGGTGATCCATGCCGCCGGTGTGCTGGATGATGGGGTCATCTTGCAGCAGCGCTGGGAGCGCTTCGCCCGGGTGTTTGGGCCGAAGATCGACGGGGGATGGAACCTTCATCGCCTCACCCAGGATCTGCCCCTGGACTTTTTCGTGCTCTTCTCCTCGGCTGTGTCCGTCCTGGGCGCGGCAGGGCAGAGCAACCACGTGGCGGCCAACACCTATCTCGACGCCCTGGCGAGCTACCGCCGGGCGCAGGGTCTGCCGGCTCTGAGCATCGGCTGGGGACCCTGGTCGGAAGTGGGCGCGGCGGCCAGCAGAGATCTGGGCGAACGCCTGATGGCCAGGGGCATCCTGTCGATGACCCCCGAGCAAGGGATCGCCGTGCTAGAGGAGCTCATCCGCAGCACCAACACGGCGCAGCCATCCACGCCTGCGGCGGTGGCGGCGGTGAGGATGGATTGGCCCACTTTCGCCAGGCAGTTCGCTGGCCGGGCTATCCCCCCCTTCTACACCGAGATGACCGGCGCAGCCACTGCCCAGGAGGACCAGGATGGCCGGTCGGGAGAATCCGCTCCCACCCTTCCCGACCTGCGCCAACGCCTGCTCCAGGCCCCGGCGAGCAAGCGCCCCGGCCTGATGCTCGCCCACGTGCTGGAACAGGTCAGGAAAGTGCTGGACCTGGAGCCGTCTTTCCCGGTCAACAGCAAACAGCCCCTGCAAGAGATGGGCCTGGACTCGCTGATGGCCGTCGAACTGCGGAATTTATTAGGCGCGGGCCTGGGCTTCGACCAGCCGCTGCCCGCTACCCTGGTGTTCGATTACACCACGGTGGAAGCCCTATCCGCCTACCTGCTCGAGCGGGTGGCCGCGGATGGTGCCCCGGCCGTGGGCGCGGGGACAGAGGCCGCCTCTGGGACAGAGGACAGCGTGGAGCAGGTCGAACTGGCCGACATCGAAAGCTTATCGGACGAAGAGGCCGAGGCGCAGTTATTGGCCGAGTTGAAAGCACTGCGGAACGGTAAATGAACGAGGATGCGGACAAAATGACAGATCATAACCCCACCGAACGGACAGCCGAATTATCTCCAGTCAAACAGGCCCTGGTTGAGCTTCGCGAAATGCGCGCGAGGTTACAGGCCGCCGAGCAAGCCCGCCAGGAGCCGGTGGCTGTGATCGGGATGGGCTGCCGCTTCCCCGGCGGGGCCAATGATCCGGAGAGCTTTTGGGAACTGCTGGTGAACGGCGTGGACGCCATCCGTGAGGTGCCCCCCGAGCGGTGGGATGCGGACGAATTTTACGACCCCGATCCAGATGCGCCGGGCAAGATCGTCACCCGCTGGGGTGGGTTCCTGGACCAGATCGACGAGTTCGACCCCGAGTTCTTCGGCATCTCCCCCCGCGAAGCGGCCGCCATGGACCCGCAGCAGCGCATGATCCTGGAAGTGAGCTGGGAGGCCCTGGAGCGCGCCGGGCAGGCCCCGGACAGGTTGTCAGGCAGCCAGACCGGAGTGTTCATCGGCATCTCTACCAACGACTACTACCAGCTGCTCTCCACCGTCCCCCGGGAGGAGATCGACGTATACCTTGCGACCGGCACGACGCTGAGCATCGCCTCAGGGCGCCTGGCTTATCTCCTGGGTTTGCAGGGGCCGGCTCTGTCGATCGATACCGCCTGCTCCTCCTCGCTGGTGGCGGTCCACGAGGCCGTGCAAAGCCTGCGCAATGGCGAATGTAACCTGGCCCTGGCCGGGGGGGTCAATCTCGTCCTGCGGCCGGAGATCCTGATCAACTTCTCCCGCGCCCGAATGATTTCAGCAGACGGGCGCTGCAAGACTTTCGATGCCCGGGCCGATGGCTTCGTCCGCTCGGAGGGCTGCGGCATGGTGGTCCTCAAGCGCCTTTCCGACGCCATCAAAGACCGGGACCATATCCTGGCCGTGATCCGTGGGTCGGCGGTCAACCAGGACGGGCGCAGCACGGGGCTCACCGCTCCCAATGGCCTGGCGCAAGAAGCCGTGATCCGCACCGCGCTGGCAAATGGAAACGTTTCGGGCGCCCAGGTGAGTTATGTGGAAGCCCACGGCACCGGCACTTCCCTGGGCGATCCGATCGAGGTGCAGGCGCTGGCTGCGGTGCTGGGCCAGGGCCGTTCGCCGGAGCGCCCGCTGAAGGTCGGCTCGGTGAAGACCAACCTGGGGCACCTGGAAGCCGCGGCCGGGGTCGCCGGCCTGATGAAAGCCATCCTGATCCTGCAGCACAAGGAGATCCCGCCCCACCTGCACCTGCAGGAGCCGAACCCGTACATCCCCTGGGAGCGCATCCCGGTGGATGTGCCCGTCCAGCGCGAGCCCCTGCAGCCGGTCGATGGGCGCTACCTGGTAGGGACCTCCTCATTTGGGTTCAGCGGCACGAACGCTCACATTGTGCTCGAGGCCGCCCCGGAACCGCCGCCGGTCGCCACCGGCCCGGTTGAGGCCAGCACGGAACGGCCGGTACACCTGCTGACTCTCTCGGCGAAGAGCCCCGCCTCGCTGCGGGAATTGGCCCACCGCTACCAGGCGGCCCTGTCAACCGCCTCGGACAGGTTCCCAGACCTGTGCTACACCGCCAACACCGGCCGGGCGCACCTGCCCCACCGCCTGGCGCTCGTCGCCAGAAGCGCAGAAGAAGCCAATGACCGGCTCCGCCTCTACCTGGATGGCGAGGAGGTCGACGGCCTGGTAAACGGGCAGGTCTTCGAATCGGTGCAGCCGGAGGTGGTCTTCCTGTTCACCGGTCATGGCGCACATTACCTGCAGATGGGGCGCCTGCTGTACGATACCCAACCGACCTTCCGCCAGGCGCTCGACCGCTGCGCCGAATTGATGCGCCCGCTTCTCGAACGCCCCTTGCTCGAAGTGCTGTACACGCCCGGTGATCCGGAACTGCTCAACCAGATGACCTACGCCCAACCGGCCTTGTTCGCGGTGGAGTACGCCCTGGCCCAACTGTGGCTGTCCTGGGGGGTGAAACCGTCGGCGGTTTTGGGCCACAGCGTCGGCGAGTACGCCGCCGCCTGCATCGCCGGCCTGTTCAACCTCGAAGATGGGCTCAAGCTGGTCGCCGCCCGCGGCCGGCTGATGGATTCGCTCCCCCAGCAGGGCGAGATGGCCGCGGTCTTCGCCGATGAAGAGACCGTGGCCCAGGCGCTGGCCCCATACACCAGCCGGGTCTCCATCGCGGTCATCAACGGCCCGCAGAACATCGTCATCTCGGGGGAGAAAGAGGCCCTTCACCAGGTGATCGCCGATCTAAAGGGCCGGCGCATCAAGTCGAAGGTCCTGGCCGTGGCCCAGGCGGCCCATTCCCCAATGCTCGATCCGATCCTAGACGAGTTCGAAGCGGTGGCGCGGGAAATCGCTTACCATGAACCCCAGGTCGCCCACATCTCGGCCGTCACCGGCCGGTTTGCGACCTTCGATGAGATTGGGAACGCGGCTTACTGGCGGCGGCACCTGCGCCAGCCGGTGCGCTTTGCCCCGGCGATGCAGACCGCGGCCGCCGAAGGGCGCCCGGTCTTCGTCGAGATCGGCCCCAACCCGGTGCTGCTGGCCATGGGCCGGCGCTGCATCGAAGAGGACCTGGGGGATGACGCCTGGCTGCCCTCCCTGCGCGAAGGCTGGGACGAATGGGAGCAGATGCTGGAGAGCCTGGCCCGGCTGTACGTCCAGGGTGTGCCGATCGATTGGGCCGGGGTCGAACGGGACTACCCGCGGCGGAAAATCCCCTTGCCCACTTACCCCTGGAACCGCCAGCGCTACTGGCCGGATCGCCTCTCCGCCCCGCAGGCGACCGCCAGCCAGGCTACCGCTTCACCGGAGGCCATCTGGCAGGCAGTGGAGGCCGCCGGCCGGCTGCAGGAGAACGTGGGGCCGCTGGACCTCAACCTGCACACCTATCCCGATAAATGGGCTTATCTCGACCGCCTGACCAGCGCTTATATCGTGCGGGTCCTGCAAGAGTTGGGCGTGTTCGCTCGACCCGGCGAGGCGCACACCGCCGCCGGCCTGGTAACTCAATGCAACCTCCAGCCCGGCTACCGCGTGCTGATCCAGCGCTGGCTGGACCGCCTGGAAAAAGAGGGCTACCTGGAACGGGGCCAGGCGGAGCAGTACGTCCTCCGGCGGCCGTTCGGCCCGGAGGCGACGGAAATCATCGAGAGCCCCGTCCCGCCTGTGGTGGCGGATATTTCTCCGTTGGTGGAGTACGTCCAACGCTCCGGCGAGAGTCTGGCCGCCCTCCTGAAAGGCGAGGAAAGCCCGCTCGAAGTGTTGTTCCCCGGCGGGTCGTTCCACACCGCGGAATATATTTACCAGAAATGGCCGCTGGTCGGCTATTTCAACAGCGTGCTGCGCGGCCTGCTGCTCCCCCTGGTGCACGCCATGCACCCCGATCGCAAGGTACGCATCCTTGAAGTGGGCGCCGGGTCCGGCGGTACCACCTCTGCCCTGATTTCCGGGCTCCCGGCCGAGCGAGTCGAGTACACCTTCACCGATATCTCCGACCTGTTCCTGGCCCGGGCCCAGGAGAACTTCCAGAGCTACCCCTTCCTGCGCTTCATGCGCCTGGATTTGGAACAGGACCCCGAGGCGCAGGGGTTCGTCCCGCACAGTTTCGACATCATCATCGCCGCCAATGTGCTGCACGCCACCCGCGATCTGTCGCGCTCGCTCGAACGGGTGCGCTCCCTGCTCGGGCCGGGCGGGGTGCTGTTGGCCTTCGAAGTGACCGAACCGCTCTCCTGGTTCGATGTGACCACCGCCTTGATCGAAGGCTGGGGCCATTTCGAGGACCCACTGCGGAAAGATTCGCCCCTGGTCTCGGCCGGCCAATGGCTTGAGGTGCTGGAGGCCGTTGGTTTCGTCCGGGCCGCCGCTTTCCCCCAGGCAGGCACGCAGCCCGCGATCCTGGGGAGCAGCATCCTGATGGCCCAGGCGCCTACCGCCGGTGTAGAGGCACAGCAGTGCCAGAGCTCAACCGAAACAGTAGACACTCCTGCCGTACCCGCATCCGCCCAGCCTGAGGTTGCAGCGGGCGCAGGCGAGAAGCAGGACGAGTTCCTCTCCAGACTGCAGGCTGCCTTGCCCGGCGAGCGCAAAGACCTGCTCATCCAGTATGTCCGCCAGCACCTGGGACGCATCCTGCGCCGGGCGGATGCCGGGCAGCTCGACCGCCGCCAGCGCTTGATGGACCTGGGGGTGGACTCGCTGATGGCGGTCGAACTCAAAAACCGGCTCCAGACCGGCCTGCAGTTGACCGCCCGGCTCCCATCCACCCTGATTTACGACTACCCCACGATCGAGGCCGTAGCCGGCTACCTGGAACAGCTCATCTTTACCGCCGACAGCGAAGCAGGGGCAGGGCAGATCCGGCAATCACCCGAATCTGAAAATCTTCACGCCGTGCCCGACCCCGGCAGCGAAGGGTCCGCGGCCGATATCGAAGACCTTTCCGAAGCGGAAATCGAAGCGATGCTGCTGAACAAGCTGAAAAATCTATAGGGAACCCTGAATGGACAACACCTCACAGAGCGCCCAGAATTTATCCCCTTTGAAACAGGCTTACCTGGCCATCGCCAGGATGGAAGCCAAATTGAAAGCCATGGAGCAGGCTCAACGAGAGCCCATCGCGGTGATCGGCATGGCTTGCCGCTTCCCGGGTGGAGCGAACCATCCGGATGCCTACTGGCGTCTGCTGCTCGATGGGGTGGATGCGATCTCGGAAGTCCCGCCCAGCCGTTGGGATATCGACCGCTACTACGCCCCGGACCCCAACGCCTCGGGGAAGATGTCCACCCGCTATGGCGGCTTTGTCGAGGATATCGATCATTTCGACCCCCAATTCTTCGGCATCTCCCCCCGCGAGGCAGCCACCATGGACCCGCAGCAGCGCCTGCTGCTGGAGGTCTCGTGGGAAGCCATCGAAAGCGCCGGCATCGCCCCAGACCAATTGGCGGGCAGTCCAACCGGGGTCTTCGTAGGCATCGTCAACAACGATTACCAGCAGCTCCAACTGGCGAACGGCGGGATCCGCTACATCGATACCTACTACGGATCGGGGACGGGCCACAGCATCGCCTCCGGCCGGGTTTCTTACGTGCTCGGCCTGCGCGGACCCAGCGTCTCGGTCGATACCGCCTGCTCCTCGTCCCTGGTAGCCGTCCATCTGGCGGTGCTCAGCCTGCGCAGCGGCGACTGCCGCATGGCGCTGGCCGCGGGGACGAACGCAATGCTGGCCCCCGAGGGCACCATCGCCCTCTCGAAATTCCACTTCATGGCCCCCGATGGGCGCTGCAAGGCGTTCGACGCCCGCGCCGATGGCTTCGTGCGCGGCGAGGGCTGCGGGGTGGTCGTGCTCAAGCGGCTGAGCGACGCCCTGGCCGATGGGGATCCCATCCAGGCCGTGATTCTGGGCTCGGCAGCCAACCAGGATGGGGCTTCCAGCGGGCTGACCGCCCCCAACGGGCCCTCCCAGGAAGCCGTATTCCGCGACGCCCTGGCCAACGCAGGCGTCTCACCGGCGGAGGTCGGTTTTGTCGAGACTCACGGCACCGGCACCACCCTCGGCGACCCGATCGAACTCCAGGCGCTGGGCAGCGTTTTCAAGGATGGCCATTCCCCGGACAAACCGCTGTACCTGGGGGCGGTGAAGACCAACATCGGCCACCTGGAATCGGCGGCCGGGATCGCCGGCCTGATCAAGCTCGTGCTGACCATCAAGCATCGCACCATCCCACCTAACCTGCACTTCACCCGGCCCAACCCGCACGTGGACTGGGAAGCCCTGCCGCTGCAGGTGCCCATCCGCCCCATCCCCTGGCAGGCTGAGGGCCGGCTGGTGGGCGG
Source organism: uncultured Anaerolineaceae bacterium (assembly GCA_964391195.1). Classification (GTDB taxonomy): domain Bacteria; phylum Chloroflexota; class Anaerolineae; order Anaerolineales; family UBA4823; genus JAAYXE01. Next base: position 28,063 of record CAYMLG010000009.1, on the reverse strand, counting down.
GGTCAGCTCGTTCGGCTTCAGCGGGACCAACGTCCACGTGGTGGTGGCCGAGGCCCCGGACGGAACGCCCGAGCAGCCCGAAGCGGAACAGGCCGATAGCCGTCCGCCCGTTGAGCGCCCGGCTCATCTGCTGACCCTCTCGGCCCAAACCGAAAAAGCACTGAAAGACCTCGCCGGGCGGTTCCAGGAGCACCTGGCGCAAAACTCGGGCGCGTCCCTGGCCGATATCGCCTACACCCTCAATACCGGCCGGGCCCAATTCCCCCACCGCCTGGCGGTGATCGCCTCCGAACCTGAGGCCGCCCGCCGCAAGCTGGAAGCCTTCCTGGATGGGGGTTCTCAGGAAGGCCTGGTCAGCGGCCGCACGCAGACCGTGGACAACCCGCGCATCGCCTTCCTGTTCACCGGCCAGGGGTCACAGTACATTGGGATGGGCCGACGGTTATACGAAACGCAGCCCGCCTTCCGCCAGGCCATGGACCGCTGCGCCGAGGTCCTGCAGCCCTATCTGCCCGAGCCCCTGCTCGAAGTGATTTTCTCCCGCCCGGACCTGCTGGACAACACCGCCTATACCCAGCCCGCCCTGTTCGCGTTGGAGTACGCCCTGGCCCAACTGTGGGGGTCCTGGGGGGTGAAACCGGCGGCGGTGATCGGTCACAGCGCCGGTGAGTATGTCGCCGCCTGCATCGCCGGGATTTTCAGCCTGGAGGACGGGCTGAAGCTGATCGCCCACCGCGCCCGCCTGATGGGCTCCCTGCCCGCCGGTGGTAAGATGGCGGCTGTCTTCGCCGCAACCTCGGTCGTAGAGGAGGCGCTCGGCCCGTATGCAGACCGGGTTTCGATCGCGGCAGTGAATGGGCCGGCGAACACGGTGGTGTCCGGGTCGGGGGACGATGTGCAGGCCCTCCTGGAGCGGCTGGCCAGGGACGGGATCAAATCCCGGCCGCTGGTGGTGTCGCACGCCTTCCATTCCCCGCTGATGGACCCGATCCTCGACGAGTTCGCCCGCGTGGCCGCTGAGGTCACTTACCATGCGCCGCACACCCTGTTCATCTCCAACCTGACCGGGGAGGCCAGGATGGGGGCGGGGGCGGTGGACGCTGAGTACTGGGTGCGGCACGTGCGCCAGCCGGTGCTGTTCGCCTCCGGGATGGACGCCCTGCAGGCCGCCGGCTGCCAGGCCTTCCTGGAGATCGGCCCTGCGCCGACCCTGGTGGCCATGGGCCAGCGCTGCCTCCCCGAGGCCGGCGGGCTGTGGCTGCCTTCGCTGCGCAAGGACCAGGACGATTGGCAGGTGCTGCTCTCCAGCCTGGCGAAGCTGTACTGCTACGGGGCGCAGATCGACTGGGCCGGGTTCGACCGTGATTACCAGGCCCAGGGGCTGCGCCGCCGCCTGCCGCTGCCCACCTATCCCTTCCAGCGCAAGCGCTACTGGCTCCCACCCCGGCCCTCCACCCCCGACTCCTACCCGGGGCAAGAGTCCGCCCAGCCCGGCCGGCCGCTTTTGGGCCGCCGTATACGCTCGGCCCTAAAGGATCGCCAGTACGAGGCATGGCTCTCCGCCGGTTCCTTCGCCTTCCTGGCCGACCACTCGGTATCGGGCCGGCTGATCCTGCCCACCACCGCCTACATCGAGCTCGCCCTGGAGGCCGCCGAGGGCCTGCTCGGCCCTGACCCGGCGGCGATCGAGGACCTGCTGATCCACTCCCCCATGGTCTTCGAGGGCGAGGCGGGCCGGGTGGTCCAGACCGTGCTCTCGCCCGACGGGTCCTTCCAGGTCTACAGCCAGGACCAGGGGGGCGAATCCGAGGACTGGTCCCTGCACCTGACCGGGCGGATCGTCTCCCCGAAGGAACAGGCGCCGCAGGCCTTCTCCCCTGAGGCGGTCCAGGCCCAGTGCGCGGAGGAGATCGACCCGGGGGCCCACTACGAGCGCCTGGCGGGCCGGGGCATCGACCTCGGGCCGAGCCTCAGGCCGCTGGCCGCCATACACCGCCGGGATAGCGAAGCTCTGGGGCGCATCCGGCCCGGGGAGGACCACGAGGCGGAGCAGGCCCTCTTCCGCCTGCACCCGGCGCTGCTCGACGCCTGCCTGCAGGTGGTGGAGGAAGCCCTGCCCCGGGACGGCGCGGCCGAGGAGGCTTATCTCCCGATCGCGGTCGACGCCTTCCACTTCTATCGCTCCCCGCAGGGCGAGCTGTGGAGCCGGGTCACCGTCCGGCCCGCCGCCAGCCCGCGGCCGGAGACCATCACCGCCGATATCGCCGTCCAGGACGCCTCGGACCAGGTCGTGGCCCTTATCGAAGGGCTGCGGCTCAAGCGCGCCGCGCCCATGCGCGATGAGGCCGGCCTGCCGGCTATGGCGGGCAGCCTGTACAAGGTGGACTGGGTCCCGGCGCCCAAAGCGGTCTCCCAGAACGCGGAGGTCGCGGTGGAGGCGGTCGCCGAACGCGCTTCCGCCCGCTTCCCCGCCCTGAGCCGGGAATACGACCTGGAGGCCCACCACCGGCTGGTGGCGCAGTTGGACCAGGCTGTGCCGGGTCTGGTTCTGGACGCGCTGCGCGAACTGGGCTGGAGCCCAACGCCAGGCGAGCGCTTCGCCGCAGAAGCCCTGCGTGAACAGCTCGGGATCCTTCCCGCCTATCGCCGGCTTCTGGACCGGCTGCTGGATATTCTCGCCGAGGAGGGAGTGCTCAGGCGGCTGGAGGCGGGCTGGGAGGTGATCGCCCTGCCCGGGCCGGGCCAGGCCCCTGAGGCGCTGCCCGCGCTGCGAGAGCAGTTCCCGGATGCGCCCGCGCCGCTGGCGATCACGGAACGCTGCGCCGGGGAGCTGGCCCAGGCCCTGGCCGGGAAGGCCGACCCGCTGCAGCTGCTCTTCCCCGGCGGCTCGCTCGAGCTGGCCCAGCGCCTGTACGAGGAGACCGGCGAGGCCAGGACTTATAACCACATGGTGCGGGAGAGCGTGCAGGCCCTCCTCTCCGCCCGGCCTGGGCCATTGCGGGTCCTGGAGATCGGGGCCGGCACCGGGGGGACGACCTCCTTCGTCCTGCCCGCCCTCCCCCCCGAGACCACGCGCTACACCTTTACCGACATCGCCCCGGCTTTCGTGGCCAAGGCACGGGCGCGCTTCGCCGGGTTCCCCTTCGTCGATTTCAAGGCCCTCGACCTCGAGAAAGATCCCCTCGCCCAGGGCTTCGAGCCCGGGGGCTACGACCTGATCCTGGCGGCCAATGTGATCCACGCCACCCAGGACCTCAGGCAAAGCCTGGGCCATATCCGCGAGCTGCTGGCCCCCGGCGGGCTGCTGCTCATGCTGGAGGTCACCGCCCCGGAGCGGTGGATCGATATCACCTTCGGGCTGACCGACGGCTGGTGGCGCTTCACCGATGAAGGGGTCCGTCCCGGCTACCCCCTGCTCTCCCGGGGGGAATGGCTCGACCTGCTAGCCGGGTGCGGCTTCGAGGCGGCGCAGGCCCTGCCGGAGGAGACCGAGTTGAGCAAGGAGGCCATCCTGCTGGCCCGCAAACCTTTCGCCGGGCAGGAGCCCCAGGGGTGGCTGGTCTTCGGCGATGCGAGCGGCGTGGGCCAGGAGCTGGCCGCCGGGCTGCGGGCCAGGGGCCACCGCTGCACGGTCGTCCTTCCGGGCGACAGGACCGAGGCGCAAGACGGCGGGCTCTGGCGGCTGGACCCCTCCCGCCCGGAGGGTTTCAAACGGCTCCTGGAGACGGCCGGCCAGGCGTTCGACGGGGTGGTGCATTTGTGGAGCCTGGACCTGCCGGCCCGGCCCGAGGGGCTGGATGAATTGGAAAACGGGCAGGCGCTGGGCGCCGGCAGCCTGCTGCACCTGGTCCAGGCCCTGGGGGGCGGCACCTCCACCCCGGCGCTGTGGATCGTCACCCGCGGCGCCCAGCCGGCCGGGAGGGGCGTGAGCGGCCCGGCGCAGGCGTCTGCCTGGGGCCTGGGCAAGGTCATTCAACTCGAACACCCGGAATACCGCCCCCGCATGGTCGACCTCGACCCCGCCGAGCAGGCCGAATCAGGGGCTAAGCGCCTGCTGGACGAGATCCTGGCCCCGGATGGGGAGGAGCAGGTCGCCTACCGCGACAGCCAGCGCTTCGCTGCCCGCCTGGTCGCAGAAGAATTGAAAGCGACGCAGGCCGAGGCCTCCGCCCCGGCGGTGTGCCTGGAGGTCGGCGACAGCGGGGTGCTCGACGACCTGGCCATCGTCCAGGCCGACCGCCATAAACCGGGGCCGGGCGAGGTGGAGATCCGCGTCCTGGCCTCCGGCCTGAATTTCCGCGACGTGCTCAACGCCCTGGCCATGCGCACCGACCCAGAACCCCTGGGCAGCGAGTGCGCCGGGCGGATCGCCGCCCTCGGCCCGGGCGTCACCGGCTTCTCGGTCGGCGACCCGGTGGTGGCGGTGGTCAACGGGGCCTTCGCCTCTTACGTCATTGCCGAGGCCGCCCTGGTCGCCCCCCTGCCCGCCGGGTTCGATTTCGCCCAGGCCGCCGCAGTCCCCATGGCGGTGATGACCGCCGCCTATGCCCTGGAGAAGACGGCCGGGATACAGGCCGGCGACCGGGTGCTGATTCACGCCGCGGCCGGCGGCGTGGGGCAGGCGGCGGTGCAGATCGCCCTGCGCCGCGGCGCGGAGGTGTTCGCCACCGCCGGCAGCCCGGCCAAGCGCCAGTTCCTCAAGGACCAGGGGGTGCAGCATGTCTTCGACTCCCGCTCTCTGGATTTCGCCGCCCAGGTCCTGGACCTCACCGGCGGGGAGGGGGTGGACATAATCCTCAATTCCCTGGCCGGGGAGTTCATCCCCCAGAGCGTGGCCGTGCTGGCCAATGACGGTTGTTTCCTGGAGATCGGCAAGCGCGGCATCTGGACCCAGGAGCAGTTCGCCGGGGTCAAACCGAACGCCACTTATGCGGTCATCGACCTGGCCCTGGTGCGGGTCAGGCAGCCCGAGGCCTTCCGCTCCCTGTTCGCCGAGGTCATCCAGGGGGCCGCGGCCGGGGTCTATCCCCCGCTCCCGCTGCATACCTTCCCGCTGGAGGAGATCTCGGAGGCCTTCCGCTTCATGTCTCAGGCGAAGCACATCGGGAAGATCGTGGTCACCCAGTCCGATGAGCGACGCTCGGCGGCCGAGCTACCCGCCGGGGGCGCATCCAACCGCCCGCCCCGCTTCGCGCCCGACCCGGGGGCCACGTATCTCATCACCGGCGGGCTGGGCGGCCTGGGGCTCTTGATCGCCCGCCGCTGGGTGCAGCAGGGGGCGCGCCACCTGGTGCTGGTCGGGCGGAGCGCACCTTCCGAAGAGGCCCTGGCGGCCCTGAGGGAGATGGAGGGGGCCGGGGCGCAGGTGCGTGCCGTCCAGGCCGACGTCTCCTGCTACCAGGATCTGGCGGACCTGTTCGCCATGATCCGGGAGAGCATGCCCCCGCTGCGCGGCATCCTGCACTCGGCCGGGGTCCTGGCCGACGCCGCCCTGCTGCGCCAGGATTGGGAGCGCTTTGCCCGGGTGATGGCGCCCAAGGTCCAGGGCGCCTGGGCCCTGCACGAGCTGAGCCTCGACCTCGACCTGGATTTCTTTGTCCTGTTCTCCTCCACCGCCGCCCTGCTGGGCTCGCCCGGGCAGGGGAACCACGCCGCCGCCAACACCTTCATGGACGCTCTGGCCCACTACCGCCGGGCCAGGGGGCTGCCGGCGCTGAGCATCAACTGGGGGGTGTGGTCCGAGGTCGGCGCGGCCGCCGAGCGCAACGTCGACGAGCGGGCTGAGCTCAAGGGCCTGGGGGTGATCTCGCCCCAGGCCGGGTTGGAGATCCTGGAGCACCTCCTGGCGCAGGAGATGGCCCAGGTGGCGGTGCTGCCCGTCGATTGGGCCCAGTTCCTGCCTTTATACCGGCCCGGAGGGGCCGCGCCGCGCTGGCTGTCGGCCCTGTCCGTCCCCGCCCCGGCCCGCGCTCCCGCCAAACCGGCCGCTCCCCGCCCGGCGGGGCCGCAGTCCTTCCGCGAGCGCCTGGCCGCCGCCCCCGCCAACCGCCAGTACGACCTGCTGCTCTCCTTCGTGAACGAGCAGGCGGTCCGGGTCCTGGGGCTGGAGGCCGGGGAAACCCTGGACCAGCAGCGGCCGCTCAACGAGGTCGGGCTGGATTCGCTCATGGCCGTCGAGCTGCGCAACCTGCTGAGCAGCGGCCTGAACCTGGAGCGCAATCTGCCCGCCAGCCTGGTGTTCGACTACCCCACCGTGGAGGCCATCGCCGGATACCTGGCCAAGCAATTGGGCGCCGCGAACGGCGAGGGCGCCCCCAAGCCGGCGGGCAAACCAGCGCCCGAGACCCCCGAGGACTTGCTGGCCGCGCTGGAGGACCTGCCCAGCGATGAAGTAGAACGATTATTCTCCGACCGCCTGAAGAGGGGATGATGAGCGATTTCCTGGAACGAATCAGCAAACTGGATCCCAAGCGCCTGGCCCTCCTGGCCGCCGGGCTGCAGTCCCGATTGGAGGCCCTGGAGCGCGAAAAGCGCGAGCCGCTGGCGATCATCGGCATGGCCTGCCGCTTCCCCGGCGGGGCGGATTCGCCCCGGGCTTTCTGGGAGCTCTTGGCCGCCGGGGTGGACGCGATCACAGAAGCGCCCGCCTCGAAATGGGACAACGCGGCCTACTACGACCCTGAGCCTTCTACCCCGGGGAAGATCTCCACCCGCTGGGGCGGGTACATCGACGGGCTGGACCAGTTCGACCCGCAGTTCTTCGGCATCTCCCCCCGCGAGGCGGCCAGCATGGACCCGCAGCAGCGCCTGCTGCTGGAGGTCGCCTGGGAGGCGCTGGAGAACAGCGGGCACCCGGCGAAAGAGATCATGGGCAGCCAGACCGGGGTGTTCATCGGTATCTCGGGGGTGGATTTCCACCACCTGATGCTGGATTCGGGGGAGGAGCAGATCGACGCCTACCTGGCCTCGGGCAGCGCTCACAGCATCGCCTCCGGGCGCCTCTCCTATTTCCTGGGGGCGCAGGGGCCGAGCATCTCGGTCGATACGGCTTGCTCCTCATCGCTCACCGCCATCCACCTGGCGATCCAGAGCCTGCGCTCCGGGGAGTGCGACCTGGCGATCGCCGGCGGGGTGAACGCCATCCTGACCCCCGGGACCAGCATCACCTTGAGTAAGGCCAATATGCTCTCCCCCGACGGGCGCTGCAAGACCTTCGACTCGCGCGCCGATGGCTTCACTCGCGGCGAGGGCTGCGGCCTGATCGTGCTGAAACGCCTCTCTCAGGCCCTGGCAGACAAAGACCGCATCCTGGCCGTGGTGCGCGGTTCGGCCATCAACCAGGACGGGCGCAGCAACGGGCTTACCGCCCCCAACGGTCCCTCCCAGGAAGCCGTCATCCGCCGCGCCCTCGAGAACGCCGGGGTGGAGCCGGGGCAGATGAGCTACGTCGAGACCCACGGCACCGGCACCGCCCTGGGGGACCCGATCGAGGTGCAGGCCCTGGGGAGTGTGCTGTGCCAGGACCGGTCCGGCCCGCTGTACATCGGTTCGGTCAAGACCAATATCGGGCACCTGGAATCTGCCGCCGGGGTGGCCGGGGTGATCAAGACCGTGCTGGCCTTGCAGCACAAGCTGATCCCCCCGCACCTGCACCTGCAGGAACGCAACCCTTATATCCCCTGGGAGGATTACCCGGCGATCGAGATCCCCACCGCCCCCACCCCCTGGGAGCCCGTGTCGGGGAAGCGCATCGCCGGGGTGAGCTCATTCGGCTTCAGCGGCACGAACATCCACCTGGTATTAGAAGAAGCGCCGGAGCAGCCGCGGGGCGAGCCGGCCGTCGAGCGGCCGCGGCATATTTTCACCCTCTCGGCCCGCAGCCAGCCTGCGCTGGATGACCTCGTCCGGCGTTACCGGGAGCACCTGGCGGGCAGCCAGGAGCCTCTGGCCGATATCTGCTTCACGACGAATGCCGGGCGGAGCCACTTTTCACACCGCCTGGCTACGGTGATCGATTCCACCCCCGCCCTGGTTGAAAAACTGGCGGCCTTCGCCGCGGGCCCCGAGGCGGAGGGAGTGCTGTACGGCCAGGCCCCTGCCGGGCGGGCCGGGCGCATCGCCTTGCTCTTCACCGGCCAGGGGGCGCAGTACGCCGGCATGGGCCGGGAGCTGTACGACACCCAGCCCACCTTCCGCCAGGCGCTCGACCGCTGCGCAGAGCTGCTGGCGCCTCACCTGGAGCGACCCCTGCTCGAGGTGATCTTTGGCAGTGGGAGTGCGATCGACGATACCAACTATACGCAGCCGGCCTTGTTCGCCCTGGAATACGCCCTGGCCGAGCTGTGGAAGTCCTGGGGGGTCCGCCCTTCGGCGGTGATGGGCCACAGCGTGGGCGAATACGCCGCCGCGGTCGCTGCTGGCGTGTTCAGCCTGGAGGACGGGCTGAAACTCATCGCCGCCCGGGGTAAATTGATGGGCTCCCTGCCCGCCGGGGGGAAGATGGCGGCCGTTTTCGCCCCGGAAGATACGGTCCGCTCCGCCCTGCGCCAGGCCGGCGACCAGGTCTCGGTCGCCGCGGTCAACGGGCCGGATCATACCGTGATCTCCGGCCCCGGTCCGGATGTCGAGGCGCTCGTCGCCCAGTTCAACCGGGAGGGCGTCCAGTCCCGTTTCCTGACCGTCTCCCACGCCTTCCACTCCCACCTGATGGACCCCATCTTAGGAGCTTTCACAGAGGTCGCGAGGGGCGTAACCTACTCCGAGCCGGAGATCGACCTGCTGTCCAACGTGACCGGCGCCCCCGCCGTGCCGGGGCAGCTCACCGATCCGGCCTATTGGGTGGGCCACATCCGCCAGCCGGTGCGCTTCGCCGATTCGATCGTCGCCCTCTACCAGCAGGGCTACCGCCACTTCGTCGAGATCGGTCCGCACCCGGTGCTGCTGGGCATGGCCCGCCGTTGTATAGAACAGGATGAAGCGGCCTGGATGCCATCGCTGCGCAAGGGGAAACCGGATTGGCAGCAGCTGCTGGAAAGCCTGGGCGGTCTGTACGTGCGCGGCGTCGAGGTGGATTGGGAGGGGTTCGACCGGGATTACCGCGAGCAGGGTGGTCGCCGCCGGATCGAACTGCCCACCTACCCCTTCCAGCGCGAGCGGTACTGGACCCCGCAGCCGGTCCGGAAGCAAACCGGCCCCGCCGGAACCCGCCCGGCGGACCCGCGGCTCAGCGAGCTGCTCTACCAGGTCGAGTGGGTGGATCAGGCCGGCCTAGGTGGCCCGGGTTTCGCCGCAGAAGTGAACCTGCAGCCGGCGCAGATCGCCCTGCAGCTCGGCGAACTGGTCGAGCAATTGGCCGTGGAGTATGGGATCGCGCCCTATACCGAAATGCTGCCCCAGTTAGACATCCTGTGCCGGGCGTTTATCGTCCAGGCCCTGCGCCAGCTCGGTATGGATTTCGAAGCGGGGGCGGATTACACCCTCGCCGAACTGGAACAGCGCCTGGGGATCATCCCCGCCCATCGCAGCCTGCTCCAGCGCATGCTGCAAATTCTGGGTGAAGATGGCATCCTCGAGCGGGCCGGGGAGGCCTGGCGCGTGCGCCGGGCGCCGGAGGTGATCGACCCGCAGGCCATGTGGGCCGATCTGCTCGCCCGCTACCCCACCTTGGATGCCGAGCTCAACCTGACCGGGCGCGTCGCTTCATCGCTGGCCCAGGCCCTGAACGGCAGTATCCCTGCGCTGCAGCTCCTATTCCCCAACGGTTCGACCGCTGAGACAGAAAAACTGTACCAGGATTCGCCCTCGGCCCGCTTCTACAACAACCTGATGCGCCAGGCGGTCCAGGCCGCGGTGGCGCAGCTACCACCGGACGAACCCTTGCGGGTGATCGAGATCGGCGCCGGAACCGGGGGGACCACGACTCACGTTCTCCCCGCCCTGCCGGCTGACCGCACCGAGTACACCTTCACCGATATCTCCCCCCTGTTCACCGCCCGCGCTCAGGAGAAGTTCGCCGCCTACCCGTTCGTCGACTGCCGCACCCTGGATATCACCCGCGACCTGCAAGCCCAGGGCATCGTCGAAGGGAGCTACCAGATCGTGATCGCCGCCAACGTGCTGCACGCCACCCCCGACCTGCGCCAGACCCTGAGGAATGTCCGCAAGCTCCTGGCGCCCGGCGGCCTGCTGCTCTTGATCGAAGCCACCGAGAAGCAGCGTTTCGGCGATCTGACGGTCGGGCTCACCGAGGGATGGTGGGCATACCAGGACCGGGACCTGCGGCCGGACTACGCCCTGCTGACCAAGCGGGGCTGGCAGACACTGCTGGCCGAGATGGGGTTTGAGAGCACTGCCATCGTCCCCGGCGAAGAGGGCCAGGATGCCTTCGCCCTCTTCGCCCAACAGGCGTTGATCATGACCTGCGCCCCCCACCAGGCTGATCACTCCCCCTTCGAATCGAGCGGCGCGTGGATTGTGCTCGCCGACCGGCAGGGCGCCGGGGAGGCTCTTTCCCAGAGGCTGGCCGAACTGGGCGAACAGGTGATCACAGTCGAGGCGGGAGACGCCTACCAGTGCCTGTTACCTCAACGCTGCACGATACGCCCGGACGAGCCGGACGACTTCCGCAAGCTGCTGGCCACGGCTCCCCTCGCCGGCGCCCCATTGCGGGGCGTGGTGCACCTGTGGTCGCTCGACTTACCCGCCGCTGAAGACCTGTCGCCTGCCAGCCTGGAAGCTGGCCAGGCGCTGGCCGCCGGCAGCCTGCTGCACCTGGCCCAGGCCCTGGCCGGCCTGGGTGGGACAGAACCGCCCCGGCTTTTCGTGGCCACTCAGGGCGCCCAACCGGCCGGCTTCTCCCTTGATGCAGGCGGCGAACCGCCCCTGGCCTTCTCACAGGCGCCGGTATGGGGCTTGTGCCGGGTGATCGCCCTCGAACACCCCGAGCTGCGCTGCACCCGCCTGGACCTCGACCCAGGGGCCGCCGCTCCGGAACAGGCGCCCGCGCTGCTGAGGGAAATCCTCCATCCGCAGCCAGGCGAAGACCAGATCGCCATCCGCGGGAAGCGGCGCAAAGTGCCACGCTTCTCCCGCGTGCGGGATGGCAGCGAGACGACCCTCCCGGCCGAGTTCCCCATCCGGGCGGAGGCCAGCTACCTGATCACCGGCGGCCTGGGCGGGTTAGGCCTGGCCGTTGCCGGCTGGATGGTCGAGCGCGGCGCCAGGAACCTGATCCTGATCGGCCGCAGGGAGCCTTCGGAGGCTGCCCGCAAGACCATCGAAGGGTTGGAAGCCCGAGGCGCCCGGGTGCTGGTCTGTCGCAGCGATGTCACTCAGTCCGAGAGCCTGGCCGCCTGCCTGGCGCAGGCCAGCGCCTCCCTGCCGCCGCTGCGCGGCATCATCCACGCCGCCGGTGTGCTCGATGATGGGGTCCTGGCGCACCAGAATTGGGAACGTTTCCGCAAAGTGATGGCGCCGAAAGTGACCGGCACCTGGAACCTGCACCACCTGACCCGCGATCAAGAGCTCGATTTCTGCATCCTGTTCTCCTCGGGGGCTTCGGTGCTGGGCTCGGCCGGGCAGGGGAACCATGCCGCCGCCAACGCCTTCCTGGATGCCTTTGCCTACTACCAGACGGCAGTCGGATGCCCCACGGTGAGCATCAACTGGGGAGCCTGGGCGGAGATCGGGGCGGCTGCCGGGCTGAAAGCGGCCGCCATCCGCAAGATGACGCCCCAGGAGGGGCTGCAGGCGTTCGCCTGGGCCTTCCACAGCCGGCCGGGATCCCGGCTGCCGCTCCACGTGCAGTACACCGTGATCGATGTCGATTGGGAGGCCTATTTCCGTGCACTCCCCTCCGGTCACGCCCCGGCTTTCACCCTTGACTTTGCCCGGCTGCCGGGCGCTCCACAGGCGCAGGCGGTCGCGGGGCCGGATAAACCGGCCGAGGCGCCGAACTTCCTGGACGAGGTCTCTGCCCTGCTCCCCAAGCGCCGCTTCAACCACATCGCCGCAGAGGTACGCCGGCAGGCCGCCCGGGTGCTCGGCATCGATCCACAGAAAACCATCGACCTGGACCTCCCGCTCAGCGAGATGGGGCTCGATTCGCTGATGGCGGTCGAGCTGCGCAACAAATTGAGCGGACTGGCCGGCCAGACCCTGCCTTCCACCCTGCTGTTCGAATACCCGACCATCCGCGGCCTGGCGGCTTACCTGGAGCAGACTCTGTTCCCCGCCGCCGAGGTGGAGGACCAGGAGGCGCAGCCCCCTGACGGGCAAGCGCCGCAGGACGGGGCTGCCGAGACCCCAGACCTGGATGACATGAGCGAAGAAGAGATCGCCGCCCTGCTGGCGGAGAAAATCTCGAGCATAAACCGGAGCATCGGATGACCACAAAATCGATCGATTACCAGGCCCTGCTGAAGAACGCCTATGCAGCGCTGGAAGACATGCAGAAACGGCTGCGGGCAGTGGAGCGCGCCCGGCACGAAGCGATTGCCATCATCGGTATGGGCTGCCGCTACCCGGGCGAAGCGGACAACCCGGATGCCTTCTGGAGGCTCCTCAAAGCTGGCACAGACGCCGTCACCGAAGTGCCGCCCGGCCGTTGGGATGTGGAGGCCTATTTCGATCCCGATCCGGATACTCCCGGGAAGTACTACACCCGCTGGGGGGGCTTTCTGAAAGAAGTCGATGGGTTCGACGCGACCTTCTTCCGGATCTCCCCTCGCGAAGCGATCAAGCTCGACCCACAGCAACGGCTGCTCCTGGAAGTGAGCTGGGAGGCGCTGGAAGACGCAGGCTGCGCCTCGCCGGAGCTGGCCGGCAGCCTGACCGGGGTGTTCGTGGGGATGAATTCGCACGACTACTTCGCCCTCCAGGTTCAGGGACAGGACCCCGGTAATCTGGACGCCTACTTCAGCACCGGGGTGACCCACAGCGTGGCCGCCGGGCGCATATCCTACTTCATGGACCTGCATGGCCCCAACACCTCGATCGACACGGCCTGTTCATCCTCCCTGGTCGCCACCCACCTGGCCTGCCAGAGCCTGCGTAATAACGAGTGCGACCTGGCCCTGGCCGGAGGGGTGAACCTCATCCTGGCCCCGGATGGGATGATCACCACCTCCCGCGCCCGCATGATGGCCTTCGACGGGCGCTGCAAGACCTTCGACGCCTCGGCCGACGGCTACGTGCGCGGCGAGGGCTGTGGGATGATGGTGCTCAAACGCCTGCCCGACGCCCTGCGCGATGGCGACCGCATCCTGGCCGTGATCGAGGGCACTGCCATGAACCACGACGGGCGCAGCAACGGTCTGACCGCGCCCAACGTCCAGGCTCAGGAAGCCGTCATCCGCCAGGCCCTGGCCGATGCCGGTATCTCCCCCAGAGACGTGACGCTGATCGAGGCCCACGGCACCGGCACCTCGCTCGGCGACCCGATCGAAATGAGGGCGCTGAACACCGTGTACGGGGTGGAACACTCCCCGGAGGACCCCTTCTACGTCGGCTCGGTGAAGACCAACGTCGGCCATCTGGAGGGGGCGGCGGGGATCGCCGGGCTGATGAAGCTCGTCCTGGCTTTGCAGCACAAAGAAATCCCGCCCCATCTGCACTTCAAGACGCCCAACCCCCTCATCCCCTGGGACGAGATCCCGGTGAAAATCCCGGTGGAGTGCATCCCCTGGGAGGTCCCGGCGGGAAAGCGCCGCATTGCAGCCGTGAGCTCGTTCGGCTTCAGCGGCACGAACGTGCACGTGGTCGTATCCGAGGCCCCGCAGGTGGAGCTCAAACCGGCCAGCGATGACCGCCCGGCCCATGTGCTGGCGCTATCCGCCAAAAACCAGGCCGCGCTCCAGGACCTGGCCCGGCGCTACCGGGATTACCTGGCCGGTGAACCGGGGGGCGGCCTGGCCGATGTGTGCTTCACCGCCAACACCGGCCGCCACCACTTCGAAGAGCGCCTGGCCCTGGTCGCCTCTACTGCAGCCGAAGCGGAGGGGAAGCTCGCCGGGTGGTTGGGAGGCGAGGCCCCGGCTGGCGTCTTCCAGGGCTCCATGCAGGGCGATGATGTTCCCGAGGTGGCTTTCCTCTTCACCGGGCAGGGCGCCCAATACACCGGGATGGGCCGGCAGCTCTACGAGACGGAGCCGGTGTTCCGCCAGGCCCTGGACGAGTGCGATGAGATCTTGCGCCGTTGGCTCGATAAGCCGCTGCTCTCTGTACTCTACCCGCAGAACGGGGAAGACGGAGCCCTGATCGACCAGACGGGCTACACCCAGCCGGCCCTGTTCGCCATTGAATACGCCCTGGCGCAGTTGTGGGCGTCCTGGGGCATCGAACCGGGCGTGGTCATGGGCCACAGCGTGGGGGAATATGCCGCTGCCTGCATCGCCGGGGTATTCACCCTGGAGGACGGGCTGAAATTGATCGCCGCCCGGGGCCGTCTGATGCAGTCCTTACCGCCCGGCGGGGCGATGGCTGCCATATTTGCCAGCGAAGAAATAGTGGCCGAAGCCATCGAACCCTACCGGCAGCAGGTATCCATCGGCGCTATCAACGGTCCGGCCAACACCGTCATCTCCGGGGCGGGGGTGGCCGTTCAGGCTATCGTAGAGGATCTGGCGACGAAGGGGATCAAATCCAAACCGCTGACCGTCTCGCACGCCTTCCATTCTCCGCTCATGGACCCCATCCTGGATGAGTTCGCCGGGGTAGCGTCCGGCGTGAGCTACCAACCGCCCCAGACCATCCTGGTTTCGAACCTCACCGGGAAGCCGGTGGAAGGGGACGAAGCCCGGAGCGCCGGATACTGGCGCGAGCACGTGCGCCGCCCGGTCCGTTTCTCCGATTCAATGGTGGCCTTGCACGAGATGGGGTACCGGGTGTTCCTGGAGATCGGCCCGCAGCCCACTCTGCTGGGCATGGGCCGCCGCTGCCTGCCGGAAGCCGAAGCCTTGTGGCTGCCTTCCCTCCGCTCCGGGCGCGAGGACTGGTCCCAGATGCTGGAAAGCCTGGCGAACCTGTTCACCGCCGGTGGCGAGGTCGATTGGAAGGGTTTCGACCGCCGGTTCCCGCGCCGCAAGCTGTCGCTGCCCACCTACCCCTTCCAGCGCCAGCCCTATCGCGTGAACGCCCCCTCTGCGCCCTCCCCGGCCCGCAGAGAGGAGCCCGGCAGGCACCCCTTCCTGCAGAGAAAGCTGCGCTCCCCGCGCCTGGAAGGGACCGCCTACGAGACCGGGCTCTCCACGAAGTGGCTGGCTTACCTGAACGACCACCGCTTCTTCGGCGCCCCGCTGTTCCCGGCGACCGGCTATCTCGAGCTGGGGCTGGCCGCCTGCCGCGAAGCGCTGAGGACGGAGGAGGTGGCCCTCGAGGAACTGTCTATCCAGGAACCGCTGATCCTGCCGGAAGAAGGGGAGCGCCTGGTCCAGGTGCTCGTGGACCCTGAGGGGGACGGACGCCTGCGTTTCGAAGTATACAGCGCCCGTGAAGGCGATGGCGAGCCGTGGACTCTGCACTGCGCCGGCCTGGCCGCCTCGCGCCCGGCAGACACACAGCCTCCGGAGCGGGCGGACCTGGAACAGATCCAGGGGCGCTGCACCCAGCAGGTCGAACCAGAAGACTATTACCGGCAGACCGCTCAGTTGGGCGCTGAGTACGGGCCGCTGTTCAGGGGGATCGAGGCGCTGTGGCGCCGGGAGGGCGAAGCCCTGGGCCGGATCAGCCTCCCGCAATCGCTCGCCGGGCAGGCCGGACTCTATCACCTCCACCCGGTCCTGCTGGATTCCTGCTTCCAGATCCTGGGCGCGGTATTCCCCGGGTACGGGAAGGAGGATGGCGGCAGCACCCTGTACGTCCCGGTGGGGCTGCAGTCCTACCAGGTGCTCCAGGCGGGCCGGCCCCAGCTTTGGGCGCAGGCGCAGCTCCGCAGCCAGGCGGACAGCGCTATCGAGGAAGCCTTCACCGCCGACATTCACCTGTTCACCGAGGACGGTGAGCCGGTGGCTGAGATCCTGGGGCTGCAGTTCCGCAAGGTGAGCCGCAGCGCCATCTGGAAGGCAGCTCAGCGGCGGTTCGACGACTGGTTGTACACCCTGGACTGGAAGCCCGCCCCGCTGGCCGAGACGCCCGGAGCCCTGGAGCCCGGCGGCCTGTGGCTGATCTTCGCCGACCGCATGGGGGTAGGAGAGTGCCTGGCGGAAGCCTTGCGGGAGCAGGGTGGGACGGCGGTGCTCGTCTACGCTGCGAATAGCACTCTACCCGGCCCCGAGGGGACCTGGTCGCACAATCCGGATTCTGCCGAGGAATTCACCCGCCTGCTGGCCGAGATCGGTGACCGCCACGTGGAGCCCCTGCGCGGCGCCATCCACCTGTGGGGGTTGGACACGAGCTGGCTGCAGGAGCCGGCTTTCCAACCGGACCGCATGAAGTTCGGCACCGGCAGCGCCCTGCACCTCGCCCAGGCCCTGGCCCGCTGGGCCGAGAGCCGCGGGCTCCAGGATCAGGCCGCGCGCCTGTGGGTGGTCACTCGCGGGGCGCAGCCGGTCGGTTCCGGAATCGTGGACCCGGTTCAAAGCGCCTTATGGGGGTTGGGCAGCGCCATCGCCCTCGAACACCCCGAACTGCGCCCTGCCCTGGTGGACCTGGATGGGGAGCAGGCGGCGGACCTGGCAGGCGCCCTGCTGCGCGAGATCCACGCATCCAACGGTGAGGACCGCATCGCCTGGCGCGGCCCGGAGCGCTTCACCGCCCGCCTGGCCCGGCTGCGTGAGGCACACAGCCCGGTCCCGATGGATAACAGGCCTTTCGAATTGCACGTGCCGGAGCGAGGCATCCTCGATCGCCTGACCTTCCACCCGGTTGAACATCGCGAGCCCGGCCCCGGGGAGGTTGAGCTGCGCGTCCGCGCCACCGGCCTGAACTTTAGGGACGTGCTAAATGTGATGGGCATGTACCCGGGTGACCCCGGGCCCGTCGGATCGGAGTGCGCCGGGGTGGTCGTCCGCACCGACCCGGGGGTGACCGGCATATCTGTAGGCGACGAGGTCATCGCCTTTGTCCCGGGCGCGTTCGCCAGCCATGCCATCACCTCCGCCGACCTGGTGCTGCCGAAACCGGCCTGGATGAGCTTTGCCGAGGCGGTCACCATCCCCATCGCCTTCCTGACGGCCCATTACGGGCTGCACCACCTGGCGAAGATCAAACCCGGCGACCGGGTGCTGATCCACGCCGCGGCCGGCGGGGTGGGCCTGGCTGCCGTCCAGATCGCCCAACAGGCCGGGGCCCAGGTGTTTGCCACCGCCGGGAGCCCCAGGAAGCATGCCTACCTCCATTCTCTGGGGGTGGAACATGTCCTGAGTTCCCGCACCCTGGACTTCGCCCGGGAGATCATGGAACTCACCGGCGGGCGGGGGGTGGATATCGTCCTGAACTCCCTGGCAGACGAGTTCATCCCCAAGAGCCTGTCGATCCTGGCGGATCACGGGCGGTTCCTCGAAATCGGCAAGCGCGGCATTTGGGACACTCAGCAGGTGAAGGCCCTGAACCCGACGCTGGAGTATTACGTCTACGATCTGGGCGAGGTGATGCAGGCTGACGCAGGCTTCTTGAAGACGGCCTTCGCCGAACTGATGCAGGAATTCGAGGCCGGGCGCCTGCGCCCCCTCCCGCTGCGGGCCTTCCCCATCCAGCAGGTGGTCGAGGCGTTCCGTTATATGGCCCAGGCTCGCCATATCGGCAAGGTGGTCGTCACGCAGCCGTCCACATGGCCGGAGGCGAGCGTCCACGCCGACGCCACCTATCTCGTCACCGGCGGTCTGGGCGGCCTGGGGCTGGTCACGACCAGGAGCCTGATCGAGAGCGGGGCAAAACACCTGGTGTTGGTGGGCCGCTCGCAGCCCTCCGACTTTGCCAGCCAGGAGATCGCCGCCTGGAAGGAAGCGGGGGTGAACGTCACCGTCGCCCGGGCGGATGTGACCCAAAAGGAAGACCTACAGCAGTTGCTGGAGAGGATCGCCCACGAAATGCCGCCGCTGCGGGGTGTGATCCACGCCGCCGGGGTGATCGATGACGGCATCCTCCAACAGCAGACCTGGGAGCGGTTCGAAACCGTGCTAGCCCCGAAAGCCGCCGGCGCCTGGCTGCTCCACAGCCTGACCCACAATCTCGACCTGGATTTCTTCATCCTCTTCTCTTCGATGGCTTCCATCCTGGGCGCCAGCGGCCAGTCGAATTACGCCGCGGCCAACGCCTACCTGGATGCCCTGGCTCACTACCGCCGGGCGCAGGGCCTGAGCGCCACCAGCATCAACTGGGGTCCCTGGTCCGAGGTCGGCATGGCGGCCGGCTTGGGCGAACGCGAACACCGGCGCTGGCGCGAACAGGGGGTGGGCTACATCGCCCCCGAAGAAGGCGCACAGGTGTTCAGACAGCTACTGGAGAAGGATCTCGCCCAGGTGAGCGTTTACCCCGTCGATTGGAAGAAGCTCTCGACGCGGGTCAGCGCCCAGGAGGTCCAGCCGCTCCTGCGCGAACTGGTGAGCCAGAACGCCGCCGCGCAGCGCGAAGGCCAGGCCCAGGAGGGGCAGAACTTCCTCCAGGCGCTGGAGAGCGCCGAGCCCGAAGACCGCTTCGAGCGCCTGATGGAGCACGTCCAGGAGCAGGTCATCCGCGTCCTGGGCCTCGACGCTTCTCAGTCGATCGATCCTTATCGCGGCCTGACCGACCTGGGGATGGACTCGCTGATGGCGGTGGAACTGAGCAACCGCCTCAAGCGGAGCATGGGGCACAAGCTCCCCACTACCGTAGCCTTCGAATACCCGACCATCGCTGCCCTCACCGAGTACCTGGCGAAAGATGTGCTTGGCCTATCTCTGGTTTCTGAGATAAAATCCGCTGAATCTTCCGGAGAAGATGAACTGATGGCCGAACTGGAGCAGATGAGCGAGGAAGAAGTGGAAGCCTCGCTGTTGAAGGAGCTGGACGATATCGGCTTCTAAGAGGTGAATGATAAAATGGCCCAAACCAGAATGACCTGGTTGAATCTATTCCTGCTCTCCATCATCCTGGTGCTTAGCGCGGCGATCCTGGTCCTGATGCGCCGGAATGAGGCGCCGCAGCAGGCCTTCACACAGGTGAATCGCGGCCCTGCGGATGGCGAAACCCGGCTGGTAAAAATCCCGCCAGCCCTGCAGGATGCCCCCCCGCCAACGACCAAACTGGTCGGCATTGGGGTGATGGGGGACAGCAACTCTGATGAATATCGCGGGACTGATAACCGCGGCGGGCGGTGGGCGGATACGACGTTAAACTGGATCGAACTGCTGGCCCGGAACCGCAATCTGAACTTCGGCGAGTGGGGAGATTGGGGCGAACCGCGCCGCACGGGCTATAAGTACAACTGGGCGCGCAGCGCGGCCGATGCCCGGTCGATGATCAATGACGGGCAGCACATCGGGTTGGCCGAGCAGGTGGCAAATGGCGAGGTCTCCCACGTCATCCTGTACATCGGCGGCAACGATTTCCACCTGGAGAACGGCACCTATCGGGAGATCTACGATGGCTCGCTCAGCGGAGCCCGGCTACAGCGTAAGCTCGATCAATTCGTCGAGCACATCACCCTGGCGGTGGACACCGTCCGCGCCGCGGGTGAGGTCCAGATGGTGGTGGTCAATGTGGCCGACAAAAGCCTGGCCCCGGAGACCGTCAGCCGGTATCCAAATCAGGCCGGACGCCAGCGGGTAAGCCAGGCGATCGCCTGGGTGAACGAACAGATTGAAGTCATGGCTGCCGAGCGCGGGATTGTTGTGGTCGATCTCAACGCCTTCGCCAACCAAGTCCTGGGCAGGATTAATCAGCAAGGCAACTTTGAACTGGGCGGGGAAACCTTCATCCTCACTCAGCGTGGCAATGAGCCCCACCATCTGCAGTTGGGTGATGAATCCGGACATGCCGGCACAGTGCTCTCAGGATTGTTCGCTAATTCGCTGCTCGTCGAGCCGTTCAACCAGGCTTTCGGCCTGGACATCCAGCCGCTCAGCGATGAGGAAATTCTGCAAAGCGCCGGCCTGCGATGAAAATTAATTCACTGAAACCTGGTCAGCCAGAGACTCCGTATGGGAGGTAATTAAATGTCTGCACGGAAATCGATCCGATCCCTGTTGGGAATCCTGTTTGTCATGCTAATTGGGGTTGCTCAAGCCACCAGCGCCGCTGCAGAACCCCCTTACGAGCTCTTTATCCCCGTCATGAGTCGCTCTGTTGCCCCGTACTTTCAGTTAGAAGGCGATATGATCATTTACGGGGCCAACGCGCACACCCGCCGCGAGGTGTACGAGATCAACCTGACCCAGAACCTGACCCGGCTGGCCGATCGCCTGCTGTTCGATACCCAGGCGATCGAGCAGGACCCGGAAACCGGGTACCTGTACTACTTCGAGTGGCAGGCCACCGGCAGGCGGTTCGCCTATTGGGATCCGGCGACCGGCAGCGACACCCTGGTCCGCACCTATAACCCTGCCCCTGGCATAGATTTCGAGCGCATGGCCTTCGCCCCCGACGGGGCGCTGTACGCCATGGATAAAACCGACCGGCTGTTCACCATTGATAAGCTCAACGGGAATATTACCCTCCTGGGTCAGGTCACCGGGCTGGTGAGCGGCCCCTACGGGGCGACAGGCGACATCGCTTTCAGCCCCGACGGCACGCTGTACCTGGTGACCTATACCAACCTGTACACCGTCGATCTGAACACCCGGGCGGCAACCCTGCTGTACGCCAACCTGATCAGCGGCCCGCAGACCGTGCTTTGGACCGGCCTGGCCTACTGCGATGGCAGCCTCTACGCCTCTCATGCCGACCAGGCCACCGTTCGCTCCGGGATCTTCCGCATCGACCCGAACACCGGACAGACCACCCGCCTGTTCGACAACCCAATTTTCCTGAACGACCTGTCCTCCTGCCCGGTCTTCAGTCCTCCACCGCCCAACCAGCCCCCCATCGCAGACGGGCAGAACCTGAGCACGCCGGAGGACACCCCGCTGGGCATCACCCTGACCGCCAGCGACCCCGACCAGGACCCGCTCACATTTTCGGTGCTGAACGGGCCGGCCCATGGCTCCCTCAGCGGGCAGGCGCCCAACCTGAGTTACACCCCGGACCCAAATTTCTTCGGCCCGGACAGCTTCACATTCCAGGCCACGGATGGGACGGACCCGAGCGCCCCGGCTACGATCAACATCAACGTCACCCCGGTGAACGACGCTCCGGTGGCGAACGGGGATAGCTACAACACCTCTGAAGGGGTCTCGCTCAACATCCCCGCCCCAGGTGTGCTGGGTAACGACAGCGACGTCGATGGCGATGCGCTCACCGCGGCGCTGGTTTCCACCACGCAGAACGGTACGCTCAACCTGAGTGCGAATGGCTCCTTCACGTACACCCCGAATGCCGGCTTTACCGGCACGGATAGCTTCACCTACCGGGCCTCGGATGGATCCGCCCAGAGCAGCCCTGTCACGGTCAGCATCGAGGTCGCTGCGGTGAACGATGCCCCGCAGGCGGTAAACGACAGCTACACCACCCCAGAAGACACACCCCTCAATGTGCCCGCCCCCGGGGTGTTGGGCAACGACAGCGATGGGGACGGCGACCCGCTCACTGCGCAGTTGGTCTCCGGCCCACAGCATGGTTCCCTGACGCTGAACTCCAATGGCTCCTTCAGCTACACCCCTGCTCCGAATTATCACGGGGCGGACAGCTTCACCTATCGGGCGTTTGACGGCCAGGATCAAAGCGCCCCGGCGACGGTCAGCCTCACCGTCACGCCGGTGAACGATGCACCGCAGGCGGTGGGCGACAGCTACAGCACCGACGCAGGCACAGCGCTCACCATCCCCGCCCCGGGCGTGCTGGGCAACGACAGCGACATCGATGGCGATGCTCTGACCGCCATCCTGGTCTCCCCTACGGCGAACGGCGCCCTGACCCTGAATTCGAATGGGTCCTTCACTTACACACCGAATGCTGGCTTCAGCGGGGTGGACGAGTTCACCTACCAGGCCAGGGACGGCACAGCCAACAGCGCTCCCGCGACGGTCAGCATCGCCGTTTCGATCGTGAACGCCCCTCCACAGGCGGTGAACGACAGCTACACCACCCCGGAAGACACGCAGCTCAACGTACCCGCCCCAGGTGTCTTAAGCAATGACAACGATGGGGACGGCGACCCGCTCACCGCGCAGTTGGTCTCCGGCCCGCAGCACGGTTCTCTGACGTTGAATCCCAATGGCTCCTTCGCCTACACCCCAGCCCAGAATTATCACGGGGCGGACAGCTTTACCTACAGGGCGTCCGACGGCCAGGCCCAAAGCGCTCCGGCTACGGTCAGTCTCACCATCACCCCGGTGAACGACGCGCCGGTGGCGACCGCCGACAGCTATACCACCGCTGAAGATACCACCCTGACCGTCCCCGCCCCCGGCGTGTTGGGCAACGACAGTGACGCCGACGGGGATACGCTGACCGCAGTCCTGGTTTCCAGCGTGCAGAACGGTTCGCTCAACCTGAATGCGAATGGCTCCTTCAACTATACGCCGAACGCCAACTTCGCCGGGACGGATACCTTCAGCTACCGGGCTGCGGATGGATCTGCAAACAGTAACACGGTTTCGGTGACGATCAACGTCACCCCGGTCAACGATGTCCCGCAGGCGGTGAACGACAGCTACACCACCGCTGAAGATACCACCCTGACCGTCCCCGCCCCCGGCGTGTTGGGCAACGACAGCGATGCGGATGGCAACCCGCTCACCGCGCTGTTGGTCACCGGGCCACAGCACGGTTCTCTGACCCTTAATTCCAACGGCTCCTTCGTCTACACCCCTGCCTCAAATTACAACGGGGCGGACAGTTTCACCTACCGGGCCAGAGATGGGCAGGCGAACAGCGCCCCGGCTACGGTCAGCCTCACCGTCACCCCGGTGAATGACCCGCCGGTGGCGAGCGCCGACAGCTACACCACCCCACAGGCGACCCAACTCACCGTGAATGCGCCGGGCGTCTTGGGCAACGACAGCGATATCGATGGCAACCCGCTGACCGCAGTGCTGGTTTCTACCACGCAGCAGGGTGTGCTCAGCCTGAACCCGAACGGCTCCTTCACCTATACCCCGAATGCCGGCTTTACCGGGACGGACACCTTCACCTACCGGGCATCTGACGGCTCTGCCCTGAGCAGCGCGGTCATCGTCAGCATCCAGGTCACTCCGGCACAGTCCAACGACATCATCGTCTACGGGATGAACTCCTATGGTTTCACCGACATCTACGAGATCAATCTGACCCGGAATACCTCGCAGAGGGTGGGCAACTCGCTGTTCGGCACCCAGGCCATCGAGCAAGACCCCGAGACCGGTTTCGTCTACTACCTGGAGTGGCAGCTTACCGCGGACCAGTTCGCCTACTGGAATCCGGCGACCGGCACCAACACGGTCGTCCGCACCTACAATCCTGCGCCGCGCGTCTACGCCAAGCGCATGGCCTTCCATCCCAATGGCACGCTGTACATGATGGACGCCTTCGAAGATCTGTTCATCGTGAACAAGCAGAATGGGAACCTCACCCGTCTCGGAGCTGTCCGCGGGCTGCCCACGGGCCCCTACAGCGGCACCGGTGATATGGCCTTCGGCCCGGATGGGACGCTGTACGTGGCCAGCTACACCGGCCTGTACACCGTGAACCTGAATACGCGAATGGCTACCACCCTATACACCAATATGCTCCCTCAGGGCAACGGGGTGGTGCTGTGGTCTGGCCTGGCATACTGCGACGGCATGCTGTACGGTTCTACCGTGGAAGAGGTCAACGCCACCTCGTCTCTCTACCGCATCAATCCGAACACCGGCCAAACAGTCCAGTTGTTCTACAACGACAACCTGCTCAACGACCTGTCTTCCTGTCCGGTAAACGGCCAGTCCCTGGCAGGGACGAACGCGCAGCCGGCCTCCAGGGCTGCCTCCGGAGCAGAGATGAACGCGCAGCCGTCCGCTATGGCTGCGCCCGATTTGGGCCGCCGGGCTGCCGTTCCCGAGGCGGCAGCCTCCCCCCAGGCCGCCAATATCGGCATCGCCATCCTTGGCGACAGCAACTCCGACGAGTACCGCGCCGATGACAACCGTGGGGGCGAATATCGCGAGCGGACCCTCAACTGGATGGAGCAGTTGGCAAAGTACCGGGGGCTCAACTTCGGGCGCTGGGGCACCTGGGGTGAGCCGCGCCGATCGGGGTACGAATTCAACTGGGCCCGCAGTGGGGACACCGCCCGGACAATGATCCAACATGGCCAGCACACCGGGGTGGCCGAGCA
>CAYMLG010000009.1:0-3599 GCA_964391195.1 uncultured Anaerolineaceae bacterium | reverse complement strand
TCTGGACGTGGGCGGCGAGAAGATCAATCTGATGGTACCCAGTGACGACCCCCATCACATGCAGTTAGGGGAACGTTATCGACACCTGGGCACGGTGGGCAATGGGCTGCTGGCCAGCGACCTGTTCATCGCCGCCTTCAACGACTACTACAATATGGACATCGCCCCTTTCACCGACCCGGATATCCTGGAAATTGCGGGGATTACCCCCTCAAAGGATCCAGGTCCCGGCCCGACTCCTGTTCCGGGGAAGGACCTGGACGAGTCGCTCTACTTGCCGGCGGTCAGCCGCTGAGGGCCGGTCCACAGCCTGAACCCGGCCCGGTGAGGCGAAACAACAGCCTCATCCAGCGCCCACCGGTATCAGTACCGGCCGGTATCGTTACCGGGCGAACCCATGGGGGATATTCAACCACCCTGCCGTGTGTAGGAGCACGGCGCCGGGAAGCCCCCCCGCCGTGCTCCTACGGCCCCGAGAGGTTGCGCCAACGAGGCGGGTTGGGCGGTGGTTGGTATACACGAGAAGAGGGGTACTTTGACTGAGCAGACAATGGACGCAAGCAACGAGAAAACTGAAGAGTTATCGCCCTTAAAACGCGCCCTCATCGCCCTGCGTGAGATGCGCTCCAAGCTCGATACCCTGGAACGAGCGAAGACAGAACCGGTGGCGATTACCGGCATCGGCTGCCGCTTTCCGGGTGGCGCGGATACGCCTGAGGGCTTTTGGGAGCTGCTGAGCCGCGGGGAGGGCGCCATCTCCGAGCTGCCCGCCGGGCGCTGGCCGAAAGAAGCTTATTACGATCCCGATCCGGAAGCTCCGGGGAAGATGTACACTACCCTGGGCGGCTATCTCCAGGACGTGGACCGCTTCGACCCGCAGTTCTGGGGTCTCTCGCCGCGCGAGACGGCCAGCATGGATCCGCAGCACCGCCTGCTTCTCGAAGTGAGCTGGGAGGCCCTGGAACGGGCCGGGCAGGCGCCGGAGAACCTGGTTGGCAGCAAGACCGGGGTGTACATCGGCATCAGCGGCATGGACTATTCCTGGATGCAGTTCTTCCACACCGGCATCGGGCAGGTGGACACCTACATGGGCACCGGGAACATGCTCAGCACGGCCGCCGGGCGGATCTCGTACCTGCTCGGCCTGCAGGGCCCGGCCCTGTCGGTGGATACGGCCTGCTCCTCTTCCCTGGTCGCCATCCATCTGGCCTGCCAGCACCTGCGGGCGGGCAAGTGCGATATGGCCCTGGCCGGCGGCGTCAACCTGATCCTCTCCCCGCTGGGGTCGGTCTACCTGTCCAAATCTCGCGCCCTGGCCCCCGATGGCCGGTGTAAAACCTTCGACGCCGAGGCCGATGGGTATGTGCGCGGCGAGGGCTGTGGGGTGATCGTGCTCAAACGCCTGTCGGATGCCCTGGCTCACGGCGATCCGATCTGGGCCGTCATCCGCGGCACGGCCATCAACCACGACGGGCGCAGCAGCGGGCTGACCGTCCCCAACGGGCAGGCGCAGCGGGCGGTGATCGAAGCCGCCCTGGCGGACGCCGGAGACCTGGACGCTGACCAGATCGATTACATCGAAGCCCACGGCACAGGGACCCCACTGGGAGATCCGATCGAGCTGCGCGCCCTGGCCGAAACCCTGGGGAAGGGGCGGGACAAAGGGCGGCCGGTTTACCTCGGGTCGGTCAAGACCAACTTCGGGCATACCGAAGCTGCGGCCGGGGTCGCCGGGCTGATCAAAGCCGTGCTGGCCATCCGCCACGGCATGCTTCCGCCCCACCTGCACTTCCAGACCCCCACCCCGCATTTCGATTGGGAGCAGAACGCCTTCGAAGTCCCCACCCGGCTCATCCCCTGGGAGACCAATGATGGCCGGCGGGTGGCGGGCACCAGCTCCTTCGGCTTCAGCGGCACCAACGCGCATATTATCCTCGAATCCGCCCCGCAGCCGGAGGCGGAACCGGCCAAAGCGGAGATGGAGCGCCCCGCCCACCTGCTGACCCTCTCAGCCCAGACCCCCGAGGCTCTGGCCGCCCTCGCCGGGCGCTACCGGGAGTTTTTCTCCGCCGGTCCTGCGCTGGGCGACGCCATCTACACGGCCAACACCGGGCGCACGCATTTCAAGCACCGGGCGGCCGTCAGCGCCTCATCCCCCGCCGAGCTCGAGGAGAGGCTGGCCGCGCTGAGCGCCGGGCAGGAGGTACCCGGGGTGTTCCGGGGCCAGGCTCCGGCCGCCGGCAAGCTGAAGATCGCCTTCCTGTTCTCCGGGCAGGGGTCGCAGTACGCCGGCATGGGGGCACAGCTATACGAAAGCCAGCCGGTCTTCAAACAGGCGCTCGACGAGTGCGACCGCCTGCTGCGCCCGCACCTGGAGCAGCCCTTGCTCTCGGTGCTCTTCCCCGCCCCGGGACAGCCCTCCCCCATCGACCAGACCACCTACACCCAGCCGGCGCTGTTCGCCCTGGAGTACGCCCTGGCCCGCTTATGGCAGTCCTGGGGCATCACCCCCTCGGCTGTGTTGGGGCACAGCGTGGGCGAGTTGGTCGCCGCCTGCCTGGCGGGGGTCTTCAGCCTGGAAGACGGCCTGCGGCTGATCGCCGCTCGCGGCCGGCTGATGGGCGCTCAACCCGAGGGGGGAGCCATGGCCGCGGTCTTCGCCGGGGAGGCCGAGGTGCGGTCCGCCCTGGCCGCCTATGCCGGCGTAGTGGACGTGGCCGCGGTGAACGGCCCCCAGAACGTGGTGATCTCCGGTCCGGCCGAGAGCCTGGGAGCGGTGACCGCCCTCCTGGAGGAGCGGGGGATCAAGACCCGCCCGTTGAATGTGTCTCACGCCTTCCACTCATCCTTGATGGACCCGGCGCTCGAACCGTTCTACGAGGTCGCCGCCGGGGTCGCTTACGCCTCCCCGAAGATCCGCCTGATCTCCAACGTCACCGGGCGGGTCGCGCAGGGGAGCGAGCTCGTCACCCCGGAATACTGGCGCGACCACATCCGCCGGCCGGTGCGCTTCGCCGATTCGATCCTGGCTCTGCAGGAGATGGGCTGCAACGTATTTATCGAGATCGGGCCCAAGCCCACCCTGATCGGCATGGCGCGGCAGATCCTGCCCTCGGGGGACCTGCTCTGGCTGCCCTCTCTTTCGTCAAAGCTGGGCGATTGGGAGCAGATCCTGGAGAGCCTGGGGCAGTTGTACGTGCGCGGCGGGAAAGTGGATTGGGAGGGGTTCGACCGGCCCTACCACCGGCGGCGCATCTCCGACCTGCCCACCTACCCCTTCCAGCGCCAGTCCTACTGGTTCGACCGGTCTTCTTCTGCCGCAGGCGCTGCCCTGGCCGGCCTGGGCCTCAGCAGCGCTCATCCCCTGCTCGGCGCCCGCCAGGTTTCGGCCAGCAAGGAAATCCTGTACAACAGCCAGGTGGGCGCGCGCGTACCGTCTTATCTGGCGGACCGCTTGGTCCACGGCCGCTGCCTGCTGCCTGAAGAAGCCTCCGTGGAGATCGCACTGGCGGCCGCCGCAGACGTCCTGGGGGCCGGTCTACCGGGCCTGGAAGAGCTGGTGGTGCACAAGCGGCTGGCCCTGGAGGAAGACGGGCTGC
>CAYMLG010000008.1:0-116323 GCA_964391195.1 uncultured Anaerolineaceae bacterium | reverse complement strand
GGGGAAGAACACACCGTGTACGGTGTGAAAGATCTCCCAGAAGCCCCATTCGGGGGGCGTGTTCGGGTCGTAGTCGCTGTCGTACAGGCAGCCGGCGTGGTAGCCCAGGTCGTAGACAATGTGCGGGTTGCCGTCGGCATCCAGGGACAGCACCGGTGTATAGGTATCCCAGACGCCATTGCAGCCAGGAGGCGTGGCTACGGGGAATTCGGCCATGATGTCGGCGTGGGTCTCGACCGTCTTGTGAACCCAGGATTGGGGCTTGTCGCAGTTCCCGTTGCAGTAACCGAAGCCCAACCCACCGCCATTAATCATGTAAGCCAGCCGCGGGCGGCCCTGCGCGTCGAGCTCGAGGTCGGCATCCATCCCTATCCGCTCACCAAAGCCGGGCAGGACGTACTGCCATTGGCTCGGGTCGGCGCAGTTAGTGTTGCACCAGTGATAGACCAACTGGTCGCCTGAGGTGTCGATTGTGTCGCCGTAATATTGGATGATGCGCGGCCGGTCCTTGGAGTCTAGCTCGATATCCCAGGCCACTTCCGGGGTCGAGCCCCGGTCGTACAGCCACACACGGCTCCAATTGTCGGAGGACTCGCATCCGGTATCACATTCGAGGTAGTAAACCCCCATTTCGAGGTTCAGCGAATTTAGTGGGTCCAGTTGGCCCACAACCCGCGGCGCGCCGCTGCTGGTGAAGGTGAGCGACGGGTGCGCCAGGTATTCGTAATCGTATCCGAGTTCGTCTGCCGGGGTCATCAGGGTGATGCTCCAGGCCCCGGGGTCGGTGGCGCAGTCAGCATCACATTGGGCATAGTACACACCAGTGTGGTCGGGCTCGGCCAGGTAATTGCGATCGAAGAAGATGAAGCGCGGTCGACCTTGCGGGTCCAGGGCAAAGCTGCGGTTGGGGGAGGAGCGGTCGCTGACGTCGAAGATGTCGGTCCCCCAACTCGTCCACACCAGGGAGACCGCCCAGTTCGCCGGGTCGGTGCAATCAACCGGGCAGGTGGCGTACAGGTAATCCTTGCCGCCGTTCATCACCTGGGAGACGGCCCGGATCAGCATATGCGGCTGTCCATCGCTGCTCAATTGAAGCTGCACTTCATCGACCTGCATAGCCATCGACACGCCGTTCCAGTTCGTCGGGTCGGCACATTCCACGCCCTTGCCCGGGCAGTACATGTAGATCGCCGGCGGGTTATCAGCGGCAGGGGCCGAGACCGCGAAGCCGAGGTGCATCCCGCCATCCGCATCTACCTGGATGGCCCCGCTTTGTGTCTTGCTTTCAGGGAAAACCCAGAACGAACCACTGTCGCCAGGCGGCGGCTGGGTGGGAGGCGGCTGAGTGGGCGGCGGTTGGGTAGGCGGCGCCTGCGTCGGAGGAGCCTGGGTGGTCTGTTGGCCTTTGGACAGCAGGGGCATGTAGATCGTGTTCCCCCCTCCCGGGCCCTGTGCGTATGCTGAGAAGGCGCCGCCGATGAGGACCATCAGGCCCAGCAGCGCGCCGATTAGCGCTTTGGCCCTGGGGGCATGGATTTTGTTCCGTAGTGAGCGGAGGTTCCAGGAATACATACGTTCAACTCCTTTTGCGATATTACTTGGACTAAGCCGATGATCATTGTTCTGCTTAGCTGTGCCGATTAAAGCATCCACCGGTGGGGACTAGGTGTCCCTTGAGCTTACAAAATAGTGGACAAAGGGTAGGACAGAAAGTAAGACAGATCAGATCACGCGAGCTCATCCTTCACAGGGGTGAGCAGTTGAGCAGTCTCACTTTCGTCTTGGCGTTGGTCTCGCCCAACAGGCCGGCGATCTTCCGGGCGGCTGTTCATCGCCCTCTCAGACCGCAAAATGGCCTGCACATCCCTGACATTTGTCACCTTGCTTTAGGCTCCATTCTGCCTATAATTGATAATGAGATATATTCTCAATAAATTCCACAATCAATTACATCTCTCGCTGCCTCCTGTAGACCAGGGGACAGCCTGGATTCGAACGAGTGGACTTATGGTTCAAACCGATGCGCTCGTAAAAAAGCTGCGCGGGCGCGGCCATCGCGTAACGCCTCAACGCCGCCTGGTCTTGGAAATCCTCGAAAAGAGCCAGGAACATCTGGATGCCGAATGCGTCTACGCGCGGGCCAAAGAGCGCGATCCCAATATCAGCCTGGCGACCGTATATCGCTCGCTGGCATTGTTGAAAGACCTCGGCCTGGTGGAAGAGCACAGCCTGGGTGAAAACCACGGCCATTTTGAAACCATCCAGAACGATCCACACTACCACTTCACCTGCCTGTGCTGCGGGAGGGTGGTGGAGTTCAGCGTTCCGGGAATCGAGGCGATGATCCAATCGCTGTGCGAGCGTGAACAATTCGAAGTCAGTTCGGTGGACCTGCATCTGCGCGGCCTGTGCGGGGACTGCCGCGCTGCATCATCCTGATTGTTTCTAGGAGCTGATATGCCGCCGCTTTGCGAACTTCGGGCGGGCACCGTGGGTGTGGTTGACCGGCTGCAGGGGGGGCTGCACTTCACAACCCGCGTCGCCGCTATGGGTTTGACCCCAGGGGTTGAAATTACCGTTATCCAGAATCACCATCACGGTCCGCTGTTAGTGGGTGTACGCGGGACGCGGATCGCGTTGGGCCAGGGGGAAGCGGAAAAGATATTCGTCCGGGTGGGAGCATGAATCGCCGCGAGCCCACCATCACCATCGCCCTCGCCGGGCAGCCGAACGTCGGAAAATCAACGGTATACAACGAACTGACAGGGCAGGCCCAATATGTGAGCAATTGGCCGGGGAAAACCTGCGAGGTAAAGACGGGGTTGTGCCATCTGAGCGACCACCACGGCAGCCAGGAACCGGTGGCGATTGTGGACCTGCCCGGAACGTACAGCCTCTCTTCCAACTCAGCCGATGAATTGATCGCGCGCGATTATCTGCTGAGCTGCCCTCCGGATGTGGTCGTAGTCATCGTCGATGTGGTTTCGCTGGAGCGGAACCTTTATCTGGTGGCCGAGCTGCTTTCGCTGCCGGTGCCCCTGGTCATCGGCCTGAATATGCTGGATGTGGCCGAACAGCAGGGAATACGGGTTGAGCCGCACGTGCTTGAAGCGGCCTTGGGGCTGCCGGTGGTGCCGCTGGTCGCCAGCCAGGGCAAGGGGGTGCGGACTTTGGTGGAGACGGCGCTGCGGGTCGCTCATAACCCGCAAGCTTGGAACCCGGCGCGCCCGGATATTCACGAGGATCACCGGGCAGTGCTGGACGAGATCGAAGCGCTGATCGCCGGGCGGCTGCCCGGCCCGGTTGCCTATCCGCCCGGCTGGGTGGCGTTGAAGCTGCTCGAAGGGGATGAGGAGATCACCTGCCTGGTGCGGGAACGCCTGGGGCCGGATTGGGAGCAGATCCACGAGATCCTGTTGCAGCACGATGATGCTTTCCTGGCAGTGGCCAGCGGTCGCTATGAATGGATTGGGCGCATGGTCAGGGCGGCCATCGTCCGGCCGAAAGCCGGGCAGGTCACCATCACCGACCGGCTGGACCGGTTCGCCACTCACCCGGTCGCCGGGATGCTGATCCTGATCGGCTTGCTGGGGATCCTTTTCTGGTTAACTTATGCGGTGGGCACCCCACTCCAGGGCTGGCTGGAGACGCACGTCGTCCAGGCAGGGGCGGCCTGGCTCCGGGCGAGCCTGGTGGGGGCGCCGGATTGGGCCAGCGGCTTGCTGGCGGATGGGATCGTGTCTGGGGTTGGCACTGTGCTCACCCTGCTGCCGATCCTGGTGATCTTCTTCACCGGTCTCGGGCTGCTGGAAGATGTGGGCTATATGGCCAGGGCGGCGTTCGTGATGGACCGTTTCATGCACCTGATGGGGCTGCACGGCAAGAGCTTCCTGCCGGTCTTCCTCGGCTTCGGCTGCAATGTGCCCGCCATCATGGGCACACGGATCATCGAATCGCCCAGGGCGAAGCTGATCACCATCCTGGTCGCCCCGCTCATCCCTTGCACTGCGCGGCTGTCGGTGTTGGCAATCCTTGCTCCGATCTTTTTCGGGCCTCGAGCGATTTGGGTCAGCTTGGGCCTGATCGGGCTGGCGCTGGTCGTCTTCACCGCGCTGGGGATAGCGTTCCACAAGCTGCTGTTCCGCGGGGAGCAAAATTCGTTCATTATGGAGCTGCCGCTTTACCACCGGCCAAACCTGCACACCATCGGGCAGGGCATCTGGCAGCGGGTGATCGATTTTCTCAAAGGCGCGGCCACTATCATCCTGGTCGTCTCGGTGGTGCTGTGGGGGCTGTCCACTTATCCAGGCGGCGAGATCGAGTCCAGCTATCTGGCCGAGGTAGGGCGTTGGCTGACTCCGCTGGGCGAGTTGATGGGCCTGGAGTGGGAGATGATGGTCGCCCTGCTGACCAGCTTCGTGCGCAAGGAAAACACCATCTCCACCCTGGCGGTGTTATACGATGCCGGGCAGAGCAGCCTTGGCCTGGCCGGGGTGCTTGGCGCCCGGCTGCTGCCGGCCTCGGCCCTGGCTTTCCTGGCGGTACAGGTGCTTTTCATCCCCTGCGTGGCCACGGTGGCCACCATGCGCCA
Source organism: uncultured Anaerolineaceae bacterium (assembly GCA_964391195.1). GTDB lineage: Bacteria > Chloroflexota > Anaerolineae > Anaerolineales > UBA4823 > JAAYXE01. Next base: position 111,732 of record CAYMLG010000008.1, on the reverse strand, counting down.
GGAGACCGGTTCGTGGCGCTGGACGTTGGTCAGTGTCCTGTTGCTGTTTGGGATTTCGATGGCATCCGGGGTGCTCATCTATCAGGTGGCGCGCCTCATTGGCTGGGGGGTGTGAGATGCACAGCAAATGGCTGTTTATCATTTCGATGGCATCCGGGGTGCTCATCGATCAGGTGGCGCATTTCATTGGCTGGGGGGTGTGAGATGCTGAAGCGGATGTTGGAGCTCATCGAAAGGGAGGGGGCGGTGCGGCCCGCCAGCCTGGCGAGGAAGCTGGATGCCAGCCCAGAGCTGGTGGAGCAGGCCCTGGACCACTTGAGGCGGCTGGGGTATCTGAAAGAAGTGGATGGCTGCAGCGAGGGGGGGTGCCACGGCTGTGCTTCTCCTTCAGCCTGTTCCGGCGGAAAACCCCGGCTGTGGGCCCGGCGGGGAGATCGCCGATGAGGGGCCGCCCCGGTTGGAAGCGTTTGCCCGGCAGCATGGTAAAAATTGCCGGCCTCACCCTGTGATCGATAGGGGTGAGGCCGTTCATTCCTGGCATCTATTACATCGCTGCGCCGGGGTTCAGGCGCTGGTGGGCGTGCGTTTCAAACTCGCCGCCGGCCTGCTCAGCCTGCGGATCCATTTTTCCAACTCCACGAAGAAGAACAGGGCTGAACCGGCGACGGCGCAGAGCAGCAAGTCTAGTCCGGACAGGGCCTGGGTTTCGAAGATGACCTGCAAGAAGGGCACGTACACCACCAGGAGCTGGAGCACCACCGTCAGGGCCACCGCGCCGAGCAGGAAGCGATTGGTGAAGAGCCCGATCTGGAAGATCGAATAGGTCGAAGAGCGGATGGAGAGCACATACCCCATCTCGCTGAACACGATCGTGGTGAACACAATCGTGCGCACCAGGTCGATCGGGGCGCCCTGACTCCAGTACCACCAGCCCAGGCCAATCGATATCGAGCCCATCAGGATCCCCACCCAGATGATACTCCAGCCCAAACCGCGGGCGAAGATGCCCTCGCCGGTGGGGTGCGGGGGACGCTGCATGGTGTCTGGCTCGGACTTCTCCACCCCGAGGGCCAGCCCAGGCAGACCGTCGGTCACCAGATTGATCCACAGGATTTGCAGCGGGGTGAGGGGCAGAGGCATCCCGAGGAAGGGCGCTACCAGCATCAGCCACACCTCGGCCGCGTTGGCGCTGAGCATGTAGCGGATAAACTTGCGGATGTTATCGTAGATCGTGCGCCCTTCTTCCACCGCGGCGACGATGGTGGCGAAGTTATCGTCCAGGAGCACCATATCGGCGGCTTCCTTGGATACATCCGTCCCGGTGATCCCCATCGCCACGCCGATATCCGCCTTCTTAAGTGCCGGCGCATCGTTCACGCCGTCGCCGGTCATGGCCACGATATGGCCTTGCTTCTGCAGCGCCTGCACGATGAGCAGCTTGTGCTCCGGCGAAACCCGAGCGAAGACGTTGGTGTTCGCCACCAAGCGTTCGAGTTCTTCGGGCGGCATCCCTTCCAGCTCCTGCCCGGTCACCACGCGGGTGCTCCCGTCCCGGGTGGAAGGCTCCGATCCGCCCATCGAGTCACTAGCGATCCCCAACTCTTCGGCGATGAACCGGGCGGTGAGCGGATGGTCGCCGGTGATCATGATCGGCCGGATGCCGGCTGTCTTGCATGTGGCCACCGCGTCCTTTACTTCCGCCCGGGCCGGATCGATCATGCCCACCAGCCCTACGAAGATCAGGTTATGTTCGATGGTCTCCACAGAGACATCGGCCGGGATGGCGTCGATGGCCCGCACGGCGACCCCGAGCACGCGCATTCCGGAGGCCGCCAGCTTGCGGTTGCTCTCCTCGATGCGGCCGACCCAGTGTTCATTGAGCGGCTCCATGTGATCCTCGACCCACACCCGGTCGGAGACCTGCAGCAGGCTGTCCATGGCGCCCTTGGTAAAGATCACATGTTCCCGGTCCGACCATTTTTCCCAGTCCCAGGCTCGCCGTAGGGCGGGTGGGATCTGATCGATGCGCGGGAGGTGGTGAATGGTGCTCATCCGTTTGCGCTCACTCTCGAACGGCACCTCCGCCTCGCGCGGGAATAGCTCTTCCAGGATCTCCTTGAGCAGGCCGATGCGTGCAGCGGCGACGACCAGGGCCCCCTCCGTCGGGTCGCCGACCACGTGGAAGACATCCGGCCGGCCCTCTTCGCACTCGAGAGTCGAATCGTTCGCCAGGGCTCCCCCGGTGAGCAGCAAGGTCAGCGCGGGGAAGCTTGCCATCGCCTGCTGCTCCTCATCGGTAGGGGTTTTGTCCTCGCAGGGGGCGGTGGAGGCGCGAAATCCCAGCCGCGGCCTGGTCTCGGTCAGGTCAACGCGGTGATCGGCGACGTCGATCACCGTTACCGTCATTCGGTTCTCGGTCAGGGTGCCGGTCTTGTCACTGCAGATCACGGTCACGCTGCCCAGCGTTTCCACCGCCGGGAGTTTACGGATGAGCGCCCGGCGGTTCAACATGCGCCGCGCTCCCAACGCCAGGGCAATGGTTACCACCGCCGGCAGCCCCTCGGGCACGGCAGCCACCGCCAGGGCGATTGCCGCCTCGAAGGTCTGCAACAGCTCTTGCCCCTGGACCACCCCGATCCCGGCAACAATCAGCACGAGGATGAAGGCGACCACCGCCAGCGACTTGCCGAGCTGGGCAAGCCGCCGCTGCAGGGGGGTAGGTTCGAAACCGGCGGTCTGGATCAGCTCGGCGATTGCCCCCAATTGGGTGTTCATCCCTGTGCCCGAAACAACCCCCACCCCTCGCCCGAAGGTGACCGTGGTGCCCATGAAGGCCATGTTGGTGCGTTCGGCCAGGGGCACTTCCCCCCGGATGGGCTCGCTGGTCTTCGACACCGGCTCACTTTCCCCGGTCAGGGCAGCTTCCTGTGTGCGCATATTGGCCGCCTCGACCAGGCGCATGTCGGCGGGGACTGTGTTGCCCGCCTCGAGGATGACGATATCGCCCGGGACGATCTCCCTGGCCGACACCTCGCGGATATGCCCGCTGCGCCGGACGCGCACGGTGGGCACGGCCAGCTTTTTTAAGGCCGCCATCGCCTGTTCCGCCTGGTACTCCTGGCGGAAGCCCAACAACGCATTGAGCACGACGATGGCGGCGATGGCGATGGCGTCGATGTACTCGCCCAGGAAGAGGGAGATCACCGCAGCGATGATCAGCACCACGACCATCGTCTCGGTGAATTGGGCCAACAGGATCTGCCACGGCCGGATTTGCTCGCGTTCGACCAATTCGTTCGGCCCATAGCGTTCGAGCCGGCTGGCGGCCTCTTCATCGGATAGGCCGTTCTGGAGGTCGCTCCCCAACTCGCGAACTGCTTCTTCGGATGACTGCTGGTAAACTTCGGGCACTGATGATTACTCCTTTTGCCCCCTGGGAACAGAAATTCGCAGCTTTGCTACCACGATGATTATACCTAATTCAATGATTCTAGATCAAAATCGATCAGGCAGCTCGGCTTTCCTAAAGTCGTAGGCCAGGTTTTATGAGGAGAGGGGGTTGGGATATGGGCGGGCGATCCAGCCCGCCCATGTCCTAACCCCATTATGTAGATAGCCACTGATCAGGCGGAAGGTTTGCACGCACAACTTGTCAGGAGAAAAGGATGATTGTTTGGAAATAATGATTTTCCGGCGGGCAGGAGTTTCCACCATTGATTTTATGTCCGCAAGTCACTATACTTGGGGGTAGAAATACATGGTTGGGAAGGGGTAGCTGGAATAGCAGTGGGGGATCAAGAGAGGTTATCAGGTATGGGACGTGATCGGAAACCAAAACACAAACAGTCGCGCCGGGAAGGGGTGGACATCTTCGGCACCGGCGGGGAGAGTCTGCGGCGGCGCCTGGGCAGGCCGCCGGGGGTGCACGGCGCGCGGCCCCGCCGGCGGGAGAGCGAGTACGCCCTCCAACTGCGTGAAAAACAAAAGGTGAAGCGGATGTACGGGCTGCGCGAAAGCCAGTTCCGCCGCTTCTACGCGCAGGCTCTGCGGTCCAAGGAGATCACCGGGACGGCCCTGCTCAAGCTGCTGGAGCGCCGCCTGGACAACGTTGTCTACCGGTTGGGCTTTGCCCGCTCGCGCCCGCAGGCGCGCCAGTTTGTCAACCACGGGCATGTGCGGGTGGATGGCGAGCGCGTGGACATTCCTTCTTACCTGGTCAAACCCGGGCAGGAAATTACCCTCAGTGACGACCTGCGCCAGATCCCAGACGTGCAGGAGCTTATGGAGAATCCGCCGCCCATCCCCGGGTGGCTGGCCCGGGAGACATTGGGGGGGCGCGTCCTGCGCGAACCCGCGCGAGAAGAGATCGATCCGGATATCCAGGAGCAGCGGATTGTGGAGTTCTATTCCCGCTGAAGCGGTGAGGAAGCCTTTGACCTCAGGATCAGGCCTGTAGGGGTTTCCCCTGACAGGCCTTACCTTTCAATTGGGTAGTAGATCTCCTTATTGTGGGATGCGTACGGGGTGAGTATACTGGATGTTCGCTCACTAAGTTCGTTCAAGCACGCAGCGGACAGTTCGTACAAACAAAGAACAGTTCTGCTCCGGCCAACCCCCGCCCGAGGCGGGTGACGGGAGCGCCCAAAATCGATCGAATAGGAGTTGTATCTTGGGTGGAGATTACGACATCGTTTGTTTTTCGCCGGTAGGTTGGGATGTAGAATGGCAGCGCCCACACCAACTGCTTCGTCGCTTTGCTCGTGAGCGGCGGGTGTTCTACATCCAGGAACCGGTATCCGGCAGCCCGACCGCCAGGCTAGAGGGGGAGGAAAGCGGGGACAGTTCGGTACGGGTCTTTACGCCCCGGCTGCCGGAACATATCAGCGATCTGGAAAAACGGTATTTCCTGGTTTCTCTGATCAATCAACTGGTTAACACCTTCCAAATCCAGAATTTCATCCTCTGGCACTTTACCCCCCGGTTTCTCGAATACACCCGGCAGTTGTGCCCGCAACTGGTGATCTACGACTCCATCGGACCGGTGGATCAGGACGACAGGGAGTTGGTGGACCTGGAGCGACAGTTACTCCGCAGCGCCGAACTGGTTTTGAACGATGGGGCCAGGGAGTGCCGGGTGCTGCCCGCGCAGGGATCGGGACCGGTGTTTGTTCCCGGCAGCATGGAGATCGATCATTATTACCGGGCGCGTGAGCAGGCTGCCGATCCGGCCGATCAGGCAAAAATCCCCTCCCCGCGAATCGGCTTCCTCGGCGTGCTCAACCACACTTTTGATTTCGAGCTGCTGGAAGCGGTTGCCAGCCTGCGCCCGGAGTGGCAATTCGTCCTGGTCGGGCCGGTTAACATCGACATCAGCCGGGCGCTGGCCCGTAGGAACGTGCACTACGTGGGCGACCGGGCCTTTTCCGACCACCCGGCGTATCTGTCTGGCTGGGATGCCGCCATCCTTCCCCTGCGCCGGGATTCCGGCCTTAAGCGGGCGGCCGCCATTCAAGTCCCCCAGTACCTGGCTGCCGGCCTGCCGGTGGTTTCGTCCCCCATCCCGGTGCTGCAAAATGTGTACACCGGGCGGGATATGGTCTGGTTCGGGGAGACTCCGGAGCAGTTCTGCCAGGGGCTCGAAAACGCGCTGGCCCAGCGTCGCCTGGGAGATCGCTGGCTGGAGAAGATCGATGCCGGGCTGCCCACTTACGCCTGGGACCAGGCCTGGGCGTGGATGAAACAGGCCATCGCCGAGGCGCTGGTTTCGACCTTGCCGGCCCGTTCGATCCCTTTTGAGCGCAAGTTCCAAAAGACAGCAGCCCGGAAACAGGTGACGGCCAGGTCCATGTAAAAGGACCGGTCGCAAGCTGCGAGTGATACCAGGGCGGGCCCGGCACAGACGGGCTCGTCCTATTTTTAACGATTTCCGATTACAATATTCGCCAATTACGCCGTTCTCAGGAGTATCAAAATACATGGCTTTATTCGATTTCCCCCTTCCCCAATTAGAGGCCTATTTGCCCGAGCGCCAGGAGCCGGAAGATTTCGACCGCTTCTGGCAGGAGACCCTGGCCGAATCCCGCCGCGTTCCACTCGAGCCGAGTTTCGAGCCGGTCGATTTCGGGCTGGTGACGGTCCAGGTTTACGATGTAACCTTCCAGGGATACCTGGGCCAGCCGGTGAAAGCCTGGCTGCTGCTGCCGGACGGGCGTCCAGGTCCGCTCCCCTGCATCGTGCAGTATATCGGTTACGGCGGCGGGCGGAGCAATCCCTTCGATTGGCTGACCTGGTCGGCGGCCGGGTTCGCCCACCTGGTGATGGACACTCGCGGCCAGGGCAGCGCCTCGCGGCGGGGAGATACGGTGGATCTCAACCCGCATGGCGCCGGGCCGCACTTCCCGGGCTTTCTGACTCATGGTATCGAATCGCCCGAGCGCTACTATTACCGCCGCCTGTACGTCGACGCGGTGCGGGCGGTGGAGACGGCCCGGCTGCACCCGAGAATCGATGCCGGGAGAGTGGCGGTGACGGGGGGTAGCCAGGGAGGAGGGCTATCTCTGGCGGTGAGCGGGCTGGCGCCGGACGTGTGGGCGGTGATGGCGGATGTGCCCTTCCTGTGCCACTTCCGCCGGGCGACTGAGATCACCGACGCGATGCCTTACCGGGAGATCGCGGTCTACTGCCAGGTGCACCGCAACCGGGTGGAGGAGGTCTTCCACACGCTGTCGTACTTCGACGGGCTGAATTTCGTGAAGCGGGCCAACGCCCCGGCGCTGTTCTCGGTGGGGCTGATGGACGAAGTGTGCCCGCCATCCACCGTGTTCGCGGCCTACAACCATTACTGCGGCCCCAAGCAGATCCGGGTTTACCGCTTCAACCACCACGAAGGCGGGGGCAGCGACCACGACCTGGAAAAGATCCGCTTTATTAAAGGGCATTGGGGAGTCTGACCCCGCAGGCGCACCAGACCCGTGCCTGCTGAGGGAGCGCCTAACGACCGCCTCCCTGGTTCTCACAGTTTTCTTGAGAATCAGGGAGGCGGCGTGTTTCCAGGGGTAGAAAGCGAGGCAGGTGGGCGAGAACTGCGCGTCCCCGGGCGTACCAGCGGTGAGACTCCCATTTCTACGGTCACCCAAAGAACGGAAAAAAGCCCATATGACAAATGTCATATTGCAGGCATGACATTTGTCGCTAGAATTGTCCTTCAAATTATTATATAATATCACTATCCGAAACAATATTTCACAATGCGAAATAGCTTATGGCCAAAGAGCAGAACTCAGTCCAATCGATCGAGCGTGCTTTCCAGATTCTCGAGCTTCTTCGGGATGAACGCCAGGAGCTGGGTGTCCATGAGATCGCCGGACATCTGAGCTTGAACGTCACCACCGTCCATCGCATCCTGAAAACCCTGGTTTGCGTGAAAGCAGTCCGCCAGAATCCCCGCACCCGCCAGTATGGGCTGGCCCCTACGATGCTGCTCTATGGCAAGGCCGTTGTGGACCAGTTTGACTTTGTCAGCATCGCGCACCCTTATCTGGGAGAACTCTCCAAGGCCGTAGGCGAAACCGCGTTCATGGGCATTTTGGACGACTACGAGCTGGTGTACATCGATCATGTAGACTCGCTCGACCATACCCTGAGGATTACACCCCAGATCGGCCGTCGCCAATACGCTCACTGCACTTCGTTGGGCAAAACGCTGCTCGCCAACCTCTCTCCCCGCAGCCTGAATATTTATCTCAGCCGGGGGACGTACCCGAAAGTAACGGAGAATACGATCACCACCGCAGAAGCGCTGCGCCTTGAATTGGAGAAAATCCGCCAGTGTGGTTATGCCACCGATAATGAAGAGGCGGAGGAAGGGATCTGCTGTGTTTCCGCTCCGCTGATCGGGCTGGATGGAGAGGTGATTGCTGCAATATCCGTATCCGGCCCGGCGACCCGCATCCGCAGCAAAGGGATGGATTCCTTCCTGCGTGATCACGTGGTGATGACGGCTAAGAAGATCAGCCAGCGGTTTATTAGCTAGGAGGACGTTCAACCGTCCTCCTTTTGCTTTCTGGGGTGGGCACACCCACCACCGCCCATCTGACCCACCAGCCCACAATACTGGCATCCCAGTTTATCGAAAACACAAACCGGAGGAATATGATGGAAGAGAAGCGTGTACGCGTTGGTGTCATCGGAGGGGGCACCTGGGGAAATTATCATCTGTTGGCGGCCAGGCAGTTGGAGGCCGAGGGGAAGGTCAGCCTGGTGGCCATCGCCGACGAGTACGAACCCACAGCGGAAAAGCAAGCCCAGGCGTTTGGAATCAAAAAATATACGGATTACCGCCAAATGATCCAGGATGAAGACCTGGACGCAGTTACCATTGCCACCCCTGACCACCTTCACCGCGCGGTAGCCATGTATGCCATGCAGCAGGGAAAGCATGTCCTGATCGAGAAACCGCTGGACCTGACCACAGCCGGCTGCCGGGAGATGGTCGCCTGCGCCGAGAGCCAACAGCTCCTTCTGATGGTCGATTTCCATAAGCGTTACGATACTTATAACCAGGACATTATGTTCAAGGTGCGATCCGGGCAGATCGGGACCCCCTATCACGCTTATGCCTACATGGAGGATAAGATCACCGTCCCGCTGAAGATGCTCCGCAATTGGGCGGGCCACTCATCGCCCTTCTGGTTCATTGGTGTGCATAAACTCGATCTGCTGCGTTGGGTCACCGGGCTCAACCCGGTCAGCGTCAGCGCCCACGGGCGCAAGGGTAAGCTGCTGAGCGAGGGGATCGACACCTACGACTCCGTCAGCGCCTGGATCACTTTCGAGGACGGCTTCACCTGCACGATCGACGTGAACTGGATCGTCCCCGAGGGGTTCGAAGCCCTGGTGAATCAAGGCCTGCGCCTGGTGGGGAGCGAAGGCATCGTCGAGATCGATGGGCAGGACCGGGGTCTGCGATACAGCACCACCGCCGGCGGCACGGTCACCCCCAACCTGGGAGCGCTCGTCAGCCAGGCGAGTCTGCTCGGCTATCAGGCTGTGTCCGGCTACTACGTCGACCCGATCAAAGATTTCTACCTCAACATCTGGTTTTTGAAGCATGGCGGGACGCTCGAGCAGCTCTCCGGCCGTTATCCGTCCGGCGTGGACGGCCTGTGGGCCACCCACACCGCCGAAGCGGTGCAGAAGAGTATTCTCGAAGGACGTCCGGTTGAACTCTCAGAGATCTAATTGTTTTGTATCCGCCCGAAAACCGGTGGGCGCTCTCCATTGATGCCGGAAGCGGCTCAGGGCTAAGCACCCGAATTTTCGGCCGGTCTCAAGCCTTTATGGCAAATCAATCCTCATGACCATCGAAAGGAGTACAGCGTGGACGGTAAGTTATACCCCTACAAAATTCCGATCAATGAAATGGTTGAGCGTTACGAGAAGATCTATACGGCCGCGATCAACGATATCTTCCAGTCCCGCGGGATGCACAACCAATGGCTCGGTCCCGATATTAAATGCATCACGAAAGAACTTGGAAGAGATGTCGTTGCCGGGTTCGCGTTCACGGTGCAGTGGATCCACGATCCCCTCCCCGATGAGCGGGATAAGCCGGCGGCCAAGATGGTCGAATCCTACCCAGCCTACTCCCTGATCGTGGTGGATACCGGGGCGGATCAGGTTTCAGGATTTTGGGGCGAACTGGCGACAACCGTTTGTATCCGCAATGGAGTACGAGGGGCCGTGATCAATGGCGGAGCAAAGGATACCGGTTTTGTGAAGAAGATGGGCTTCCCGATCTTCTGCAGGTTTAGCAGCCCGGTGGACGGTTTCTACCGCTCACGCCTGCATGCCTGGCAGGTTCCAATCTGGTTCAACGGCGTTCGGATCAATCCGGGTGACTTTTTGGTCGGTGACAGTGATGGTGTGTTGGTTATTCCTCAAGAGATCGCCGAAGAAGTGCTGCTCGAAGCCGAGCGCATTGGCGAGCTGGAGACCTTAACGCGGGGGATGCTCAAGGATGGTGTCTCGGCAGTAGAGGCCTCGGAAAAAACGGGTCGAAAGGATCTCTAGCCTCAGTGTGGTACGGGAGCCGTTAGGCCCCGTGTAGAAGAGAAACATAAGCACATATTGAATGCGGAGGAACCATGAAAAAGCGTTTGCTCAATTTGGTCTTACTGACCACCCTCGTACTGTCAGCCGCCCTGTCAGGCTGCGCCCCGGCCGCCCCGGCGCCGAGCGCTGAACAACCCGCAGGCGAAACACAAGGCGAAGCGCCCGCGCCCTCGGGCCCGATCGCCCTGGATTTCGCCGGCTGGAATTATGACAGCGAGAAAGCCCACGATATCCTCGATAAGTTCGAACAATGGGTTGCCACCCAGCACGACCCGGCGATGACGGTCGAGGTGACGATGTCGGATTCCGGGTACGGTGAATACGACACCTTCATCACCACCAACTACGCCGGTGGCAGCAAGTTCGATGTGCTCTACAGCTCCGATCACTGGCTGGCGAAGTGGGCGGAAGCAGGTTGGGTGCTGCCTCTGGAAGACTACTTCCCCGAGGCAAAGGACTATATGAAGGAGATCTCTGCCTTCTCGGTCAGCGCCCTCACCTATAAGGGCAAGGTCTATGGGCTGCCCTATTATTCGGATGTGATGTACTTTGTCTACAACGCCAAGATGCTGGAAGACGCCGGGATCGCTGCGCCTCCCACCACCTGGGAAGAAGTCACGGAACAGTCGCTGATCTTGAAGGAAAAGGGCATCACCGATACTCCGTTCCTGGTCGGTCTGCAGGCCGGTTCCTGGTTCGATGAAGCCTTCTTCGCTCTGGCCTACTCGAGGGGCGGGGACTTCTTCGATGACGACATGAACCCGGTGTTCGAGACCAACAGTGGCCCGATCTTTGAGATGCTGGAGTGGTTGGCCGCCTCCATCCACGATACCCAGATTATCCCCAAGAAAGTTATGGAAATGGCTGCCCCCGACGTTCAGGAAGCCTTCAAGAACGGCGATGCCGCTTTCGTGATCGTCCCTGGCTATATGATGGCCGAGTTCAACACCCCCGGCCTGTCGAAGATCGCGGGCAGTGCCAAAATCTCGATGATGCCTGGCACGACTCACGAGACCAATGGCTTCACCCGCATGTACCTGCTGGGCAGCGGCGCGGTGGAAGATGACGCCACCCTGGCTGCCTCGCTGGTTCTCCTTGAGCACCTGGGCGGTTCTACGACCGTTGACGGGGTGACCACATACCATATCGCCAAGCGCTGGGCGGTGGAAAACAGCCTGGGCTTCTCGGCCGAGCCTCTGTGGAATGATGCCGAGGTGGAAAAGGTCTTCTCCAGCATGGCCGATCCTACAATCCTCGCCAAGCAGAAGGGACTGGCCCGCTCGAAGGATGGGATGCAGGCTCCGTGGTTCGCAGAGTGGATCAGCTTCGTCCGCACCGATGTGCAGAAGGCTCTACTGCGTGACGCCACCACTGCCGGTGTACTTGAGAACCTGAAGCAGCAGTGGTTGGATCTGAGCTCGGAATAAACCGCTATCTGCCCTAGGGGTGGGGGGGTGTTCCCCCCACCCCGCTCCTGTAATCCATATTCTTCAACTGAAGGACAAACCCTATGCAGACGGCAGTTCTAAAAGACCGATTGCGGGCTGGTCAGCCTGATTACGAGGCGAAAAGATTTCGGCAGACATCTGTGTTTGCGTACAAGATGCTGCTGCCGTCCTTGCTGTTCATCGTCGTATTCATCGCCTTCCCCCTGTTTTACTCGATTTCCCTGGCCTTCCAGGGGTTTAAGTATGGCGTCCCTACCGGTGAGTTTGTCGGTTTCCAGAATTTTATCGATATTTTCACGAAATCCACTGTGGCTCCGGGGTTTTACAAATCCCTGTGGCTGACAATGCTGTTCACAGTGGCTGCCGTGGCCGCAGTGATCGTCATCTCGATGGCGGTCGCCTTCCTGATCAACGAAAATTTTCGGGGCAGCAGCCTGATCAAAGTCTCGCTGCTGCTTCCGTATGCCATCCCAGGAATCGCCAGCGCGGTGATCTGGAACTGGATCTACGATGCCAATTTCGGGGTCTTGAATGGGCTGCTCTACTCCCTGGGCCTGATCGATTCTTACCTCACTATCATCGCTGATGAGAGGCTGGCGCTGTGGGCGATCTGGTTCGCCTATGTCTGGAAGATGGTCCCTTACAGTTCTTTTCTGTTGTCCGCCGGCCTATCGACCATCCCCAGCTCGGTGTACGAAGCTGCGCGCATGGACCGCAGTGGGATGGTAGGCACTTTCTTCAAGGTTACACTGCCGCTGCTGATGCCTGTGCTGCAGCTCACCCTGGTGGTGCAAACCATCTTCGCCTTACTGCTGCACTTCGGCCTGATCTTCGTCATGACCGGCGGCGGGCCGGGCGACGCCACCCGCACCTTGCCCTGGTTGATCTACCAGGAATCCTTCACCTACACCCGCTTCGGCCGTGGATCGGCGATGGCGATCATCTTGTCGTTGATTATGATCATCTTCATCTACATCTACCTGGTACTACTCAATCCAGAGCGGAAGAAATCACAGGCCTGAGCGAAGCCTGGCGGAAAGGAAAACCATGATGTTCATGAACACCATTTCAGGACGGCTTCGCCTAAAAAAACTGGTCATTCTCCTGGCCAGCCTGGCGGTGCTGTTCTATGTGCTCTCTCCGATCTACTGGGTGTGCGTATCCAGCTTCCAGAAAGAATCGGCGCTCAACGACCGGCCTCCGCATTTCTTCCCCACCAGTGATATCTTCACCCTGGATCATTACTCTTTCCTCTTCACCGGCGTGGTGCCGGAGGGTTCCACAATCATGATCCAGGCTCAATACACGATGAGCGGCACCCTGGTCTGGCCTTCGGTGATTAACAGTTTGATCATCGCCCTATCGGTGACGGTGATCAATATCATCATCGGCTTCCCCGCCGGGCACGTATTTTCTCGCTACCGCTTCTGGGGAGATGGAAAGCTGTTCGGCGTCCTCGTCGCTACCCGGCTGCTCCCGTCGATTTCCATCGTAGTGCCGGTGTACATATTGATGCAAAAGTTCGATCTGATCGACAGCAAAACCGGGCTGATCGGCCTGTATTCGGCGACAACCATCCCCTTTACAATCTGGATCTTACGCTCCTACTTTAAAAACCTGCCGGTGGAATACGAAGAGGCAGCCCGGATGGATGGCTGCAGCTACATTCGCTCCCTCATCAAAGTGGTGCTGCCGATCGCGAAACCGGGGATCGTCGCCGCCGGTATCTTCGCATTCATGACTGCGTACGGCGAGTTCATCTTTGCTACGATCCTGACCCGCACAATCGCTTCACGGACCCAGACAGCAGTGCTGGCCAGCCTGGCCTCGGGGATCAGCGTGAGCAAGGGCATGGTCTCGGCCGCCTCTGTGCTGGCGATCATCCCCCCGATCATCATCGCCATTCTTTTCCGCAAACAAATCATTGATGGTCTGACTTCAAAACTGGGCACCAGCTAATGGCCCTGTGGAGGAAACGATGTCTTATCTCAGTCTCGAAAAAATAACCAAGAATTTCCCGGGCTGTAAAGCGGTGGATGAACTGGATCTTGAAGTCGATCAGGGAGAGTTCATCGTCCTGCTCGGCCCTTCCGGCTGCGGCAAAACAACCACACTGCGGATCATCGCCGGGTTGGAGATCCAGTCATCCGGTAAGGTGATCCTGGACGGAAAGGATGTGTCGGACACGCCGCCGGAGAGGCGGGATATGGCCATGGTGTTCCAAAACCTGGCCCTGTATCCACATATGAGCGTGTACCAGAACATCGCTTTTTACCTGCAGAACATGCGCACCCCGAAGGACGAGATCGACCGGCGGGTCCGCCAGGCCGCCCGGCGGGTGGAGATCGAAGAGCTGCTCGATCGCCGGCCGAACCAGTTGAGCGGCGGGCAGCGGCAGCGGGTGGCCCTGGCCCGGGCGCTGGTCCGCAGCCCGAAAGTCTTCCTCCTGGACGAGCCTCTGGCCGCGCTGGATGCCAAGCTCCGAGCCGGGATGCGTTCGGAGTTCAAACTGCTCCACCGCAGTCTGAACGAGCAGGAAGGCAGCTTGGGGACTTTCATCTACGTCACCCACGATCAGATCGAGGCGATGACGCTGGGCACCCGTGTGGCGGTGATCTATAAGGGTAAGGTGGTCCAGTTCTCTCCCCCCAAGGAACTGTACAAGACGCCCCAGAACCTGTTCGTGGCGACCTTCGTCGGCAGCCCGGAGATGAACCTGGTCGAGGGGAGCCTTCAGGGCAGCAACGGTTCGACCACATTCGAATTCCAGGGGATGAAAGTTCCCGCAGGCGCCCGGGGGGCAGAATCGCTGAAGCGCCTGGGACAGGAATATGCAGAAGTTGTCCTGGGTATCCGGCCGGAGTCCGTTTGCATTGGCAGCCGGTCGGACCCGGCGGCACTGCCTTTTGAAGTCCTGACGATCGAGCCTTTTGGGCAAACGAATTTCGTGCGCCTGCGGTCTGAGAATCGAGTGGACGTCACCTGCCTGGTGAACCCTGAAATGCAGCTCCACGAGGGCGAGGTCGTGGGCGTTACCTTTTCCCCCGACTGCATCCACTACTTCAATAAAGAGACCGGAGAGAACTGCCTGCTATGAGCAAGATTTACGTCTCCGCAGATTTCGAAGGCGCGGTAGGGATTGTCGACCCCCGCCAGTGCTTTGCGGGTCATCCATCGTTCGAAACCGGGCGGCGGCTGTGGACGGCAGAGATCAATGCCATCGTCGCAGGCGCCCTGGCGGGGGGAGCTCAGACAGTGGTGGTCAACGAGGCTCACGCCGAGATGAACTACCTGGACCTGGAACGGTTACACCCCAAAGCCAGCCTGATCTCCGGCTACCTGAAAGCGGATAACCAGATGCACGGCCTGGATTCCTCTTTCGCCGGGGCGATCATCATGGGCCATGCGCAGGCGGGCACACAGCGGGGAGTCCTGGCTCACACCTACGTGATGCGCGACCTGGTTGAGATCCGCATCAACGGCCAGCCGGTCGGCGAATTTGGGATGTCGGCTTTATGGGCAGGCTATCATCAAGTGCCGGTCGTCCTGGCCGTGGGCGACGACCGGTACTGTGAAGAAGCCCGGCGGACGGTGCCCGGGATTGAGACCGCGGTGGTCAAACATGGGATAGCCGCATACACTGCCCATCACCTGCCGCTCGGAGAGGCCCATGAGCTGGTGCAAGCTGCAGCCGCTCGGGCAGTCGCCCGCTGCCCGGAGATCCAACCGCTCGCTCTCCCAGACCGCTTCCGCATGGAAATCGAGTTCGTTCTGCCTCAGGCGGCCGACCTGTGCGAGTTCATCCCGACCGTGGAACGCGTCGATGGGCGCACCGTGGCTTTCGAGGCGGATGATTATCGCCGTCTGCAGCAGGTGCGGATCGTATGCACCAATCTGGCGCTAACCGTGGCCCGCACGTACTTCCCGGGGCGGTGAGCGCGGGCGGTTGGCGCGAACGAGTTTGTTCACTTAGGGTCCGGATATTGATACCAACCTCGACTGCATTGTTGAGTGCTCAGGAACCGTAGGAGGTCAAATGGAACGCTTAAAGGTGGTCGTCACCGATTACATCGAGCCGGATTTGGAATGGGAAGCCGGTATCCTGAAAGAGTGGGGTGTTGATTTTGCCCACTACCAATTGAAATTCGCTCCTCGCCAGGAACTCCTGGCCGCGGTACGGGATGCGGATATCATCATCGTCAACATGGCCTTGTTCGATGAAGCCCTGATCTCCGGGCTGGAACGCTGTCGCCTGATCATTCGTCACGGGATCGGCTACGACAATGTGGATGTGGAAGCCGCCACGCGCAAGGGAATCATCGTGGTCAATATCCCCGATTACTGTGTGCATGAGGTCGCAGAACAGGCTGTCATGCTCATCATGGCCTGCCAGCGCAAACTGGTCACCCAACTCCGCTCGTTGGACGCCTCGACCGCCTCTGGAAAGTGGGTGTTCGAGCCTGTGTATCCCGTATATCAACTGCGGGGGAAGACGGTGGGTATTATCGGCCTGGGGCGCATCGGCGGGACGGTCTACCGCATGCTCCAGGGCTTCGGGGTCAATTTCCTGATCTGCGATCCCTACCTTTCCGAGAAGCGCAAACAGGAATATGGGGTAGAGACCACCTCTTTCGAAGAAGTGTTGAAAGAGGCGGATGTGATCACCATCCACTGCCCGCTGAAATGGGATGAGACCTACCACATGTTCGACACCCCCCAATTCCAGATGATGAAAGAAACGGCCATTCTGGTGAACACCGCTCGCGGGGGGGTCGTCAACCTGGAGGCCCTGGACCAGGCGCTGCGCGCCGGCGAGATCGCCCAGGCAGGCATCGATGTGTATGAAACGGAGCCGCCTCCTGCCGACCTGCCTTTGTTGAAGAACGAGCGGGCAATCTGCACCCCGCACCTCTCCTGGTTGTCGGAAGAATCGGGATGGACGATCCGCCAGAAAATCCTCGACCAGGTGCGCCGCATGATCGATGGCCAGCCGCTGCAGAATGTCCTCAACCCTTCTGTGCTGAGCCCGGAACCAGGGTCACAGGATTAGAAAGGAAGCACACGATGGAAACAATGCAGGGCCTGTTCAAGACGGCGAAAGGCCCGGGGAATATGGAACTGCGCGAGACGCCGGTGCCGGAACCCCGGCCGGACGAAGTCCTCCTGGAAGTGAAAGCAGCCGGCATCTGCGGGACAGACATCCACATCCGGCATGACCAGTACCCGTACTGGCCGCCGGTGATCATGGGCCACGAATTCTCCGGCGTGATTGTCGCTGTAGGAAGCCAGGTGAAGGATTACCAGATCGGCGACCGGGTGGTGGGGGAACCGCACACCAAAGCCTGCGGACGGTGCGAGCTGTGCCGCACCGGGAACATCCAGCTCTGCGCGCAGAAGCGGTCGCCAGGATGGGGCATCAACGGCGCGTTCGCCAGATACCTGGCAATGCCCACCCATCTGCTGCACCGCATCCCCGATTCGATGAGTTACGAAGAAGCTGCGGTGGTGGAACCCACTGCCAACGTCGTGCAGGACGTCCTCGAACGCGGCCGGGTGGAGCCCAACGATACGGTGGTCATCCTGGGGCCGGGCACGATCGGACTGTTATCGGTGATGGCCGCCCGGGCGGCGGGAGCCGGCAAAGTGATCGTTGTCGGCGCCAGGGGGGATGCTCCCATGCGCCTCCCCAAAGCAAAGGAACTGGGGGCTGACGAAGTGATCCAGGTGGAAGAAGAAGATCCGGTGGAAGCCGTGAAGCGCATCACCGGCGGCCGAGGGGCTGACCTGGTGGTGGAAGCATCCGGCTCGCCACACGCGATCGCTTCGACAGTCCATATGGTCCGGCGCATGGGCCGCATCACCCAGATCGGGCTCACCGGGCGGGAGTCGGTCAGCTTCCCCTGGGATGCTGCCTCCTGGAAAGTGTGCTCGATCATTTTCAACCTGAGCACCGGCTACACCTGCTGGGACCGGGCGATCGGCCTGGTCGCTTCCAAGAAAATCGACGTTTCAAAGATCATCTCCCACCGCGAACCCCTGGCGAATTGGGAGGCGGTGTTCGATGACCTGGAGAATGCCTGCGGGCTCAAAGCACTTCTGATCCCTTAAGGAGCGGTATCTATGAGCATCCCGGAATCTGTACGCATTCAAACCCAGAAATTCCTCCTCGATCTAATCGCCATCCCTTCGACGCGAGGGAATGAAGGGCCGGCCAGCCACTACGTCCACCAGGCCATGCAAAACCTGGTGGACCGTTCGGAACTGGTGCCTGTCCCGGACTCCATCGTCGATGATCCAGACTATGCCTTCCGTCTGCCTGGATTCTGCTACACTGACACTCCGAATGTCGAATGTGAGTTGAAAGGAGGCGGGACCGGGCGGCGGGTCGTGTTCAACACCCACCTGGATGTCGTCCCGGCCAGTGAAGGGCAAGACAAAGCCTTCGTCCCGGAAGTGAGAGATGGGGTGGTTTACGGGCGCGGGGCTTGCGACGCCAAGGGACAGGCCGCGACTCTGTATGCTCTGGCCTTGTTGTACCAGGCGCGGCGAGTGCGCCCGCCGGTTGACCTGCTCATCCACTTCGTCATCGAAGAAGAAAACGGCGGCAACGGCAGCCTGGCAATGGTTCGCAGAGGGGTCGAGGCGGAGGCGGCGGTTGTCCTGGAGCCGTCTGAACTGGTGGTAATCCCCGCGGTACGCGGCGCAGTCTGGTTCGAGCTGAAGGTCTTTGGCCGCGCCACGCACAGCGGGAACACCCTCGGCCGGATCAGCGCCCTGGATAAGGCTTTTCAGGCTATCCAGATCCTCAGGGAATATCACGACCAACTGCTGTCCGAATCGCGGGGGATGCCCCTGTTCGACGTCCACCCGGACCCGATGCCGCTCACCATCGGCCAATGCACGGCAGGCAAGTGGCCGGCCAGCGTACCGGCCGAAGCGGTGATCAAAGGGTTGATCGGTTTTCTGCCCAATAAAAACCGCTTCCAGGTGCAGGAAGGCCTGCGCCAGGCGCTGCTCACCCAGGGAGATGAATGGCTCAGACAGAATTTCGAGCTCACCTTCCCCATGCTGAACAACGATGGGAATATGCTCCCCGAAGATCATCCCCTGGTGAAGGGTCTGCTGGAGGCTGTGGATAAAAACGGCCTTCCGGCCACAACCCGGGCCATGACGGCAGCTTGCGATGCCTGGCGCTACCAGAACCAGGCCAATATCCCCACTGTAGTCTTCGGTCCCGGCTCGCTCTCTGTAGCCCACTCCAAAGAAGAGCATATTCGCCTGGATGAGATCCTGAAAGGCGCGGAAATCCTCTTCGATTTCTGCCAGAATTTCGCCTGAAAAGGAAGGAGGCTTATATGGCGCGATTCAAACGACTGGAAGTATTAAATGAAATCATCCACACGGGACTGGTTCCGGTGTTCTACCAGGGCGACCTGGAGGTGGCGATCAACACCATCGAAGCGCTCTGCGCCGGAGGGGTGCGGACGATCGAATTTACCAACCGCGGGGATAACGCTTACCGCATCTTCTCCGACCTGGTGCTCCACTTTTCCAAGGCCAACCCGGACGTGATCCTGGGGGTCGGGTCGGTGCTTGATCCCGGCACCGCGGCGATTTATATCGAGAGCGGGGCGAATTTCGTGGTTGGGCCGGTGTTGAACGCAGAGGTGGCCCGCACCTGCAACCGCCGGAAGATCGCCTACAGCCCGGGCTGCGGTTCCGCCACGGAGATCATGCAGGCCGAAGAGCTGGGGGTGGAGATCGTCAAGGTCTTCCCCGGCGATGCTGTGGGGGGGCCGAAGTTTGTCAAATCGATACTCGGCCCGATGCCCTGGACGCGCATCATGCCCACCGGCGGCGTCCAGGCGACTCAGGAGAGCATCGAAGCCTGGTTCAAAGCCGGAGTGGCCGCGGTGGGCATCGGCTCCGACCTGGTCCGCAAGGATTGGGTCAAAAACCGTGACTTCGACCACATTCAACAGAAGACCCAGGAAGTGATTCGCTGGATCCGCATGGCGCGGGGGGAGGAGGTTTGATCCCATGGTCAAGCGAATTGTGACTTTCGGCGAGATTATGCTGCGCTTGAAATCGCCGGGATACGAGCGCCTGTTTCAATCTCCGACGTTGGAAGCGACTTTCGGTGGAGGCGAGGCGAATGTTGCCGTCTCTCTGGCGAACTTTGGTGATGAAGCCGCCTATGTGACCGTGGTCCCCCGGAACCTGGTGGGAGAGGCCTGTGTCGCCGAACTGCGTCGCTTCGGGGTCGATACGCGCTGGATCGCCTATGGCGGCGAACGCCTGGGCACTTATTATCTGGAAGCCGGCGGCAACCAGCGCCCCTCGGTGGTGGTTTATGACCGGGCGCACTCTGCCATCGCTGAAGCGGGTGAAGACTGCCTGGACTGGGAAGAAATCTTCACCGGCGCAGCCTGGTTCCATGTCACCGGGATTACCCCGGCGATCAGCGAAAGCGCCGCCCGCCTGACCCTGGCCGCAGTGCATGCCGCGAAATCCATGGGCCTGACCGTGTCTTGTGACTACAACTTCCGGAAGAATCTGTGGAAGTACGGGAAGAAAGCCCCAGAAGTGATGCGCGAAATCGTCCGCTGTGTGGATATCGGTATCGCCAATGAGGAAGACTGCCAGAAATCGCTGGGCGTGCAGGTGGAAACGGCGGGGAAGATGGATGAGGCCATCCTCTCCGGCGAGCTGGACCTGGATCATTACCGCTGCCTGGCCGAGAAGATGCTGGAAACCTTCCCGAACTTGAAAAAGCAGGCTATCACCCTGCGCCAGAGTTTGAGCGCCAATCACAACGGCTGGTCGGCTTGCCTGCACAATGGCCGGGAGTTCTTTGTCAGCCGGCGTTACGACATCACCGATATCGTCGATCGAGTGGGCGGGGGCGACGCCTTTGCAGCGGGCCTGATCCACGGCCTGGTGAACGATATGGACGACCGGACCGCGCTCGAGTTCGCGGTGGCGGCCTCCTGCCTCAAACATTCGATCCCGGGTGATTTCAACCGGGTGAGCGCGGCTGAGGTGGAAAAACTGATGAAAGGGGATGCCTCCGGGCGGGTCCAGCGCTGAGGGCTTGCACCGAGCCCGTTCGAGGCAATCCATGATTTTGGAGGTAATGAGATGAAATCGCTCCCTTTGCGAGAGGTGCCGGGGCCAAAATCCCGGGAGTATTTGCAGATCGGGGGGACTTGTGAACCGCCCTGCGCGGCCGACCAGACGCCGATTGTCTGGGATCACGGACAGGGGGTATGGATATGGGATGTGGATGGCAACCCATATATTGACTTCACTTCCGGGGTGCTGGTCACCAACCTGGGCCACAATCACCCCGGCCTGGTAAGCGCCATCCAGAACCAGGCTCCACGCTTGATGAACACCTATTCTTTCCCCACCCCGGAGCGGATCACCGCTTCCAGCCGGCTGGTGAAAACGTTCCCGAAAAACCTGGACCGTGTGTTCATGCTGAGCACCGGCGCCGAAGCGACGGAGGCTGCTCTGCGGGTTTCGCGCCGTTTCACCGGCAAGCAGGAAGTGCTGGCGTTCTACGGCGGGTTCCATGGCCGCACTTATGGGGCGATGGGGGTCGCCGGCAGCCGGGGCACTCGCCGCGGCTTTGGCGTCCCCGTCCCGGGTGGGATCATGGCTCCCTACGGTTACTGCTACCGCTGCTTCTACGGGAAGACCTACCCCGACTGTGAGATGTACTGCCTGAAGGCCCTGGACCAGTTGATCGCTTGCTCTTCGTCGGGCGATCTGGGCACGGTGATCGTCGAGCCCTACCAGGGCGCGGCCGGATTCATCTTCCCCCCGGACGGTTGGCTGGCAGCTCTGGCGAACTGGGCGCGCGAGCGCGACCTGGTGCTGATCGTCGATGAGGTGCAGGCCAGCTTTGGACGCACGGGGAAGATGTACGCCATCGAATGGGAAGGGGTCGAGCCCAATATGCTCTGCCTGGGCAAGGGCATGGGCAGCGGCATCCCCGCTTCTGCGGTGGCTGCCGAGAGCCGCATCTTCGAATGCATGTCGCCCGGCGAGTTATCCTCCACCTGGGGCGGCAACCCCCTGGCCAGCGCGGCGGTGCTCGCCGTGCTGGATGCGATGGAAGAAGAGAACCTGCCGCAGCGGGCGCTCCGGATGGGTGAATATCTCAAACCCCGGCTGGAGGCCCTGCAGAAGAAGTATGCCTTCCTGGGCGACGTGCGCGGCCGGGGGCTGGTGTTCGGGCTGGAGATCGTCGAGCCTTCCGGGGGGAAGAAGCCTTCGCCTGAGCTCACCCGCCGCATTATCTTTGGCGCGGCCGAACGCGGGGTGCTACTCGGAAAGGTGGGGCAGTTCGGCAATATTATCCGGATCGCCCCGCCCCTGGTGATCCAGCCGGAAGAGATCGATCTGGCGATTGATGTCTTCGAGTGCGTCTTCGCTCAGATCGCCAGGGAAGAAGTGGGGATGGCGAGGTAGGGAGGATATCGAATTTCGAAATGGGTAACAAGAGAGGGTTGTCCTTCCGGGGAAACCCTCTCTTTTTCGTGTAGGCGTTATTCAACCAACTGGCCGTCATGCAGGGTGTAGATCACGTCGGCGTATTCATCCACGATCGGGTCGTGGGTAGTGGTCAGGATGGTGACCCCCTCGCGCTCCACCAGATAACGGAACAGGGACAGGATCTGGCGGGTGGTGGTCGTATCCAATTCGCCGGTGGGCTCATCGGCCAGGATGAGCACCGGTTTGGTGGCCAGGGCGCGGGCGATCGCTACCCGCTGCTGCTGCCCGCCCGACATTTCGTCCGGGCGATGCTGCATCCGCCCTTCCAGCCCTACCACGCGCAGAGAGCGGCGCACCCGCTCGGTGCGCTCTTGCCGGTTCATCCCCGCCAGGCGCAGCATGAGTTCGACGTTCTCGTAGGCCGAGTAGGTGGGCAGCAGGGCGAATGATTGGAACACAAAGCCCATCCGGCTGCGGCGCAGGCGGGTCAATTCATTGTCGCTCAACTCGCCCAGCGGCTGGCCTTCGAAGTACACGCTGCCGCTGGTGGGGCGGTCCAGCCCGCCGATCAGGTTGAGCAGGGTGGTCTTCCCCGAGCCGGAGCGGCCTTTCAGCGCTGCCAGGACCCCGCGCTGCAGGTCCAGATTCACCCCGCGCAGTGCGTGCACTTCTCGCCCGTCCACATGGTAGGTGCGGGTCGCCTGGCGTACGCTGACGAGGGTCCCGTCTGATTGGTTCCCGTTGTGCTGTGTCTCCATTTCGCCGGGTTACTCCTTCTTCTCGCGCTTCGCCTGCCGGGGGAGGGGCAGGCGCACCTGGGTGATGAGGTCGCGCACCCGCTTTACGAACGCTCCGGGCTGGCTTTCTCTGGGCGGCGCACCGTCAGGCTCGGGTTCGTACAGGTCTACCGGGCTGGAAAGCTCCTCGGCCGGGGTCTGGTTCTGGTTGCGGCCGCGGCCCTCGACCGGGCGGATCTGTATCCCACCGTCTTTCAACTCCACCCGCACCCGGTCGCCGATATTGAGCGCTTCCAAATATTCGCGCGGCAACTGCAAGCGACCGGCGCTGTCCAGCACCACCAATTCTTCGAACTCCGGCGGCCTGTGCGCCGTTTCCTCCGCATGGTCACCTCCGGCGGGGTGCTCTTCACCGCCCGGTTGATCATCACCGGCCGGGTGGTCCGCTCTGTCCAGGCCGAGGGCTGCGCCACTGTGGATGGCCGCCCGGCGGACGTAGCGCACGGTTTCTGTGCTGGTTTTCCCGTCACGAATCGCCACTACACGATCGGTGTGGCGGCTCAGGTCCTGGTCGTGGGAGACGATGATGGTCGTCATCCCGTATTCCTGATTAATCTTACGCAAGACGGCGTAGATCTCCTGGGCGGTGGCTGTATCCACTTCACCCGTCGGTTCGTCCGCCAGCAAGATCAACGGCCGGTTAGCCAGGGCAACTGCGATCGCTACCCGCTGCTGTTCGCCGCCGGACAGGTGGGCGGGCAGGTGTTCCATACGGTGGCTAAGCCCCACCGCCTGCAGCAACTCTTCGGCCCGCTGGCGGCGCTGCGCCCGCCCCATGTTGGTCAGCCGCAGCGGCAGTTCGACGTTCTCCCGGGCGGTCAGGTAGGGGATCAGGTTACGAGTGGTCTGCTGCCAGACGAACCCCACCTGAGTGCGGCGGTACTCATCCAACTCTGCGTCCGAGAGCTTGAGCAGGTCGCGCCCACCCACCGTCACCTTGCCCGCCGAGGGGCGGTCCAGCCCGCCGAGCACGTTGAGCAGGGTGGATTTCCCCGAGCCGGAAGCGCCCACCATCCCCAGCAGCTCGCCTGCTTCCACCGTCAGGTCCAGCCCCTGCAGGGCGAGAACCTCGACCCCCTGCAGAGAATAGATCTTTACCAGGCCTTCACAAACGATGAGCGGTTCAGCCATCGGCTACTGTCCAATCACGGTCTGGCCCTCTTGCAGGCCCTCGACGATTTCCACACGCTCGTTGCTGCGCAGGCCCAGGACCACGTCCACCCGGCGCTGGATGCCGTTCTCTTCAACGAAGACGAAGTCCCTCCCCTGGAAGGTGCGCAGGGCGGCCACGGGCAGCCAGAGCACATCCTCCCGGCTCTCTACCTGGATGGTGATGCTGGCAACTTCGCCCAGGGTGAGGGGGATGTCGGGGTCATCGAGGGCGATATGGAGGGCCTGGTCTTGCTGCTGGCCCTGCTCCTGGCCCCCGGTGGTCTCGGCGATCGGCGTCTGGGTGATGCGGCCCGTCAGGTTCTGGCCCTGGCGGCTGCTGAGCTGGATCACGGCGGGCTGGCCAACGCCCAGGTCGCGCAGCTCCTCCTGGGTGGGGAAGGCGGTGATATTGAGCTGGGAGGGGTCTGCCACGGTGAGCACCGGGCGGAAGGCGGTAACCTGGCTGCCGGGTGTGAGGGCGATGGAAAGCACCTGCCCGGAGAAGGGGGCGCGCAGTTCGATGTTCTCCAGCGCTTTCTGGGCGATGGCCAGGCGGGCTTCGGCGTCGGCCACTTTGGCCTCCGCCAGCCGCAGGTCGTGTTCGTCCGGCCCGTCTTTCAGCCGCTCCCACTCGGCCAGGGCAGTCGTGTATTCGGCCTCGGCCAGGGCCAGGTCGGCGTCCGCCTGGGCCACATCGGCAGGGGAGTGCGGGAGAAGATACCAGTTATAAAGAGACAACGCGCGGTCCATCTCCTGTTTAGCAGCTAGCAGGGCTTCCACAGCGGCCATGCGTTCCGGGTTGGTGAGCTTCTTATGCGCCACCGCGTCGAACGCCTTCTGGGCTTCCTTCACCCGCTGCTTGGCGGTCAGGTACTCGGCTTCCGCTTTTTGGATGATGAGGTCGTCGGCCACTTTGTCGTAGTTCATGTACGTACGGCGGTTTTGGGCCTTTTTCAACTCCAGCTCGGCCTCCACCAGGGCCTGTTGGGCTTCGGCTGCCTTCACCGGCGCCTCCAGGATCAACTTTTCCAGGTCTACCCGCGCTTGCTCCAGGGCGAGCTCCGCCGCCGACAGATCGGCCAGGAATTTCTCCGGGTCGTCCAGCCGGGCGAGCACATCGCCCTCGTTCACGGTATCCCCCCGCTTGACGTACACCTCGCGCACGAAGCCGTCCGCCCGGAAGAACAGGTCCTGCTGCTGCACCGGGGTCACCCGACCGGTCAGGCGCAGGGTGCGGGTCACTTCACCCCGGGCGACGGTGTAAGTCGGCTTTTGGGCAACGATGGGGGTGGGGGCCGGGGTCGGAGTGGGTTCCGCCGCCCCCGAGACGCCGCAGGCGGATAAGATGAACGCAAAGATCAGCAGTAAAATTCGCGCTTGTTTTATCATCGATTGGCTCCTTAGACGTTTTCGCCCATTTTTACTGCCTGGAAGACTTTCATGCGGCGCAGGGACCACAGGGTGGCGCTCACCCCGAGCACCAGCACCGCGGCGAAGATCAGGTAAACCCGAGCGATCTCAATCCAGCCGATCTGGATCGAGTTGGGCGGCGTGCCCGGATGGCTGCCGAAGGTGACCGGCAGGTGGGGGATGAACAGAGAAGCGGCCAGCACGGCGATCATTGTGCCGGCGGCGATCCCGGCCAGGATCAGGATGAACTGCTCCAGGGCCAGGGCGGCCGCCATCTGGCGCATGGAGAGGCCCAGGGCGCGCAGCACCCCAAGCTGCACAAAGCGCTCGCGGAAGGAAAGGACGGCGTACAGCAGGAAGCCGATCACCGTCAGCACCGAAGCCGCCAGGAAGCCCACAGAGAGCAGGCCGAGCATCCCCTGGCGGTTGGGGGCGTTGAGCGTATCGTCCAAAATCTGCCGGGCGTCCTGCGCCCGCAGCACCGCCACCCCCAGGGCCTGGATGCCGGAGACGATCGCCCGGCTGTCGGCGTCCGGCGCGGTCCGCAGCCAGACGTCGTAGGGCTGCAGCCCGCCGGCTGATTCGAAGATGTAGTCCAGGTTGGCGATGAAAAACGGGCCGTCTTCCGGGTACATGGTGGGGAAATACTCCACAAACCCGGCCACCTTGAAGGGCAGCCGCTGCCGTTGGCTGAGGTCCACCGTCATTTCCACGGTATCGCCGGTGCTCAAGTTGTACTGCTCCCAGGTCCGCCGGTCCACCAGCAGGGCAGAAGGTTCGGAGGCCAGGCGGTTCATCAGGGCCACCAGGTGCTCGCTGCCGAAGTCGGGGCGGAAGAAAGCGACGTTGGGGAAATCGACGCGGTCAATCCCCAGCAGCCGCCCACTGGCCGAGCGTCCGCCGGCATGCAGGCGGGAGCTGTAGCGTCCCACCCGCGCGACCGCCTCTACCCCGGGCAGATTCAAGTGGTCCGAGGCGGGGAGGAAGTTCCACACCGCCGCCTCGCTGATCTGGCGGGTGGGAGGCTGCGGGCCACCCTGGGTAAAAATGTCCTGGGGCCGGACTCCGTCCTCCTCTTCCCCGGTGTATTCTCCACCTTCCACCAGGTTCAGGTCGGCTCCGACGGCATAGTAGACGCTGTCGGCCAGCGACCGGTCGAGGGTGTGAGCCATGGAGGCGACGAACCCTGCCAGGCTCAGGGTGATGATCAGCAGCATCAGCGGGGCGGTGTGCGCCCCGGAGGAGCGCGCCAACTGGCGCAGGGCCAGCACCGGGACGGTGCCCGGGAACTGGGCCGCCAGCCAGGCGAGCCCCAAGAGGAGGTAAGGCAGGATCCGCAGCACCAGCAGGCTGAGGGCGACGATGAACAGGGTGGGCAGCAGGAACAGCAGCGGGTTCTCGAAGGGGTCACTGCTGCCCAGCGTCCGTCCCAGCAGTTGGAGCTTGCCTTGGGCCCGCAGTGTATACAGGCCGTACAGGGCTGGGGCCAGGACGATCAGGTCCAGGTAGGCCCGCTGCCACAGCGGGCGCCGGCTGGCCCGCGCCCGTTCTTGTTTATACGAGATGATGGTGAACTTCCCGGCCTGCCAGGCCGGCACCAGGCTGAACACCAGCGCCAACCCCACGGACAGCAGGCCGAAGGTCACCGTGCCCGGGGTCAGGCGCAGGGCCAGATTAGTGCGGGTGGAGAAGACCAGGAAAGATTCGGTCTGCCCCACCAGGCGGGCGACCGCCATCCCGAACCAGGGCCCTGCCGCCAGGCCAACGACCCCGAGCAGCGACCATTCCAGCAAGTACACCCCGGCCACCCAGCGCTGCGAAGCGCCCCGGCTGCGCAGCACGGCGATCTCATTCCGCTGGCGGCGCACCAGCATCGCTGCCACCAGGCCCAGGAAGTACAGCGCCAGGCCCAGCACCGGCGCGGCCACCACGAACAGCAGGTTGGTCAGGCCCAGGGCCTGCTGGCGGTAGCCGCGCAGCGCCGTGACCGGGGAGGCCTCCAGGTCGGTGTGGGGCAGCAGGGCGTTGGCCTCGGTCTGCGCCCGGCTCACCCGCCTCAGCAGGCCGGGGACATCCTCGCTGTGCACGCCGCTCCCATCGAAAGACAGGCTCCATACAGCTTCGTAGACCGGCCGCGCGATCCTGGGCGCGACAGCCTCGAAAAAGGTCTCCTCCGGCACCAACGGCTTTTTGTCGAAAGAGCCCGGCGGGTAAAACCAGAAGCTGCTGCTCTCATCCAGAGGGGCCCAGATGCCGGAGATGCGCATGCGCATCTGGAAGGATTCCTCGCCCGGCTCGCCGGGGCGCTGCAGGCGGTATACATCGCCGGCCTGCAAGCCAAGCTCGTTAGCCATGGCCAGCGAGACCAGGACTTCGATCACACCGTCCTCGCCCTCGATCCCGTTTTCCCCGGCCGGCCTGGGGAGCTCACCTTCCACCAGTTGGATGTTCTCGAAGATGCCCTCGACATAGGTCAGCCGCACCAGGTCGATGCGCTCGCTGCGGCGGATGGTGGGCCCATTCGGGTAGAGCTGGATGTTGTCGGTGGCAACGTAACGCGTTACCCCGCCCGCGGTTTCATCCAGGGGCAGACCGATCACCCCCGCCATTTGCTCGCTCAGATAGGCGTCCACCGGCTGGTACTGCTCCAGGGTGACCGGGTCGTACCAGGCGCCGACGTAGTGAAAGATGAAGGTGAACGGCGAGCGGCGGGTGGCGGCAGCCGAGCGCTCCAGGCTTTCGCTCAGCAGCGCGTAGTGGATCGAGTCGGCGTACAGCGGTACAGCGACCGCCAGGGCTACCGCCACCGTCAGCCCCACTGCCAGGCACAGCACCAGCCAGCGGTGGGACCAGAGCCGTTTGAGAGCAAATGAAAAGCTGTTGATCAATGCCAAAGTTCGCTCCCTGGTAAAGGTTGGTTCAAGGCTGGCTATTCGTACACGGGCCAGTTTCCTTGGGGGTCCACCTGCCGGGCGCAGCCGTACACTTCTTTGGACAGCTCCATATCATCCTTGCCCTCCAGGTCGATGAGCACCGCACAGGAAAGGAAGTCCTCAGCTTTTTGCTGCGTGTCGGTGAGCACCTCTTCGGCGTCTTCACCGCCCAGCACAGCGGTTATCGCCTGGTTGCGCCACTCGTACATAGGCCAGGTCAATGGGCCGTAGGTCGGTTGGTTTGGGTCGGGCTGAACGGACTGTTTCACAGCAGCGATGTAAGCTTCGGCCACCTGCTCGCCAACCAGCGCCTTGTAGGCAGGCGATTCGACTACCGAGATCCGGGAAGGGACCCCGGAGAAAGCGTTTGGCTGTTCGGATAGGAATTTGATCCAATCCCAACATGCCTGGACGTGTTCGGTAGTGGCAGAGATGAACAGCCCCTGTGAATTCGTTGAGGCGTAGATATTCGCATAATCGGTCCCTTCTTGCATGACCGGCAGCGGAACGACACCGACCTTGAAGGACGGTTGGCCGCTTGGACCCATCAAGAACCAATCGGTCATCCCGGCCTGTGAGAACCAGAAACCCACCTTGCCCGTGCGGAGCGCCTCGTCGACCTTCTCCCAGTTGGTGCCATCCTGTAAGATCACTCCGTTGGACTGCACCAAATCCGACAGCCAGGCCAAAGCGCTGACCATATCGGGCGAGTCGAACAGAGGTTCGGGCGGGTCCTTCGTCGCGTCCAGCCATTTCACCCCCCGGCCCGACAGCAGGACATCTTCCCAGGTGCTGTAGAGCAGGCCGTAGCTGGGGTCGGAGGCCGAAGTGGAGGCGACTTTGGAGATCAGCTCGATGAAATCGTCCATGGTCCAATCCGGGCTGGGGGGTTCGACTCCGCGTTTTTCGAGAAGATCGATGTTGTAGGATACGATCCGTGGCTGAGAGAAAGCCGGCAGGCCGTACAGCTCACCACCCACCCGGTAGACATCCAACTGGTCGGCGGGGAAATCCTGGATGAACTCCGGGCCCTCGGCTTCGATCAGGGCGTTCAGGCTGAGTGCGGAGTTCGGCGGAAATTCAGGGCTGAAGGACGGCCACCAGGAATAGCAGTCGAATTTTCCACCCAGGAAGTCGTACCAGTCGTCGATGGCATCCGGCCCGGTGATTCCGGGGTCGGTCGAGAGATCGATGTAAATGTCGGGGTGAGCCTGCTGGAAGGCGGCGATCGTCTCTTTGATCAACTGGTTGCTATCCGGCGAGTAATTCTGCATCATGAACTTGATCACGGTAGCATCTTCGGGCGGAGGCGCCGGCGGCGTAGCGACCACGACTTCTACCGTGTCTGGGGTGGGCGTCGGCATTTTGACGATCTCGGCCATGGCGCTATCTAAAGCCGTGGAAAGGTCGGCGCCCTGATAGATCGCTTCCACGATCGCTTTCTCAACCGCGCTGAAGCTCTCCGGGAAGAAGGTGCTGATCCAGGCGTGCTCGATCCCGTAGCGAACCGCATCGCCGATCTCCTTGGGGAGCATATCCCAGTAGCCGCTCGCCTCTGCGACGGAGATGCGCGACGGCACCCTCAGCCGCTCGTACACGTTGTACTCGTCGAGCGTCAGCACCTGCCTGGTCAGGAAATTCACCCAGGCCCAGGCGGCGCGAGGGTGTAGGGAACCGGAGCTGATGGCGATGCACATGGGGTATACCGGCGTGGTGCCGAGCTCCGGGCGCTCCGAGTCGATCGGATAGGGGGCAAAACCATAGGTCCTGAACGCCATGTAGGAGAACGGGTCACTCGCATTGATACCCATGGGTCCATTTACGGGCAGGCTTTCGGAGATCGATCCGGCCCACATCGCCGGGCGCGCGTCGCCTGAGAACAAGGCCATCCACTCTTCCCAACTCTTGCTCCAATCTTCCACCTGGCGGATGGCATAAATTACATCTTCCTTCGCCAGAGATAGATACCAACCCAACTCGGCTTCCAGTCCTTCCCCGTCTGGGTCATCGCCCTGTTCTAACAGGTGGGTGACGACGAGAGGCGCGACGATCGAACTGTAAAGCGACTCGCGCTCGGCCAGGCCATAGCGGGTCTGGTCGCCCCGCTGTTCGGTCAGAGTCCGGGCGGCCTTCTGGAGGTCCTCGAAGGTCCAGCCGGGGCCGGGGTGTGGGAGTCCGGCGGCATCGAAAGCTTCTTCATCGAAGAAAACGCCGTTGACTGTGAAGTTCAACGGAATCCCCAGCACCCGCCCTTCGGCGTCGGTGCAGGCGTCCAGGGCCCCGGGCCAAAAGTCATCCGCATCGAAGGTGGGGTCCACATCCATCAGCGGCCCCAGGTCGCGGAAGTAGTGGGACTGGTTGGGATCCATCGATCCGCCCCAGATGATGGTCGTGTCGGAGGCCGAGGCCATGAGCCGCCACCAGTTGATGTTCTCCGGCTGGTCGTCCGGACCGAACTGAGGCGGTTCCACAATTTGCACGGTGATGTCGGGGTTTTCGGCCATGAACTGTTCAATGAGGGGCTCGTACATCCGGGCCTCATATTCGTTCATGGCGAAGGTGATCGAAGCCGGACCGTCGTCAAGTTCGCCGGCGGGGGCGTTGGCCGAAGTCGCCTTGGGGCCATCGGAGCCGGGTTGGGGAGTCCTTGACGTACAAGCGGTGATGTTGAACAACAGGATGACCGCTAACAGGACAGATACGATCTGGAAACCGCGTGAGCCTTTACCAGGCATATGGTTGCCCTCCTTGATTGAAGAAATAACCCGGCCGCTACCGGTTTACTCGCAGCCGGTCCGAATCGAGAAAAGAGCCGATCGGTGAACGCAAATCGCTATAAATAGTAGACGTCAAAAGAGGCGATTTGGTTCACAATTCGTCGGTTAACCAGCCGGCCTGGACGGCAAAACGGACGATATCCGCCCGGCTGTTGAGACCGATTTTCTGCATGGCACGGGAGCGGTAAGTTTCGACGGTTTTAATGCTGATGTTGAGTTCGGAAGCGATCTCTTTATTCGTATAGCCATGAGCGATCAGGCGCAGCACTTCACGTTCACGCTGGCTGAGAAGCTGCCCCTCGGCCAAGAAAGTCACCGGCTCGCTTGGGTCGACAAATTCGCTGACCACCTTGCCGGCGATCGAAGGGTCGAGGTAGATCCCACCGCTGGAGACGATGCGGATGGCGTTGATCAGTTCGTTGGCCGCCGAGCGTTTGAGCACATAACCGGAAATGCCCGCCTGGAACAGCTCGCGAAAGTAGCTTTTGTCTTCGTGCACGCTGAGAGCCAGGATCAGGATGTCTGGTCTCTTCTGTCTCAGCTCGATGGCCGCGCTCGTGCCGGTGAGCACCGGCATGGTCACATCCAGAATCACCACGTCCGGATTTAGCTCGAGCACTTTCGTCACCGCTTCTCTTCCATCGCTCGCTTCACCGATCACGATCATATCGGGTTGGGCGTTGATCAGCATTTTTACGCCTTCACGCACGACGGAGTGATCTTCGGCCAGGAAGATTTTGATCTTATCCATTTGCGCTATCTCGTCCTACGGTCTGGTAAGGAATACTGGCGTAAATCGTGGTTCCCTGGCCGGGTGCAGTTTCTATATTTACTTTACCCCCCAATAGAGCCGCGCGTTCCATCATTCCATATAAACCCAATCGATGCGGCCCCCCCTGCCAGTGCATGCCCTCTTTGAAATCGAATCCTGCTCCGTTATCCTCGATCACCGCCTTAGCCATCCCATTCCGGCAGTCGAGAATTACGCTGACCTGGGAGGCGCCGGCGTGCTTCAAGATATTGTTCAGCGCCTCCTGTACGATACGATAGATGGCCGAAGTCACTTCACCCGACAGAGGTTCATCGGGGTAGGCGACCACCTCGAATTCTGTCGTGATTTGATGGCGCTCGCCCCAGTCGTCGATCAGGTTGGCAAGCGCCGATTTCAGTCCAAGATCATCCAGCGAAGTGGGTC
This sequence comes from uncultured Anaerolineaceae bacterium, assembly GCA_964391195.1. Lineage (GTDB taxonomy): Bacteria > Chloroflexota > Anaerolineae > Anaerolineales > UBA4823 > JAAYXE01. Next base: position 79,404 of record CAYMLG010000008.1, on the reverse strand, counting down.
GCAGCTCGAAGGCCACCCGGTGCATATCCTGGCTGAGCTCGTCAACCATCGCCTGCAATTGCTCCAACCGCCGCCTCACCGCCACCCCGGCCCGCAGATAGGGCTCCAGCCCTTTCAGCCCCAGGATCAGCGCGGTAACGGTCTGCCCCATCTGGTCGTGCATCTCCCTGGCGATGCGCCCGCGTTCCGCCTCCAGGAACGACACAATGGCCTGGAGCAGTTCTTTCTGCCGCCGCTCTCCCTGTACGCGCTGGGTGGTATCGTAGGCGGTGACGACCCACATGATCCTTTCCCCGATCTCTGTAACGCCGAGGGTCAGGTCCACCCAGCACTCGTCTTCGTTTTTGGGGATCAGGGAGACCTCGGAGCGCAGGGCGTTGAGCGGGGTGGTGCGCTCGCTCATCTCCTTGCGGTTGGTCACCTGCAGCAGGCGGGCGATGCGGGCGTCGTCGGGAGGGCGGATGAAATCGGAGAAGGGGCGGTGGAGGATCTCCGCCTGCGAGTAGCCGAGCATCTGGATGGCCGCCTGGTTGGCGTACTCGATCTGATCTCCTTGCACCAGGAAGATGGCTACCGAGCTGGTCTCGGCCAGGGTGCGGAAGTGCTTCTCGCTGTCCTGCGCCGCTTTCACTTCCAGCTTGTAGGTGTGGATGCTGCGGATCGACCACATCAACCCCAAACGATCTTCGATCCACACCGGCGAAGTGGCGAGGGCGGCGTAGAAGGCCTCTTTCTCCGCAGGTTGGATCATCGTCTCCCATTCCTGGAAGCAGCGCCGGCAGTCCGGCGCCTGGCCAGGGCCGGCGCCCAGGCCGGAATCGGACATGGCTTTTTTCAGGTCGTTTTGGAGGTGGGCGAGCCGGCGCAGCAAATCCATCCGCTCTTGGGGTGGGTGGAACTGCAGGAGAGATTTCCCCCGGATTGCGGTCGCAGAGGTGTTCAGCAGATGGGCTGCGGCCTGGTTTACTTCGTAGATCGTCCCGGACAGGTCGGTGAGCAGATAGCCGTTGGGGGCGTGTTCGAACAAGGCCTGGTAGCGGCGGCGGCTTTTTTCGGAGCGCTGTAGGGAGGCCGAAAGGGACCTCAGGCGGGCCTTCAGTTTTTGGATATCACGCGAATGAGCATCCACCACAGTCTCTCATTTCAGAATAATCGTTAAGAGAATTGTTACATATATCTAAAGGCTTGTCCAGTCACACCTCCTTTCTCTAATCCTCTTGTTACGAAAAAAGGGCAGGTTTAAATCGATCCGGCCGGGCTGCGCCTCAGCCCGGCCGTTCGGCAGCGGAACCCCGCTCAGCGGCAGGGTCCCAGGTAGTCTCCGTGCCCCAGATGGGCAGGGATGGCCGCCTGATCGATATTGATGGTGTGCCCGCCTTTCTTCTTATCGGGCTTATGGCAAATATCCACCTTGTGCCCGCCCATCCCGGGTTCGTCATCCGGGTCGGGCTCGAACTCCAACTGGTCGATCACGATGATATAGGTAACCTCAATCGTCCCCTCCACGGTGAAGCACAACTGGACACGCACCACGCTGTCTGGCCTCAGGAAGCCGTCCACCTGGATGCCTTCACCCAGATCCAGCGCCGGCCACCCGAACAGCTCGATATCCTCTTTCTTCACCCTAACCACGGTCGCCAGAATCTCCTGGCACACAGGCAGGGTAACGGCCGATTCGAGGCCCTGGATGCGTAAGACCTGCCATTCGCCCCCGGGCAGCAGCAGTATCTCCACCCGCACCAGCATCCCCGGCGTGATCTCACCCTCGATCACCGTCTCTGCGGTGACCGTGAGCGGGATACTGCTCACGATCCAGGGATCGATCGCCATCACCGTCCCCACCAGCACCAGGCGGGTAGACCGTTCTGCCACACGCCGTATTTCAGATGCGATCCAGCGCCCATCGCCGGTGATCTGCCCCTCCACGCGCACCAGCTCTCCAACGGCCAGGTCGCCGTCCATCTCGGTCCAATCGGTGGCCTCGAAGCCCACCCCGGCCACCTGCCACGGCTCCCGGCTCTCAAGTACGCCGGTGATCTCGAAGGACTGTTCTTCCTCCCCGGCGAGCAGGATGCTCGCCGCAGTGATCGCACCCGTATCTTGAATCCATCCTCGCACCCGGACGGAGGCGCCGGTCTCCAGGTTTTGCGCCAGGAGGGTGTCCTCTGTGATACGGATATCCAACCCCGAGACCCGCCAGATCTCCGTCCCCATCTCCTGCAGGACGCCGGTGAATTCCAGCGGCAGCCCCAGATCAGGCGGGATTTTACGGATTTCTTCCGCCTGCAGCGAGCCTCCGGGGAGCAGTTCCCCGGCTACCTGGACCGCGTCCCCTGTCTGAATCCCATCGTCGATCACCGTGCCGGCGGAGATCAATACGGTTTGGCCGTTCACCAGCCACTCGACCTCGCCAATCGCCTCGACCACCCCTCGCAGTTGGAAGCGGTCGGCCGGAGAACGGCGCAGCAGGATGATCCAATCGGCGATCCGGGCCTGGTCCTGGCCGATGCGCCCCTCGATTCGCACCCAGTCGCCAAGCTGCGGGTCGCCCACCACGGCCGTCCGCCCATCAACGATGAAGGACTGTCCGCCGGCGATCCAGGTATCTCCCACCTGGGAGACCAGCCCCTCCACGGTCACCCTGGCGAACGGCTGCATTGGCGGCTGGTCCAGGTAGACGATTGTCGCTTCTCCGCCGTTGACCAGCACAGTCACTTCCAGGTGGGTGACAGCTACCACACCTTCGATCACTACGTAGCGCGCCGTCTGCTCGGGTGAGACGGCGACGAGGAAGATGGTCCCCCTGGCTTCGGCGCTGCCCGCCGGGGTGCGGACTTCGTAACGCGAACCTGCCTTTTTGTTCTCCGCCACTTCATGTTCGCTCTCCCCGGCCCACTGGGTCAGCAGGATCGTGCGCTGGTCGCTTTTCTCCCGCCACTGCAGTTCATCGATGGAGAGTTCGCTGTTCGCCAGCAGGCGCGCCCGGCTGCCGTCGAAGAAGATCACTTCAGCCGAGGATAGCTCCCCCGTTCGCAGGCGCTGCCCGGCCTGTAGAGCCTGCCCTGCTTCCGCAGCAGCCCAGGTCCCGTCGTCCCGCTGCACCTCGACCCAACCGGTGTAGGTCGCGAGCTGCGCCGCCTCAACCGCGAGCTGTGCCGCCTCCGTCGCGAGCTGGAGGCGTCCGCCCTCTGCGTCTTCGGGCCTGGAACTATCGCCCCCCTCCGCTTCCGGTTTCACCACCCCCTCTGTCCTGGCCTGGTTCGCAGTTTCTGCCCGGGGCTCTCCCTCTCCAGAGAAGATCATCCGGCTTCCGGCGGTGAGGATGACCGCCACGACGCACAGGGAGAGCACGACCATGGCCGCGATCCCGGGGAGGATGATCTTCCAGGGTACTTTTGCCTGTTGGGGTTGCATTTCCATCCTGCCTCCTGTTTAACGAAGAATAACTCTGCGCGCACCAAGCGGCAGAAACAGCGCCTCTATCCATAAGAACAGCAAAAAGGGACAGAAAGAGTCGCCGGGCAGCTAACAATCTTGTTAGCTGCCCGGTTGAACAATTGCCAACGGCCTGAGCGGCGTTTATTTGGAACCCTGGATCAGCTCGCTGGGAATCTCCACCCGGCACTCGTTCTCATCCTGCTCGCAACTGCCAATGTACTGGCCGTTATAGTAGACATTGAATGGGGACATCCAGAAGGTGGCCTTGCCTTCGCGTTCCAGAGTTTTGCCTACCGGCTCGCAGTCGATGTCGTCCAGCCGCGGTTTTTTCTTGCCTTTGCGCTGCACCACCACGCACTGCCCAACCTCCAGGCGCTCCACCTCCCAGTCCTGGCCGAACACTTTGCTGGGGGTATTACCCAGTTGTAAGCCGCCCAGGAGGAAGCTCTCCCGGCCCTGGTTGACCAGTACAAGGGTAGGGGCGTCCTTACCCAGTTTTGCCAGCAGCAGGCCGAGGCCGGCGGGGGGCGTGGCGGTTGGGGTCGCCACCTCGGGGGTGTTTTGGGGAGTGTTGGTTGGCGGCGGGGTTTCGACGGCCGGCCGCGGCAAATCTGTAGGACTCGGGATGACCTGTTCTTCCCGCGGCTGGGCCGTGGGGGCGGTGAGGCGCTGGTCTGGCAGGAAGATGCCGAGCAGGCGGGCAGTTGAAAACACCACCAGGCAGGCGAGCACCAGCAGCGCCAGGCACCCGGCCCCTGCCCCGATCCAGGGCAGGCTGCGACGCAGATTAGGGGATGAGGCGGTATGCGGTCCGGAGGGCCGGGCGCCTGGGGCGTCCCCCTCACCCACGGTTGGCGGGGCCGGCCGGTTATGGACCTCGGGCTGCACTCCAGCCTGTGCTTTCGCCTCGGGCTGTTCTGAAGCCTCAGGCTGTACATTAGCCTCAGGCTGTACTTTCGCCTCAGGCTGTTCTATAGCCTCAGGCTGTACTTTTGCCTCAGACAAGGCCGGGGTGTGAAGGTCTACCCGCTCGGGCATGGTTAACCGGCCGATCGTGGGCAGAGGTTCAGTGGCTCCCGGCCTCCCGCCCAGGGCTTGCTCCAGGGCCCGGACCACCGCGGATCCGCTGCTGTAACGCGCCTGCGGGTCTTTCGCCAGCAGCCTCAGGATCACCCCTTCCACCTCGGGGCTGATCTCGGGGCGGATCTGCCGGGGGGAGGGCGGCGCGGCGGTGATGTGCTGCATCGCCAGTTCCACGGCGTCATCGGCCAGGAATGGCAGGCGCCCGGTGTAGATTTCGTACAGGATCACCCCCAGGGAATACAGGTCGCTGGCCGGGCTGGCGTTGGCCGACGACACGGCTTGCTCGGGGGCGATGTACTGCGGGGAGCCGAATACGTGCCCCAGGGTGCCTACATCGGTCAGCAAGGCCAGGCCAAAATCCGTCAGCACAGCCCGTCCCTGGCGAGTGAGCATGATGTTCGACGGCTTGATATCCCGGTGAACGACCCCGTGGTTGTGGATATAGTCCAGGGCCTCGCAGATATCTCTGACCACCGGCAGGATTTCGTCCGGCTGCATGAACTCCCCGTCCTGGCGGTAGCTGTGGAGGATGCTGTGCAGGTCGGCGCCGTCGATGTACTGCATTACCATATACAAAAAGCCGTCCGCTTCCCCATAGCGGTAGAGTTGGACCACCTGGGGGTGAGACAGCTGCGCGATGACCTGGGCCTCGCGCTCGAAGCGGGTGACATAGCCGGCCTCGGCCCGATAGGGGGTGTCGATCACTTTGATCGCGACCCGGCGCTTAAGGCGGATATCGAACGCCCGGTAGACGCGGGCCATTCCTCCCCGGCCGAGGAGGGCTTCGATCTGGTATTCGTCCAGTTGGCGGCTGAGTAACGAGTCTTCAGGGATCATGGGTCTGGTAAGTTGAACGCACAGGTCTTCTGGGCTATTTTACACCGTTTGACTTCGGCATCGCGCCACAGCACCCGGAACTCTCTACTGTCGCTATCGCGGATCCAGAAGATGTAATTGGCGTCCGAGCGTGGTGTGCGGTAGACGAGGATCTTGTCCCGGCATTCCGGCGGGTCCAGGTGGCGCTCGATGTTGATGATCTCCAGCGACATGCAGTAACCCGTCCGGAAGTTTGGGTAGATCTCGCCCCAGATCCAACCGTCGAACCGCCTGACCGGCTTCTCATCTTTGTTGAGCAACTCGAACGAGAGGGGATAGATCGAACGGTCTTTACCAGAGCGGTTCTCGATATAAAAGCTGGAATCGTCGTAATAGAGCACGAAATCCCCATCCTCCTCGTCCTCTACTTGCCCCTCAGCCGGCTGGGGCGGGGCGGCGGTGGGTGGCTCGGGCGTCGCAGACGGGGTGATGGTAGGCGGGAGCGGGGTGGGCGTGAGCGGTTCGGGGGTCGGGCTGGGCGGGAGTGGGGTATCGCTCGGCCGGCTGGTGGGGGTTGGCTCAAAGGTGGCGGTCCTGGTGACGGCCGAGGTAGTTGGAGGGGCGGTGCGGGTGGCGATGTTGGCGGGATCCAATCCGGCTACCGCGGTCTGCGCCTGCTGGCCGGGTTCTGTGGCCTTGCTGCGTTGGGCCTGAGCCTGCGAGAGCGCAAAGGAGGCGATGAGCAAGACCAGCACCGCGAGCACCGTGGTCAGCCCGCAGCCGGCGGAATACCACATCAGTCGAGGCGCCTGGCTGGCGCCGCCGTGGGGCGAAGCGGGTCCGAGCTCCGGCTGCCCGCGGTGGGGAACTTCATCATCCGGAGCCAACTGCTCGGAGACCAGCAGAGGTTGGGTGGGCGGTTCGGCTCCCTCATCCGCCTGGGCCAGCGCCGCTTCCAGGGCATCGATCAGCGCCTGGCCGGATGGATAGCGGGCTTCCGGCTGCTTGCTCAGCGCCCTGGCAAGCACCTGTTCCACCGCGGCGTTCAGGTCCGGGTTTCTCTCCCGTGCGGGCGGTGGGGGCAGGGTGAGGTGCTGGATGGCCAGGGCTGTGGGTGAAGGATCGCTGAACGGCGGAGATCCGGTCAGCATCTCGTAGAGGATCACTCCGAGCGAATACAGGTCTGAGAGCGGGGTAGCGCTGGCTGAACTGCGCGCCTGCTCGGGGGCGATGTAGAATGGGCTGCCGAACACTTCTCCGAGCGACTTCTCGGTCACCCGCATCGCCAGACCAAAATCGGTGATCACCACCCGCCCGTCATCGGCCAACAGGATGTTGGATGGCTTGACGTCACGGTGGATCACCCCCTGGCGATGGGCGTAATCCAAGGCCGAGGCGACCGCCCGCCCGATCCGCAGCGCTTCTCCCTGGGGGATCAGCTCTCCACGCTCGGAGTAGCTCTTCAGCCTGGCTTCCAGGTCCTGCCCGGGAACGTACTCCATGGCGAAATAATGGACTCCCAGGTCCTCACCGGCATAGTACACCTGGATGATGTTGGGGTGCTTCCAGGCGGCCACCGCCCGCGCCTCTTGCAGGAAACGGGCCGCAAATGCCGGGTCTTCCTGGTAGCGCGGGTCGAGGATTTTGATTGCGACCGGGCGATCGAGGCGCAGGTCCCACCCGTAATACACGCTGCCCATCCCCCCGCGCCCGAGCAGCCGCTCGATGCGGAAGTGTTCCACTTGTTTTCCGGTGAAGGGATCGTTCATCGACATGGTATGTCCAGGCTTCACCGGCATTATCCCATAACCTCCCCCCTGAGGCAAGCGAGTAAATTGCATCTCTGTAAGCTGTCTACAAAATGCTGAGCCATACGCAGAAGCGAGGTTATAATCGGTGGGATGACCGCCAAGAACCTACGAGATTGGGACGACCAGCCCGGTCCTGGCCCGCTCCCGCCCTTCGCCCCTCCCTGGTGCGCGGCAGCCACTTCCGCCGGGCGCCTGCGGTCGCGCAACGAAGACGCCTGGTCACTCCCGGCTTCGGGAGCAGACGAGGCGAATTTCGGCACCCTGATCGTCGTGGCCGACGGAGTCGGCGGCCTGGAGGGGGGAGGGGAAGCCAGCCGTGAGGCTGTGGCCTATCTGCAGGCTCTCTATTATGCCCAGATGGGGACTGAGCATTTGGGGGACCGGCTGCGCGAATGTGTCGAAGCGGTGAACGCCCTCAACCGGCTCGAGTCCGCCCGCCATCCCAATCCTGGCGCCTGGCGGCTGACGACCCTGGTCGCGGCGGTGCTGGCCGGGGAACATCTGTGGGTCGCCAACGTGGGCGACAGCCGCGCCTACCTGGTGCAGGCTGCAAACCGCCAACGGCGCCAGCTCACCGAGGATCACAGCGGGCAGGTGCGAGCGGCGAAAGCCGGACTGGCGGGGGGCGGTGACCTCGACCCCAGGGCCAACGGATTGATCACCCGGGCGGTGGGGCTCTCAGACTCCTGCCAGGTCGATCTGTACCACTACACCTGGTCGGAAGGGGATGCGCTGATCCTGTGCACCGATGGCCTGTCGAGCCTGGACGCCTCGGAAGTGTCCGAGATCACGCTTGGACTCGACGCGGCAGAGGCCGCACGGGCGCTGGTGGAGGAGGCCGTCGCGCGGGATGGGAGCGACAACTGCACTGCAATCGTCGCCCGCTGTTTGCCGCGTCCGGAGGCGGGAGCTGATTCTGCGGCGGACGCCCCGCAGGACCCTCAGGCGCTCAAGACCGGGGTGCCGACCCTGCTCACCCCACCGGCGGCGACCGCCGGGCCGACGCTGGGACGACGTCCTGAAGCCTTCGCTCCGGCCTCCCAGGCTGTTTCCCCGCCGCCTCCTGAACCTAAGCCAGGCGCTGGCACCCCGGAGCGGACCCGTAGGACAGCTGGCCGCCTGCTGCTGGGCATCCTCCTGGGTTGGTTAAGCGCGGCGTTGGTGTTCATCTTCCTGCTCGCGCGTTTGGGTTTCATCCGGCTGTTCTAAAGCAGTAACCCCTGCCCGCCATTTCGTGGCCTGGGCCTTCACCTTTTCCTCCTTGCCGCCCCTCATCCCTGATTCCTCAGATGAAACTGAACAAGAGATGATAGAATTTGGTTATCCTCCTCTGAGGTAAAATCTACACCGGTAGTGAAAACGGTTCTCCAATCGAACTGAAGGGTATGGAAGATTTATTTTCCCGAGTGCTGATCATCGCCGGGCTCGGCTGCCTGGGCTTGCTGTTGTGGGTTGCCTCGATCGCGATCACCTACGTGGATCTCAGCCGCCGCCAGCAGCCGGCCTCGGCGCAAATTGCCTGGCTCGCCCTGGTCGCCCTGCTGCCTGGTCTCGGCTTCCTGGCTTACCTGTTCATCCGTATCTTGCTGCACCTGCTGGAGCCAGCCGTCTCCCAAGCGCCGGGGGAGGTGCGGCGGGTGACGCTGCTCAAACCCCCTGACCCGGAACCCAGGCGCATGGCAACCATCCCCGCCGCCGACCTGCTGCACCCAACAATCGCCGAGCCGGTCCACGCTACAGGCGCCGGGCGCCAGGCGGAAGCGCCACAGCGGCGGGTCGAGCTGGTTGTCCTCGAGGGGCCGGACTCCGGGCGGGTGTATCCCTTGCAGCGACTGCCGCTCACCATTGGCCGCGGCAGCGGGGTGGATATCCGCCTGGACGGCGACCTGGCCGTCTCACGCCGGCACGCCGAAATTTACGAGCAAGCCCTGGTGCTCCGCCTGCGCGATCTAAACAGCACCCACGGGACGCGGGTGAACGATTTCGAAATCAGCGACAAGGGGCTCGATCCAGGCGACCGCATCCAGGTCGGCGAAACGCTGCTCCTGCTGCGCTTGCGGGAAGGTGAGCGGTGAGCGAGCTGCAGGCCGAGATGGGCTGGAAGAGCAGGCTGGTGGGGCCGCGCCTCCCCTGGCTTAAGACCCCGCTGCGCCCGGCCGAGGTGGGCGAAGCGCTGTGCGACTGTTTGCTCGACCGGAAGTTCCTGCTGGAGGACGTCCATTTCCGCAAGATCGTCCCCAATCAGTTCGTGGTCGAGTTGGGGCAGGAGAACTTCCACGCCCATTACGCCCCGCTGCTCGGGCGCATCGTCGAACAATGGTTGGAGATGATGCTCGAACACCTGGCCACCGCCAACAGCCGCCAGGGGCGCAAAGAATACAGCCTGGCCGGAAGCCTGGAGCTGGAAGTCCGGCCCGCGGCCGGTTTGCAGGACCACCAGGCCCGCATCCTATGCCGCTTTGCGCCGGCAGAGGAAAGCGGATCTCCCCGCCCGGACGCCCTCCCCGCCTGCCTGGAGATGGAATCCACCGGTCAGCGCTGGCGGCTCTATCCGGGAGTCCTCGTCCTCGGCCGTGATCCAGACTGCGAGATCTCTTTTCGGGACCCGCTGGTGCAGGAGAAGCGCCTGGTAAGCGGCCGACACGCTTATTTGCGCTGTGAGAGGGACAACTACCGCCTGTTCGACGGTACGCCGGAGGGCAAGTCCTCTACGAACGGCACCTTCGTCAACCGCCGTAGGGTCCCACCGGAGGGGATCGCGCTGCAGGAGGGGGATCAGATTATCCTCGCCTCCCTTCATCCCACCGCGCCTGACCCGTACACTCCGGGGGCCGTCCTGCTCCATTTCGTTCAAGACTGCCGATGATCGATTTTCTCGACTGGAACACGCTTCTATTTGCAGCCAAATGGGTCTTCATCGGGCTGATCTACCTGGCGCTGTTCGTGGTGCTCATCGCCGTGCGCCGGGAACTGTCGGTGCGCGTGAACGGGCCGGCGCCTGCTCGCTCCAACGCCGCCCCGACCCACGGGCGCTTGAAGGTACTCAAGACGGCCGGCTCATCGCCATTCCACCCGGGTGCGGTCATGACCCTGCAGCCGGAAACGCGCCTGGGCGCGAGTGAGGAGAACGATATCGTATTGCCGGACCCATACGTCTCAGCCCGCCACGCCCGTATCCGGTGGGATGGGTTCACCTGGTGGATCGAGGATCTGGGCAGCCGCAACGGGACGGTCGTCGATGGCGCGCCTTGCCGCCCCCACCAGGCGGCGCCTCTCCGACCCACAGCGGTGATTGAAATTGGCGGCACCAGCTTCGAGTTCCTGGCCTGAACCGGATCCTTTCAATGCTCAAGCCCGGCCGGTTGTCCCCCCGTTTTTCTGAAGCCATCTTGCTGGCCATCGTGTTCGCCGTGGCGGTGATGGGTTTCGCCCTGGTGGCCGCCGGCCTGGAACTGAGCGCCAGCAGCCCCGGCAGCGGATCGCCTGGCCCTGCCCCGCTGCAAGCCACCCTGCGCGCCCTCCCTGCCCCCCTGTTCGTCTGCGCGCTGTTCTCCCTCCTGCACCTGCTGTTGTCCTTCCGCCGGATGCGTGGAGAGCAGATCATGGTCCCCCTGGTTGCCCTGCTCTTTTCCACCGGCCTGGTGATGATCTTCCGCCTGCAGGGGGCCGGCGGCGCCTGGCAGCAATTGCTGCGCGGCTTGCTCCCCGGGATGGCCCTGATATGGGTCCTGGTCCAGCGCCCCCCGCTGGTGGAGACCCTGCGCCGCTGGGCGGTACCCATCAGCCTGGTAGGGCTCGCGCTGCCGTTTGCTACCGCGCTGTTCGGAGTGGTGGACGAAACCGGCGCTCGCCTGGCCCTGAAATTAGGCCCCTTGCCAGCCATTCAAACCACCGAGTTCGTCAAAGTATCCCTGATCGTCTTCCTCGCCTGGTTCATTGACCGGGAAGGCCGCCGGGCCGAAGGTCGGGCGCGCCCGCTCTTCGGCTGGCTGCGGCTGCCTGGCCTGCACTATTTCCTCCCCGGGGCGCTCTTCGTCGCCCTGTCCATCCTGGCCCTGGTGGCGATGTCAGATTTCGGCGCGGTGCTGATTATGGCCTGCCTGTTCGTTGGCATGCTTTACGCCGGGTTCGATACCCGGGTGTTCGCAACCATCGCCAGCATCGGCCTGGTGCTGGCCCTGCTCGCCGGGCTGGCGCTGGCCTTCACCTGGGAGATCCCAACCGTTATCCGCTACCGCTTCCTGGCTTTTCAAGACCCGTGGAGCACGGAACCCATCCTGATCGACGGCCAGCCGGCGGGGATTACCGTCTCCGAAGGCCCCGGCTACCAGATCCAACAGGCCATCTACGCCATCACAGCCGGCGGGCTGAGCGGCACCGGCCTGGGCCTTGGTTCGCCGGAGTATGTGCCCCTGGCCCATTCGGATTTTATCTACGCGGCGATCATAGAAGAGATGGGGGCCGCGATCGGTATCGCCGTGCTGATCGTTTTCGCCATGCTGTTCCTGCGCATTCTCCGGGTGGCGATCCTCCTGCCGGCCTCCCAGGTGTTCGAGCGCCTGCTGGTGACCGGTATCGCCATTCACTTTTTTACCCAGGTGTTCATTATGGCCGGCGGCACGCTCAACCTGCTGCCTCTCACCGGGATCACCATCCCATTCCTCAGTCTGGGCGGCACCTCTCTGCTGGTCAACCTGGCCGAAACCGGATTGGTGCTGGCGATCGCCCAACGCCTGGAGGGGCAGCCGGAATGAGGTTCGAAAAGCGCCTGTGGGCCCTGGGGAACGTCTTCACCTTGCTGGTGGTTTTGCTCTCGCTGCGCCTGGTCTACTGGCAGATGGCGCGAGGCGATTTGCTCTCACCGGTGCTGTTCGACCCGGTCGTCGCTGCCGGGCGTTACGCCGGAGGCTTGAAGAGCGTCCGGCAGGACCCGGGTGAAACGATCAAGCTGATCTCCGCAGACCCGGCCCTCACCAGCTTGCAGGACCTGCCCCAGCCGGTGATCCAGCGCACGGTGGACCTGCTCGGGACGATCACCCGGGGGAGCATCTACGACCGGGCCGGCCGGCTGCTCGCTTTCGACCGCATCGAAGAGGATGGGAACCGCACCCGTTTCTACAACGAGCCTTCTCTCGCCCCGGTGATCGGTTATGTCTCCGGGCTCCGCACCGGTATCGCCGGGCTGGAATACACCTATAACGAGACGCTGCTCGGCCTCAACCGCCTGGACGCCCAAATCAGCCGCATGGTTAAAGAGCCGGTCACCGGGTCCGACCTGGTGCTCACCCTCGACAGCGGTCTGCAGCAGGCAGCCGAGGAGGCCCTCGCCGGCCACTCGGGGACGGTGGTCATCCTCGATGGAGAGTCCGGGGCAGTGCTGGCCATGGCCAGCCTGCCGCGTTTCGATCCAAACCGTATCCTCGAGCCGGGTTACGTAGAAGAGCTCACCTCTGAGTGTGACGAAGCTGCCTGCGCGGCACCCTTCCTGAACCGGGCGGTACAGGCCCTATACACCCCCGGGTCCACCTGGAAGACCGTCACCCTGATCGCCGGCCTGGATTCCGGCCGCCTGGCTCCGGAGCGGGTCTTCGATTTCGGCGAGCCGCGCCAGGGACCGGACGGCCCATACTACGTCTACGAGGTGGAGGGTGGGGTGATCCCCGACCCGAACCACCGCGAGGCGCAACTTTCCCTGGAACTGTCTTATGCCAAGTCGGCCAACGCAGCCTTCGCCCGCATTGCGGATGAACTGCCGCCCGAGGTGCTGATCGAGTATGCCACCCGCCTGGGCCTGCACGCCCCGGACCGGGAGCGTTTTCCGGTCGAGCTCCCGGCTCTATCCTCCCAGGTGGCGGCCGAGGTGGATCGCCTGTATGAGAGCCGGCTGCTGCGCGCGGCAACCGGCATTGGGCAGGGAGAACTGCTGGTCACCCCGCTGGATATGGCCCGCCTGGTGTTGGCCGTCCTCAACCGGGGTGATATGCCCACCCCTCACCTGGTAGCAGAAATTCGCCACCCTTCCGGGGAGGTCTCGCCCGGGCCGTTGGTCGAGCAGGTTGTGCCGGGGGTGATGAAACCGGAGACGGCCAGCCTGGTCCGCGAGATGATGATTGCCGTGGTCGAGCAGGGCAGCGGCCGCAAGGCCCAGGTCCCTGGGTTGGTCGTGGGAGGGAAGACCGGCACAGCTCAGGTCGGTGGGGACCGGCTCCCCCACGCGTGGTTCACCGGCTTCGCCGAGGCGGATGGTCGCAGTGTGGTGATCGCGGTGCTGGTTGAACATTCCGGAGAAGGCTCGCAGGTGGCTGCCCCCATTTTCGCCCAACTCGCACAGGCTGCCCTGCTCCAGCCAGCGCAGGCGGCCCCGGAGGAAAGGCCCGAAGACTCGCCGCCTGGCCCAACTCCCACCGCTGTGCTGGAACCAACGCCCACCCCGGCGCCAAGCCCGGACGAACAGGAACCGCCTCCCGCGGAGGAAGGTGGGGTCCCCCTCCCAGATATCCCCTACGATCCGGGGAAAGTCGACTTCACCGAAGTGGCCCGGCAGAGCTGCCCTGGGATCAAGGATGGCCCGGTGGGGACCGGCCAGTTCGTCTGGCCCAGCGTCTACCAGGCTTTGTCCGGCGGAGATTTCCGCGAAGGGCACCCCGGACTCGACCTCTCCGCCCCCCAAGGGACCGCGGTCTATGCTGCGGACACCGGCCAGGTGGTGTTCGCCGGCTGGTCGGGCGCGATTGGCTACGGCAACGCCATTGTCATCGATCACGGCAACGGATTTATCACCCTGTACGCCCATCTCAGCCAGGTGAGCAAACACTGCGGGGCGAAAGTGCAGGCCGGTGATCTGATCGGCCTGTCGGGCAACACCGGCAACTCCGGCGGCCCACACCTGCACTTCGAAGTGCGCGTGCCCGGCGGCTACCTGAACCCCCTCAAGGTCCTCCCAATCCCGAACTGAAGCCAAGCGGCTAAATCAAATAATAACGGGTCCTGGCAGCGCTGCCAGGACCCGTGTCTTACGCTAGCCACTCCTCTCAAGGCAGCATCGGCGGTAAGATGGGCACGACCACTGTGATGATTATGATGATGATGGGTGTGGCTGTGGGCGGTTCGGGGGTACTGGTGGGTGGTTCGGGGGTGCTGGTGGGCGGCTCCGGCGTACTCGTGGGAGGTTCTGGTGTTGAAGTGGGTGGCTCCGACGTTGTAGTGGGCGGTTCGGGCGTGCTGGTGGGCATGGGGGTATCGGTGGGCGGGAGAGGCGTATCGGTGGGCGGCAAGGGCGTACTGCTTGGCGGAATGGTCGTGGGTGGGACCGGGGTATTCGTGGGAAGGGGCGTGTTGCTCGGCCGAGGGGTGTTTGTCGGTCGTCTGGTGTTGGTGGGCTCCGGGCTGTCGGTGGGAGGCGAGGTCTTTGTTGGATGCGGCGTATTGCTGGGCCGGGGGGTATTCGTCGGTCGTTTCGTGCTGGTGCTCGTCGGCTGGGGCGTCGCGGTTGGCTGGCTGGTGGCGGAGCTGGTCGGGCTGGGAACGTTGGTCGGCTGGATCGTGGCGGTGTTTGGCGGCGTGGGGTTGGTCGTGGAGGTGGGTGAAGAACTGGGGGCCGGGGTCAGGGTTTGGGAGGCGGTGGGAGGCGCGGGAGACAACGTGCTCGTGCCAGAGGCGGTGGCGCTCGGGGATGGGGTGTTCTGAGCCGTGTCCGTTGGCTGAAGGGGGATTCCGGTCGGCCCGGCCGTAGATTGCGGAGCCTGGCGGGTGGCGGTGACCCGAATTGGGGTGACCGAAGGGGTGGGCGTGACCAGGTTGACCAGGATGCTGGTGACCAACTGGGTAGCGGTGGGCGCCCCCGCGGTAGGGGCAGCCACCAGGATCAGGTTATCCGGCTGGTCGGCGCAGCTCCCTGGGCCGCTGTTGCCGAGGTTGTACTCCTGGAGGGCCAGGGCCAGCTTGATGGCCTGCTGATCCTCCTCAGCGGTGATCTCCCGGTCCCGGTGGTGGGCGAAAATGTAGGTGGATGCGGCTTGCAGGATTGTTTCCACCTGCCTGGCATCCGCCCCTTTGATGGTGTTCAGGATGGCGGCGAAAAACTGCTGGTGGAGAAGCACCTGGGGGTCCTGGCTCTCACCCGAAAAATAGGCCTGGATCTGCGCTTTATCGTACACGGCTTCGCCAACGAGGATGTTGTCCACCAGCCACGATTCGGGGTGTTCGCGCCAATAGAGAAAGGTATAGGTGCAGTCGACATCCAGCCCCGTATCGGCCAGGTACAGCGGAACGGCGGTGCTCGTCGCCGAGGGGGTCGCCTCCTCGTCTATGGCATGAGATGCTTCGCCCGCCGTCCCGGAGGAGGGGCTGGCCTCGGATTGGCTCCTCAAAACTTGAAGGGAATCAGAACGGGGGAGCATCTGCCCGGTGATGATCCCTATTGCAGTCAGTGTTAGCAAAAAGACGATACCAAGGAGGGCATAGAAGAAAACAGCCTTCGGCCTCATTCCAATCAATCCACCCTATCTCAAAACCGGTAAGTAGCCGCCAGGGAAGAAACTGGCGAAGCACCAACGCAAGCTTCCTGTAGTAACTAACGTACTTGCTTCTTTCCGGTTACAGTGACCCTCAAAATCGTTCCCCCATGGAAGGTATTGTACCCTGGATTGCAAAGAAGGGTATAGTCTATCGGATAAGTGGTCGAATATTTGGTTAAATAAAATCCGGGGGTGGGAGAGAGATCAGACCTCTCCGCCACCCCCGGATTTGTCCCTGTGGGAATCACAGGATGTTTTGGCGAATGGCGAACACGGCTGCTTCGACCCGGTTTTCTACGCCGAGCTTGCTCAAGATCCCCTGCAGGTGTTTTTCGACAGTTTTCTCGCTGATGCTCAAGTTATAGGCGATCTCAGTGTTGGTTTTGCCTTCGGTCACAGCCCGCAGCACCTGTTCCTCCCGCCGCGTGAGCGACAGCGCCGTCTTGGGTTTGGTGCGGAAGGTGGCCGAAATGGCGGAAGCAATCTTGCGGCTCACCCAACCACTCTGGCCGTGAGCCACGCCCCGAATGGCTTCGATAATCATCTCGGGCAGTTCGTCTTTGAGCAGGTAGCCGTGGATCCCGGCGGAGAATAGATCGTGAATATCTTCCATCTGGTAGTATCCGCTGAGGATGATGACCCGAGTCTGGATTTGCCTGAGACGGATCTCCTTTATCAGCGCCACACCGTTCATCTTCGGCATGCGCAGATCGACCAGCAGGACATCTGGGTAATGGGTGGCCAGGACTTCGAGGGCTTCGATACCATTCCCCGCCTCGGCCAGGACTCTGATGTCGGGTTCTTGTTCCAGGAAATAACGGATTCCAGAACGGAATATGGGGTGGTCATCTACGAGCATGACCTGTATGGTGTGCATCCCGGTGCTCCTGAAAATAGAATGGTTCGATGAAATCAGGGTTGCGTGTTCTTAGTAGGTGACGGATTACGTTAATAGGACCGAAATTGAGTTGATAAATGTCTCAAAGTTTTAAACAAGCAGATGAGAGCATTTTTTACCAGAATTTTACTTACTAAGTCTATCTTCTAAGTATACAGGCTGGGGCATAATTTGTCTGTAGGCGAAAGCGGAAACCCTGTCAGGAAAAACCATTACATTTTCATTTCTATTCCCGCAGCGATTTTTCTCCTGGCCGTGTTTGAGGAGCGACTGCCCTGCGCCCGTCCTTGCGCCGGACACGCAGGACGGCGATCTTGGTGGAGTAATTGAACGGCTGGGGATCGGCGGGCAGGGGTGTGAGCGGCCCCTGGTTGAAGCCGGTGAAATCGGGTGGAGCGGGGAGGATCTCTTCCAATTCGATGTAGCCGCTGGCGCTCAACTTTTCGAGTGTCTCTAGATAAGCGCGGCCGGATACGTACACGGCGTTGTTCACCGCCACCAGCCGGCCGCCATCGCCGATGAGCGGGCGAACTTTGTTGATCAGCCGGCCGGCCGCCTGGTTGAGATCGACCCGCCCCTTCTCCGTCACCGAGAAGATGGGCGGGTCGAGGAATGCGCAGTCGAACAGCTCTCCCTGGCGCTTGAGGCGGGCGACGACGGAAAAGAAATCGCCAACAATGAACTCTCCTCGGCGGACCGGCCAGCCATTCAGCCGGTAGGTCCGCTGGGCCAGAGAGAGGAACTCGGACGAGAGGTCAGACTGGATTACCTGCCGGGCCCCGCCTGCCAGAGCGGCAGCGCCGAGGCTCCCGGTATAGGCGAACAGGTTGAGCGCCCGCTTTCCTTCCATGTGCTCGCTCGCCCAGCCGCGCAGCATTCGGGTGTCCAGATAGAGAGAAGCATCCTGGTGCAACCGCAGGTCGAGGGCGTACCAGAGGTTGCCTTCGAGCACTTGATTATCCGGCTGTTCTCCGGCAAGCAGCAGTCCCTGGCGCTGCATTTGGGTCTGTGCCCCGCGGTCTTTCAAGAGGGCACAGCGCACCCGGCCGGGGAGAGCGGAGCGATAATAGGCGAGAGCGGTGTGTGCTGCGAGCTGGTTTTGTCCGGCGTCTTGCGCATAGCCATGAATGACGAGGGTGCCACCGTACAGATCCACGGCCAGATCCGGCCAGCCTTCCCAGAAGCCGTTGAACAGGCGCAGGGCTGTACGATCATCGCCCGCCTCGGGCAGTCCCTGCCTGTATTCCCAGGCGCGGGTTAGCAGCTTTTCCAATTCTTTTGCGGACATGTCTGTAATTGTATATCACTTATGAGGTGTCTGGTTGGGTGGGGTTTTGTGTTCGGAAGATGTTTACCACAGAGTTCACAGAGTGCGCAGAGAGCAGAGTAAAGGGCCATTTTTGTGGGAGGCGGAGGTTATGGTTCACGGGTGAGGAGCGGGTCGGGGTTGCCGGGTGGGCGGGTGTGGTAGGGCAAGGGCGACCAAAATACGGTCGCATGGCAACGTGCCCTACGACTCCGGTGTGAGGTGGGTGTCCGTAGCCCGTGGATTGGGTGAGGGTTGGGTCGGAGGGGGCACGGCTGCTCTGTAAATCAACCAATACCGTAAACCCTCTCGCCGTGCCCCTACGCCCACCGGCACGGGCAAGGGCGACCAAAATACGGTCGCATGGCAACGTGCCCTACGACCTCGGCGTGGCGTGGGCGTGTGTGGTTGGTGGATCGGGTGAGGGTTGGGACGGAGGGGGCACGGCATCGTCATGGATCAATCGATACCGTGGATTGTTCCGCCGTGCGCATACGGATGTGGATGGAGAAGCGTAGGGTAAGATGCCGATCTTGCTCACTCCATGGGGAAAAACATGTCTATCGCCGGGGTCCACGCATTGGGTGAGGGTGGGGTTGGAGGGGGCACGGCGGCACCGTAAATAAATCGAAACCGTGAATTTTTCCGCCGTGCCCCTACGCCCACCGGCACGGGCAAGGGCGACCAAAATACGGTCGCATGGCAACATGCCCTACGACCCCGGTGCGGGGTGTCGCTGCAAATCCGTCCGCCGTGCCCATACGGATGCGCGTGAGGGTTGGGAGGCTTTTTTCTCGCCGGCCTGGTCTGATGACCAGGTCAGTGTCTATTCTGCAGGTCAGGAGCAAGTCTGGTCTGTGGAGGGAGGGCAGTATTTTTCCCGGGTGGTATGATCGGCATGCAGAAGAAGGTGCACAAAATTGGGTACAAGGTTGGTCTATCGTCCAGAAAACTTTAGGCTATGATTACGCTTATCACGCGCATCCGTTCTCATTCATAAGTTAACCCTTCAGACAGGACTAAATATGGAAACATTGAAAGTTACTTCACTCCGTAAACGCTTCGGCAAAGTTCAGGCTGTTAGAGATGTGTCCTTCGAGGTGTTTCCTGGAGAGGTATTCGGCCTGCTGGGCCCCAATGGAGCCGGCAAGACCACCACGATCCGCATCATGATGGACATCTTCAAAGCCGATGGGGGCTCCGTGTCTGTTCTGGGTGGGGAGCTCACCGAAGAGAAAAAGCGCCGTATCGGTTATCTCCCCGAAGAGCGCGGTATGTACAAAGATCAGAAGCTGGAGCAGAACCTGATCTTTTTTGCCGCCTTGAAAGGGATGGAGGAGAAAGAGGCCAGGAAAGCCCTGGTGGACTGGCTGAAGCGCCTGGATCTGTGGGAACACCGCCATAAGAAAGTCCAGGAACTGAGCAAGGGCATGCAGCAGAAAGCGCAGCTTATCGCCACGCTGCTGCATGACCCCGATTTGATCGTGATCGATGAACCGTTCTCTGGCCTGGATCCGGTCAATACCCGCCTGATCAAAGAGATCATCGAAGAGATGCGCCGGGCGGGAAAAACCATTATTATGTCTACCCACCAGATGTATCAGGTCGAAGCCCTGTGCAACCGGATCGTGCTGATCAACCAGGGCGAATCGGTGCTTTATGGCGAGGTGGACCGGATCAAGCGCAATTTTGCGGGGGATGCGATCGTTGTCGAGGGCCAGGGCGAGTTGGGCAGTTTGCCGGGGGTGATCGACGTCCGCCGGACCAATGGCGCCTACCACCTGTCCCTGGATCCCGGCGCCGATCCGCAGCTGGTGTTCCGCGCCCTCGCCGGGCAGGAAGGTTTCTGCCTCGAACGGTTCCAGATCGAGGAGCCTTCCCTGGAGGATATCTTTGTCTCCACCGTACAGGGCGCGGCCGGGTCACCGCTGAAGGAGGCGCTCCATGCGTAACTTCTGGTTGGTCGCCCGGCATGAGTACCTCAAGATGGTGGCCCGCCGGGGCTTCCTGGTTGGGGTCCTCGGTATCCCGCTGTTCCTGATCGCCATCATGGGAATTACTATATTCGTCACCCTGGCCGGCATGGATGACCGGCCGATCGGGATTGTCGATCAGGCAGGCGTGATCGAGTCTTACGACCTGCCGGAGGCCGAGTTCGAATGGATCCCGTTTCCCGACGAGGCCTCCGCCCGGCTCGCTCTGGAACCCCTGGCTGCGGGTCAAGGGTCAGACGTACCTCCGGTGGAGATCCAGGCTTACTATGTCTTCCCCCCGGAATTCACATCCGACCGCCAGGTCCGCCTCTATTATTGGGATGAATATCCTGATGATGATATCCTGGCAGAGTTCGATCGACTGCTGCGCTATAACCTGACAGCAGACCTCGACTCCGGGGTGCGGAGGCGATTGCTGGAAGGGGCAGACGTCACCATCCGTTCGATGGACGGAGAGCGGGAGATAGGCGATAGTAATGTCCTCGGTTTTTTCCTCCCACTGGCCGCCAGCATCGTGTTTCTGTTTGTAGTGATGACTTCAGCCGGCTACCTGCTGCAAGTGGTGACTGCTGAAAAGGAAAACCGCACAATCGAGATCCTGCTCACTTCTCTCAGTCCGGAGCAGCTCATCGGCGGGAAAGCGTTGGGATTGATGGGCGTGGCTCTCACACAACTGGTGATCTGGCTGTTCACCATCGCAGTCGGCGGCCTGGTTGCAGCCCGGATCTTCGACTGGAAGCTGCAGCTCAACCTTCCCTGGGGATATATCCTGAGTATCGCCCTGTTTTTCATCTCCTCTTACGCCCTGATCGCAGGGATGATGACGGCCATCGGCGGCGCGGTTACCGAGTTGAAGCAGGCCCAACAAGTCGCCGGCCTGTTAAACTTTCTCTTCCTGGCACCGATCTTTGTGATCATGTTGATGTCCGAATCCAACCACCCGTTCGTGTTGTTCCTGACCTTTTTCCCGACCACCTCATTCGTCACATTCAGCCTGCGCTGGGGGATGGGGGTGATTCCTCTGTGGCAGGTGGTCGCCAGTTGGCTGATCCTGACCGGAACAGCATTGTTCAGCATCTGGGCTTCGGCGCGCATCTTCAGAGCAGGCATGCTGCGCTACGGGCAGCACCTTGACTTGTCAGGCGTGTTCGCAGCCCTGCGACGGGAGGAGGGGTAACCATGCGCAATATTCGCTTAATGATGAAGTATGAACTGATCACCATCCTCAGCAAGCCTTCTTTCTGGGTGATGACGGTCTTGTTCCCGCTCTTCTTGGTCGGCCTCAATATTGGCACCCAGATCATGGTGCATGACAGGGTTGAAGGATCCCGGTTGGGGCAGGAGCAGCTCCAGGACCAGAAGCCGGTGGGCTACGTGGATGAAGCCGGCCTGATCTCGAGGTTCCCCGAGCAGTTCCCGGCCGATTCTCTGATCGCTTATCCCACGGAAGCTGCCGCCCAGGATGCCCTGAGGCGGGGCGAAGTGGGCTCCTATGTGTTCATCCCCGCCGGTTACATCGAGAGCGGTGAGTTAACCGTTGTGCAGGCTGAATTTGACCCGATGGGCGCCACCCCAGATTTCTACTTCGAGCAGCTCCTGGCTTACAACATCGCCGGGGATCCGGCCGTGGCTGAGACCTTCAGCCATCCGGTCAGCGTGGTGGAAAGCCGACGCCTGGCGCCGGTCGAGGCCGAGTCTGGCGGCGCAGGCGGGAGCGGCCCCATGGCCTTCATCGTGCCTTATGCGGTGTTGTTCATCCTCTTCATCATGATCACCATGAGCGGCAGTTACATGCTGCAGAGTGTCTCGCGAGAGAAAGAAAACCGCACCGTAGAAGTGCTGCTGCTGAGCATCAACCCCCGCCAGATGATGTTTGGAAAGATCCTCGGCCTGAGCGTGGTGGCCCTGCTGCAGATGGCGCTGTGGTTGGGGGGCGGGATGCTCGGCCTCGGCAATATCGGCGCTTTCGTGGAGAGCGTGACCTCGGTCAACTTGCCGGCGAGTTTTCTGGTGTGGGCCCTGCTCTTCTTCCTGCTCGGGTATCTGCTATACGCTTCGCTGCTGGGGGCGGTGGGGGCGCTGGCGCCCAGCGCTCAGGAGGGAGGCCAGCTCACCTTCATTGTCTTGCTGCCCTTGATGATCCCTCTGTGGTTGAATCAGACCCTGTTGATGCACCCTAATAGCCTGACCGCGCAGATCTTTAGCCTGATCCCGTTCACCGCTCCCCTGACCATGCTCACCCGAATGGCTGCTACCAGCGTGCCGGTGTGGCAGACCTTGCTAAGCCTGGCCGGTTTGGCGTTGGTCACCTACGGGATGATCGTCCTGGCGGCCCGCTTCTTCCGCGCCGACACCCTGCTGTCTTACGACCCGGTCAAAAAGGAGCGCATCCTAAAAGCCCTGCGCGGCTAACGAGGCATTCTTCCCGGCTACAGGCGGGTGTGCGAGGCGGTCCGCCGCCTTGTACACCCGCTTTTGTCACCCAGGTGGGGTTATGCCAATAAGGGCATTTTTGCCTGGTGGCTGTAGTTTTATCCACCGGAAACCCTGTCGCCGAAAGTGCTCGTGGCAGCTCCTGCGCGAAAAAGACGGATATAATTCCCATTATGGACCTCTCGGCGACCATCCACATGTTGGGCGAGCAGCTCGGGCGAGTGATAACCGAGCAAGAATCCACCTGGCTGTTCGAGGTTGAGGAACGCATCCGCCTGTCGGCCAAGGCCCGGCGCAGCGGTGAGGCGCAGGCTGCTGCAGACCTGGCGAATGAAGTGGCTGCCCTTGACCCCGATGCCGCGCGCGCCGTGGCTTCGGCCTTCACCCTGTACTTCGACCTGGTGAACCTGGCCGAGGAGACCTACCGCGTCGAAGCGCTTCGCCGCCGGGAAGCGGAGCTCTACCCGATCCCGCCCGGCGAATCCATCCCCGAAGCGGTATCCTTGTTGAAGCGCCGCGGCGTCACCCCCGAGCAGTTGCAGGCGATGTTGGACGGCTTTCATATCGAGCTGGTCCTCACCGCCCACCCCACGGAAGCCCGCCGCCGGACGATCCACTCCAAGCTGCGCCGCATCAGCCGGAGCCTGCGCCAATTGCAAACACCGGGCCTGCTCCCACGCGAGAAACAGGGGGCCATCGACTCCCTACGGGCCGAAATCACCGCCTTGTGGCTCACCGACCGGGCCCGCACAGCGCGCCCCACCGTCACCGATGAGGTACGCATTGGGTTGTTCTTCATCGATGAGATCCTTTGGGAAGTTCTGCCGCGCATCTCCGCCGAGTTGGAAGCCGCCCTCGCCGTCCATTACCCCCAGGTCAGCGCCCGGCCTGCCTGGCTGACCCTGGCTTCCTGGATTGGCGGCGACCGGGACGGCAACCCCTATGTGACCGCCGCGGTCACCGCGGAGACCCTGCGCCTGCACCGCGGCCTGGCGGTGGAGCACTTCCGCCGGGCGATGCAGGCGAACGCCCGCTTCTACAGCGTCAGCCGGCAGCGTATTCCGCCCACTCAAGCCTTGCAAGACTGGCTGAGGGAACGCCACCCCCTCCCGGAGCACGCTGCCTACCTGGAGCAGCGCTACGCCAACGAACCCTACCGCCTGGCATTGGCGCTGCTGGCCGACGACCTGGAGCGCGCCTCTCAGGACGACATGGTCGCCCGCCTGCTCGAGCAAACCCCTCACCAGGCCAGATCAAACCCGCAGGACTTTATCACCGTCATCGACATGATCCGCGAGGCGATGCCGGAGGCCATCTCTCGCCAGGGGCTGGACCTCACCCGCAGGCAGTTGGAAATCTTCGGCCTGCACGCCGCCCGCCTGGACCTGCGGGAGGATTCGTCTCGCATCAAGGCGGCGTTGGGAGAAACTCTGCGCGCGCTGAACCTGAACCTGGAATTCGAGCAGGCTGAGGAGGCCGCTCGCGCCCAGACCCTGGCTCGGCTGCTGGAAGAACCACCGCAGCAACTCTCCGCCCATCCAGGGATCACCAGGGATACGGCGGAGACCTGGAAGCTGTTCCAGCTCATCGGCCGGGTGCAGTCGGTATACGGGCGAGAACTGCTCGGCCCGTTCGTCATCTCCATGACCCGCGGGGTCGCGGATGTGCTCGGGGTGCTGCTCATGGCCCGCTGGTCCGGCTGTGTGGAGCCTTTCGGCATTGTCCCCCTGTTCGAGACCCTGGACGATTTAGAAGCCGCGCCGCAGATCTTGGGCGAGCTGTTTTCGAACGAGAGCTACCGCCGGCACCTGGACGCCTGCGGCTGCGAGCAGATGGTGATGATCGGCTATTCGGACAGCAACAAGGACGGGGGGTACCTGGCTGCCAATTGGGCGCTGTACCAGGCGCAGGAAGAGATCGCCCGGGTGTGTCGAGAGGCGGGCGTGCGCCTGACCCTCTTCCACGGTCGCGGCGGAACGGTGGCCCGGGGCGGGGGGCCGGCCAACCGCGCCATCCTGGCCCAGCCGCCCGGTACGGTCGATGGACGCTTCCGTCTTACCGAGCAGGGCGAGACCATCGCCGTCCGCTACGCGAACACGGACCTCGCCCATCGCAACCTGGAGCAGATTGTCAGCGCGGTGCTGCTCGCCTCCTTCCCCGATACCCCAGACCCGCAGCCCGAATGGCGGCAGGCGATGACCGCCATGGCAGACCGCGCCCGGCAGGCCTACCGCGACCTGGTTTATCAAACGCCGGGTTTTCTGGAATTCTGGCAGGCGGCCACGCCCATCGACGAAATCAGCCGCCTGTATATCGGTTCCCGGCCGGTCGCCCGCCGCAGCGGGTCTCTGCAGGTCCAGAATATCCGCGCCATCCCCTGGGTTTTTTCCTGGATGCAGAGCCGCTTTAACCTCCCGGGATGGTACGGACTGGGGACGGCCCTGGCCCCCTACCTGGCGAGCGGGTTGTGCCAGGAGATGTATGCCGGCTGGCCCTTCTTCCGCACCTTGCTGGAAAACGCCGAGATGTCGCTGCTGAAGGCCGACCTGGGGATCGCCGGGCTGTACGCCGACCTGGTGCCGGACCTCCAACTGCGCCGGGAGATCTTCACCCGCATCCAGGCGGAATATCGGCGCACGGCTGAGGCGATCCTGGCCATCTCTGGGCAGCAGGCATTGATGGACTCGGACCCCATCATCCAGCGCTCGGTGCAACTGCGAAACCCCTACGTGGACCCGCTGAATTATATTCAGGTAGAGATGCTGCGCCGCCTGCGGAGTCTGCCCGATGCGGACGGGCCGGAGGCAGCGCCCTTGCGCGAAGTGATCGTCTTTACCATCAACGGCATCGCTGCCGGGTTGAGAAACACCGGATGACAGGTAACTCCGATCCATCGCAGCCTGCGTTCGTCCCCGGTCTCGAGCTAAACCGGGGGTTCTACGAGCAAGCCGTCCGCCCGATCCTGGAGCGGCATTTTCCAGGCCTCGCCTATTCAGCCGCCCTGATCGGCTTCGGCTCTGATGTCCTCGGTTTCGACACGCCCATGTCCCGCGACCACATGTGGGGGCCGCGCTTGCAGCTATTCCTGCCGCTGGAGGATTTCGAAAGACTGCGCCTGGAGGTCGATCAGGTCCTGCGCCAGGAATTGCCAGTCGCCTATGGCGGTTACCCAACCCATTTCAGCCGCCCGGACCAGGAAGGCGTGCGCCTGGCCCAACGGGTCGATCACGGTCCGGTGGACCACCTGATCGAGATCGACACCATACCCGCTTACTTCCGCCGCGAGCTGGGCATCGACCCAAACGCGGCGATCCGCCCGGTCGATTGGCTTTCTTTCCAAGAGCACCGCCTGCTCAGCCTGACCGGCGGGGCCGTATTTCACGACGGCCTGGATCTGGAACCTGTGCGGCGCCGCTTCCGGTACTACCCCCGGGATGTCTGGCTCTACCTGCTCTCGGCCCAGTGGATGCTCATCTCCCAGGAAGAGCCTTTCCTCGGGCGGACCGGAGAGGCGGGGGACGATCTGGGCTCCCGCCTGGTCACCGCCCGCCTGGCCGAGCGGGTGATGCGCCTGTGCTTCCTGATCGAAAAGCGCTACGCCCCTTATAGCAAGTGGTTTGGCACAGCCTTCCGGCGCCTGGCATGCTACCCGCAGATCGGGCCGCCGTTGGAACGGGCACTGGCGGCCGGGGAGTGGCGCGAGCGGGAGCACTGGTTTGTGCAAGCCGTCCAGGCGGCAGCCGAACTTCACAACTCGCTGTGCATCACCCCGCCCATCCCGGCGGAAGTAAGCCCGTTTCATAACCGGCCCTTCCTGGTGCTGCACAGCGAAGTCTTCGCCGAGGCCTGCCGCGCGGCGATTCAGGATGATGGTCTGCGCCGCCTGCCGCCCTATGCCGGCTCGGTGAACCAGTTCCTGGTCCCATCCAGTGATGTGCTCCAGGATGTCGAGCTTTGCCGCCGCGTGGCCTGCGCTTTGTTCGATGCCCCCGGAGAAGAGCCGGGGCTGCCCCATCCCAATCCATCAAACCAAGACCCATGACCCGACCCTTACCCCGCATCCTGCTCGCGGCGGGCGATCTGTGCCTGCTGCTCTTGCTGCTCACCGGAATCCTGTTCCGCTTCACCGGGCTCGATTGGCACCAGGGCACCAACCTGCACCCGGACGAGTACGGCCTCACCAATACCCTCACTCAGCTCAGCCTGCCCGAGTCGCTGGGCGACTACTTCAACACCCGGCTCTCACCGCTCAGCCCCTACCAGAAATACGACCAGGCCGGCAACCCGACGGACCCCGGCCCGGATAACCGCCTGCGATGGGGGCAGTGGCCAATCATCATTGTACGCACCGCCGGTGAGCTGACCGGGAACACCGGCTATGATGAGATCCGTATGCTGGGCAGGGCGCTCTCGGCTTTCGCCGACTGCCTGTCGCTGCTCCTGCTGCTGCTGACCGGCGAGCGCCTGTACAATTGGCGGATTGGTCTGCTGGGGGCGGCACTCAGCTCTCTGGCGGTGATGCAGATCCAGCAGTCGCACTTTATGACCGTGGACAACTTTGCGGTGCTGTTCACCATGCTGGCGCTCTACGCTGCGGTGCGCCTAGCCAAAGAGCCGGGGGCTTTGCGCGTGGAGGCGGGTGGCTACCGGTTCGCTCCGCGGGCCGTAACCTGGAGCGCCTTGTTCGGGATCGCTTTGGGGATGGCGGTCGCTTCTCGGATTAACCTGGCGCCGCTGGCGGGGATAATCGTCCTGGCGGCCCTGATCGCCATCGCCGATCTGAAGCTGAGGAGCCAACGGGACCTGCTGCAGATCTTCGCCATTGCCGGGTCCTACCTGGCGCTGGCCGCGGTGGTTTCGCTGGTCACCTTCCGCCTGGCGCAGCCGATGAGCTTTCGGGCGGAGACGGGCGACACCGGATTGTTCACTTTGCACTTTAATCCGGACTGGTTGGCCAGCATGGAAGTGGCGCAGAAGGAGTCGAACGGGATCGGCGGCGGCCCGCCTTCTGAGCAGTGGGCCCACCGCCCGGCGCTGATCTTCCCCTGGGTGAATATGGTGTTGTGGGGGATGGGCCTGCCGCTGGGACTCACCGCCTGGCTGGGCTTTGCCTGGGCCGGCTGGCGCACCCTGCGCGGTCGCCCGGATTGGCGCGCGCAACTGATCCCGGTCGTATGGGTGGGAGGCTATTTCCTGTTCATGGGCACCCGCTGGGTGAAGTCCATCCGCTATTTCCTGCCGATCTACCCCTTTTTATGCCTGCTGGCAGCCTGGGCGCTGGTCGAGCTTTGGCGGCGAGGCGAAAGATGCGCCGCCCGCCTGGAGCGCCGACCCGGGGCACGGTTGGCCCGCTGGGTCCCGGCCATCGCGGCTGCAGTCGTGGTAGCGGGCACCCTGATCTGGGCATCGGCCTTCGTCTGGGCGGTGTATCTCCAGGAGCACACCCGCCTGCAGGCCACCCGGTGGATCTGGGAAAACATCCCGGCCTCGTTTCATCTCACGCTGAGCGGGGAGGAAGGCGTTCACGCTGAACCGGTCTCCGCTCACGATGGGCTGGTGATCACCCCCGAACTGCCCTTCACGGAAACCTTCATCGCCGGGCACAGCGGCCGCCTGGAGGGGCTCACCCTGCCCCATGCAGACGGGTTGAGCGGGGGAGATGGCCCGCCCAGGCTGCTGGTGACCGTGTCCAGGGATCCCGGCGGAGTAGATGTGATCGGCCGCGCCGAAGTCGCGGTCCCCGAATATCAGCCGGGCCATCTCCCCGGCAGCCTCCAGGCCCGGTTCGACGGCGGAGAGATCGCCCAGGGGGAGGTGTACTATCTGACGGCCTCATTGCTGTCTGGCCGCAGAGTCACGGTGGGGCAAAGTGTGATCGCTAACGAGAGTTGGGATGAAGGGCTTCCGGTGCCGTTGGACGGACGTTATGTGTTCGGTCCCGTTTACCGGGGCCTGACGATGGAGGTGCGCTGGTACGACGACGAGCACAAGCGCAGCATGTTCCTGGAGAACCTGGCCGAGGCGGATTACATCATTCTCCCCAGCCAGCGGGCGATCTGGAGCGCCAGCCGGATCCCGCTCACCTACCCAATGACGATGGAGTATTACCGGGCGCTGTTCGACGGGCGGCTGGGGTTCGAATTGGCAGCGACCTACCAGTCTCCGCTGAAGATCGGCCCGCTGCAGATCTCCGACCTGGCCGGGACGGCGGTCTGGAAGGAACCCCCCGAACTGCCATTGTTCAATTACAGTTGGCTGGCTGCTGAAGAGGCGTTCAGCGTATACGACCATCCCCCGGTGTGGATCTTCAGAAAGCGGGCCGACTTCGACCTGGAGGCCGCCCGCCTGGTGTTGGAAGCGGTGGATCTGGGCCGTGTGGTGATCGAATCGCCGCGCGAGGCCACCTGGCCTTCACCCGTTGATGGGTGAGGTTCCTTGCTGAGCACTATGGCGAGGCAGATTCAAAGAACCCAAAAAGTAGGGCAGCATCTTCCGCCACCAGGGCCAGTCGTGATTGACGTCGTCCCCCCAAATGTCGATCCAGGCCGGGATGTCCTTCGATTTCAGCACATCCCGCAGTTGGCGGGCGTCCTGGAGCATCATATCTTCCCAGGCGCCGCGCCCGACGCCGGCAACGATATGGCTTCTGCGGTACAGATTCAGCAGGGTGGGATCGTTCAGGTTGGGCAAGTAGAACAGGGGGGAGTTGAAATAGACGTTATCGTCCACATAATCGCCAACGAACAGCCGCAGTTGGAACAGCCCGCTGATGGAGATGACGGCGTCGAACAGGTCTGGGTGGCGGAAGAAGAAGTTGGCGGCATGATAGCCGCCCATGCTGCAGCCGGTGGTGAGGATCATCTGCCCGGAATCGCCGCCGTGCCGGTGGATGAATGAGACGACCTCCTGAGTGATATAGCGATCATAGTCTTCATGGCGGCGGCCGCGGTCCGCGGGGTGCGCCTCCCAATTCGCCCAGGATTGGCTGTCGATGCTGTCAACGGTGAAGACCTTGATCTGCCCGGCCTCAATGAACGGCGCAACCGCGGCGACCATCCCGAAATCCTCGAATTCGTAGAAGCGTCCGCCCTGGGCAGGGAACACCAGCACCGGCTTCCCGGCATGGCCGTACACCTTCAGCTCCATGTCCTGGTTGAGGTTCGGGCTCCAGCATTTGTGGTATTCGATGTTCATCGCATCCTCTCGCCTGGGCCGAGGTGGGCAGGCCCGCAGGGTTGACCGGTTATCCCGGGTATACGGCCTGGATGTACTCCGCCATGGCGTGGATCGCTTCCAATTCGGGGGAGCGGACCAGGTAGCCGTAGTCGCCCAGGGCGGTGCTGAAAACGCCGCTGATCGGTTCGTGATGGACCATGCAGCAGTCGATATCGCGCAGCACTTCTTCGTGGGAGCGGAGGTAACTGCGGTTGTTCTTCCGGCCGATGTAAGCGCAGTGATATTTACGGGAGTATTCGGCGGTGAAGCGGTTGTGGATCAGGAGATGCGCCCATTGGAAGTAAATGTCGATATCGTTGGCGTAGTTGAACATATCGGTGGTCAATCCCCCGGGCGGGCGCATGTTGACTTCCAGGGCGACGATGCAGTTATCCGAGCGGCGGCGGAAGAATTCAAAGTGGAAGAAGCGTTCACTCACTTTGAACGCGTTGAGCACCCGGCGCCCGGCCTCTTCCAGGTCTTCGGGGATCTGGCGCAAGGAGTAGTAATACACATTGGCATCTTCATTGACCGTTTCCATGATCCCCTGGCTGTACTGGTGCGCGGTGTAGAACACCAGGTTGCCATCCCGGTCGGCCAGCCCATCGAAGCTCATGATGATCCCATCGACGAATTCTTCCATGATATAGTCGACCGAGGGCGCCTGGGCGAAGAAGGACTTAAGATCCTGATCGTTCATGATTTTGAAGGTCTTCGCCGCGCCGACACCCGAATCCGGCTTGGCGACGACCGGATAGCCGGTCTCGGCGATCAACTGGCGGGCGTCTTCCAGGCTGCGCACCACCCGGCCGCGCGCCACCTGCACCCCGGCGCTGCGGAACACCTCTTTCATCAAGGACTTCTGTTTGATGCGGGCGATGGTGTCGTCCTTGATGCCCTGGATGTTGAAATCGGTCCGCAGGCGGGCCTCGGTAGCCAGCCAGTATTCGTTATGTGAGTCCAGGCGGTCGATTTTCCCGTAGCGGTGAGTGAAATAGCCGCAGGCCCGCTGCAGTTCATCGTAGTTGTGCAGGTTGCTGACTTGAAAGTATTCCGTGAGGCCGGCTTTCAACTCCGGGCGCAGCAGGTCGTAAGGTTCGTCACCTAAGCCAAGGACATTCGCCCCTAAATTCTTCAGGTGAACGGCGAAAAGGTAATAATTCGGCGGAAAATGGGGGGATAAGAATACGAAATTCATCTACCGCTCCTCATCCGGTTGTTTACCAACCTGGTTACCAATATTCGCATAATTGTACTCGGAAAACGCTGAAAACCAGGGAGGTGGACTGCATGGCTTTCATTGCTTTATGTGCGCCAATTCCTGAAAACGGTGAACTTTCCGCCGGTCCGTGCGGTAAAAGATACAAGATTCTGTCAGGTAGGGGTAAAATATCCGCTGGAATGGAGGTGGGGGGATGAGGCCAGATCTGTTCGATTACGATCGAAACTTGGACATGGAATTGCGGGAGGTGAGGCCACGGCCAGGAGATGGCTTCGTGCAGCGCACGATCACCTACCGGACCGCGGCGGGCACCCGCCGGGCGGCCGGCCTGGTCCAGCCGGAAGGCGAGGGGCCGTTTGCCGCGATCCTGTTCGTACACTGGTACGAGCCGGAAGCCCCAAATTCGAACCGGGGCCAGTTCGAGGCGGAAGCGATCGAACTGGCGAAACAGGGCGCGGTATCGCTGCTGGTCGAGACCATGTGGTCGGATCCCGATTGGTTCATCAAGCGCACGCAGGCCGAGGATTGGGAGGCTTTCATCCGCCAGGTGATCGAACTGCGCCAGGCGATGGATCTACTGCTGGCGCAGCCGGGTGTGGAGCCGAAACGGCTGGCCTATGTGGGGCATGATTTCGGGGCGATGTACGGCGTACTGGCCGGCGTGGTCGATCCCCGCCCGGCGTGCTATGTGCTGATGGCGGGTACGCCCCGCTTCCCGGACTGGTACCTGTATTATCCAAGGCTGGAGGGCGAGAGGCGCGATGAATACGTGCGGCAAATGGCGACGATCGATCCGGTCCGCTGGATCGGGGAGCTTGCCCCGGCGCCGGTGTTCTTCCAGTTCGGAACCCGCGACCCGCACGTACCTGTAGAACGGGCAGAAGAATTTGCCGCAGCCGCGGGGGAACCGAAGCGGGTGCAGTTTTATGAGGCCGGCCATGGCCTGAACGAACGCGCCCAGGCCGACCGGATGCAGTGGCTGCGAGAGCAACTGGGGCTACCGGCCGGAGTTGCCGTCCAGTAGGCCGGCGAACCCCAGGGGGGAGGAGAGCGACTCATGATGATGGAAGACGGACCGGTTTACGCAGTTCCGGATGAGAACCTGATCCCGGTAAGCGATATGTATCGACGGTCGGCGCCGATCCCGCCTTCGCGCATGTTTGTCATCAAGAAGTCGCTGGCGAAATTCCAGGAGAAAAACCCCGGGGAAGCGGTTTACGATGCATCCCAAGGGGATGGCGGAGCCAGCCTGCCGGGCGTCCCCCGGGAGATCCTGGAGCGTGCGGCCGAGATGCAGTTGGCGCACGGCACGGCGTATGACATGCCTTACGGCACCGATGCTTTCCGCCGGGCGGTGATCGAGCAGTACTGGAAGCTGGACCCCGGCAAGGGGTTCGGACCGGCAAATGTGCTCGGGACCGCCGGTGGACGAGATGCGCTGGTGAAAGCCTACACCGCCATGCTGGCCCTGGGACACGGGCGGCAAGGGGACGCGCTATTGGTGACGCGCGTCCCGTGGATCTCTTACAACTGGGGGCCATACGGGGTTGGGGCCAACGTGCTCTATGCCCCCGGGCGGGCGGAGGAGGGCTGGTCTTTCACCGAGCACAGCATCCGCGAGAGCATCCATTACGCCGGGCGGCAGGGGCGGAAGGTTGCCGGGTTGGTGCTGACCAGCCCGGATAACCCGACCGGGAAGACGCTGTCGTTAGAAGAACAGGCCTGCCTGGCTCGAGCAGCGCTGGAAGCCGGGGCGGCGTTTGTGCTCTTCGATTGGATGTACCATTATGTGACCGACGAACAGCCGGTGGACTTGAACCGGTTCCTCGAACTGTTCGAGCCGGCCGAGCGGCAGCGGCTGATGTTTATGGATGGGATCACCAAGAGCCTGGGCGGCTCGAACATCCGCTGCTGCCACCTCATCGCCGCCGAAGAAGTGATCCGCTTCCTGGTGGCCCGCGCCTCGCACACGGTGATGCCATCCTTCTTCTCGCTGGCGGTCGCCATGGCGGCATATGAGATGGGGTATGAAGGCGCTTCGCGGGGCATTGTCGAGCCGGCGAACGCCAGCCGGAAGATCCTGGACCGGTTCCTGAGCGAGCGGGGTTTCCGCTACATCCTTGGCAAAGGATACTACGCGTTCATCCATACCGCTCCCTGGCAGGAGGCGATGGGCTGGGAGGACACCGAGCCGCTGGGCCAGTATCTGGCCGAGGAGCATGGCGTGGCGGTTGTGCCGGGCGTCTTTTTCTCCCGCTACGGCAAGGACTGGATCCGGTTTTCTTATGCCACTCCGCCGGAGCGGACCACCGGGGCCCTGGAGAGGCTGGCGGCCGGGCTCGGCGCTCTGGAGGGCGGGCGATGAGTTACGATGCGGGCCTGTTCGCCGAGAAGTTCCGGCTGGCAGTCGAGACGGCGCAGAAGGAGCAGCCGGAGGGCGGCCTGTGTGGTGTTGAACTGGAATGGAACCTGCTCGACTCTCACTTTGGGCCGCTGCTGACTGCAGGCTCGCCGCCCGACCAGCAGTCTTTCGTGGATTATTTGCGAGACGAATGCCTGCCGGAGTGGAGCCTGCCCTACAGCCAACTGGAAGTCTTCCACTGGATGATCGAATGGGCCACCCGGCCTTATTACTCGCCGCGGGCCGCGGTGTACGAGTCCCGCCTGATGGAGGCAGTGCTGCTAAACGCCCTCCACCAGGCCGGCCGCCGGTTCGGCGAGAGGCTGTATAACTGGCACGGCAATCTGCTCTTCCCTACCCGGGTGGGGCCGGAATCGATACCGGGCAATTGGCATCTCGCAAAGCGCCGCTACCTGGAGCGCTGCGTGGAACTATACGGCAGCGACCTGGCGACCGCCGGCACCCACACCAACCTTTCGCTTCCCGACCCATTGCTCGCCTGGGACTTCATGCACCTGCCCGAGGGAGACCGCGGCGGGCGAGGCTCGCCGGTACAGTTCGACGAGTTCAAGAGTGAGTTTTACATCACCGCCACCCGCCTGCTGCGGGCTTACAGCGCCTTGTTTATTGCCACCAGCGCTTCCACCCCGCTCACCGCTGAAATGCGGGATGGCGAGCCAGTGGTGGTGATCACTGAGGTCGATTCGGTCCGCAACCTGACCTTCCCCAACCCGACGGCGCTGGACCGGCCCGACTTATACCGCTCTTACGACGACTACCTGCAGATCTCTTATGACCTGGTCCGCAGTGGGGTGCGCTTCGGCAATAATAACTGGACTCCAACCCGGGCCCGCTCCTTCGCCGAGCCGGTGGAGCGGATGATCCTGGTGACCAGCGAGCAGTTATCGGACCTGTATGCCCGCGGCCTGTATTCGGCCGGCCAGGCGAGCGCGGTGGAAGAGATGGCGCACCAGATCGAGATCCAGAACTTGCTGGCCCGGATCAACCTGCCGATGGCCCGGGTGGAGATCCGCACGGATGATGGAGGCAACCCGCTCGAGATCGAGATCGCCAACCTGACACTCAAGCATCTGCTGCTCGCCCGCTGTTATGCCGATCCTGAGTTCAGCCGGGCTTTCCGTTACGATGGGGAGGATATCGCCCGCGCCCGGCGCAACGAGGACCGGGCGGCGCATCGCGGGCTACGGGCGGAGATCGAAGACCCACTGACCGGCAAACCGTCCAGCATGCGCCAATTCCTGCGCTGGACTCTGGATGAAGTGCGTCCGCTGGCGGAGGCCCTCGAACTGTGGGAGGATCTCAACCCGCTGGTCGAAATGGCGGAAGGGGGACCGAACACGGCCGAGCGGCTGCGGGAAGAGCTGCGGGCTGAGTTGGAAGGGGACGAGGTCCCGCTGGAGGCGCTCACGGCGCTGGCCGAGAAGCATGAGCAGGCCGTGCGCCGGGACTTGGAATGGATCGCAGAGAGCTACCACACCCTGTCTGGCCGCTTCCCGCGGGACGTTGCCCGCCTGGGTGAGTTCATCCAGCACGCCCGGCAGGAGGCGCACCAGGATCCCCAGGCGCCGGTCCGCTTCAGGCCCAGCCTGGAAGCCAGCTTGAGAATGGAGCACCGGGATAAGACCGCCGAAATCCTGATTGCAGCCCAGGAGCTGATCCGCATCCCTTCGGTGACCGGCTCGGCTCGCGAACGCCTCGAGGAGGTGCGGCGAGCGACGAACTGGGTCTACGATTACACGCGAGATGCCGGGTTAGAGGTGCGCTACTTCGATCGGGAAAAGTATCCTTCCCTGCTGATCGGCTTCCCCGGGCAACTGTTGGCGCCGGTGATGTTCTCCGGACACCTGGATGTGGTCGAGCCCGAACCGGACGACAGCCAGTTCGAGCCGCGTATCGAGGGCGATTATCTCTGGGGGCGCGGGGCGGCGGATATGAAAACTGTGGCGGCAACCTACCTGGCCTGGTTCAAGGATACCCGCCGCGGCGGGGAGCCCTTCCCCCCTGTCAGCCTGCTCTTGGTGGGCAACGAGGAGAACGGAGAGAGCGAGCCGGCCGGTACCCCCTACGTGTTGAAGACCCTGGCCGGGGAGGCCGGCGGTTATGCTCCGAGGTTGTTCATCGCCGGTGAGCGCACCGGCGAGGGAGGCGACGAGCGCTGGGGGGAGATCTGTACCCAGAACCGGGGAATACTGCGGATCGAGATCAGCGGAAGCGGGCAGCGGGCACATTCCAGCGGGTCAGGGGGCGGCATGGACCTGGCCAGGCGACTGTTGCAAGCGCGGAGCGAAGTGGAAGCCCTCCTCTCCCGGAGGTTGACCTTGAACAGCACGGATGGCTGGCAATCTCAATTCAGCTTTCCCTTTTTCCAGTGGGGTGAGCCTGGGCTTTACAATATTACCCCCGACGCCGGACGCCTGGGCGTCGAGGTCCGCCCGATCCCGGAGGATGACGTGAGGCCCCTGACTGCCGAGATCGAGGCCTGCTGCCGTGAGTACGGCCTGGAAGTCAACATCCAGGCGCTGCAGAATGGCATCGCCTGTGATCCGGCTAACCCTTACCTGGAGATCCTGGTGGATGCCGTCCGGGTTGTATCGGGGGAGGAGCCAAAAATCGGGCGCAAACTGCCCGGCACCAGCGCCCGATTTGCTCCCGGGGGGCAGGGTGTGGTATGGGGGCAGAGCGGGATTGGACCACACCGCGCCGATGAACGGCATTTCATCCCCAGCATTCTCCCCTACTACCGGGCGCTGACTGCTTTTGGTTCCCGGCTGTTGCAGGGCGATCCGGCGCGTCTCCTGTAAGGCGATAAGGGGTTAAGCTGTTATAAAAGTTTTGGAGGGCGTGAGGCGAGAAAGATATTACCTGAATCATCACAAATTGAAAAGAAAAATGTATCTAAAAATACCTCTTTTTTCAGTCTTCAGGTATCTGATCGGGGGGTTACAAACGCACTCGATTCGTGTTACGATCAAAGCTGCCTGGGTCATTCTGGATGGTTCCAGGATGAGAGCGCCTGGCCACGAATGGGGGGAGATAAATACTTCGTGAGGAGAAGTAGATTCAATGAGTAGAAGCGAACAATCCACCGAGCGGTGGGGAAAAACCCTAGAGTATATAGGGCTAATATTCCTGGGGATCACTTTTGAGAGTGTGGTAGCTATTATTGCGAAAGGTGAAAACCTGAGCATGCTGCGCGATCCCTGGCTCCTGCTGCTGTTGGGGCTGGCTTCATTCAGGGGTGGGAGAGCGCTGGCCTATAACTATGTTTTTGAATGGCTGCGAGCGCCGTTTACCGAGGTGGTCGATGACAGCAGTGGGGCCGGCAAATCGATCATGGCCAGCGGCACCGGTTTCCGGCGTGTGCTGGGCGAGCTGCTGTGCTGCCCAATCTGCGCCGGCACCTGGGTGGCCCTGGTCTTAACTGGTTTGCTGGTCCTGATCTACCCGTTCGGGCTCATATTTTCATTCATTCTGGCCGCCTCCGGTCTGGCCGAGTTGGTCCACTGGTATGCAGAACGACAGGAATGGCAGGGCCGCCAGGCGCGTGAAGAGTCTGGAACGGCCTGGCTCTTGAAAAACAAGGGCACGATTTATCCCGATCAGCAAATAGAGATCGACTCGGCCAAGCCAGATGTGGATCACCCGGCATCTTATTTATTTTCGAAAGGGTCGTCGGAATCTGACCGCTGATGCCGGTACAGGCTCACCTGCTGGCCCGGGACTTTCGCTTTCAGACTCGGCCGGTGGTTTGAGTCGCCTACCCGGCGGTTTAACCGACTGCTTGCGCTTCTCTCTGTGACATTTATTACTTGTCGATCGTCTCCTTTTTTTGTAAGTTAATCAGTAAGCGTATGGTTGGAATGAACACGGCCGCCTGAATGGCCGCGGTCGAAAGTTTAAACGACCTGGCACACGGATTGTTTTCATCCGGCCTTTCCAGGACTGATTAAGGAGGCAGAATGACGACCGAACCTCATACGACGCCACCCGCCGAAGAAAGAGTGGAGCGGCGGCGTATTCAGCGGCGCTATCTCCTGTTTTTCACCCGCATCTTCGACCGGCAGACGGGCGAATTGGTGGGCAATCTGGCGGACATCACCCCTCAGGGGGCGATGATCATCACCGAGAAACCGCTGGAGGTTGGTAAGCACTTTCGCCTGCGCATGGACCTGCCCGAGGGATTTGGTTTTACCAAGAGCTATCTGGCGTTCGAGGGGCGCAGCGTGTGGTGCCAGCCCGATGTGCAGCCCCCGCTCTGGAATACCGGTTTCGAACTGGTGAACGTCTGCGAGGCGGATATCCCGGTGATCCTGGAGATCAATGACCGGTATGCGTTGAGGGAGTAAGCGTTGGAAAGCACAAGCGCTGAACTGAAAGCACGACTACAACAAATTGCGAATGATGATTACCGCCTGCCAGAAGGTGTAGAACCCTGGCCGCTGGTCGAGCAGATGATGGCAAACCTCGGGTCACCCGACCCGGTTCTGCGAGACGATCTGATCTACACCACCTTATTCGAATGGTCGGAGATGGTGTTGCAACCGGCGGAACTGCGGCGGGTGCTGGAAATTACGCTGGATGACCGGCACCTTTTCTATCAACTGGGCGAGCAGGGTACAGACAGCGTATTTATGCGCGCCTTTTCTTTGCTTGCCGCGGCAATCGTTATTTACCGTCATCGCAGCCAACCTTGCTTACCGCCAGAACTGGTTGAGCAGACCCTGGACCGAGTTTTAACTTATTTCCCGCGGGAGGTCGATCTGCGGGGATATACGCCGGAGAAAGGCTGGGCGCACGCCATCGCGCACGCAGCAGATCTCTTCGATGAGTTAGCCCAAGCGGAGGAGCTGCGTGAAGAACACCTGCACGCGATCTTAAATGCGATCCGGGATAAGCTGTTGTCTGCTGAGGTGGTTTTTGCAGCCGAAGAAGATGAACGCCTGGCTGTTGCAGTGATAAGCGTCCTCCGGCGCGGTTTGCTGTCTGAAGAACAGATACGGAATTGGTTGCAAAGCTTCCCCCCCGCGAAAAGAGCTGAGAGGGTCGTGGATCTCTTCCAGATGGCTAACCGGAAAAATTTTCTGCGCAGCTTGTATTTCCAGATGCAGTACAAGGGCGTGGGTGAGGCGCTGCTCCCGGGGGTGGCAGGAGCGGTGAAGGCTGCCAGCCGGTTCAAATGAGATAAGTAAGTTTGTTAAGATTACAACGCCAGTCCCCGATTTGAGGGCTGGCGTTGTTCTTGCAAGCAATCGAATTAATATACCTAGCAATTTGTAAGACTTTCCTGTGAACGGCGTATTAACTGGCAAAGAAATATAGTGGGAGGGATTACCAGTGGAAAGCAGTATGCCGTTCGAGGCTGCCAGCCGGTTCTTTGGACAGGCTGTTTCGAAATCCAAGCAAAATACCGCTCCTAAAGTGGGCGATTTGGCCGGGTTCAACCGCCTGGTGCTCCAGTATCAAGATGCGATCTACAACCAGGCTTACCGCCTGCTGGGGGATGAAGAGGCGGCGGCAGATATGACCCAGGATACCTTCATCCAGGCTTTCCGCAAGCTGGACGCATACCGGGGCGGGTCGATGAGAGCCTGGCTGATGCGGATCGTTACGAATTATTGTTACGATAGCCTGCGCTATCAACGCCGCCACCCGATCAAGCGCCTGGAGCCGGTGGACGAAGATGGTGAGGAATTCGAAGTCGCCGCCTGGATCATCGATCCGAGCGACCCGGTCGAACACCAGGTGGAGCGGAGCGAGTTGGGGGAGAAGCTGCAAGGCATTTTAAATGATTTGACCCCAGAATACCGGACGGTTGTGGTGCTGGTGGATGTCCAGGGGATGAACTATCAGGAAGTCGCGGATGTGCTCAACATTTCGCTGGGGACGGTGAAAAGCCGCCTGTCCAGGGCGCGGATGCGGCTGAGGGAGGCGCTGCTTCGAGAGAATTACATCCTGTAGCCCAGGCAATGGACAAATTGGTGCAAGTCCGCTCCACGGGAATTGGGCGTGCGAACAGCATGCCCAATTTTGATTAAAGGGGGGATCCCCGTTGTATAATTCCAGGATAAATTTTACCAACACCGACACCCTCACCAACACGCTGGGGGAGGAGCGACAACATGCAAGGATTATTAGAACCACAAGTCTGGATTGCCCTGGCTACCCTGGCCGCTTTGGAAATTGTGCTGGGGATCGACAATATCGTCTTTATTTCCATTCTGGCCGGGAAGCTGCCTGAAGCGCAGCAGGATCGGGCTCGCAGAGTTGGTCTGGGCGCGGCGATGCTCACCCGTATTTTGCTGCTCTTATCGCTGGCCTGGGTAATCGGATTGACAGAGCCGCTGATCACGATTTACGGGTTCGAGATCTCGGGTCGCGATTTGATCCTGTTGATCGGCGGTGTGTTCCTGCTGGCGAAAAGCACGCACGAAATCCACGACCGCCTGGAAGGGGCGGACGAGCACCAACGGGTGGTTCGAGCGCCGTCCTTTTCATCCGTGATTGTCCAGATTGCTATACTGGATATCATTTTTTCGCTCGACTCGGTCATCACCGCGGTCGGGATGGCGAACCAGTTGTGGGTGATGATCGCCGCGGTGGTGATTGCGATCGGTATAATGATGTTTGCCGCGGGGTCAATTAGCGATTTTGTGAACCGGCACCCCACGGTCAAGATGTTGGCGTTGAGTTTTCTGCTGCTGATTGGGTTCTCGCTGATCGTGGAAGCGCTGGAGTTCCATATTCCGAAGGGATATATTTATTTTGCGATGGGCTTTTCGGTGTTTGTCGAGATGCTCAATTTGCGGATCAGGACGCCAAAAACGGCCGAGCCGGTGCATTTGAAGCAGCCGTACCGGCAGGAAGGCGCGGAGTAAGGGGTTCCAACCACAGAGTGCACAGAGAACACAGAGAAGAAAATTCTTGCGGCAGTTAACACTGCACCTACAAAACACGAAGTCCGCCTGCGCGGGCTTCGTGTTTTGTAGTCAGTGCTTTATCCGCCGCAATGACATCGGTTGCCGGGGAGCGGCGGTCAGTATTGGAGTTGGCGGATCAGTTCGAGGACAGTGAGGGAGAGGGCCTTGCCTGCTGCCTCCACCTGTTCCTGGGTAGAGAGTTCGCCTTCGGGATCAGGGAGCTGCACTAATATCGTTTCCAGGCGTTCTTCTCGGCTGCGCCTCTCCCCTGTAGGGGACGGTTTTACCCGCACGGAAAGATCGGCGGTGCGGGCGCTATCTTCGAACAAGGCCAGCAGCTTCGATTCGGCCGGCGAGTAGACCACCGTTTCAGGCGTGGGGTTGCCATTGGGATCAATCATCACCACTACCGACGGCGCTCCGCTGGAAGAGGTTGCCACCGGCAGCCGGGCGAAGTTCTCCGGGTTGGCGATGAATTCTTCCAATCCCGGATCGTGGATATCCCCCGAACCCCAGGCAATCAAAACTAACGAGCGGCGCGGATCCACCCAGGCCTCTTCGTGGGAACGGGCCATTTCGAGCAGCAAACTGGCGCCGCGTGCTGTTTTCATGGAGATGTCCTCCGGTGTCCCCGATCCGGTGAGGTCGATGGCGGTGGCAATCACCACGATCTCCTGCGAGATCTTGGCGTCATAGCCGGCTTTGAATCCGAACACCGCCGGATGTACCCGGTTTTCGATCTCTTCCAATTCCAGGGCCATCCTGATCCGCAGTTCAGGCCACCATTGTTCTGAAAGATCATCTGACTGGGGATCTAACTGCAGCTCTGCTAAAGCCAGCCCCGCTTCGGATAGGACGGCTTCGGCCACAGATGGCCGTATGTGGAAGATGGGCACCTCTTTCCCGGCGGGTTGGTCCGCCAGGCCGGTGACAACGCTTTCTGAGGCGGGTAATTCTTCACCGGTTGTATCGATGACCAGCAGCCCGGCGGCTCCGGCATTGATCAGCCCATCAATTATCGGGGTGTGCAAGCCGGTGTCCCGAACCATGACAACATGCCCTTCGACGCGCAGCCCTTTCAACAGGCTGCCTATCGACCAGCCCAGGATGCTCCTCGGCTGGGGACGCATATCAACGAAGGTAAGCGGCAGTTCTACCTGGCCTTCACCGGCCATGCCCCGCAGTTGGTAGGTAAAGTCTATCTCGGGTTCGAACGAAAGCCGGGTTTGGCCACCGGCTCCGAGGACCTCGAGTACCGGCGGTGCGTCCAGAGCGAACACCTGGGTTTGCATCAGGGCGGTATAGCGCGATGTCATCTCCAGGCGCAGCCCGGGGTGAAATCCTGCGGCCTTGATTTGATCGGCGATATAGCCAGCAGCCTCAACCGGCTCGCCATTCCTGGCCCGGTCGGTGATGTTCGTTGCCTCGACTGAGGCTCGCTCGCGATCCATCTGTGCGGCTACGGCTGTGAAGGATTGTTTGGGACCGGTGTATTCGAAGATAAAGGCTGTAACCAGGATCACCACGGCGGCGTAGACCAGCGCCCGCTTCTTGAGTAAAAAGGCGGTGCTGATCGCATTCTGATCCAGGAAGCGCCGCAGCCCTTCTCCGAAGGCGTTGAACCCCAGAATGGCGAGCGAGAAAGCCAGCGAAGGGACGACAACCAGGTGCGGGCTGGAGCGGATGAAGGGCACCCCTTGAGCCAGGTACCCGCCCCACTCCGGGACCTCAACCAGGATAAAATCGCGAGCCCCAAACACCGGGTCCGGGTCGTATACGCTCCCCCCGCCGATAAAGAACCCCAAGAAGCCGAGCTCGGCGATCAGCAGCAGCACCGCGCCCAGATCGAGGAAGGTGATGACAATCAGATGCGGCAGCAGGTTCGGCAAGACATGCCTGACCAGGGTTTGAACGGGTGTCAGGCCGACGGCTCGGGCGCCTTCCATATACGCCTTTTCCCGGATCTGCACAACCTGGCCGCGGACGTGCTCGGCCACCTCGGTCCAACCGGTGGCAGTCAGGGCAATGAGGAAGACGATCAAACCGTTTTCCACACCGAGCACGAGAATGATAATCATGCTGCTGAGCAGAATGGGGATGGAAGTGATCGTCCCGGAGAGGGTCATGATCAGGCGATCGCCCAGACGTGAAGCGTTCCATCCGGCGATGCTGCCCAGGATGATGCCTAAGCCCAGGCGAGCCAGAGAGATGTACAATGCCGCCACGACTGTCACCCGGCTGCCGTAAACCAGCAGGCTGAGGAGGTCATTCCCCCACTTGTCCGTCCCGAGAAGGTATTTCGGAGATGGATCGAAGGGCGGCCTTGGATTTCTAAAGCCCTCTTGCTTGACGTGATCGAAGGCTATGGCGGTCAGGTAGGGGTTGTGATCGACGAAGAGCGGTCCGAACAGCATGACGAAGAACAGGAAGAGCAGGATCACAGCCCCGAGAACCAGCGGCAGGTTGAGCAGGCGCTTCCGGCGGCTCCCCTGTGGGCGCTCACCGCCATCACCGCCTTCGGGCGAAGCCGAATTCAGTCCCTTGATCCGCACCCGCGGGTTGAGGATGGATTTCCAGATGTTTTGAAAACTCATGAGGCGCTCCTCAGGCGGGGATCGATGAACTGGTAGGAGATGTCTAAGAGCAGGCTGGCTGCCTGAAGAGTGAGCCCGATCAACAGAGCCAGGGTCGCGACTTGAAGGGGAATACGGTTGCTGATCGATTCCAGGGTGCTCAGGCCGAGCCCGGGCCAGGCAAAGATGAACTCGACGATGGGGAGCACCCCCAGGCTGAAACGCAGCGAGATGCCGATACCGGTGAGCACCGAAATACCCAGGTTGCGTAGGGCGTGGACGATCAAGGTGCGCGAGAGGGTGAGCCCCTTGGCGAACGCCGTGCGAATGTAATCCTCTTCCAATATGGTGGTCAGTGAGATGTAAGTCGTGCGGGTGATGTAGGCCATCGGGCGGGCGATCAACACCAGCAGTGGCAGGAGCAGGTGCTGGAAGTCCCACGCATAGCCGCCCATGCTGACCAGGCGGCTGCCGAAGGTCACCGTATATTTGATTCCCGCCTGCTGGAGTAAGACGGCCAATGTGAACGAAGGGAGCGAGATGCCAATCAGGGTGGACAGCAGCAGGGTGTATTCACGACTCTTGCGACGGGTCAACGCCGCCAGAAGCCCAATGATGAAGCCGAGAGGGACGGCCGCCAAAAAAGCCATCCCGAGCAGTCCCAGGCTGTTTTTATAAGCAAATTTGGCGATCTCCCAAACCGGTCGGTCTCCAGACACGGTTGGGACCGTGCCCAAGTCTCCGCTGAGTGCATTTCCAAAGAAAGCGACCGTCGCATGCCAGGCTTCCCCGGCTGCGTCTGTGCCCCGGGCGGTTGGGGCATCTGGGCCGGTGTTATTTATCAATCCAATGCTGAAAAAGGAAAAATAAACAATTGCCAGGGCGGTGAGGAGCATGTAGAACAGGCGACGAAGAATGAATATGAGCATGAGGCCTCCAAGGCTTATATTTAACTACAAAAAAAGGGTATTTTGGTTCAAGTTTTTGGGGAATCGAGTATTCAGCGTGATCAATGCCGTTCGCCCTTAACGCGGAAAAGGGTGTGTCCTGCAGCGGTGAGTTCCGCGGGACACACCCTTTTTCGATGTTTGATTAACTCAGTTGCAGTTGGCCAGGCAGGGCTCGAGCACAGGCTGCGAGCGCTTCGGAGGGAGCTGCCCGCCGGGTTGCGGCAGGCGGAGCACCAGGGCGGCGGCAAACACAGACAGCAGAGCAGA
The DNA here is from genome assembly GCA_964391195.1 of uncultured Anaerolineaceae bacterium. GTDB lineage: Bacteria > Chloroflexota > Anaerolineae > Anaerolineales > UBA4823 > JAAYXE01. Next base: position 35,543 of record CAYMLG010000008.1, on the reverse strand, counting down.
GCCGCTGAACAGGGCCAGTGGTCCCAACTGGTCGATGGCCACGCCTGCGCCGGCAAATCCGATCACGGCTGCAACCCAGCTCGCGGTGTTGATCTGAGGCAGCCTAGACACCGAAGCCTCTGGGGAGAGGACACTGGCAGCCAGGGCCGAGGCCAGGGATCCGGCTACGCACATGGCGACAATCATCAGGATCGAAGCCAGCCAGAACTGCCACAGTGGAGCGGCGGAGATGAGGATCAGCACGCTGACGGCAGTGATCAGGAAGCTGAGGATCAGGATATTTTTCCTACCCAGCCGGTCCGACAAGGCGCCAAACACCATCACAATGGGGATAGCTGCCAGACCACCAATCACGTTGGCCCCAGAGATTTCGGCGGCCGAATAGCCGGCTGCGTTCATGCTCAGGGAGAGGCCAAGCCTTCCGATGCTGACTGACAATCCGGAGAGCAGCACGGCAACCAGGAGGGCCGTGAAGCCTGAAGCGGAGGGCAGGGCAGCCTGGGAGGATTTTTTGGGGGCAGGTGCCCCATCCCGCTCGCCTGCATAATCAATCACTGTCAGGGCGAGGACCGGCCAAAGCGCCCATACGACTGCCAATGCGGTGAACATGACCGGGTAACCGGCGTTTTGAACCAGGATCCCAACGACCAGGCCGCCGATCACGGCTCCGATGGGGGTAACCAGGGACTGCACGGTGTATGCCCTGCCGAGCGAGCCGCGCTCGGAATGCAGGTTGGTGAGGACGACAATCAGGTCGATACCGATCCCGCCGATAAACCAGATCACACCGGTCAGAACGACCACCTGCCAGAGGGCCTCAGCCTGGCCCAGCAGGATCAATGCCGGGATGCCCGTGAGCCCCGCGGCGATGAAGACTGCCTTGCGTCCAAACAACCAGACGAACCGGCCGGTTAGGATGGACCCCAGGGTAATGGAAATGTAGGTGAGCCCCAGGTAGATGCCAATCATGGTTGAATCCGCGCCAAACCGGGCGGCATACAGGGGCAGGATTGGAAATAGACCCATGCCGATGAACAGGATCGCCAGCCTGCTGAAGAAAAGATAGATGAGCTGCATTTTCGCTTTTTTGCCGTTCATTGGTATTCTCCTGAACGTACGATGGCCGGTAGGCTTGTCCCCGCTATAAGCCGATAGAAGATACGCGCGCTGATCGCAGTCTGGCGAGGTTCTCTGGCTTTCGATGGGATAAACAGCGGTGGTTGGCCTTGGTTTATTCGCAAGCCGGCTCCACTTGTGGAGAGGCCGGTCTGCTGCTGAAGTAGGTCCTGAACGCCCGCAGCCCCTGTGCAAGACGGGAGATGGGCTGGGCGAACTTCCGGCTGATTCTCTGTGGCGCGCGGTGATTGGTCGTGGATGCCAAGTTGGCCAGCCGTTCCATTTCGGCCTGGCGCAGGAGATCCTTCTGTACCTCCTGGCTCAGTTTCAGCATCAAATCGGGATTCAACATCGCAAACCTCCTTAACTCTGTGCTTGTTGAACGATATGTGCTTATCTTACTCAGGCCGCGCGTCCTGAACGTCCCTTCATGAGTCCCAAAAACGTCCCATTTTGTCTTTTATTGAAATTGAGGGCGGCAAACGAAGGGACAGCGAACGCCATTTAGAATGCCCTGAGGCGGGGGGGGGAGGGATCGGGTACAATTTGAGCCATCGGGGAGGAATTGCGATGAAAAACAACCAGACGGTAACAAATGATGCCGGCGATCATACCCGGCGGGAGGATGGTTCCCAATGATCGACCCACAGATCCATCAAGATCAGCCGGTTCTCACAGCCGGAAAGCGTCTGCCGGAGGCGGATGGGGTGATGATCCTGGTCCATGGGCGAGGGGCGAACGCCAGGGACATTCTCCAACTCGGCGGGGAACTGTACCATGCCGGGTTGTGTTATCTTGCGCCCCAGGCGGCAGACAACACCTGGTACCCCAACCGGTTCATGGATCCGTATGAGGCGAACGAACCCTGGCTGTCATCGGCGTTGGCGAAACTGGCGGAATTACTGAAGGAGGTGACCCAGGCCGGGATCCCGATGGAGAAGGTTCTGTTCGCCGGGTTTTCTCAGGGGGCCTGCCTGGCGTCCGAATTCGCCGTCCGCAACGCGATGAGGTACGGCGGGCTGCTCCTGTTCAGCGGTGGATTGATCGGGCCGCCGGGATCTAAATGGGATTATCCGGGAGATTTTAGCGGGATGCCGGTATTCTCCGGCTGCGGCGACCAGGATCCTTATATCCCGGTGGGCCGGGTGGAAGAAACGAAGAAGGTGCTTTCCAGAATGGGGGCCGCCGTCGAGCAGCAAATCTATCCCCAGATGGGACACACGATCAACCAGGACGAACTGATGCGGGCGATGGAAATCGTGCAGGCGGCGATGTCTTGATGCCGGTAAGGGACCTCCTGGCACACTGCCCGGTATAATTCCAGTATGACTGTCCACCTGCGCGCTCGCTCTCACTTTTCTTTTCTGGATGCGCTCCCCTCGCCGCAAGCGCTGGCCCGGACGGCAGCCGAGGATGGGGCCGCCGCCCTGGGACTCACCGACCGTGACAGCCTGACGGGGGCGATCGAATTCTACGATGCCTGCCGGGAGCAGGGCATCCGGCCCATACTTGGCCTGGAAATACGGGCCTCGGCGCCGGCCGAGCTGGCCGCCCTGGCGGGAGGCGGCAGCGGTGTGCTGGCGCTGTACGCGATGGACATGACGGGCTGGTCCAATTTGTGCCGGCTGGCGAGCCTGAAAGGGGGCGAGGATGGGGAGCCGCTGCCGTTCCAGAAGCTGGAGGAGCACAACCAAGGGTTGATCTGCCTGGGCGGCGGGCGCAGGGGCCTGACGGCCAGGTTCAGCGGGCAGGGGCAGGCGCAGGCCTCCCGGCGCTTGCTGGGCCTGCTGGGCGAGCTTTTCCCCGGGCGGCTATACGTCGAACTGCAGCGGCAGGCGCCTGAAGACGAGCTATGGGTAGGACGTTTAGCCCGCCTGGCCAAAGAGGATGGGCTGCCACTCGTCGCCACTCACACATTCCACTACCTGGAGCGCGAGCAGGCCAGGCTCCAGCGGGTCGTCACCGCCATCCGCCTGAACCGGCCGCTGGCCGAACTGCCCGCCGGCGAATTAGCCCCGCCGGAGGCGCACTTTATCCCGGGGGAGGAACTCAACCGGCGGTTTGAGGACCTGCCCGAGGCGATCGCGAACACGGCCGAGATAGCCCAACGCTGCCGGCTGGAACTGCCGTTGGGCGTACCACACTTTCCGGAACTGAGTTTGAAAACCGAAGAAACGGCGATCCAGGTGCTGCGTGAGCGGGCATATGCCGGGGCGAACAAAAAATATGGCCCGGCGGACGAATCCGTGTGGAAGCGACTGGCTCATGAATTGAAGGTTATCGAGGAGTGCGGGTACGCGGCCCTGTTCCTGATTATGGAAGAGATCCTGGCCTTCGCCAGGGACAGGGGCGTGCCCATTGCCTCGCGCGGCTCGGCATCTTCTTCGCTGGTGGCGCACTGCCTGGGGTTGACAGATCCTGATCCGGTGCGGCTGAACCTGTATTTCGAACGTTTCCTGAACCCGGCCCGCGCGACCCCGCCCGATATCGATACCGACCTGTGCTCTCGGCGCCGAGATGAGGTGATCCGGTTCGTGTACGAACGCTTCGGGGCCGAGCGGGTGGCGATGGTGTGCACCATCAACCGTTTTCGCCGGCGATCTGCTTTGCGGGAGACCGCGAAGGCTTATGGGCTGCCGCCCGAGCAGATCAATCGCATGGTCGCCGCTCTACCCGAGCGGTGGTATGGGCCGCCCGGGACAGAAGAGGCAGGCGGTTCTTATGCTGCACTGTCCGGCAAGTTCGACACCCCACTGCACCAGGCGGTGCTGCACGATGCAGAGTCCCTGATCGGGCTGCCCCACCATCTTTCGGTCCACCCGGGCGGGATGGTGATCGCCCCCGGCCCGATCACAGACCTGGCGCCGACCCAGGTGGCAAACAAAGGGGTGGTCATCACCGCCTTCGACCTGGATTCCATCGAGCGCCTGGGCCTGGTCAAAATCGACTTGCTGGGGATCCGCGGTTTGTCGGTGCTGGGGGATGTGGCCGAGGCGCTCCATCGCCGGGGGGACTCCGGCGGAGGCGGTCCGGAGCCCGCGCAAGCGGTGGATGTGCTGCGTGAGATCCCCGAGGATGACCCTCAGACCCAGGCCACCGTGCGAACCGGCCGGACAATCGGCTGTTTTCAGATCGAAAGCCCGGGGATGCGCCTGACCTTGAAAGCCGTCCAGGCGGACAGCGTGGACGATATCATGGCGGCCCTGGCCCTTTACCGCCCTGGGCCGCTGGTCGGAGGCTCGCGAGATGCGTTCGTGCGCCGGCATCGTGGGGAGGAGCCGGCCAGTTATCTTCACCCGGCCCTGGCACCGGTGCTGGCAGACACCCATGGCTTGATCATTTACCAGGAACAGGTTCTGCGCATAGCCAACGAGTTGGCCGGGCTCAGCCTGGCGGACGCCGACCTGCTGCGCCGGGCGATGTCGCATTTCGACCCGGGAAAGCAGATGCAGACCTTGAAAGAGAAGTTCCTGGAAGGGGCGTTGAAGCACAGCGGGGTGCCCGAGGAGACAGCCGGGCGGATCTGGGAGCTGATGGCGGCTTTTGCCGGCTACGGGTTCCCGAAAGCGCACGCCGCCTCGTACGCCCAGGTGGGGTGGCGCGCGGCCTGGTGCAAGACCCACCACCCGGCGTTGTTCATGGCGGCGGTGCTGGCAAATTGGGGCGGGTATTACAGCCAGCGTGTGTATTTGATGGAAGCGCGGCGGTTGGGCCTGTCGATCAAAGCACCCCACGTCAACTATGCCGGCCGGGAGTTTGGGGTTAGGTACCTGGATGGCAAACCGGTGCTGTTCATGGGCCTCGACCAGGTGAAGGGACTCACCCGCCAGACACAGAGGCGTATCTTGAACGGCAGGCCTTTCCACTCGTTGGATGACTTCCTGGCCCGGGTCGACCCCAGGCGAGCCGAAGCGGAAAACCTGGCGAGGGCCGGCGCGCTGGAGGGCTTTGGGGTGATCCCGGCCCTGCTGCGACGGATCAGCGCCGGTGGGTGGCTAGGGGGGCAGCTATCTCTGTTTTCGTGGGGAGAGCCGCAAGGCGAGGCAGATTGGAGCCTTGCGGAAAAAGCGGCTGCCCAGGAAGAGATCCTGGGGGTGAGTGTGGTGGCTCACCCGCTGGAGTTGGGAGGCCGCAGAGGCGAGGATGGGCGAACGCTGACCACGGTGGAGGCGGTGGGCCGGATTGGGAAAGAGGTGTGTGTAGCCGGTATGCGCCAGACCTGGAGGCGGAGCCTGAACGCACAGGGCGAATTCGTGTACTATATGATGCTCGAAGACCTGGAGGGGATGATCGATGTCGTCATTCCGGCCGCAGTCTACCGCCTCAGCCGGGCAGCATTGGAGACGGCCGGGCCTTACTACGTGGAAGGTTTGGTGGATATCCACCCGCGCCAGGAAGAGCCAGTGCTGATCGCCAGGAAAATCGAACCCTTCTGACCGCTGAAGTTGAGCGATAATTGGGTGGTACATACTTTGAGCGTCTAAAATATTGTGGACGTAGTTGCACTTTGCCTTTAGAATATGGCTGTTCGGGCAAATTCACACCAGCCGGTTAGAAATTCCAGGTCTGGCTTGCGAATCCTTGCCCGCAGTTCAATCAAGATGGCGACAGATGTATAGCGCTGCCAATCGGGGAGCAGTAAACGAGGGGGAAACACATAGAAGCGCGCGCATCGATGCGTTGGAAGAATCGATAAAGGAGGCAGAGTTGAAACCCAAGTTACCCCCAGACCGCCGGTATGGCTTCTTCCTAATTCTTCTCATCGCTCTCTGCTTCGCGACATTCCCTGAGCCTGTGTCTGCCGCAGACTGCCAGACCTATCATTGGGTACAGGAAGGCCAAACGACAACGTATATCGCCAAAACTTATGGATTTAAATGGGCCGAACTCGCCGAGCTAAATGGGATGCACCGGTGGGCGAAGCCAGAAATTGGGCAGCGCCTGTGCATCCCACCGAAAAAAGAACCTGAAAAACCGGCTAAACCTGATTCGGATCCGCTGGCCAGTGTTAACGTGTACGTATCCGCAGACCGGATTTATATCGTGTTGAACGATTTCAAGGCCGAGCACGTTTACCGGGTAAAAGTTCGCGATGCGAAGAAGGGGATCGGGAATTGGGTGAATCTGGCTATGATCGAGGTGAGCAGGAACACCGAGCAGAAATTCGCCTATGATGTCCCGGCTTCGCTGCGAGGTGTGCCAATGCTGAACTTGTGCTTTAAAGATATGGTATCCAATGAACTGATCTGCCATAGGGTCGAAAACAAGTAGATCAGCGCGAGTACATATTTCCTTTCTATGAATCCTGTTGATTTCATCCCCCTTCGGGAACCCACTTTTTACATCCTCCTCAGTTTAGCGCCTGGGGAGAAACACGGTTACGCGATCTTGAAAGACGTGGAAGCTCTCAGCGAGAGCAGGATCCTTCTTAGCACCAGCACGCTCTAAGAAGCTTTAGCCCGCCTGCTGGACCAGGGGCTGATCGAGCGGGTGAAGGCTGGCGCAGGCGAGGCGGCGACCGGGGTTCCGAACAGCGCACACCCAGGCAAACCTCGTAAGGCCTACAAGATGACCGGATTGGGTCGATCGGTCCTGGAGGCGGAGGTGCAGCGCTTGCGCGCCCTGGTGAACGCCGCACAGTACCGGCTCGATGACGTTCAAGGCTGACCGGCGGACTGCCTAGCCGAACCGTCTCATTTCAGCCCACATCTCGGGCCAGGGTTTGCGCGTCCCCCTGCAGACGAAGATCTCTTCGTGGTACAGGGTCTCCTCATTCTCAACCCCGTACCGGTTGGTAATGCGACCGGCAACAGAGCACTGCTCGAACAACTGGCCGGCCTCTTCCTGAGAATAGCCGAGAACGATCAGGGTCTGCGGCGGATTCTCCCCATACCCGCGCAACCAGTGCGAATTGATGGCGCTGATCGCCTGCGGTAAGCCATATGCCGGCCCGTACAGATTGATGGCCCCCGCTTCCCCATAATTCCCCGCCAGAATGCCAACCGGCGACCCCTCTTCCTGTGAGAGGGTTGAGTGGATCTGAGACACAGATTCGACCAACTCCGGCCAGCCGAGCTGCTCGCGGAAATTATCGTGAACCTGGTTAACTACTTGCCACCATCCGGAATTGATCGGGGCGAGGGGCAGCATCAAGCCTGCTCCGACGATCAAACCGGCCACCAGGATGGCAGCGGTCTGCCATATCATCCGCCTTGCCTGCACCGGTTCTTTGCCCGCCAGCCTGCGCTCAGAGGCGACGGCTCCAAGGGCAAAGAGGGGCGGGTAGGCTGGGGCGAGGTAATACGAGCGCCCACCGGTGACGAGCAGCAAGAGGAAGGGGATGAGGAACAGCCAGCCCAACAACCGGTAACGGCGGTCAGGGGGACGGAAGAAGCTCACATAAAGCCCAGATACCCACATAGGTATGGTAAAGGGGTTGGTGCTCACGAAGAACTGTTCGGGGAGATAGCCTGCGGTGCGCCCGAGGCTCACATCCCGGGCGTTGATGCTGGCCAGGAATTCCAGGGAAATGAATTGGTGTTGGATTTGCCAGAGCAGATTCGGAAGGAAAATCAGGATCGAGATGGCGGCGCCGGCCCAGGGCCAGGGGGTGCGCAGCCAGCGCCGGACCGGGGTGAGCAAGATGCCGGCAGCCAAGCTGACCGCCAGGAATGCCATGGTGTAACGGGTCATCATCCCCAGGCCGATGGCGGTTCCGATCCCCAGCCACCAGCGCGGATCATCTGTTTGGAGCAAACTGATCACACAGTAAGCGACGAGCACCCACCAGAGATAGTCGAATGAGACATACTGAAACAGGGCCCCCTGGATCAGGACGATGGGCGCAATGCCGGCGGCCACGGCGCCAGTGGCCTGAGCATACCACCCCCCTCCCAGCCGCCAGGCCATGAGACCGGTCAGCACCAGGGCGGCGCTCACCGCCAGGGCGGAGAAGAAGCGGAAACCGGTGAGGTTCGGCCCGAACAGCTCGAGCTCGATGCGGGCGAGAAATGGCGCCAGAGGCGGATAAGCCACGTAGCCCCAATCCAACCGGCGAGCGTTGTCCAGCATGGCCAATTCGTCCCGGTGAAACCCGTACTCACCGTTGGTCGCCAGGTGGAGGGCAAACTTAAGCAGAGCCAGGAGTATCAGGAGCCCGAGAGGGTTGCCAAGAATTCTTTTCACCGCGCTCTCACTTCCGGTATTAGGACGACGGCGGGTATCTGTACGGTTGGATGCGGCATTTTGCCGGATCAGCTTCAGACGCGCCTGGCTTGATTCAACAGATGCTGGTAGTCCTGCCAGAACCGGTGGTTCGCGGTTCCAGGGACTGTCGCCGATAAATCATCTACTTTCAGGATCGACCTGCTGCTACTGCGGGTTCCCGCTCTGCGTACCCCCTCATGGATACATTGAATCCGCCGCTGTCCCGGAGGGCAGCGGCGGCTAGTCTATCAGGCGGGGCTTCCAGGTATATTCGGTCTGCTGTTTCTGCTGAGGCGGTGTCTCGTTCCGGCTGTTGCTACTGCTGCTGCCCATTAAGCGGATATTCTCAGCATTCAGACCGCGATCCGACTGGGCGATTTCGAACTCGAACACCATGCGGCGGCTGGGCAGATTCCGGGGATTCACCTCTGGGGGCAAGGCAGAATCATGGAAGAATATGGCTTTGTAGGGCGAGTCTGGGTTGCGGGGATCGGTGAGCCAGGTCAGGGGTGACAGTCTCTCCATGAAAGCAAAGAAGCCGTAGCTTTCGTCCGGTTGGTGGTAATAGCAAAAGCCGCGCACGGTGGAGCCAACCGTGCCCCAGGGAGTATCGCGGCGGTTGGTCGGTACCAATTCGGGGATGAGATAGCCGGAGGTGAAAGCGTCTCCCTCTTTGCGCAGGGCATTGGAGGCGTTGTCGAAAGCGATCACTTCAACCCTGCAGCCCATGTCCCTGATGGCCTGGATGGGTTTAACAAAGTCCCCATCGCCGGTTACGATTGTCACCAGGTCGAGATTGCGGGATTGCAGGATCAGGTCAACGGCCATGGTCATATCTGCGTTGGCTTTTCCATACCGGCGGTCAGACTCGGCATCGTAATACCATTTGACTTCATGCACATCGGTGTGGAAACCTAGATCCCGGAGGACATCGTGGAAGCCGGTTGTACGGTCGGCATAATCGCGGTCATTTCGGGCCCGCTCGGCGTCATAAGTCACATACGCGTTCAGGCGCTGGATCATGCCTCTCGTTTGGGCATATTGGCGCAGCACATCGAAACGCATTTTTTGTCCCCCATTGGAGTAGACATTGGATACGTCGACGAACACGCCGACTCTGGCTGAGCTGATGATTTGGTTTGACACGTTATTTAAGTCCTATCTAGACACGAGCCTGGTTCATTTATGAAAGTGACGTTTGATTTGATTAGGTTTGGGTCACCGGCAGCCAGATCGAAGTTATTCGGGGTTCCGGCTACTCGCTACAGAAGGGATACTATTTAGAACTTTGAAATCACAGGGTGAGACGAAAGATGCAGTTTCTCTTGTTCGTTATAATGGCGAATTGTCCAGAAATAACTATCAGCGTAAACTGTTCACAGTGTCTTCCCACCTCAGTTGTCGATCATACCATCCAGTTTGTTCCAATACCATCCCAAATCGATTGAAAACTCAGGAATTTATGTGTGAATTTGGTCAAATGTTAAATTATTATACTACAATCGAGGATTCGCCGCTGGACAATTTTTGTGATTTTGTCCCGGCACTTGCCGGTTTTCGTGAGGGGGACAACTGGGTGGAATTAGTAAGCCGGGAGAAAATGTGCAGCATCCGGACCTGATAGCTTGCGGGGTTGTAATGTGCGTTTAGTGTAACCAGTCTGTTGATTCCTCGTTATCCATTATAGTTCAAGCTCTCTGATACACAACAGAACGGGACGTGATGCATTATGACCAAAGAAGAACTCATTGACTGCCCAACGGTTCGAGACCTGTTCACATTGGCTATTCAGCTTGAACGAACCGCGGAAGCCATATATTCTGGCCTGGCAGAGAAATTTTCAGCCCATCCGGCAGCCTCGCTTTTTTGGAAGCTGTATGCGGCCGATGAAGCTCATCACGCCGATTGGTTGAGCCGGCTTCAGGAGTTCGCCGAGCCTGACCAGTTGGATGCTCCAGCCGATCCATTCATGCTGCTCGTGGCTCAAGATATTCTCGCCAGCGGTATCGAACGAAAAATCGATCAAGTCTACAACCTGGAGGATGCCTACCAGCTGGCAGTTGAGATAGAGGCCGGTGAGACGAATGCGATCTTTAATTTCTTGATCGAGCATGCCGCCGGTGATCCGGACACACGCAGCTTCTTGTTAGAACAACTCGACATTCATATCAAACGCCTGGAAAGGGATTTTCCCAGCCGGCTGAGCGATCATTTTATCCGGCTGCGTATCCCGGCTGGTTAGGGTAGGGTGGATGAGCGCCGCCGGTGAGGCTCTTCACCGGCGGCGTTCCACCTTAATACAGTAATCATGCGAGCAAAGGGCCTTACTTATCTCCCGCCGGAAGGCGAATCACCACTTGTGTCCCCAGTCCAACACGGCTGGAGATTTCTATCCGGCCATCCTGAGCCTCGACCAGCGCTTTAGCGATCGATAGACCTAATCCCTGGCTGTGCTGCGCATCGATGCCTGGCCGGTCTATATGATAAAACCGTTCGAATACGTGCGGCAGGTGTTGTTCGGGGATGCCCACCCCATTATCGGTCACAAAAATCTCGACGTGGGCTCCCCTATTCGCTGTTCCCAGATCCACCACCCCTCCAGGTGGAGTGTAACGTAGAGCATTATCCAGTAGAATGAGCAGCACCTGCCGCAGGTGGGTGGCATCCCCGATCACCGTCCCCCTAACCTGTTTCAGTTGGATGTTGATTCCCTTTTCTTGAGCAAATCTACTGATCTGGCGATGAATTTCGAGTAGAAACGGCTCGAGATCGATTTTTTCCCGTTCTACCTGCAAGCGCCCGGTATCCAGGCGCGCCAGAAGCAGCAGGTCATCCACCATGTGGGTCATATAATCACATTCCCCGATAATATCGGTCAAAACTTGTTCCACCTCACCTTGAGGTTGGAGGCGCAGGCCATAATCCGCAGTCGCCCTGATGATTGTCAGGGGGGTGCGTAACTCATGGCTGGCGTTGGAAACAAAAGTGTGCTGCCGGTCCCAAGCTCGTTGAGCCGGATTAAGTGTTCGACCTGAGAGCCACCAACCTACTGCGCCTAACAGACCCACCGTGCCAGCGCCAAAAATAACCATGCCAACGAGAAAAAGGGACAGAACACGATCCTGATCGGAGAGAAACCGGCCGACCTGGAAAACGGCAGGACCGGTTGAGGCTGGGCTGCGGTAGGTCAGCAAACGAGCGCGTGCGCCGCTTGCGATGCGGATAGTACGCCGGTCAGAACCAAAGGTGAGAGCGGCCTGAACGGCTTCTCGCCCGCGATCAGAGGATAGCGGTGAGGCGCTCTCCGGGGGGACTGCCATGGTATTCGCGTCGATCAACAAGGTAAAGATCGGGGCGACCTGACCGTCAAAGGTTTGAGAATAGAGATGATCGAGGTCATCAAAATCGTCGTCGTGCTCCTCATCGGAGTCATGGTGGTCATCGTCATCGCCATCATCATGTTCGTCCTTGGATTGTTTGCGATCTTTGCGATCCTCGTCACCATTCTTTCCGGTGATGGAAGAAGGGGGGGCTCCGTTAATTTGCGCATAGCCAGTTTGGCCGCCTGTCCATCCTGGCAAACCGGCCAGCCAGGCTTGCTCAGCGCTTGCCAATTCAGCCGGGAGTGGCAGGCCGTTCTCATGGAAAATTTGCGCCATTTTATATTCCAAAGCCAGGTCGGTTGTGGATTGAAAATAATAACGAAGAATCGCGTATGCTCCGCCGCTCAGAAAGATTACCAGGCCAAGTGATGCCAGCAAATATAGTGCGGCAAGCTGCCAGCGAAGAGCCCGTAGAGGACCTCGAAAGAGGTGATGGAGGTTATACATCTTCCACATCCAGGTAGTAGCCCAGACCGCGTTTCGTCTGGATGGGGTTCTTTCGTCCAGGCTGATCTAACTTGTTCCGTAGATATGAGACATAAACATCCACAAGAGTGGATTTCACATCCGCCTCGTATGACCAGACATAATCCAGAATGCTCTGGCGACTCAGCACCTGCCTTGGGTGGCGCATGAAGTACTCCAGGAGTTTCCACTCTGTTTTCGTTAATTCAAGGGTTTCCGGACCACGGCGGGCGGTGAAGGTGCGGAGGTCCAACACAAGATCCCCTGCCCGTAGTTCAAGAGGTTCAGGACTGAACGCTGCCGGGCGGCGGGCCAGGGCATGCAGCCGGGCGATCAGTTCATCAAACGAGAACGGTTTACAAAGGTAGTCGTCGGCCCCACTATATAACCCCGCTACCCGATCCTCAATCTGAGTCCTCGCAGTGAGCATCAAAATCCCAACCGGGAGCCGGTGAAGGCGGATCGCCTGCACGATTGATGGGCCATCTCTCCCCGGGAGCATCCAATCTACGATGATCAGGTCGTAGGTTTCGCGAAGCGCCAGTTCGAGTCCAATCTCCCCATCGAAGGCAACGTCAACATTGAACTGCTCAGCCTCTAACACTTTTCGTATCAAATTTACCAGGCGCCTATCGTCCTCGATCAGTAACACACGCATGGATTCCTCACTTTCCCCACTCACAATCCACTACCCCCATCACCCGGACAAAATGAAGGTTAATCCATAGTCTACAGCAAAAAGATTGGAAAATAATTGGAAATTTCACCATGGTTCTCAAGGGAATTCCAATTTTCATCCCTTATGATCTTCAACAATTGCGGGGAACACTTATGAATTCCTGCGCCCAAGAGGAGCGACCGGATTTGGGAATGCGGATCTCATTTTTCAAAGGGAGAGAATACTATGAATAAGACTGTTGCAGCCGTCGCAACACTGCTCACTACTCTTGTCTTGTTGATGATTGGGGGAATTGTGTACAGCGTGCGGGCATCGGATCGAGATAACCAGGTCCAACCGCAGGCCAGCGTAGAAGCGCCGGCAGAAGCGCAGGCCGAAGTGCAGGCTATCCAGCCAGTGACCCCGGTAAATGATGCAAATGACGCTGCGGTCAGCCAGGTTGAGGTGGTAACACCTGAAGAAATCGTCTCGGCCGCGACCGAATTCCTCGGGAGGGAGGATGTCTATAGTGTCGAAAGCGCCACTATTAACGGCCATGCCGGGTACCGGGTAACTTTTAGTTCGGGGGACGTGGTGTTATTAGACGCAGAAGGCCAGGTCACCGGTATTGAACAAGCTGTGAACCAAGCCGCTGTCAGTTGGGATGACGATGATTGGGATGATGACCACGACGATGACCATGATGACGACCATGATGGAGATGACGACCATGATGATGACGACGATGATCGTGATGATGACGACAGCGATCGCGACAGGCGTGATCATGACGATGATTGATGCCAGGCTGGCATTTGCAAGCCTGATTGGCTTGCGAATACCAATAGAACAGGATCGTGCTTCTCGTTCGATCTAATGTTTGGAGATGATGTATCTGTCATGGAAAGATAGGAGGTATCCGTTGGCGAGAACGTCTTCGAGAAGAGCCAAAGCCCAGTTAGGGACTATGAAATGGTTGATCAGCATCAGCTCGATCGCCGCAACGCTGGGTTTCTGGTACGTTTTCTCAGAACAGGTAGAAAGCGAACTTGATCCTAATATGAATGCTGGGCCGGCGCGATACATGGCAGAGGCAACTCTCGTTCCAGATCGACAGGAGGCGGCCTTATCTGCTCAACCGGATGGGAGTTCGTTCTCCAACACCGAGCCGTCCCCGGTCCCCACCCCGTTCAGGATTATCGTTCACGATGCCAACCAACCAAAGCCCACCGCGGTTACCCATTCTTCTCGATAATTTGAGGAGCGTATATGATCGCTGAAATCATGTTCCGAGCAATGGGCAGCCAGGTGAGAGTGATCCTCGATACCCCTGATCCCGCTGCGGTAGAGACCTTGAACGAGATCCCCGGCTGGTTCGAAATTTGGGAACAACACCTGAGCCGGTTTCGCACGGATAGCGAGCTGAGCCTGGTAAACCTGTCTGCCGGGAAACAATGCCAGGTGAGCGAGATTTTTGCCAGCGTTATGGATGCCGCGTTGAATGTTGCCGAGTTCAGCGACGGCCTGGTGACCCCTACTGTGCACGATGCGTTAATCCGGGCGGGTTACCGATCGAACTTCCCTGATTTTACGCTCGGCGAAATCAAGGCCGGACGAAGACGACCGGTGCCAGATGTCTCCTGCATCGAGTGGAATGTAGAGACTCAGGAAATCTATTTACCCCTGGGACTGCGCCTGGACTTTGGAGGGATAGCCAAGGGATGGGCGGCAGAGCAGACAGCAAAGCGGCTGGAGCCCCTTGGAAGGGTATTGGTCGATGCAGGTGGGGATATCTGCCTGGGCAGCGTGGAGGATCAGGCGCGAACCCCGGACGAGAGCGGGTGTGATGACCCGTGGCTCATTGGTCTCGCAGATCCATTCGGCTCAGAGCAGATGATCGAAACGCTCGCGCTTTGCTCGGGGGCGGTTGCGACCTCGGGAACAGACTATCGTCGTTGGCGAGCAGGCACACGCTGGCAGCACCATATTATCGATCCCCGAACCGGGGGGCCGGCTGAGACCGATGTCCTCAGCGCTACGGTAATCGCCCCGAGTATTTTGATTGCTGAAGCCGCAGCCAAATCAGCCGTCATCCTCGGCAGCGGGGAAGGTATGGCATGGATCGATTCTCACCCCGATCTGGATGCCGTGCTTGTCTTGGAGAACGGTTCGACTCGGGTCAGCTCTGGACTGAATCGGTATCGTTGGAAGGAGTCGTAAGGGATGAAAAACAGCAGTAAATCACTACCCAATGAAGAACTTTTCGTCACACCGGTGGTCCGCCTCGGTCATTTCCTGCTGGCAATCGCGGCTGTCCTGCTTGGAACGTCCGCGGGAGCCGTACTGATCCCAACATGGGCGCCACAATTGGCGCAGACCTTGCTCGGTCCGTCCCCCAAAGCCTATTGGCTTCTTGCCCGGGGAAGCGCCATCGTGGCATATCTACTGCTATGGCTATCAATGGCTTTTGGTTTATTGATCACGAATAAGGTTGGCCGGTCTTGGCCGGGGACACCAGCCACATTTGATTTGCACCAATTCACCAGCCTGGCCGGTCTATTCTTTGCCCTTTTTCATGCCGTTATCCTGTTGGGAGACCAATATATCGGTTACCGGGCCATCGAGATCGCGTTACCCTTCGCCAGCTATCAGTTCAAACCACTGTTTGTTGGTTTGGGGCAAGTCGCCATCTATGGATGGTTGGCAGTCGCCGGCACTTTTTACGTCCGCAAAGTCATCAGCCCGCCTGCCTGGCGGTTGGTCCATTTAGCCAGCTTTGCTGTTTTCTCACTGGCGCTGATTCATGGAATTTATAGCGGGACGGATACTCAGGAAGGATGGGTCACAGGTCTTTACTGGGTGTCGGGCGGATTTTTGCTCTGGCTGTTCATCTATCGAGTGATCATAACGAGACTAAAGGTGAAGTCATAAGATTTCACCCGGGTCGTCTTTTCCAGTAGGCGTGAACCCGCTTCAATTCGCGCACAAAGAAATCCAGTTCTTCCATTTCACCCCGGCCGTGAAGTTCGCCCAGATCACGCGCCAGGCGGAAGAAGGCGGGAGGGGGATAGCCTGTGTCCACATCCACGGCTACTGCCGGGAGCAGCGGGCGCTGTTCGAAGTGTTCATACGCCCCAATTTGCATCAACATATCAATCAGGCGAGGCATGGTCTCCGGGCTGCCGGCTTTTAACTCGACAACCGGCGCCAGGTCCGCCAGTAGAACGGTATCGCCACGGCGAGCAACTTCTGCCAGGTAATCGTAGAGTTCAGGAAAAGGTTTCATCGATCACTCCGCACTGTCTGGTGATATTGTATTTGATGACAGGGGGAATTGTATAGTTTTCCAGATGAGTAGGGTTTTCCCTAATCCTGCTAAGGTATATCCCGCATTGTGATCCCAAGACCAAAGCGCTATACTGGTCGGATGGAGTGTTTATGACCGAATTAGAAATCTGGCCCGGGGATCCATATCCGCTTGGGGCGACCTGGGATGGTTCTGGGGTGAACTTCGCGCTTTTCTCGGAGAATGCCACGGGGGTGGAGCTCTGCCTGTATGACCCATCTGATGAGCGAGAGACAGTGCGGATCAACATGGCCGAAAGGAACAACCAGATCTGGCATGCCTATTTGCCGGGGATCGAACCCGGGCAACTCTACGGATACAGGGTCCACGGGCCCTATGAACCGGCGGCAGGTCTGCGCTTCAACCCGAATAAGCTGTTGATCGATCCCTATGCCAAATCGATTGCCGGAACGATCGAATGGAGCGATGCACTGTTCGGTTACCAGATCGGCCATGCGGATGAGGATCTATCGATGAACGAGGCAGACAGCGCCGAGTTCATCCCGAAATGCGCGGTGATCAATCCCAGGTACGATTGGGAAGGTGACCAGCGGCTGAATATCCCTTTCCACGAGACCATCATTTATGAACTGCACGTCAAAGGATTCACGGCCCGGCATCCGGAGGTGCCGGCTGAACTGCGAGGCACGTATTCCGGTCTGGCACATCCGGTGGTGATCGATTATCTGAAAGCGTTGGGGATCACGGCGGTCGAACTGATGCCGGTGCACCAGTTTGTCGCCGACCGGCACCTGGTGGAGCGTGGGCTGACGAACTACTGGGGCTACAACACGATCGGTTTCTTCGCCCCGGATGCGCGCTACGCCAGCCGTGGGAACCACGGCGAGCAGGTGACAGAGTTCAAAGACATGGTCAAGGCCCTGCACCAGGCGGGGATCGAGGTCATTCTGGACGTGGTTTACAACCACACAGCCGAGGGCAACCATCTAGGCCCCACTCTGAGCTTCCGCGGGATCGACAACCAGGCGTACTACCGGCTGGTACAGGATTCACATCGCTATTACATGGACTATACGGGGACGGGGAACACGCTCAATCTGGTCCAAATGAATGTGATTCAGATGTTGATGGACAGCCTGCGCTACTGGATCACGGAGATGCACGTGGACGGTTTCCGGTTCGACCTGGCGGCGGCCCTGGCGCGCGAGCTGCATGATGTTAACATGCTCGGCGCGTTCTTCGCCGTTATCCAGCAGGATCCGGTGATATCGCAGGTCAAACTGATCGCAGAACCGTGGGACGTGGGAGATGGCGGCTACCAGGTGGGAAAGTTCCCGCCGGGTTGGGCCGAGTGGAATGGCAAGTATCGGGATACAATCCGCGATTTTTGGAACGGCGGGGAGAGCGCCCTTCCGGAGTTTGCCACGCGGTTCACGGGGAGCTCCGACCTGTACAGTCCGAATGGGCGGCAGCCAACCTCCAGCATCAACTTTGTCACCGCGCACGACGGCTTTACGCTGAACGACCTGGTCAGTTATAACCGCAAGCACAATGCTGCCAATCTTGAGAACAACCATGACGGGGAAGAGCACAACCGGTCGTGGAACTGCGGGAGGGAAGGGCCGTCGCGAAAGCCGGAAGTGGTACGCTGTCGCGAGCGGCAGAAACGGAATTTTCTGGCGACGATGTTTTTATCCCAGGGGGTGCCGATGCTGTTGGCGGGGGATGAGCAATCGCGCAGCCAGAAGGGCAACAACAATGCGTATAGCCAGGACAATGAGATCTCCTGGCTGGACTGGAAGAAAGGCGACAAACAACTGCTCGAATTCACCCGGCGGATGATCCAGTTGCGCCTGAAGCATCCTGTGTTTCGGCGCCGGCGCTGGTTTTACCAACAGCCGATTCAGGGCCGGGAGGTCGAAGAAATCGGCTGGTTCACCCCGGAGGGGGAGAAAATGGTCGATGAGAACTGGTCGGCGAGCTTCGCCAAATCGATGGGGGTGTTCCTCCATGGGCGTGGGGTTGCAGACCCAGAAAAAAGAGGTGAGCGCGTGGTCGATAGCAGTTTTTATATCATGTTCAACGCCCACCACGAACCGGTCACGTTCGAATTCCCTGGTTCCGAAGATCATGACTGCTGGCGGAAAGTGCTGGATACTTGCGCAGCAGAGGGGGACGGCGAGGAACGCGAATACCGCCCGGGAGATCTGATCGAAGTGGACGGGCGGACCCTGGTTTTGTTCGAACATGAAAGCTGAGCTGCGGGCTACTTACCGGGTACAGGTCACCCCAACCTTCGATCTCAACCAGGCGGCAGAGATTGCCGGCTATCTGGCGGCCCTGGGTGTCAGCCACTTCTACAGCTCTCCCTATTTGCAGGCGGCGTCCGGAAGCACGCACGGCTATGATGTGGTCAACCACCATCAGGTGAACGAAGAGTTGGGCGGGGCCCAAGCGCGAGCCAGGCTGGTCCAGGCGTTGGACGATCATAATTTGGGCCAGGTGCTGGATATCGTTCCCAACCATATGGCGATCACCGGAAGGGAGAACCCCTGGTGGTGGGATGTGCTGGAAAACGGCCCATCCAGCCAATTTGCCAGCTACTTCGATGTCGATTGGGACCCCCCTGAAGCGCGGCACAGCAATGTGGTCCTGGCCCCCGTGCTTGGTGAGCATTATGGGCAGGCGCTCGAGGCGGGCAAGATCCAACTCCACTACGAAAATAACGATTTTACGATCCGGTATTCCGGCCACGAATGGCCGGTCGATCCCAGGTCGCTCAGTTCTGTGCTGGCTTCCGCAGCGGGGGACGTTGATTCCGACGAACTGAGGTTCCTGGCCGAGGCCTATGGGCGGCTGCCTTTGGCGACTGCCACCGACCGGGCCAGCGCCCGCCGCCGTCACCGAGACCGGGCGGTGCTGAAAAAGCTCGTGTCCAGCCTGGCGGGGGGCCGGCCGGAAATTGGGAAGGCCATTCGGGCGGCAGTCCGCGCGCTCAACGCGGACGTAGACCGCCTTGACACCTTGCTGGATGAACAAAACTACCGGCTGGCATACTGGCGTATCACGGAGCGTGAACTCGGCTACCGCCGCTTCTTCGATATCAATACCTTGATCGGTTTACGGATGGAGGATGAGGCGGTGTATGTGGATTCCCACGCCCTGATCCTCTCCTGGCTAAAAGCAGGCCAATTGGATGGGCTGCGAATCGATCATCCCGATGGGCTGCGCGATCCGGAAAGATACCTGCAGCGCCTGCACGACGACAGCCCGGATACCTGGATCGTGGTCGAAAAGATCATCGAACCTGAGGAGGCGCTGCCGGAGGAGTGGCCTGTCGCCGGAACCACAGGATACGACTTTCTCAACCTGGTGAACGGCCTGTTCGTTGATCCACAAGGCGAGCAGCCGCTGACCGAGTTCTATGCCCTGTTCACCGGAGAGGAGGTGGACTGGCCGGAGATCCGCTACCAGAGCAAGAAAATGGCCACCATCGAGGTCTTGGGCAGCGATTTGAACCGTCTTACCCAACTGATGCTCCAGGTGATCGAACGCCACCGCAGCTATCGCGACTATACCCGCCACGACTTGCGGGAGATGCTGCAAGAAGTGGCCGCGTGTCTGCCTGTTTACCGGACTTACGTCCGTCCACTAGAGAAACGGGTCCACCCGGCCGATGTCCGGTACATTCAGGCCGCGATCGAGGCCGCCAAGCAGCATAGAGCGGATATCGAGCCGCGGCTGTTCGACTTTTTCGAGGAATTGCTGCTGCTCGAGGTGGATGGCGAGGTGGAATCCGAACTGGTGATGCGCTTCCAGCAGTTCACCGGGCCGGTGATGGCGAAGGGCGTGGAAGATACGGCTTTCTACAATTTCAACCGCCTGGCCTCTCTGAATGAAGTTGGTGGAGACCCCGGGCGCTTTGGGGTCTCTCCGGACGAGTTTCACCAGGCAGCCCGGCAGATACAGGAACGCTGGCCGTTGACGATGCTGTCGACCTCCACACACGACACCAAGCGCAGCGAGGATGTGCGTGCACGGATCGACGTGCTTTCCGAGGTCCCAGAAGCCTGGAAAGCTGCCGTCACCCGCTGGGGCAGGCGGAACCAGCGCTACCGGGTGGGTGAGTGGCCGGATCATAATACTGAGTATTTGCTCTACCAGACTCTGGTGGGGGCATGGCCGGTGAGCGAGGAGAGGATCCTCCAGTATATGGAGAAAGCAGTGCGCGAGGCCAAGCGGTACACCTCGTGGAGCAGCCAGAACGCGGGCTTCGAAGATGCGCTGGCCGGTTTCATCCGTTCGATACTGGCCGACCAGGCGTTTGTCCGGGACCTGGAGGCATTCGCGATGAGCATCCGCGAGGCGGGGCGGGTCAATTCCCTGACCCAAACCCTGATCAAGCTCACCGCTCCCGGGATCCCCGATATCTACCAGGGGACGGAACTATGGGACTTGAGCCTGGTAGATCCAGATAACCGCCGCCCGGTGGATTTTGACCTACGGCGGCGCCTGTTGGAGGGATTGGTTGGCCAACCGAAGTTGGAACGAATCCTGGCGGATATGGAGGGTGGGCTGCCAAAGCTGTGGGTGATTTACCAGGCGCTGCAAGTGCGATGCAGGCTGCCCGAGGCTTTTGGGCCGGAGGGCAGCTATCAGGCCCTGCCGGTCCGGGGGGAGCATGCCCTTGCCTTCCTGCGCGGCGGACGGGTGGCGACCGTCGTGCCCAGGCTGGTGGGCAGGCGAGAGCGGACCTGGGGGCAGACGGTGGTCGAGCTGCCCGGCGGGAAGTGGAAGAACCAACTGACGGGTGAGTTCCATTCAGGCGGCGAGCTGCGGTTGGGTGATGTGCTCCACCATTTTCCGGTAGCGCTGCTGGTCCGGGAGCAAGCCCCATCAGTGGGGGAGGGCGATTGATGCAGTTCCGTGTGTGGGCGCCGCATGCCACTACGGTTGGACTGCAACTTGCGGGCGGGGAGGAGATTCCGCTGCAGGAGGCGGGAGGCGGCTGGTGGCAGGCGAATCTTTCAGACGCCGGGCCGGGCACCCGTTACGGGTACCGGATCGATGGCAGCCCGCCGCTGCCGGACCCTCGCTCGAAATCCCAACCGAAGGGCGTGCATGGCCTGTCGGAGGTGATCGACCACGGGGCGTTCGTGTGGAGCGACCGGGGATGGACCCCCCCGCCGCTGTCTTCGGGCGTGGTCTATGAGATGCACACCGGCACCTTCACCGAGGCGGGCACATTCGAGGCCGCGATCCACAAGCTGGATCACCTGGTCGATTTGGGGATCACCCACCTGGAACTGCTGCCGGTAGCCGAGTTCCCCGGGCGGAGGGGCTGGGGGTACGATGGTGTCGACCTGTTTGCCCCGCACCACGCTTATGGGGGCCCGGATGGACTGAAACGGTTGGTGGACGCCGCCCACGGGAGAGGGCTGGCCGTGCTGCTGGATGTTGTGTATAACCACCTGGGCCCGGATGGCAATTACCTGGAGAAGTTCGGCCCCTACTTTACCAGCCGTTACCAGACTCCCTGGGGTGAGGCGGTCAACCTTGACGGGCCCGGCAGCGATGAAGTGCGGCGTTTTATCATCGATAACGCCTGCATGTGGCTGCGCGATTATCATTTCGACGGCCTACGCCTGGATGCAGTCCACACCATCGTGGATACCTCGGCGGTGCATATCCTGGAAGAGCTGAGTTGGGAGATCGACCGGCTGGAAGCTGAGTTGGGGCGGCACCTGTCCATCATCGCCGAGAGCGATTTGAACGACCCTCGGGTGATCACCCCTCGCCAGGCTGGGGGTTATGGGATCGATGCGCAATGGAACGATGACTTTCACCACGCGCTGCACAGCTTACTGACCGGCGAGAGACACGGCTATTATTCTGATTTCGGCCAGGTCTCCCAGTTAGCGAAGTCGCTGCAGCAGGGGTATGTGTACGATGGCGGTTATTCGCCTGCTCGAGGCCGGCGTCACGGCCGTCCGCCGGTGGGAATCCCTGCCAGGCGGTTCCTGGGCTATCTGCAGAACCACGATCAGATCGGCAACCGGGCCAACGGTGATCGCAGCAGCCATCTTCTCAGCCCCGGACTGCTGCAGGCGGCGGCGGCTTTAGTGTTGGCTTCTCCCTTTATCCCGATGTTGTTCCAGGGCGAAGAATGGGGTGCGACCAGCCCATTCCGCTATTTCACCGATCATGAGGACCGGGAGCTGGCAGAAGCGGTGCGCGCAGGCCGGGTCAAGGAGTTCTCCGCTTTCGGTTGGAGAGCGGAAGATGTGCCCGATCCGCAGGCGGAGGAGACGTATTGCAGCTCGAAATTGAATTGGGATGAGCGCCACGAGGCAGCGCACGCCGGCCTGCTCGACTGGCATCGCCGCCTGATCGCGCTGCGGAAAAATATCCCGGCTTTATCGGCAGGCGGTTTCGAGAACACCCAGGTGCTGCATGACGATGAAGGCAGATGGCTCATCCTGGAGCGGGGCCCGGTCCGGGTGATCTGTAATTTCTCGAGGGAGGTCTGCAGCCTGACGGTAGATTTTCCCGAGAGGACTGAGATCCTGCTCGCCTCGGCCGAGGTCCGGCCTGGCGAGGGGCAGATCGAAATACCACCCGAATCGGCGACCATCCTGGGCCCGCGATTGGGATGACCGGTGAACGTTAGGCGTATTGTTTGGACCTTGGTAGGGCTGTTCGCCATTTTGGTGGTCGTGCTGGGCGGCTGCAGCCTGGGTCCCCGGAATGCGGACCGGGCCGGCGAGGGTGGAGATGGGAGCGGCACTGCAGAGCCGACCGGCAGGCTGCGCTTGCCGGACTTTCTCAATCCCGGCCGGGCGACACCGACCGGCACCCGAACGCCGGCGGCAACCGGCACCAGGAGGCCTACTTCGACCCACACGCCGACGAGGACCCATACGCCCGAGCCCACGCCCAGCCCGACCCCCCAGCCACAGGTGAACGTGCTCATCGCCGCCTGTGATACCGGGTTCGATGTGTTCAACCGGCTGGGCGAAGTGACGAACGCCTACGTCCGCATTCAAAACGTGGGAGAGGTGGATATCAGCCGGGTCGAAATCCGCCTGCGGGCTAACGACGAAGACCGTGAACACCCAGACCGCTCGTACCAGATACAACATCTGCCAGCGGGATCTGAAATCGCCCTGAGGCTCACGGTGGATACGGAGACGGGTACGGATACCCGCATCCAGGTCGAACTGACCAGCGAGGAGGGGCTGATGGAGTCGGCCTACCGTGAAAGCTGCTCCTCCCGGCGCACCCCCCGTTCGGTGCTCGACCAGCTCGGCGAGCTGTTCCAGGTGCGCCCGATCGAATAACGGTCAATTTGCATCCGCCCACGCGTGCAGGCAGATGTGCGCGCACACTCCGCCCCAACTTCCTTGCATAAACGGATTTGAATGGGTATGATGGGGACACCGATGAAACACGTCCGGCTTTCCGTTGGAAAGATGAACCCCTACAGCCTCCCGGCGCAACTGGCGTTGAGCTTTGTGCTTCTGGGCGTGATGATAGCCGCTGCCGCGGGTCTTCCGGCCTTATGGCTGCTGAACGAGCAGGTCGGCCAGCAGGCGCACGCGCTGGCCGAGCAGGGTCGCAGGACGACCCAGGCGCTTTATGAAGCCATGCGGAGCGATCTGACAAACCTGGCCCTGCTGACCGCCCAGCGGCCTACCTTGCACCGGATGATGTCCCAGGGGGAAACGGGGGATCTTCCCGCTTACCTCGAAACCCTGCTCCAGGGAGCCAACCTGGACCTGCTTATTTCGTGCGATCTGAGGGGCCAGCCGGTCGCCCGGGCAGGGAAGGTGGTCGAGGCGAACCTGTGCGCGCGTCCTGGCGGGGAGGCATTCTATGTTGTCGATGATAGGAGCGGCCAGCCGGTGGTATGGATGCTGAGCGCCCAGGCTGTGAACGCTAATACGACCCGGCTAGGGAGCGTGATCGCCGGTTACACGTTGGATGACGATTTGCTCGGTTCACTCTCGGGACAGACCGGACTGGAACAGACGCTGGTGGTGGATGGGAAACTGGCGGCCTCCAGTTTCGACGAGCCGTCCGCCTCCTGGGAGGCGGCGGCCAGGGCCAGAGAAGCGGCTGTACAGGGCGAGCTCCAGACGTCCGAATTTCGCTTCACTTTCGAGGGCGAACCATACCTGGCGGTCAGCTTCACTCTAGGGGAGGAAGGTCTGGAACAGTACGTGGCGCTTCCGGCAGGTGAGTTGGCCGAAGCCAGGAACCGGCTGATGGGGATCATGGCGGCCGACCTGTTTTTGGTCGTGGCGGTAGGGCTGCTGGGCGGCACGCTGCTGGCGCGCCGGATCAGCCGGCCCCTGGCAGACCTGCACAGTGCGGCGACCAAGTTCCGGAAAGGAGATCTGATCACCCCCGTGCGGACGTCCAGCCGGATGCCCGAGGTGACCACGGTTGCGTCGGCCCTGGAAGATGCCCGGGTCGCCCTGCGCCATTCGCTGATGGATTTGCGGAGGGAAAAGGAATGGATCGAGCACTTGCTCGAGGCGATTGTTGAGGGGATCGTCACCCTGGATGAACAGCAGCGAGTGACTTTCTTCAGCCGGGGCGCGGAACGGATCACCGGATGGAAGCCGGAGCAGGTGCTGGGTTTACACTGCGACGAGGTGTTCCGGACCACCGGCGGCAGCCCGCTTTTCAGCCAGATCATCCCGGCCCCGGGACGGGAGCAAAAGGTGACGATCCTGCGCGCGGACAATCGAGAGGCCATCTTAGCCATCACCGGGGCGCGCCTGGCGCCTCCAGAAGCAGGAAGGGCTCGGGTCGCATTGGTGCTGCGCGATGTGAGCGAAGCGGAGGCCGTCCATCATCTGTTGGGCGGTTTCCTGGCCAATATCACCCACGAGTTTCGCACCCCGCTCTCGGCGCAGGCGGCCGCCATTGAACTGCTGCTCGACCAGCTTCCGGATTTGGAAACGGAGGATTTGAGGCAACTGCTCAGCTCGGTCCATATCGGGGTGCTGAATCTGCAAACCCTGATCGATAATCTGCTCGAGGGGGCCAGCATCGAAGCGGGACGCTTCCGGGTGCAGATCCGGGCTGCCGATCTGAAAGACGTGCTCCAGGAAACGGTGCGGGTGATGGAGCCGTTATTCGAGAAATACGGGCAGGCGCTGGAGGTTCACTGCCCGGAAGCTGAACTACTGGTTGAGGCGGACCCCCGCCGGACCGGACAGGTGCTGGTGAACCTGCTGTCGAACGCGGTGAAATTCAACCGCACGGGTGGAAAGGTGACTCTGAAAGTCGAGACCGCGCCCGGTGAGGTGGTGGTGACGGTGGTCGACCAGGGGCCGGGGATCCCGGATGAAGTCCTCGGGGATGTGTTTACCCGCTTCGCCCATTACAGCCAGAAAAATGAAAAGCCCCAGTACGGAGTCGGCCTGGGGCTGTCGGTGGTGAAAGCGATTGTCGAGGCGCAGGGAGGTCAGGCTGGAGCGCGCAACCACCCAACAGGCGGGGCGGAGTTTTGGTTTACAGTCCCTTTATCTGGAAGGATGGTGTCTGAATGAAAGGCCTGGTGGTAGATGACGATCCTGTGCTGGCTGACCTGGTCGCCTTCACCTTGCGCCGGGAAGGTTTCGACGCCATCCTGGCGCATGACGGGCAGACTGCGCTGGACCGCTGGAGGGAGGAGAAGCCCGATTTTGTCATCCTGGACGTGAACCTGCCCCGCACCGTGCCCCCATTGGATGGTTTCGAGGTGTGCCGCAGGATCCGGGAAGAAGCGGATACACCGGTTATCTTGCTCACCGTGCGCGAAGATGAGGATGATATTGTCAAGGGTTTGAAGCTGGGGGCCGATGATTACGTGCTGAAGCCGTTCAGCCCGCGGCAGTTGGTCGCCAGGGTGGAAGCTGTGCTGAGGCGGGCCGGCAAGTCCACACAACCGGCCGCCTGGAGATACGGTGAACTGGTATATGACCCGGGGAAGCGAGAAGTGCGGCTGGCAGAGCGCTCGCCGGTGAACCTTACCCCCCTGGAGAGCCGGCTGCTGCGGATCTTGATCTCGAAGGGGGGAACTTATGCCACCATCGAGGAACTGATCGACTATATCTGGGGGCCGGGAAAGGGCAACCGGGAGATGCTGCGCCAACTGGTTAAGCGCCTGCGGGCTAAGATCGAGGCGGATGAGTCCGAGGGAGATGGGCAGCCCATTACAATCGAGAACCTGCCCGGACTGGGATATGGGTTGATGAAAAAAGACCGCGATTAGCAAATATCACAGCTTTATCACCGCCGCATCCCAACGGTTATCACGCGCAATCGATATACTGCGACTGAAGAGGTCGCAGTTTTTTGTTTTAAGCAGGTGGAGCTTATGTCTATTCGATTGGAACAGCTAACGAAACGCTACGATGGTTATCCGGTGGTCAATAACGTGACCCTGGAAGTGGGGGATGGGGAATTCTTCGTCCTGCTTGGGTCCAGTGGGAGCGGGAAGACCACGATCTTGAACATCATCGCCGGACTCACCCCATTGGATCATGGACGGGTATTGCTGCATGGCAGGGACGTCACTCACCTGCCTACTCAGCAGCGGCGCGTGGGTTATGTGTTTCAAAACTACGCCCTGTTCCAATACATGACCGTGGCGGAGAATATTGAGTTCAGCCTGGCCGTGCGGAAGATGAAGAAGTCCATTCGCCGCCAGCGCAGCGAGGAACTCCTGGACCTGGTAGGTCTCTCAGGGTTGGGAGACCGGATGCCGAAGCAGCTCTCCGGAGGGCAGCAGCAGCGGGTCGCCCTTGCGCGCGCCCTGGCTTCTGAGCCCGACGTGCTCTTGCTCGACGAGCCTTTGGGAGCGCTGGACGCAAAAATCCGGGTCGAGCTGCGACGTTCGCTGAAAGCCATCCAGCGGAAGTTGGGGATCGCTACGATCCTCGTCACCCACGACCAGGAAGAGGCATTCGACCTGGCCGACCGGCTGGGCGTGATGAGTTTTGGGCGGCTGCTGGAGGCGGGCACGCCGGACCAGCTTTACCGGAAGCCGGAGACAGAGTTTGTCGCCACTTTCCTGGGCACGGCAAACCTGCTGGTGGGACGGACATCCGGTAAGCGGGTGCACGTCGGCCCGGTGGAGTTCAGCATCAACGGGGAGAAAGAATCCGTCAGAGCTGATGAGCGGGTCCAGGTCCTGTTCCGCCCGGAGGATGTGGCGCTGGCCCCAACGGAGGACCAGTTGGAATGTCCAAAACTGGGCAGGGCGGAGATCGAAGAAGTGACTTTCGGCGGATCGTACGAGCGGCTGCGTCTGCGGCTGCCACCCATCCCGTTCGTGCGGCCCATCGCCCCTCCGGTCGAATTTGGCAGCGAAGCGATCCTGATCGACGCCACCCGCACCCCGGATCAAAGCCAGCGCTTCCCTCTGAAACCGGGAGATCACGCCTGGGTGGGGGTGCACCGGATTCACGCGTTGAGCCACCCCGGGATGAACTTCCTGATCATCACCGATGGGTCGCTGCGAGCGCAGGCGGCGCTGCAGCTCGGCGGCCAGCTTGCCCGGCTGGCCCATGCTCGGGTAACGCTGCTCGGGTGCGGCCGGCGGGTTGATGAGCTGGAAAACTATATGCAAGAGGCGCGCAAACAGCTCGGCTCGGGCCTGTCCTCGGTACAGATACGCATCTCCAGCGATCCGCCGGCTGCGGCCGTCTCGCGGCTGGTGGAACGAACGCCGCACGACCTGGTCATCATGGGCTACTCCCCACAAGAGGACCAGGCCCTGGCGGAACAGATCTTACAAACCGGCGAGCACCATCTCCTGCTGGCGCCTTGTCCTCAGCCGGTTCCCAGCCGGGCGCTGATCTGCGTTGCCACCGGGGAACCGGGCAAAGACGATGTGCTCTTTGCCGGGAGGCTGGTGCGCCACCTGGGAGCGGAAGCCACGATTCTCACCGTGACGCCAGACGCCAGCCAGGGTTCGCCCCTGTTCGCCAGGGCCGAGCGGTTCCTGAACAGCGGGGTGAAAACGCTCAGCATCCTGGGCGTTACCGCAATTCCGAAAGTGCGTCATGGCTCGGTGAAGGAAGAGATCCTTCAGGAGTTGAAGGAAAAAGAGTATGACCTGGTGATCCTTGGCGCGCCGTTGGCCAAACAGAGCGGGGTGATCAGCCTGGATGGCGTTGTAGGGGATACGTTGATCACCTGCGGTGAACGCGCAGTGCTCATTGTCCGCTCGCATTATATGGGCGCCAAAGTGTATCCGGTGGTAGATGAAAACCAAACTCTATTGATCGAGGAGATATTACGATGAAGGTGATCCTGCGTTTATCCATCTTTGTCATTCTAGCAGCACTCACCCTCGCGGGGTGTTCGGGCAGCGGGGCGCAGGGCGGTGGGAATCCCGGGACGAAGCTGACGCTGGGCGCATATACCACGCCCAGAGAAGCGTACCAGGAAATCATCCCCCTGTTCCAGGCACAGTGGAAGGAAAAGACCGGTCGGGATTTGGTCTTCGAAGAGTCGTACCTGGGCTCCGGGGCGCAGTCTCGGGCGATCGTGGAAGGTTTCGAGGCAGATATCGCTGCCCTCTCCCTGGAAGCGGACATTACACGCATCGAGAAGGCAGGGTTGATCACCCATGATTGGCGCTCCCGGCCTTACCAGGGGATGCTGAGCACTTCGATCGTCGCCTTTGCCGTCCGCAAAGGGAACCCTCACGGGATCCGCGATTGGGCTGACCTGGCGCAGCCGGGCCTGGAAGTGCTGACCCCCAACCCGAAGACGAGCGGCGGGGCGATGTGGAATATTCTGGCGCTGTACGGGGCGGCGAAACGAGGTTACGTGGAAGGTGTGGAGCCGACCGACGAAGCTGCGCAGGAGTTCCTGATCTCGGTGTTATCGAACGTGCGGGTGATGGATAAGGGTGCCCGGGAGAGCATCACGAATTTCGAGAAGGGCGTGGGCGATGTGATCATCACTTATGAGAACGAGGTGCTGGTTGGGCAGCAGAACGGGCAGGACTACGAGTTGATCATCCCCCGGTCTACGCTCTTGATCCAGAATCCGGTGGCTGTGATCGATACCTACGTGGACAAGCACGGAAGTCGAGAGGCGGCCGAAGCTTTCGTAGACTTCCTGTTTACGAAGGAGGCCCAGGAGATCTTCGCCAAACACGGGCTGCGGTCTCCGGATCCCGATGTCGCTCAGGCCACGGCCAACCAATACCCTCCGGTGGAGGACTTGTTCACGATCGACTACTTCGGCGGCTGGGGACAGGCCACCCCAGAGTTCTTCGGCGAGGCCGGCATATTCACTACGGCTGCAGCCGCAGCACAGGGGCAGTGAGCGGTGAATATCCCGATGACAGTCGCGCGCCTGAGAAGACGGGCCGGGACTCGCTTCGCCGGTGGGATCCCGTGGGGGAGGTGGACAGTCCGCGGGGCGGCGCTCACTTATCTGGTCGTTTTGCTGGTCATCCCGCTGGCGGTCATCGTCCAGGACGGACTGCGAGAAGGAGCCGTTGAATTCTGGCGCCAGATTACCCAGCCCGCCGCCAGGGAGGCGATGAAGCTCACTTTTTGGACGACCTGCGTGATGACGTTGATCAACACGGCGATGGGACTGGTGACGGCTTATGTCCTGGTGCGGTACAACTTTCCGGGGAAGTCGCTGCTCAACGCAGTGATCGATCTGCCGCTGGCGATCCCAACCCTGGTCACGGGGGTCATGTTAGTGGTGCTGTATGGCCCTCAGGAGGCGACCGGGCGCTGGCTGAAGGAGACCTTTAACCTATCGATCATTTTCGCTCCCCCGGGGATCATCCTGGCTCTTCTGTTCATCACCTTTCCTTTTGTGGTACGGGCGGTCCAACCGGTCTTGCAGAACCTGGACCGGGCCCAGGAAGATGCAGCGGCAACCCTGGGGGCCGAGAGCTGGACTGTTTTTTGGCGCATCACGCTGCCGCCGCTGCTGCTGCCGCTGACCAGCGGGGCGCTGTTGGGGTTCGCCCGTGCCATCGGCGAGTTTGGGGCGATTGTGATCGTGGCGGGCAATATCCCGTTTTACTCGCAAACCGCAGCGGTATACGTCCTGGGTGAGGTCGAGTCTGAGAACCGGCTGGGCGCCAGCGCGGTGTCGATCGTCATGCTCGGCGCGGCGGCCGGCTTGATGTTCGTGGTGGACTGGTTGGAGAAGCGTTCCAAGAAAGCGGGTTAGAGGAACAAGATGGTGAGTCACCAATCGTGGGTGCGCCGAGCATTGATCGGCCTCGTGTTCGTGTATTTGGGGTTGTTGATCATCGCCCCCATCATCGCCCTGGTAGCCGGGGCCTTCCAGGAGGGCGCCGCGGCGGTCGTCGAGGCCCTGCTGGAACCGGAGGTGTTGGCCGCCTTCTGGCGGACGTTGTGGATCAGCCTGATCGTGGTGATCGTCCATGCAGTATTTGGAACGCTGGTCGCCTGGGTGCTGGTGCGACACCAATTTCCCGGGAAGCGGTTTTTCAATGCCATCATCGACACCCCCTTCGCGGTTTCCCCGGTGGTCGTGGGCTACATGCTGCTCCTGCTGTTCGGGCGCAACGGTCTGCTGGCTCCGGTGGTCTCATCCCTGGGGATCCAGGTGGCCTTCGCTCTGCCGGGGATGGTCCTGGCGACCATCTTCGTGACCCTGCCGTTCATGATCCGGGAGCTCATCCCGGTTTTGGAGAATTTTGGCGTGCAGCAAGAACAGGCCGCGGCTACGCTGGGCGCCAACGGCTGGCAGACCTTCTGGCGGGTGACCCTCCCTGCGCTGCGCTGGGGGTTTATCTACGGCCTGACGCTCACATTTGCCCGGGCGCTGGGTGAATTTGGAGCCGTGCTGGTGATCGGAGGGGGGATTCAGGGATACACGGAGACCGCCACGCTGTACATCTTCCGGGCGTTGGATGAACGCCAATATGTGGGCGCATACAGCGTGGCGCTGGCGTTGGGATTCATTTCACTGGTATTGGTTTTAGGTACGGACTTAATGAGGCGTAGAACAGAATGAGCATCCGGTGTAAAATAGGAGTACCGCGGTTATGACGTGACTGGCGAGAGATCGGAGGTACGATGGGGTCGACACTTTCTCGCAGGCAGTTTTTACAGGTAGCTGGGGTGACTGCTGCTGGGGCCTGGCTGGGAAGCTGTCGCCCATTGTTCGATAGTTCCCCTACGGAGTCTCCGGTCATCCAACTGGTTTACCAGGACTGGCGGACTGATTGGTTCCCGCCGATGGTCCAGGGGATGCTCGACCGCTTTCATGTCGATCAGCCCGA
Source organism: uncultured Anaerolineaceae bacterium (assembly GCA_964391195.1). GTDB lineage: Bacteria > Chloroflexota > Anaerolineae > Anaerolineales > UBA4823 > JAAYXE01. The sequence continues at coordinate 4,119 of CAYMLG010000008.1, read as the reverse complement.
TATCCGGGTTTTCTATGTCCCCGATCCGGAGGACGTGGAAGAAAGCCTGATCGAAGACCTGCGCGCCGGCACCGGCGCGGACGTTTTTTCCGCCTGCTGTTCTTTCTTCCCAATATTAGCCCAAGAAAACCTAACTCTGGACTTGCGCCGGCGAGTAGAGGCCGACCTTGACGCGGAGACGGTGGCCGATTGGGATCCGGCGCAGTACCGTTCGCTGTTCACACTCGACGGGCGCCAGTACGGCCTACCGAAATATCATGGCGCCCTGGCGCTGTACTACAACAAAGACCTGTTCGACGTTTACCGCCTTGATTACCCGGATGGCTCGTGGACCCTGGACGATTACACGGAGGCGATGCGCCAACTCACGCGAGACCGCGACCGGGATGGAAAGACCGATCTGTGGGGGAGCATGCTGGATATTTCCTGGGACAGAATCCAGGTGCATATCAACGCATGGGGCGGACACCTGGTGGATCCAAATGACCCGAGGCGCTCAAGATTCTCCGAGCCGCCGGCGCTGGCGGCGATGGAATGGATCCGCAGCCGGATGTGGGATGACCAGGTGATGGCGACGCCGTTGGATGTGCAGAACCTGACGATCACCCAGGCTTTTATCGATGAGCGGGTGGCGATGGTCGAAGATGGGTCCTGGTCGCTGAAAAACATCCTCAGCCAGGCGAAGTTCCGGATCGGGATTGCGCCGCTGCCCCCCGGCCCGGTGCGGCGCGTTACCCTGGCAACCACCGACGGCTGGGGGATTTATGGGCGCACTCGCTACCCGGACGAAGCCTGGGAACTGTTGAAGTTCCTGGTAAGCAAAGACTACGGGCTGGCAATGGCCAAGGCCAATTTCCTGCAGCCCGCCCGCGCCTCACTGGTTGAAGAGTGGATCCGCCTGATACAGCTTGAGTTCCCGGAACAGACCCGGGATGTGGATATTGGCGCTTTTGCTGACGGGCATATCCAGGGCTATTCGGTGACAAGCGAAGTGTTTGCCAATATGTCGGAGGCCAAGCGGCTGATTTACGATGCCTGGGATAAGATTTACATCCTGGGCGAAGCGCCGGTTGACATCATGAAGGAGGTCAGCCAGCAAGTGGATGCAGCCCAGGCGGCGTATGCACCGGAATCGAGGCTCGAAGGAGCGTGCGCGTGCGCCTCCTGAGTCGATGGAATGGCCTGAGAGTCAAGATCATCGCCTGGTCGTTCATCCCCAGCGTGCTCATCCTGACCATTGTGGCGGTTGTCACCTTCTTCGCGTACCAACAAGTCACGGAAGACCTGGTGATCGAGCGCGATCAAGAGCTCACCCGGCTGGCGGCGGGGCAGCTTGCGAACGAGATGCGGGCTTACACCGATCTCCTGACCTCAATCACCCGCTCGAACGCGCTGCAGTCCAGAATCCCGCTTGCCCAACAAGGCGCGCTGGAGACATTCCGCAACCCGCTCACGATTTTTGATGGGGGCGTGATCGTGCTGGATACGCACGGGATCGTGCGGGCTGCACTGCCCGAGCAGAGGAGGATCATCGGGGAAGATTGGTCCGACCGGAGTTATTTCCGCAGCCTGCTGAGATCCCCGCGACCGCATTTCTCCAATATCACGCCAGACGGTCCGGATGGCGCCGAAGTTGTAGCGGCTGTGGTCCCGATCTATGGGAGCCAGGGGGAAGTGACCGGGACACTGGTTGGTATGTTCCGGATTGGCGCCAGCAGTATCAGCGCGTTCTATGGGGGGATCGTCAAACAGCGCATCGGTGAAAGCGGGACGACCTATATTGTCGATGAGAACGGAAGGGTGGTCTACCACACCGATGCCGCCCGGATTGGCGACGATTTCTCCGGGCTGCCGGTGTTGGAGCGACTGCAGAGCGGGGCATCCGGAGCGGTGCGCACGCGAGATTTCACCGGGCAGGAGATCGTGGCCGGGTATTCACCCATCTCTGGGAGCAGTTGGGGACTGGTCACCGAAGAGAAATGGTCGGTGCTGCTGAGCAGAAGCCGCCCGTACCAGCAGTTTTTGTTGGTACTGCTGGCTTTGGGGGTGATTTTGCCGACTGCAATGGTGATGGTGGGAGTCCGGCGGATCATGCAGCCGGTTGAAGATTTGATCGATGCAGCCCAGGAAGTCGCCCAGGGTAATTTCGACCGCACGATCACCGCCAAGACCGGAGATGAGATCGAAATCCTGGCGGGGCGGTTCAATTGGATGACCGGGCAGATACGCGACTCGTACCGGCAGCTGGAACAACGGGTAGCCGATCGAACCAAGGAACTGGAAGCGCTCTTTTCGGTGCAGCAGGCGATCATCCGGCGCCTGGACCCGGACGCCGTGCTGCAGATGATCGTCGATGAAGCCCGGCGGCTGACCGGGGCGCGAGGGGCGATGGTTTTCCTGTTGATTGGCGACCGGCTGCGGTTGGGTGTGGTCTCAAACCCTTTCCCCGGGCTGCAATATCCCATTGGTCGAGAAATCCCACTGGCCGGCTCTTTCGCAGAGCGGACAATCCGTGAGCGAAAACCGGTATGTGTGGACGATATACGCCTGGCGCCCGAAGCGCAGAGCAACCCGGAACGCCGGAAGTTCGCCGAAGACGCAGGGATCGTCTCCCTGGCAATCGTGCCCATGCTCAGCAATGCCGAGCCGTATGGGGCGATCATGATTTCCGACGACCGGCCTGGAGCCTTCGGTGCCGAGGCGGAACGGACGCTGAGCCTGCTGGCATCCAGCGCGATGGTCGGCCTGGAGAACGCCAGGCTGTACCAGGCGCAGCAGGAACGCCGGCGCGTGGCGGAGGGGCTGCGGGATATTCTGGCTATCCTCAACTCCAGCCTGCCCCTGGTGGAAGTGTTGGAGGCGATCGTCAACCAGGCGCGGCAACTGTTAGGCGCCGAGGCGGGGGTGGTTTACCGGTTCTCTCTGGAGGATGCTACGATTTATGTCGAGGCCGCGGCCGGTATGCCGGAGAGCTTCAGCGCTTTCGATACGCTGCCATTCTATGAGACGTTGCCGAACCTGGCGCTGCTCAACCGGCAGCCTTATGCGGTGAGCAATTTTGGCCCGTATGTGGATCAAAATTATAGCGAGCAGGTGGAAGCGTTCCCTGAGAACCTCAGGAATTGGGTGGATGTCGTCCGGCGACATTTTTCGGCTTACCTGGCGGTCCCGCTCATCGTTCAGGGAGCGGTGTACGGGATGATCTCCCTGTACTATACCGAAGCGCAGGAGTTCGGGGAGGAAGTGATCTCACTGGGGATGACCTTCGCCGATCAGGCAGCCCTGGCAATTGAGAACGCGCGTCTGCGAATCCAGGTGGAGCAGAGTGCGGTGCTGACGGAGCGCAACCGCCTGGCCCGCGAACTGCACGACGCAGTGACGCAAACCCTGTTCTCGGCCAGCCTGATCGCCGAAGTGCTGCCTCGCATATGGGAGCGCAACCCGGAGGAGGGCCAGCGCCGCTTGCGCGAGCTGCGCCAGATGACGCGGGGCGCGCTGGCGGAGATGCGCACGCTGCTGTTGGAATTGCGTCCTACTGCGCTGCTCGAAGCCGACACGGTTGAATTGTTCCGTCACCTGACCAATGCCTTCACCGGGCGCACCCAGGTGCCGGTCAGGCTGTTGCTCGATCTGCAGACCACTCTCGCCCCAGAACAGAAAGTGGTCTTCTATCGTATCTCGCAGGAAGCCTTGAACAACGTCGCCAAGCACGCGGCGGCCAGTGAGGTGGTGTTGAACCTGTCCGGTTGGGATGGGGAGATCGAGCTGGTGATCACAGACAACGGAAGAGGTTTCGATCCCAAATCTGTTCCGCCGGACCATCTTGGCCTGGGGATTATGCGCGAGCGGGCTGAGAGCATCGGAGCGACATTCGAAATCAGCAGCGCGCCGGGAGAAGGGACGACCATCCAGGCCCGGTGGGTGCAGCCCGTTCCACAGCAGGCGTAGCGAAAGCAGGCGCAGCGAACCGGACCGCCCTCGAGGGTGGTCCGGTTCGCTATGTCTGAGCAACCGAGAACTGAGCGCCGGGGAAAGTCTTCAGTTTATAAACATTCCCCGTTGGAGGCGATCACTTCTCGGTACCAATGGGCGGAGTCTTTCGGGATCCTTTGTTGGGTT